>CAYVTI010000017.1:0-44478 GCA_964454545.1 uncultured Rickettsiales bacterium
CTGGTTACCAGCAAGAAACTTCCCTCTCTTGTAGGTATACGTATTTCCCTGTTTTTCGTGAGCCTTATATTGCTTTCCGCAGTCTGCGCCTTCCTCGAAGGCCCGGTTTCATGGGACAGCGGGTTCGGCGGCGCCATCGGTCTGAAAATAAGGCAGTTGTTCATACATTATCTTTACGGCTATGCCTACCTCCCCTTCGCGCTCATGGCGCTTTTCGTCACCACCCCCATTGCGCTCGGCCTGACGCTGCGCGAATGGAAGGCGCTTCTGAAAGCGACATGGAAGAGCATTGCGGTCGGTTTCAGGATGTTTGCTCTCATTATTCTGGGAAGCGTGCAGAATCATAAGGAAATACTGGTTGAGGAGGAAGAAGAAAAAGCGCCGAACTGGCTGCAACGGATGCTGGCGGGAATAAGGCATCATGACGAGGAAATATACGAAGAGGAAAGCGAAGAAGAGGAAGAAGACGAAGAGGAAAAAGCAGTAAAACCCGTAAGGAAGCCCAAAAAGAACCTCATCGCTTCGCCCAAGCAGAAACCGCGCTCCGCCCAGTCTTCGCTTGATCTGCCTGCGCGTAAAGGCAAGTACCAGCTGCCTTCGCTCACGCTGCTTGCGGAGCCCAACAAGAAAGCCAAGAAACAGCAGCTTAATGAAGCCGCTCTGTCGCAGAATGCGCGGCTGCTTGAAACCGTGCTGAACGACTTCGGCATCAACGGCGAGATTGTGAAAGTCAGGCCCGGCCCGGTAGTCACGCTTTACGAGCTTGAACCTTCGCCCGGCACGAAATCCTCGCGGGTCATTGCGCTTGCTGATGACATCGCCCGTTCGATGAGCGCCGTTTCTACCCGCATCTCCACCATACCGGGACGTAACGTGATAGGCATAGAGCTTCCAAACCAGACCCGCGAAACGGTGTACCTGCGCGAACTTCTCGAAGATGAAGGCTTCGCGGGCACTACCTTCAGCCTGCCGATCGCGCTCGGCAAGGATATCGGGGGCACAGCCATCATCGTCGATCTTGCGCGCATGCCGCATCTCCTGGTCGCGGGCACCACAGGTTCGGGCAAATCGGTTGCGATCAACACGATGATCGCCTCGCTCATTTATCGTCTCACGCCCGATCAGTGCAAGTTCATCATGATCGACCCGAAGATGCTTGAGCTGTCGGTGTACGACAATATCCCGCACCTGCTCTCACCCGTTGTAACGGAACCAGGCAAAGCGGTCGTTGCGCTCAAATGGACAGTCAAGGAAATGGAAAACCGCTACCGCCTGATGTCCAGTCTCGGCGTGCGCAACATCGACAGCTACAACAAACGCATCAACGAAGCAAAAGCCAAGGACGAAAAGCTCGTGCGCTCGGTGCAGACCGGGTTCGATCCCGATACCGGCAGCCCGATTATCGAGGAAGTGCCGCTCGATATGAATCCGCTGCCCTTCATCGTGGTGGTGGTGGACGAGATGGCTGATCTCATGCTGGTCGCAGGCAAGGAAATCGAAACCTCCATCCAGCGTCTCGCCCAGATGGCGCGCGCCGCAGGCATTCATATCATCATGGCGACCCAGCGTCCGTCAGTGGACGTCATCACCGGCGTCATCAAGGCGAACTTCCCCACCCGCATCAGCTTCCAGGTGACCTCGCGCATCGACAGCCGCACTATATTGGGCGATCAGGGCGCGGAGCAGTTGCTCGGCCACGGCGACATGCTTTACATGGCGGGCGGCGGGCGCATCACCCGCGTGCACGGCCCCTTCATCAACGACAAGGAAGTGGAGGAGATCGTCTCGCACCTGCGTTCGCAGGGCGCGCCCAATTATGTGGAGGATGTCACCCGTGACGCCGATGAGGAAGCCGATCTCTTCGGCGACGGTGAGGAGGACGGCGAGGACGGTGATGTCTACCGCCAGGCTATGGCCATTGTCATGCGCGACCGCAAGGCATCCACCAGCTACCTGCAACGCACCCTGAAGCTGGGTTATAACCGCGCCGCGCGCCTCATCGACCGCATGGAAACCGAAGGTATCGTCGGCCCCGCCAATCACGTGGGCAAGCGTGAAGTGATTGGATAATAGTAACGAGTGGTTAGAGTTGAGTACACTTATCATGGATACGCGGAGGAACTTTAGCATCCCCTTAAGAATTAAAATCGCTAAAACTTAAACTGCGCCCTGCTCAACACCGCTTTTTCCATCGGGCGATCGCCGCCTGCCGCACCGCCTTCAAAGCTTGTCAGGGCGAAATTCAGGTTAAGCTTAATATTCGGGTTCATGTACCATGTGCCGCCCAGCGTAGTTTCCGTTGCCTCCCTGGCTGATGAAGAAAGGCTGGCAAATACCGGAAACGCCGCGTTATCGACATGCAGCTGGCTTATGCGCCCTGCCAGCTCGAAGGCGCCCCATTCGTCACGTCCCGGGTCAAAATTGTTTCTTGGCACCACACCGTCGAATTTCGCATCCTCGCCGGTCAGGACGTAGGTCGTAATCACTTCCCATGCATCGTCCTGCAGATTCGCATGCGCACCGCCTGATGTAACGCCCTGATCCTCAACGACATACTCCCCGATCAGGCTGAACGGCCCGTTATAATAGGTCATCTGCGGGTTCAGACGCCACTGCTCACCATTGGCAAAGGCTGAAGCGGAATATACGAAGAATTTGGACTGCGCCGGGGTGACATACCCGGTCGTCAGGTTGGGATTCACAATCGACGCGTTACGGCTTCCATAGGAACCGGCAACGCCAAGCCCAATTCCCTTCAGCGCATGCGCATCGGTATTGTAAAACGGATGCGTGAACACGCGTGCGGTGACAGTCTGGCCATTATCGGTATTGCCCGTGGCGTTCACCTGATCGGGCGCGCCATTGGTAAACGCCGCCTGGTATTCAACCGTACGCGGGATAAATTCGCCGAATATTTCCACGCCATTGTCGCGGTAAGGCACTAGGTTGGTGGTCATGCCGCGCTCGACGAACAGGATATTCTGCTCCTGCTGCCAGCGTTCGATACCTATCGGGTCCTTGAACTTGCCGCCCCGCAGATTCAGCATGTCCGAAAGATGGTAACCGCCATACGCATCAATAAGCGTGGTTTGGCCGTTACCGTAATCAAGCATGAGGCGGGCGCTGAAATCCTTATAGAATTTCGCCTCGAATGTCGGGCGCGCCGAGCGGATGAAGAACTGATCGTTATTGTTAGGCGGGCTGGTGCCGACAAAGGCATGATCATCCGCTTGCACATAACCGCCGAAATGGAACTGGAAATTACGGTCGGGGGACGTGATGGTCAACCCGTTCCCGCCTTTGTACTCAACGCTCGCCTGTTTCGTGTCCGGCGGGCTGGCAACGTCCGTACTCACCACTGGCTGCGGCATAACGGAAGCGGGCGCAGCCTGCCGCGCCGGTTGCATGTTTTCGGCATTAGCCGCCGCCTGTTTTTTCTCCAGCGTATCAAGCCTTGCCTCAAGCTCCTTCACCTGCCTGCGCAGGAGTTCCACCTCCTCGTCCGCCATCACCGGCAGCGCGGCCACGAAAAGCAGGGCAGCGGATATCACAAGCGACCGTATTATCATACATATCTCCGTTAAAGAAAATTCAGCGGGTTGCTGTCAGAAGGTAATTAACATCCAGATCACGCTCATTGAGCTTCCAGCCGCCATTCAGCGGATTAAAAACCATGCCCGCCATATGGCGTATGCTCATGCCTTCCTGTCTCAGCCCCAAACAGAGCTCGGACGGCTTCAGGAACTGCTTCCAGTTATGCGTGCCGCGTGGCAGCCACCGCAGGATATATTCAGCCCCTGCAATCGCCATCGCATAGGATTTGAGCGTGCGGTTGAGCGTCGACATGAAGAGGACGCCTCCGGGTCTGGTGAGCGTCGCGCAGGCGCTTAAGAAGGCGGGAACGTCCGCCACGTGCTCGACAATCTCAAGTGCGAGAACAATGTCATAGGATTGGCTGCCCTCTTTGCAGAGCAGCTCCGGCGTCGCAGGACGGTAGTCAATCTCAAGCCCCATCTTCTCCGCATGCAAGGAGGCGACTTTGATATTCTTTTCCGACGCGTCAACCCCCATTACCCTGGCGCCAAGGCGCGCAAGCGGCTCGGAAAGCAGGCCGCCGCCACAGCCGATATCAAGCAGGCTGATGCCTGAAAGCGATTTCATCTGATCAGGCGAGCGCCCGAAGTGCCTGCAGGCTTCGTCGCGTATATACTGCAGGCGCAGCGGGTTCATCTGGTGTAAAGGCCGGAACTTGCCGTTCTCATCCCACCATTCCTCCGCAATGCGCGAGAAACGCTCAACGTCTTCTTTATCAACCGTTTTCGATTCTATGGCCATAATAGGTCTTTTTATAACATTTATTCAGGTATATCAATGCTGGATGACGTCCGGTACAGATATAACAACCCAACCCGATTATTCCCTGCTCGCCTCCATCCATACCCGCTGTTTCAGCAAGGGATGGAATGCAGGGGAATTTGCAGCCATGTTTGCAAACGGCGGCATCCTGGCGTTTGTGGCAAAAGGGAAGGCCGGGTTCGGCGTGCTCCGGATCATAGGCAACGAGGCGGAAATCATTACCCTTGCCGTCCTGCCCGAACATCAGAAAAAGCATATAGGAACGCAGATACTTTCCGCCATGCTGAAATCAGCGGGAGAACTGGGTGTGGAGGAAGTATTTCTTGAAGTGAGGGAAAAAAACATCCCGGCAATAAATTTATATGAAAAATCGGGCTTTGCCATCCTTGCAAAACGCAAGGGTTATTACAGCAATGCTGACGGAACGTCCGAGGATGCAATCGTCATGAAAAAGGGCCTGTGACCAATCACAGGCCCTTTGCCCGACTTACGCAGCCTTCTTGATTTCAATCCTGCGCTCTTTGGACTGCGCAGCCGCTTTCTTGGCAATGGATAAAGTCAGAACACCCTTATCCATTTTCGCTTCGGCGTGTTCGAGATCCGCCGTATCCGGAAGCGCGATGACGCGCTGGAACGCCCCGTAAGTACGCTCCCTACGGAAATAACCTTCCTTTTCTTCCTTCTTCTCGGCCTTCTTTTCACCGCGGATAGTCACATACCCGTCCGCCGCAGTAATCTGAACGTCTCCCACGTCCAGCCCCGGCAGTTCCGTAGTGATACGGTATTCCTTATCCGTCTCACTGACGTCAATCGCGGGGGTCAGCACAACCGCCTCCTGCGATGCACGCTGCCATACCGGAGCAGATACCTCGCCGAAAAAATCGCTGAAAAGTTTATTGACCTCATCCTGGAAGGTGAGGATGGGATTGCCGCCCTTTTCCACGGGAACGGACGGCCTGCTGATATTAAGCAATGTACGCATGGCCATAACAACCTCCATTAATTTAATTGCATTTCACAAGCAGAACATCACGAATAAAACCCTTATTTATAAGGAATTTATCCTGTTCTTCTAAATGATATGGGGAAACGGTTATCCGATTTCAAGGAGGGAAAGAGAAATTTTATTATTTATTTATCATTTTGATATAGTTTACTAATTCTCCCTTGGTGAGCGCATATCCCTTTTCTTCCCAGTCCTGCTCAAGCTGTTTCAGTATCTGCCCCATTTCTTTCCCGGGCTTCAGGCCATGCGCGATCAAATCCTCACCGGTGACCGGAAATTCCGGGATCCGCCATTCTTCCGCCAGTTTTATCGCCCGCAGCCCGCTTTCCATGTCAGCGCCCTCCGCCATAAGCTGCAATGCCTGCTTTATAAACAGGTTATCGCCCAGATTGCGGATATGCTTCTTCCATTCCTTTTCACCCTCGCCAAGAAACAGGATTTTTCTGCAGAGATCGCTCAGCAGCCGGAAATGCGCCTTGGATAATTTCCACCGCGTTGCCACCGCGTCAATGATAGCAGTAACATCATCTCCTGCGCTGCGGAGCAATAGCGCAAGCGCCAGCACCGGATCCAACGGTTTTCTCGCTCTGTCCAATATGGAAGGTAACTTCCCAAGAGGCGCGGTTGCGACGGTCTTTGGAATCACATGCGAAAGCATGTTGCGATCCTGCATAAGCGCAATGACGGGAGCGCTCTTTGGGGAAGCCAGGAGTTTCATCATCTCCTGCTGTATGCGCTCGCCGGAAAGATTGTCGATTGTACCGGCCAGCAATTCGCATGCGGCAAGCGCGGCCTCACCCGCCTCCTGCTTTCCGTAATAAGCAAGAAACCGGAAAAACCGCAGAATGCGCAGGGCGTCTTCCCGTATGCGTTCATTCGGATCGCCGATGAAACGTACATATCCGTTTTTGGCATCCTCCACGCCGCCGAAGTAATCGGTTATTTCGCCCTGCATATCGCAGTAAAGCGCGTTCATGGTGAAATCGCGCCGTGCGGCGTCTTCTTTCCAGTCATCTGTATAAGCTACCGTCGCCCGCCTGCCGTCGGTGGACACATCCTTCCTTAGCGTGGTGATTTCAAAATTATGTCTTCCTATGACTGCCGTCACCGTGCCGTGATCAATCCCGGTGGGAACTACTTTTATCCCGGCGCGGGAAAGCAGTTCCATGACACTTTCAGGCAATACCGGGGTCGCCAGATCGACGTCGTTTACTTTGATTCCGATGATGGAATCGCGCACCGCACCACCGACAAAACGCACCGGCACAGGACCGAAAGCATGCATAAGCGCCTGTGTTTCAGGCCATGAAAGCCATGCAGGGCTTGATAATTTCATTTCATTTACCAAATTTTAATATTATGGCTATAGTATGGTATATATCCATACAACCTAATAAAGTTCCACGAGTTTTTAGGGTAAGTATCATGTTCGGCAAAAAAACGCCCGGTTCTGCAGCTACCGCTTCGCCGCCTGCGGCGAAGGCTCTCGTGAATCCGCCAAAACAGCCGGTCATTTCCAAGACGAATGCAGCCCTCGCTACGCCAGACATCGCCACGGCGATGCCGCCCCTGCAGGCGGAGCTCAAGAAAATGCAGGTTCTGCAGCATGTCGCCACCATATCGTTCACCGATACAAAACTGATGACGCCGGATTTTCTGCGCGCCAAGGAAATCGCCATTGAGAACATGCTCGAACAGGTAAATTTCGAAGCGCTGGAAAAAATACCTAAGGAAGTGCGCAAATCGCGCGTAAGCGAAATAGCCGACACGCTTATCAACCAGGTCAATATTCCTCTCACTTCGCCGCAAAGGGCGCTGCTTAAAAATGATATCCTTGATGAAGTGCTGGGACTCGGCCCGCTTGAGCTGCTGATGGCGGATCCGGATGTCGCCGATATCATGATCAACACCCACAAACAGGTTTACATAGAAAAAAGCGGCAAGATTCTCCTTTCTGACATTGTGTTCACCAGCGAGAAGCACCTGCTCTCGACCATCCAGAAAATCGTTACGCCGGTGGGACGGCGCGTGGATGAGACCAGCCCGATGGTGGACGCGCGCATGGCTGACGGCTCGCGCTTCAACGCCATCATACCGCCACTTGCGCTTGACGGCGCGCTGGTATCGATCCGCAAATTCAAAAAGAACAAGATGCCGTTGACCAAGTATGTGGAATTCGGTTCCATGACGGCGGAGATGTGCCGGTTCCTGGAAATATGCGGCGCCATCCGTCTTAATATCATGGTCTCCGGCGGTACCGGATCGGGCAAAACCACGCTGCTCAATGCGCTTTCCGGCCATATCGACATCGGCGAGCGCGTCATCACGATTGAAGATGCGGCGGAACTCATGCTGCACCAGCCGCACGTACTGCGCCTTGAAACCAAGCCTGCCAACATAGAAGGCGTCGGCGAAATTACCCAGCGGCAGCTGGTGCGTAACGCCCTGCGCATGCGTCCCGACCGTATTATCCTCGGCGAAATTCGCGGCGACGAGGTTATCGACGTGCTCTCCGCTATGAATACCGGCCATGACGGCTCCATGGCTACCATCCACTCCAATAGCCCGCGCGACTGCCTCGCGCGCATCGAGAACCTCATTGCCATGTCCGGCGTGCAGATTCCCACGCTTGCGATGCGCCAGCAGATTGCAAGCGCCGTCAATCTTATCGTTCAGATCGCCCGCATGCGCGACGGTGTCAGGCGCATCACTCATATAGAGGAAATTATCGGCATGGAAGGCGAGACCATCATCACCCAGACACTTTCCGGCTACCAGCTGGGCGGCATGGATGCGAACGGCATGCTAACCGGAAAATTCTTCTCCAGCGGCATAAGGCCACGTTTCATCAGCAGGGCGCAGTATTTCAACCTGGACAAGGAACTGCTGGAATGCATGCAGCTGGACAGGCTGTAAGTATATAGAAAACGGGAATACGGGAACTGAGAAGTCGAGAATTTTCTTGTTTGTATTCTCGGCTTCCCGGCTTCCTTTGTAAATCAGGCCGCCAGCGACTTGCTGAGGCGTTCGGCCGATTCAAGCAGATGTTCGTTGACTGGTTCGGACGCCTCGTTGGCAAACTGGAACATCATGTCGGCAAACTTGGTGGCCTGGCTGAAGAAATTGTTCACGTTGCCGCTCACCCATTTATTGTTGAGCTCCAGCACATCATGCAGGTTACGGCAGCTGAACGCTTCATTGCAGACGTCAAGATTATCGGCAAAATTAGCGTTTGCATATTTTACCAGCTCGGCGGTGGCGGTGCATGCAATGTCGCTGATGATGTTATTGACTTCAAACACGACATCCACATTCTCGCGGTTAAGCGCCACCAGATCATTCAGCGTGCGGGTCAGCGCATCCAGCGTGCGCGAAACCGTTTCCGTACCTTCGCGGCTGATGGCGAACACCTTGGCGTGCGTCTTCTGCACTTCCTCAGTGCCGTTGGAAAATAGCTCCTTCATAGTGTCGGCGCCGATATTGACAACGGACTTGGTTGAGTTATGCGTTGTCTCAAGAGTGGACAACGCGGTTCTTGCCGCCTTTTCCATCGCTTTTGAAGTAACATGCGCAGCCGACTGTGCGTTTGATTGCGCGTTTTTGGCGATTACCTTCGGTGCGGCTGACGGCGAAGGCTTTTTGGTGGGTTGTGACATAACATATATCCTTCTGTTTAAATTTTATAACGGTACGATCGTTTTTTAATATAATTCCTGTGACATACTAGCATGAAGCAGAATTTATGCAACTCCTGATAGTATACAGATGAAACGGGGAAACCTGACTAGGTTAACGCTAAGAATTTACGCGGTTTTCTAGCTGGAAAAGGCAAAAGCCCTGATGAAACGCCTTTTCAAAAAGGCCAAGTAACTGTAGAGTTCAACAGGTATTTTGTCAATACCGTCCACTCATCATACCATGAAGAAACTGTTTAAACGCCTTTATAGAACCAGTGTTTTCCGTCAGCTTGTCTGCTGGCTGGTTGCGGGTTACATCCGCCTTGTTTACTACACCAGCCGCAGGACTTCGGATATCGAAGAGGGAGCGAGGCCCTATATGGAAGGAAAACTGCCCGCGATATTCGCGTTCTGGCATGCGCGCCTGCTCATGATGCCGATGATGTGCCCGCCGGGGCGAAAAATGCATGTGCTCATTTCCACCCACCGGGACGGGGAGGTTATTTCATCCGCCATGCATAATTTCGGCTTCAGCACCATACGCGGCTCATCCACCCGCGGCGGCGGCACAGCGGCAATTAAAGCAGTAAAGGCGCTGCAGGCTGGAGACAACGTTTCTATCACGCCCGACGGCCCGCGCGGGCCTGCGATGCAGGTGCAGCAGGGAATCATCACCATCTCCGAAATGGCGCAGATGCCAGTGCTTTATGCCGCCTATAGCGCCACGCGCCACCGCCGCATGAAAAGTTGGGATCGCTTTATGCTCGCTTTACCTTTCAGCAAATTATATTACAAAGTGGGCATACTGCATTCACCCGTCACGAAGGAAATACTCGAAGCAAGTATGGTAAAAGTAACCGAGGAAGTTGACAGCAAAGCTCATGCCTGAATTCAACTTCACCATTAACCACACGGATCATAACGCAAGAAGCGGAATCATTACCACCGCGCATGGCGACATCCGCACCCCCGCCTTCATGCCGGTAGGCACCGCGGGAACCGTGAAGGGCATGCTGCCGGAAGCGGTGCGCGCCACGGGCGCGGATATTATCCTCGGCAACACTTACCACCTCATGCTCCGCCCGGGGGCGGAACGGGTCGCGAAAATGGGCGGCCTGCACAAATTCATGAACTGGAGCGGCCCCATTCTCACCGATTCCGGCGGTTTCCAGGTGATGTCGCTTGCGAAGCTGCGCAAAATCACCGAAGAAGGAGTGACGTTCCAGTCGCATATCGACGGCAGTACCCACCACCTGACGCCGGAACGCTCCATTGAAATTCAGTATCTGCTGGACAGCGACATCACCATGGCGTTCGATGAATGCACGCCTTACCCGGCGACGGAAAAAGAAGCGGCAGAGTCCATGCGGCTTTCCATGCGCTGGGCGGAAAGATGTAAAAAAGCGTTTAAAAAATCTGATGGTTACGCCCTGTTTGGTATCGTGCAAGGCAGTACCTACAGAAACTTACGCGAAGAATCGGCTGCGAAGCTAAGGGAAATAGGTTTCGACGGATACGCCATCGGCGGCCTCGCGGTAGGCGAAGGGCAGGACGTCATGTTTTCCGTGCTCGACTACACTGTGTCTTTATTGCCGCAGACGCATCCGCGCTATCTGATGGGAGTCGGCAAACCTTCCGACATCGTAGGCGGGGTATTGCGTGGCGTGGACATGTTCGACTGCGTCATCCCTACCCGCTCCGGGCGCTTCGGCCGCGCATATGTCGGCGACGGTGAAATCAACATCAAGAACGCTTGTCATGCCGAGGATGCAAGCCCGGTGGATACAACATGCTCATGCGAATGCTGCACGAAATACACCCGCGCCTATATCCACCACCTGTTCAAGGCTGACGAAATGCTCGGGCCGATACTGCTCACGTGGCATAACATCCATTATTACCAGAACCTGATGAGCAAGATTCGCAAGGCGATAGAGGAAAAACAGTTTATGGAATTTGCGGAGGGATTTTCAAAGCCGGTAGAAGAATAATTTGTCATTCCTGCGCAAGCAGGAATCTTAAGACAATCTTTTCTCATGATGCCTATGTGCGTTTTCGCAGGATTGTCTCCAGCTCCGCCGCCAGA
Organism: uncultured Rickettsiales bacterium; assembly: GCA_964454545.1. Classification (GTDB taxonomy): domain Bacteria; phylum Pseudomonadota; class Alphaproteobacteria; order Rickettsiales; family JABCZZ01; genus JABCZZ01. The sequence continues at coordinate 11,126 of CAYVTI010000017.1, forward strand.
GCGGATACGTCATGCGCATCCATAATGATGTCGGTAAGGATGGAAAAATCTTCCGGTTGCGGCTGATAGACCATATCCTGCCTGTAGCGTTCTACGACCTTCCTTGAAATCTGGATAAGATGCAGCGCCTTTTCCAGGTTGAGTATGTCCGCCGGGTATCTTCTTTCAAATCGGTTGGACGTCATGTAAATCCCCTCTTAAAGTAAGTCACCAGCGTGATTGCTGGTGACTGGGGATTCAAAAATCGCACAAAGTCGATCGTGCTGTCCTTTGGCTTTTCAGCTTGGACATACGACAGCACTCCCCAGCCTAGGCAAGGGAGCATCATTTCGGTTGACGCGCACCGCTTTGTGGAGGTTTTGAAGCCCCAAAGCCAGTTACTATTCCGGCTTCGCTGAATAGGTTAGCAGGTTGACAGGGTATGGTCAATTCAGACTGTCACGTTTACCATCTGGCAAATTTTGTCATTGCGGGTGCTGCGCAGTAGCGCGTGGCAATTCAGAACAGCCTCTTTAAAAACTGGATCGCCACATCGGCTTCGCCTCCTCGCGGTGGCAATCAATATCTTTCTTTTCTACTCGAAGCCGCTATCATTTTTGTTAATTGTGGAAGCCCATCCACACATAATATCCTAGGAACGCAACTCCGCCCCCCTCGATTTCCGACTTCATAAACTGCCTGACAAGGGTATGTTCATGCTTATCAACCAGTACAGAAGGCACACCTGCGGAAATCGCAGCTTTTATATCCGTTCTAAACCTGTCTCCCACTACGAGAGCCTCACTTGCCAATGTATTATTATCAGCTAGTATCTGGCGTATAATAGTCGGATCGGGTTTTCCGGCATCGCAATATATCTTCGTATCAGGAAACTTATTATTGAATGTCTTATAAAACATTCCCGGCACACGTTCTTTAATTCCATTAGAGATGATAACAAACGGTATATTATTTTTCTGTGCGATCGTCAGAAACTCTTCTGCACCTGGCTTGGATCTGGGAGTAAATGACTTCCATTTGTTCCGGCTGATGTCATTGGCCATGCTCAAAGCATATGTGGCGTCTTTTGGGTCTTTGACAATCTTCCGCATGAGTTCTTCTTCTGTAAGGAACTTTGCATCTCTATCAAAATTAAAATTTTCGGGCGCAACGGACGATTTTCCGGCATTATGAAGCTCCACTATAGTATCACGGTATACTTCTGCCGAATAAGCATCCGTATCCGCAAGCGTACCGTCAAAATCTATGTTAACAGCTTTGGTTTCTGCAGCGCTTTTCCACCAATCACCAGCTAATCCTTCTTATATTCGCCGTCCTTGATCCAGGAGCGGTAGTTCTCCGGCTTGCCAAAGTAATAGCCCTGCATGTAGTCGATGCCCATTTCCATAAGCATCTTGGCGGTGTCGCCCCGCTCGATATATTCGGCAACCGATATGAGGCCGAACGCATGGGTAAAATCAAGCAGGGTTTTTACGAAAAAGCGACTGTCGGTGCTTTCGGTGATGTCCTTCACGAACGCGCCGTCGATTTTCACCATGTCGACATCGAGCGCCTTCAATTGGCGAAAAGAGGTGTAACCCGATCCGAAATCGTCCAGCGCGACCTTGCACCCCTGCGCCTGGAGCGAGGAGACGAAATAAGCCGTGCTGCGCAGATCGTGCTGGGCGGCGGTTTCGGTGATTTCCACTATGATGCGCCGCGCGATATCGGGATGATCATGCAGCACGTTGGAAGCGTATTTAAGCCACTGATGATTGTTGGTCGTCATGTTGGAGACGTTGAATGCAAGCGTCACGTTGGGAGCCATCGAGAGTTCCTTGACCACCATGTCGAACACCATCTGGTCGATCATATCGATAAGCCCCATGCGCTCAGCCACCGGGATAAGCGATCCTGCGGAGCTGATTTTGCCTTCCTTGCTGATGACGCGCAGCAGCGCTTCGTAGTGGGACACGCTGCCGTTCTTCGCGTCAATCACCGGCTGGTAGGCGAGACGCAGGCGGTTGTCGGAAATAGCGCGGCGCAGGTAATTGGCAAGTCCCATCTGCTGGCGGAACTGCATATTCTCATCATGCGTGTCGTCATAGGTGCAATAGGCGTTGCCATACGTGCCGCGCAGCGCGATATAGGCCTTGTCCACCGCCTCCGTTGCGTTTTCCGCTCCCGCAGGGAAGCCGACCGCGCCGATGGAACAGGTGACGTGCAGCGAGCCGATGGCTGACATGGTGCCGTAATCCTGTACAAGGTTATGAATATTGGTGGCATAAGTATCCATCCCGCTTCTGTCGCAGGAAAAGATAATGATGCCTATCTGGTCGCGGTTGATGCGTTCGACGATGCTGTTTTCGCCAATCTTGCCGGCGATAGCTTCGCACAGATGATACATGACCCTTTCCGCATCGTTATGCCCGTATGTGCCGATAATCATCGCAAGATTATTGATGGATACGATGAGCAGCGCTCCGGGCCTTTTATCCGTCTTCGCGTGGAGGATGGACTGTTCGAGAGATTCTATGAAATGCGGCGGGTAATCATATTCTTTGTTATGAACAGAGGGGTTCGCCTGGTAATCGCTCACGGTACCGTCCTGCATTTCATCCTGGGTCTGATTGTGTGTAGCATGATTTTCGCGGACGGGTGAAAAAATATTGCGATACGGCTCATATTGTCCGTCGTCCGTATTTTTCACACCTTGTTGTCTGTTAAAGAACATGTTTCTTACTTTAATATTTTGGCACGCGAATAGCCCTTTTTAACCAGCTACTGAAACCAGTATAAAATAAAATGGTAAAGAAAGATTAAAGACGGGAAGAATTTAGGAAATATTTTAGATTATTTGTATTTATTAAATAATCACAATAGGTTGTAATAACATCATACAATAGAATACAGAAATCTGGAAAATAGGGATTTCCCAACTTCCTGACTTCACTATTTCTCAATGAGTTATACTATTTTATGGAAGCGACCACGGTGTTTTTCGGCAGAGTGGAAAGCGCAACCTGCACCTGTTTTAGCTGCTGCCTGAATTGTGCGGATTCCCTGCCCTGCAACGTTTGTCCCGTGCGGAATCTCACGCCCGATGGATTCACCTGCCTGCCCCCTACCAGAATTTCATAATGCAGATGCGGGCCGGTGGACATGCCGGTGCTGCCGACATACGCAATCACCTGCCCCTGCCTTACATGCACTCCAGGCCGGATGCCGCGCGCGATGCGGCTTGCGTGCCCGTAAGCCGTCTCATAATTATTGTTATGTTTTATGCGCACATAATTGCCATAGCCGCCTCTGCGCCCCGCATCTTTAATAACCCCGTCACCCGCAGCGTAGATCGGGGTGCCGGTTACCGCGCCGAAATCAATGCCCTTGTGCATCTTCGAATAGCCCAGCAACGGATGCATGCGCATGCCGAAGCCCGAAGTGATGTGCGAACCGTTTATCGGGGTGCGAAGCAATGCCTTCTTCACCGATTCACCCTTCGCATTGTAAAATCCGGAATAGCCGTCCGGCGATGTGTGATAATAGATCGCATGCGTTTCGCCGTCCAGCGTAAGCGCCGCATAGATCACCTTGCCGTAGCCCGTGGTCACCCCCTTCTCGGTGTGCATGCGCTCATATATTACGTCCAGTATGTCTCCCTCATGGATGTCGCGCTGGAAGTCCACGTCATAGCTGAAAGCGTTGACGACATCATTAAGCATCTGCGGCGGCACGCCGGAATCCACACCGGTCTGGTAGAGGCTGCTGGTAATCATTCCCCCGCCGCGCGCAAGGCTCTTGAACACCGAAGTTTTCACTTCACGGATGGAAAATGAATTATCCGCCGCGCGCGAAAGCGCAATAGTGCGAAGCGGCGACACGGCGATGGACATGCCGGTAACGCTCAGTTTGCCGCTGTCATACTTGCTTTTATCCAGATGCAGTTCTACCGACTGGCCTACCCCGAGGTTTTTCGGATTGTATACCTTCCGCATGCTGTGGACGATGTTATACGCTTCGGCATATGCAATGCCCCTGTCGGTGAGTACCGACATCAGCGTATCGCCCCTGCGCACAGACACATTCATGCTTGCAGGAAACGCAGGCTTGGGATTGGGCCCGGCAGCAACGGGCAGGGATTGCAAAGCGGCTGCCTGCGCCGGAGCGGGAGCCGGAAGAGGAAAAGGCACTATCTTTGTCACCTGCTGATTATTGCTCAGCTGCGCAAAGGTTACGTGGCTGTGGAGCTTGCTGTATTCACGGGCTTCATGCATGGCCACGCCATAAGCGGCAGCGCCTCCGGCGATCGCGCCAAGCAGGAACCATATGATGCGCAGGCGGCGCATTCGCTTCGCCGGAGGCGCGCGCATCAGGATCTGGGCAAGATCCGTATGGGTAATATGCTCTCTATGGGTATACGCCACGCATTCTGCCTTCAATATTCATTAGTATATCCCGTTAAACTATAAATAGTGTTCTGGCAGAACTTTTATCCCATATATGGGATTTTTTCTTTTCACTTATCCATATTTGCAGCCGCGCTGCAACCAAAAAATAAGGTTCCTGATAAATTCATAAAACCTGCACTGCTGATATTTTCATATGGGATTTGCAAAATGATTATTTTCCGCCCGGCACCCTACGCCAACGCTTCTTGTGGTTTTATAGTAGCATAAACAAGTTACCAAAGGATTAATATTCCATTGAAATTAAGATAAATTCAGGGTTTATCTTGTAATCCGTTCTTTTTATTTTTGTGTAACTAAGAGTCTCATTTTTTACTTAATGGAAGACTACCGTTTTTAACTGATTTCCCGCCTCTATAATCTCCTTGACTTATTCCCCACTCAATTTATTGTCGTTTTTGCAGGCGCTTGGCGTTTGCGCAACGCAGAAAACTCCTTACATACGCGGTTTTGTGTGAACGTTATTCATGCTCCGATCATCGCTTTCTGGTGATGGCTTTCCAAGATTGGGGAGTCGGCGATTGCGGGATCATCAAAGTCTTTCAATTACAGCCGAACATCAAAATAGGCACAACTCTCCAGCTACTACTTGTTAATTATGCACCCACATTTTTGTCCATTGTCATACCAGAAGCCCATTTTTCCAAGTTCGAAGGAATTGACAGGAAAATGGAGCTGTCCAGCATGTTATTCTCTATTACCCTCTCCTGCCGCTTCGCGGCTTTCCTCCCCCTTAAGGGGGAAGATTAAGGAGGGGATGCATTTCCGCCAGACATCCGCTGATATGACAGCAATTGTTATTTCTCCTATAACTCACAGATACCATGCCCCAGAAACTCCTCCTGATTGACGGCTCCGGGTTCATCTTCCGGGCCTATCATTCCCTGCCGCCGCTGCTCCGCTCCGACGGCACGCCGACCGGCGCGGTGTACGGTTTCGTCAACATGATGCTGAAGCTTATCGAAGGCACGCAAGCCGATTACATGGCGGTGATTTTTGACGCAGGCAGGCAGACTTTCCGCAACCGCATCTATCCCGAATACAAAGCGCACCGCCCGCCGCCGCCGGACGATCTGATCCCGCAGTTCCCGCTGGTGCGCGAGGCCACGCATGCGCTTAACCTGCCCTGCATTGAGCTCGCCGGTTTCGAAGCGGATGACATCATCGCTACCTATACAAGACTTGCGCACGAGCGGGGGATGGAGGTGGTCATCGTGTCTTCCGACAAGGATCTGATGCAGCTTATCTGCGACGGCGTTTCGATGGTTGACGGCATGAAGCAAAAAACCATCGGCCACGATCAGGTCATGGAAAAATTCGGTGTGCCGCCGGAGAAAGTGCATGATGTTCTCTCGCTCATTGGCGACTCGTCTGACAACGTGCCGGGCGTGCCGGGCATCGGCCCCAAGACCGCTGCCGAACTTATCACCCAGTTCGGAAACCTCGAAGGCGTGCTCACGCGCACCGGTGAAGTAAAGCAACAGAAGCGGCGTGAAACGCTGGAGCAGAATAGTGACAAGGCTCGCCTGTCCTATGAATTGATCGCCCTGAAGAACGATGTTCCTCTCCCCTATTCCCTTGATGATCTCGCGCTCAGGATACCGGATAATGAGAAACTGATTACGTTCCTGCGCAGCATGGAATTCAAATCGCTGGTGCATAGATTAGAAGAAAAACACGGCATCAAACCGATTCAACCCGCAGCGCAGAATTCGGTGGCGCAGGCGCATTACGAACTGGTGCAGGATATGGAGAGTCTCAGCCGGTGGCTGGCAAAGGCAAAAGCGCAGGGGTTCGTGGCGTTCGACACCGAGACGACTTCGCTCGATGCCATGCGGGCGGAACTGGTGGGATTTTCGCTTGCCACGGAAGCGGGTTCTGCCTGTTACGTCCCGCTCGGCCACGTAACTCAGGGAAGCGCCATCTCACAAGGCAGCCTTTTTGCAGATGAAGAAGTAACAGGGACGAGCGAAGTGAGGGCTGGCGACCAAGCGGGAACGCAGCCTGTGCGGCGCCAGGACGCGAAGCGCCTCAGCGCAAATCAAAAAAGACTGGAGGGACAAATCAACTTTAACGACGCCATAAAATTTCTTGCGCAACTGCTTTCCGATAAAAGCATCCTGAAAATCGGCCATAATATTAAATACGACATGCTGGTGCTTAGGAAATATGGCATCGACATAACCCCGGTAGAAGACACCATGCTGCTTTCCTGCCTGCTGGGAGCCGGACTGCATAATCACAATATGGATGAGCTTGCGGAAAGATATCTCGGCATAAAAACAATTGCCTATGATGAAGTCACAGGCACCGGCAAATCGCGCATCAGCTTCGCCGAAGTCGCGCTCGAAAAGGCGCTGGCCTATGCCGCTGAGGATGCGGACGTGACGCTGCGCCTGTGGCAGGCGTTCAAGCCGGAAATCATCGCACAGAAAATGCTGGCGCTTTATGAGACCATCGAGCGCCCGCTCATCCCGGTTATCGTCGCGATGGAAGAACGCGGTGTGCAGGTTGAACGCGCTGAACTTAATGCGCTGTCGCTCGACTTCAGCAACCGGATTATGCGGCTTGAGGAGAAAATCCACAGGATCGCCGGGCATCCGTTCAACATCGGCTCGCCCAAGCAATTGGGTGAAGTGCTGTTTGATGAAATGGGAATAGCCGGAGGGAAAAAAGGCAAGACCGGCAGTTACACCACCGGCGCGGAGGTGCTTGAAGATCTTGCCGAAGGCGGTCATGAGATCGCGCGACTGATTCTCGACTGGCGGCAGCTTTCCAAACTGCGCAGCACCTATACGGATGCGCTCGCCGAGGAAATCAACCCTAAGACCGGACGCGTGCACACTTCTTACGCAATGGCAGCCACCACGACCGGCAGGCTTTCTTCAAGCGATCCCAACCTGCAGAACATCCCCATACGCACCGAAGAAGGACGCAAGATACGCCACGCCTTCGTCGCCGGAAAAGGCAACAGGCTGGTTTCCGCCGACTATTCCCAGATCGAGCTGCGCCTCCTTGCCCATATCGCGGACATTGCCGCGCTGAAGCAGGCATTCAGAGACGGCTCCGACATCCACGCCATCACCGCGAGCCAGATGTTCGACGTGCCGATCGCGGAAGTAAACGCGGACCTGAGGCGCAAGGCGAAGACGATCAACTTCGGCATCATCTACGGCATCAGCGCGCACGGGCTTGCAAGCCGGCTCGGTATCGGCCGCACGGAAGCCGCCGCTTACATCGAAAGCTATTTCAGGCAGTATCCCGGCATCAAGGACTATATGGACTCCACCAAGAAATCGGCGCGCGAGCACGGGTTTGTCACCACGCTTTACGGACGCAAATGCCACCTGCCCGGCATCAACGACAAGAATCCTTCCATGCGGAATTTCTCCGAACGCGCCGCGATTAACGCCCCCTTGCAAGGCACCGCCGCCGACATCATCAAGCGCGCCATGATCGGCGTCGAAAGGGCGCTGCAGTACACGAACGCGAAGATGCTGCTGCAGGTACATGATGAGCTGGTTATCGAAGCGCCAGCGGGCGAAGCGGATTCCGTCGCCCGGAAAGTTGCGCATATCATGGAAAGCGCGGCGCGGCTAAGCGTCCCGCTTACCGTTTCCACCAGCACTGGCCATAATTGGGGCGAAGCGCATTAAAATGACAACAGCGCCGGGCTTGTGCTAAAAAAGCAAACCCGTTACACTGCTCAAAAAAGCACGTCTGTTTTGAACATATACCATTCCGTCATTGCGGGGAGACCGTTGGCCGATGAAGCAATCCAGAATTTTCCATAAGCAACGTCCTGGATTGCTTCGTTCACGGTGTTCGTTCGCAATGACGGAAAAACATGTATGATTGAACCGGAAATGCTCAACCCTATTTTTTCATCCGGAACCCACAATGGATCCTTCGCTCTTATCCTGGATAATTTTCTTCACCACCGTGACGGCGCTGCTGATTTTCGACCTTGGCCTCCTGCACCGGGGTGACAAAGAGATAGGCGTCAAGGAAAGCCTCTGGCTCAGCTTCGGTTATTTTCTCATATCCGTCATGTTTGGCGTAGCGCTCCTGTTCGGCCAGGAGCAGAAGGACGGCAGCGACTTCTTCACCGGGTATTTCATCGAGAAAAGCCTGTCGCTCGACAACATATTCGTCATCGCGATGGTGTTCGAGCATTTCAAAATCCCCAAATCCTACCAGCACAGGGTATTATTCTGGGGCATCCTGGGCGCCGTAATGCTGCGCGGCATCATGATCTATTCCGGCGTGACGCTCATTAACCTGTTCCATCCTGTCCTTTACCTGTTCGGCGGCTTCCTGATGATCACTGGCGCAAGGATGCTGTTTCTGAAGGACGATAACAAAAAAACCATCGAAGAGGACAAGCTGCTTCTGTGGATCAAGCGCATTATTCCGGTAAGCGACACCTTGCACGGAAATAAATTCTTTATCAGGCAGGGCACAGCCTGGGTTGCAACCCCGATCTTCCTTACGCTGGCGTTCATTGAACTGGCGGATGTGGTTTTCGCCGTTGACAGCGTTCCGGCAGTACTTGCGGTCACTACCGATCCCTTCGTGGTGTACACGAGCAATATATTCGCCGTCCTTGGACTGCGGGCGCTCTATTTTGCGCTTGCCTCTATCATCCACCGCTTTAGGTATCTGAAATTTTCGCTTTCCCTCGTGCTGATATTCATCGGCAGCAAGATATTCCTGAATAAGATATTCGCCATTTCATCCACCTGCTCGCTTGTAGCAACTATCGCCCTGCTCGCAGGCGGCATTATCGCTTCGCTGTACAAAACCCGTTCCATGCGATGAAACTGGGCAACAAAAAAGGGCATATCAGCGGCAGGAAGGTAGCAGGCACCCACACCAGCGTCATCGACGGCGCTGACAGGTTATTAAAAAAAATCAGCACGAAAGAGTGGTTCATCTCCGCCCGTCCGCGCGAGATAATCATAGACAGGGGAGGAACCCCTTCGATAACCATCAAGCGCCACTCTAATACTGCCTATCAAAACACGCTGACGTTGACATTCAGGAAAACGGGCAGCGTGCAGAAGGTCGATATCGTGGTTGCCAATCTGACGGAAAATATCGCTGGCATCACAGAGGATATAAAAACTATCGCCGCGAAAAACATGCGCGGCGCGGAAATTTATGATCGCACGAACATGTTTTAATGTAAGTTCCTAGAGGAGCGAAATGACGACCCTTTAGAGGGGGTAAGTGTAAGCGAAAAGGACGAACTATGCTCGCCCCCTTCACATGCATATAAATCATTTCTTGACCTCTGTCAGCGTTAGACTAAAAATGACTCCTATTAAAATTCGCTATAGAGGTACCCTATGAAAATGAAGCTCGCCGGGCTGTTGCTCGTCATATCTTTTTTATTCCTGAACATAGCGCCTGCGCAGGCGATGCTGCATATTGACATCACAAACGGCAACATCGAGCCGATACCCATCGCGCTCAACGATCCGATATCCGCTGATCCGAATACAGCGCAACTCGGGCATGATATTATCGGGGTCGTGTCCGCTGACTTGGAAAGATCAGGTCTTTTCCGCCCCATCAGCAAAAGCGCTTTCATTGAAAAAATTACTTCCGGCAATGCCGTGCCGCGCTTTGCCGACTGGAAACAGATAAACGCGCAAGCCCTGGTGACTGCTACTATCGTAAACACTGGCGGCGGCAAAGTGCGCCTCGGGTTCCGCCTGTGGGACGTGCTGGGTGAAGGCCAGATGACTGGCAAGGAATTCAACAGCCTGGAGACCAACTGGCGGCGCATGGCACATCTCATGGCTGACGAGATATATAAGCACATCACCGGCGAAGACGGCTATTTTGATTCGCGTGTTGTCTATGTCGCCGAAAGCGGGCCGCGCAAGCATCGCATCAAGCGCCTGGCTATCATGGATCAGGACAGTGAGAACCATAAATTCCTGACGGATGGCAGCCAGCTTGTGCTGACGCCGCGTTTTTCACCGAACTCGCAGGAGATTCTCTACATGTCCTATGCAGGCAGGCAGCCACGCGTCTACCTGCGCGATCTGCAAACCGGGCAGGAGGAGTCGCTCGGGCATTTCGATGGCATGTCGTTCGCTCCGCGCTTCGCCAACGACGGAAATCACGTAGTGATGTCCATCGCGCATCGCGGTAGCACCCAGATATATTCCATGGATCTGCGCAGCCGCCAGATGCACCAGCTCACCAATACGCCGGGCATCATCAATACTTCGCCATCCTATTCGCCTGACGGCCGCAGGATCGTCTTCAACTCCGATCGCGGCGGCTCGCAGCAGCTTTACGTGATGGACGCAAGCGGCGGCAATGTCACCCGCATCAGTTTCGGCGAAGGCAAATACGGCACCCCCGTCTGGTCGCCGCGCGGCGATCTGGTCGCATTCACCAAAATGACCGGAGGCCAGTTTTACATTGGCGTGATGCATCCGGACGGCAGTGGCGAGAGAATTCTGGACGGCAGCTATCTTGAAGAAGGCCCTACCTGGTCGCCCAATGGCCGCGTGCTGATGTTCTACCGTCAGGACCGCTCGGGACGCGCGAAGCTCTATTCCATCGACCTGACCGGCCGGAATCTCCGCGAAGTGCCGACGCCGCTCGATGCCTCCGATCCGGCCTGGTCGCCACGATTGGGATTGTAAGTAACCTCAGTTTTGGATAAGGAAAGGAATAAGTAGCGAGTAACGGGATTTCGCGGAGCGGAATTAGGGGCGGTGTGCCTCCCGTATAAAGAATTTACGCCGCTGCTTTTTTATTCTTCTCCGTCCTGATCACCAGCTCACCGTCTTTTGCCGAAACCACCACCGTGCTTCCTTCTGGCACTTCGCCTGCGAGCAGCATGTTGGCGAGCGGATTTTCAAGATGGCGCTGGATCACGCGCTTCAGGGGCCGCGCACCGTAAATCCGATCGTAGCCAGTTTCGGCCAGCCAGTCGCGTGCGTTGTCTTCGAGACGAAGTATCACGCTGCGCTCGGCAAGGCGCGCTGAAAGACGCGCCACCTGCAGATCCACGATGGCATGCATGTGCTTCTTGCCCAGACGGTTGAAGATCAGGATTTCATCCAGGCGGTTAAGGAACTCTGGACGGAAAGCCTTGCGCACGACTCCCATCACCAGATCGCGGGTGTGGCCGCTTATTTCTTCATCATCCTTTTGCTCAACGAGAAATTCCGAACCAAGATTGGATGTCAGTATGATAAGCGTATTGCGGAAATCCACCGTGCGTCCCTGCCCGTCGGTCAGCCGCCCTTCATCCAGCACCTGCAGCAACACGTTGAACACATCGGGATGGGCTTTCTCGACTTCGTCGAAAAGTATCACCTGGTAAGGACGGCGGCGCACCGCCTCGGTAATGACGCCCCCTTCTTCATAGCCGACATAGCCTGGAGGCGCGCCGATGAGACGGGCGACCGCATGCTTTTCCATGAATTCCGACATATCGACGCGCAGCATGGCTGAATCGTCATCGAACAGGAAGCCCGCGAGCGCTTTGGTGAGCTCTGTCTTGCCGACGCCCGTGGGACCGAGGAACAGGAATGAACCAATCGGGCGGGCGGCGTCGCCCAGCCCCGCGCGCGCGCGGCGCACGGCGTTGGATACGGCTTTCACCGCCTCTTCCTGCCCGACCACCCGCGCATTGAGCGACGATTCCATATGCAGCAGTTTTTCGCGCTCGCCTTCCAGCATCTTGGCCACCGGGATGCCGGTCCAGCGCGAAACCACCTCCGCGATATCTTCTTCCGACACCGTTTCGGCCAGCATCGCGTTCTTACTGACATTTTCCGCTTCCTTCAACTGCTGGGTCAGCTTGGGCAACACCCCGTAGACGATTTCCCCGGCTTTCGCCAGATCGCCCTTGCGCTGCGCAACATCGCGCGCGCGCTGCGCTTCTTCGATTTGCTCCTTGAGTTTCTGGACATTCTGCATCTGCATTTTCTCCGACTGCCATTTGGACGTCAGATCCGCGCTTTCCTTTTCAAGCGCCGCGAGCTCCTGTTGCAATTTCTCAAGCCTTGCCTTGGACGCCGGATCATTTTCCTTTTTCAGCGCTTCGCGCTCGATCTTAAGCTGTATGATCTTGCGGTCGAGCTCGTCGATTTCCTCAGGCTTGCTGTCCACTTCCATGCGCAAGCGGCTGGCCGCCTCGTCAATCAGGTCGATGGCCTTGTCCGGCAGGAAGCGGTCGGTGATATAGCGGTGGGAAAGCGTCGCCGCCGCCACGATGGCGTTGTCGGTGATGCGCACGCCGTGGTGCAGCTCATACTTTTCCTTCAGGCCGCGCAGGATCGAAACCGTATCGATCACTGTAGGCTCGGAAACGAACACCGACTGGAATCGCCGTGCAAGTGCGGCGTCTTTTTCGATGTATTTACGGTATTCATCCAGCGTCGTGGCGCCCACACAGTGCAACTCGCCACGCGCAAGCGCGGGCTTGAGCAGATTGGAGGCGTCCATCGCTCCCTCGGCGCGTCCCGCGCCTATCAGCACATGCAGTTCGTCGATAAACAGGATAACCTCGCCTCCGGCATTGCTGATCTCCGACAATACCGCTTTCAGGCGTTCCTCGAATTCGCCCCGGTATTTTGCTCCGGCGATCAGAGCGCCCATGTCGAGCGACATGAGTTTTTTATCCTTGAGGCTTTCCGGCACGTCGCCTGCGACAATGCGTGAAGCGAGCCCTTCCACAATGGCGGTCTTACCCACGCCAGGCTCGCCTATCAGCACCGGGTTGTTTTTCGTCCGGCGTGAAAGCACTTGCATGGTGCGTCGGATTTCCTCGTCACGCCCGATGACTGGATCGAGTTTGCCGTTTCTCGCCAGCTCAGTGAGATCCTTGGTGTATTTGCGCAATGCCTCGAAACTTTCCTCCGCATTGGCGGAAGTTGCCATCCGCCCCTTGCGCATGTCGTTTATCGCAGTGTTGATGGATTGCGGGTTCGCCCCTGCCTCCGCAATGATTTTTGCGGCCGCGGTGCCGCTGTTCATCGCAGTCGCCTGCAGCAGCCTTTCCTGCGTGATGAAATCATCCTTGGCCTTTTTGGCAAGCTGGCTCGCAGTTTCAAACAGGCGCGCGGTTTCCGGCGCGAGGACCAGCTGCCCGGCGCCTGATCCTTCCACTTTCGGTATGCGGGCAAGCTCTTCCTCATTGCGCGAACGCACTTGCGTGACATTGGCGCCTGCCGCCTGCAGTATCCGCAGGGCCACACCATCGCGATCGTCAAGCAGCGCTTGCAGTATATGTTCGGGCATGAAGCGCTGGTGGCCGCGCGCAAGCGCCAGCTGCTGCGCGTTCTGGAGCGTGGTTTTCGCCTTGTCGGTGAATTGTTCAAAGTTCATATTGCTTTTTCTTCCTCGAGGAATGTTTTATAAAGGTAAATATGGGAACTAGGTACCGCTTATACAAGATCATTATACTGATATCTTTGATCGGCATCAATCCGGCAATAGCCAATGATAATATCCTGCCTCCACTGCATTTCAATGGCCGCTATGCCTTTGACTGGTCAGGGATAACGCTCGGCAAACTCGCTGTTTCCGTCGACGAGGGCAAAGACAGGTACAAGCTGCGCCTGATAGTGGCCTCGGCAGGCGCTACCAACCTCTTTACCCACCATATGAGCGATACGGTGGCGACCGGCAGGCGCGAAGGCAACACCTATTTCCCTGAATATTACGAAAGTTATTACAAAACCAAGCAGAAACCACGCCATATCAAGCTGGAATTTAATAAGAAAGGCGTAGTTACAACGGAAATCAACGAGCCACCCGAAGACCGCAACGACAGGCCGGAGATACCGCATGCGCTCAAGGACGGCTCCTACGACCCGCTGACAGGATTCATGGCGTTGCGCTCAGGCGATGCAAAATTGCCTGCGTTCGATGCCAAGCGGCTCTATGAGATATATGCGCGCAAGGGCAGCAGCCATCCCTTATATAGAGAGAAAACATTGCAAAATGCATTACCCTTTACGCTTTCGCGCACGCCGCTTGCGGGCCTTACCGCCAAGGAACTGAGAGAATATGCCAAAGGCGAACCGGAAGTCACTTTATATCTGAGTAACGATCAGAGGCGCATACCACTCGCCATGAGCATGCCTATCCTGCTGGGGAGCGTGCACGGCGTGCTTATTAAGGAGTGCAAAGAATGGAATGATTGTGCTATAGATGTTAACGTAAAATAAGAAATCGATCCTCTATCTTGAATTTAAATCATGTCTCTCCCTCTCCCGCGCGTCAAAATCCTATTTATCGCCGCCATTATCCTGCTGGGTCTTGGTATCTATCTGTTCGCGCACCGGGGCGAGGAATCGACCGACGACGCGGCTATCGACGCGCATATCGTGACCATAAGCCCGAAAGTATCCGGATACATCAAAACTTCCTACATAGACGACAACAAGCAGGTAAAGACCGGCGATCTGTTGCTAGAAATTGATCCTGCGGATTATCTCATAAAACGGGATCGGGCCAAAGCGGCGCTTGAATCCGCACAGGCTTCCTACAAGGCGGCGAAGCACAACCTCGATACGGTGATGATTTCCGCTCCCTCCAGCGTAGAGGAAGCCGCCGCCCAGTTGAACGGCGCCAAAGCTAATCTCAGTAAGGCGGAAAGCGATCTGAAACGGCTGCAGAGTTTAAGTAACCAGGCGCGCTCGCGCGAACAACTGGACGCCGTGATTGCCGCGGAGAAAACGGCGCGTAGCGCTTTTGAAGACGCGAAGGCAAGACTGAACGCCGCCAAGACCGCGCCGGAAGCCATAGAATTAGCGAAATCGAACGCTGAAGCGGCAGAGGGGGCTGTAAAACAGGCAAAGGCCGATCTGGAACAGGCGGAGCAGGATGTCTCCTATACCAAAATCGTTGCGGCGCAGAACGGCAGGATCACCAAACGCGCGGTCGAGCAGGGCGATTACGTGCAAGCCGGGCAGCAACTCGGTTTTATCGTCGGAAGCGAAATATGGGTGACGGCGAATTTCAAGGAAACCCAGCTTAAGAACATACATGCAGGCGATGGCGCGAAGATAAAGATTGACGCTTTTCCCTCCCTCATTCTGTCCGGCAAGGTGCAAAGCTTTCAGGCGGGAACGGGTACGCGCTTTTCCGCGTTTCCTCCCGAGAATGCCACAGGGAATTTCGTAAAAATCGTGCAGCGCGTGCCGGTGAAAATCATTCTCGACTCGCAGCCCGCCGCCACGCTCCCGCTCGGCCCCGGCATGTCCGTCACCCCTACGGTTTACACGCGATGAAAGAAAATACGCAGGATATCCCTCCCTGGGCGATCGCGGTGGTGGCAAGCATTGCGACTTTTATGGAAGTGCTGGATACCACCATCACCAACGTATCGCTTTCCCATATCGCGGGCACGCTTGGCGCCAGTCAAGATGAAAGCACCTGGGTGATCACCTCCTACCTGGTCGCCAACGGCATCGTACTGCCGCTTTCAGGCTGGCTCTCAGGAGTGTTCGGGCGCAAACGGTTCTTCATGCTCTGCATCGCCTCGTTCACCGCCGCGTCATTCGCCTGCGGCATGTCCACCTCGCTCGGCATGCTTATTTTCTTCCGGCTCCTGCAGGGATTTTCCGGCGGCGGCCTGCAGCCGGTGCAGCAGGCGATCATCATCGACGCATTCCCCCCGGAAAAACGCGGCGCGGCGTTCGGAATTACGGGCGTGACCACGATCGTGGCTCCCATACTGGGCCCGACGCTCGGAGGATTCATCACCGACAATTTCAGCTGGCAATGGATCTTCTTCATGAACGTGCCGGTCGGGATCATGGCCTTTCTATTGGTGGGCAGGATCATCGAGGACCTGCCGCACGCCACCGCAAAAGGACTCATCTCTATCGACTATATCGGGCTCGGCCTGATTGCGGTTGGGCTTGGCACCCTGCAGATCGTGCTCGACAAGGGGCAGCAGGAAGACTGGTTCGGCAGCAATTTCATCATCCTCTTTGCCTCCATCAGCGCCATATGCCTGGTGTCCGCCGTTTTCTGGCTGAAGCGGCAGAAAGATCCGGTGGTGGATCTGCGGCTGCTGCTTGATCCCTGCTTCGGGCTTTCCTGCATGATGATGTTTTTCGTGGGCGCAAGTCTTTACGCAGGCGCGACATTGCTTCCTATATTAACGCAGTCGGAATTCGGCTATGACGCAACGCTCGCCGGACTCATTCTTTCTCCCGGCGGCTTCGCGGTGATATTTCTCATGCCGGTATCCGGCAGGCTCGTAAACCATATCGAAGCGCGTTACCTGATAGCCATCGGCATGGCGCTATGCAGTATCGGCATGTTCCTCGCGATGCGCATAACGCCTCAGGACGATTATTTTTCCTTCGTCAGCATGCGCATAATGCAGGTGCTGGGCCTGCCGTTCCTTTTCATCCCTATCGGGACGCTCGCGTTCAACCAAATCCCCAGGGAAAAAAGCAACAAGGCGTCCGCCATCTTCGCCATGTCGCGCAACCTGGGCGGAAGTATCGGTATCGCCGCGGTCACAAGTTGCGTCTTCCGCGACGAGCAGGTGCACCAGTCGTATCTTGTCAATCACTTGACGCCCGCAAGCATCGGCTACCGCACCCTGCTTCACCGGTACGCGCAGTCGGCGCTTATGCATGGGGAATCGCTTGCGTCCGCCACCCGCGAGGCGATGGCAAGGATATATGGACAAGTTTCGCATCAGGCGGATATAATGGCGTTTGGAGACGCATTCGGTATTGTGGGATTTGTCATGATAACGCTTGCAGGCGTCGCGCTTTTCATGCCGCATAACGATCCGCATAAGAAGCAAGGCGCTGCCATGGAAGTTCATTAGGGTGCAATATGATCCGTATTCGTAAATTCTGTTCCGTAAGTTATCTGCTGATCGCCACATGTTTTCTTTTCACAGGTTGCAAGGTGGGGCCTGATTACCACAAGCCTTCCGTTGACATACCGAACGCATGGCGCGAGGTGAAACCCGTAACGCCCCATGCAGGCGATGATAAAAAAACTAATGACAAAAAAACCGAGGAAGCAAAGCCTGCTGAGCTGGACCGCAATGCGCTCGCCGAGCTTGAGTGGTGGAAGCAATGGAACGACCCGGCGCTGGACGGCCTGGTTGAAAAAGGATTGTTGCAGAATTTTGATCTGAAGATCGCCAACACCCGTATCCGCGAGGCGCGCGCGGAACTTGCCGCCGCCCGCTCCGCTCTCCTGCCCCAGGTGAACATGACCGGGCAGGCGGAACGCGAAGGCAACACGGTCGCTTTCGGCACAACTACCTTTTCCAAGCCGTTTAATGTTTTTCAGACCGGTTTCGACGCAAGCTGGGAACTCGATCTGTTCGGCAAGAACCGCCGCGAGCTTGAATCCTTTTCCGCCCTGTTCAAGGGAGCGCAGGCCACCCGCGATCAGGTGAGGGTCAGCCTGCTCGCGGAAATCGCCCGCAATTATATCAATATCCGCGCCTATCAGGCACAAAGCACGCTTGCAACCCAGATCGTCACGGAAGAAGAGAATAATCTGAAAATCAGGGAAGAGCTTTTTAAGGCGGGCAGCACGAACGAGACGGACGTGATAAACGCCAGGACTTCCGAAATGCAGGCGAAGTCGCAGGCATTATATTACCAGGGCCTGCTTGCCGCCTCGGAATACGCGCTTGATGTGCTGCTCGGCGAAAATCCCGGCTACGCGCATACAGCTCTCGCGGAAATCAAGCCCGTTCCGGTAGCGGATAAAGAGATTATTCTTGCCGCCCCGGCGCAGGTGATCGAGAACCGCCCGGATGTGCGCACCGCCGAGCGTGATCTCGCTTCAAGCACCGCCCGGGTCGGGGTAGCGAAATCCGAGCTTTTCCCGGATGTTTCCATCGGAGGGTTTTTCGGCTTGCTCAATCCGCTGGCTAAAAATCTTCTCACCGCGAACAGCAAATCCTGGAGCATGAATGCGGCGCTGAACTGGCCGATTCTTAATTATAACAGAATATCCGCTGACATCAGCCTCGCAAAAGCGCAGAGGGAGGAAGCGTTGCTTAGTTACAAAAAGTCCATCCTCGCCGCGCTCGCCGATGTGGAAACGGCCGTATCGTCTTACAACAAGCAGGAAGAGACCCGCCAGCTTATGGACAAGACGGTTTCGGAAAACAGCCACGCGCTTGATCTGGCCAATATGCGCTATAAAAGCGGGGTCGTCTCGCTGGCTGACGTGCTTAGCGCACAGAAGAACCTGTACCTGGCGCAAAGCCAGCAAGCCATGGCGGCTTCCGCCAGCGCGCAGGATTTCATCGCTGTCTATAAAAGCCTGGGCGGCGGGTGGAAAAACAAAAGCGCGGATACACAGGCATCTAAGAAATAGCGGATTTACCCTGGCATTTCATAAAACGGTAACAATTCTGTGTTAGGGTGTTAGTTTAGACAAAATGCGGTACGGGAGAAATACGCATGAGCGCCGACAAAGATGTGGCCATACCTGCCGAAATCAAAACGCCCGGACAGTTTGCGGCGTGGTTTAAAAAGAAGCTGGATGCGCTGGCCATAAACCTGCCGGACGACGAGGCTGAAAAGATAAAACGCGAATCCATCGATGCGATAACGCAGATCACCCTCAAATGGGCCGATCCTCTCCGGCATAAGGAAGCGGAAAAGGATTTCCGGCAATATTACCGTCAGGTTGAAACCGCCATAGAAATCCATTCCGATCTGGAAGAAACGCGTGATCTGGCCGCAACCGAAAGCAATCCCACGCTGGTCGGCAACGTAGGGAAGTTCGTAAGCGAGCTCAATTTCACCAAGACGACCATACTGAGCGGGTTGCTGGGCGGCATAGGGTTCAGGAGAATCGCGAAGGGGATAGAGGGGTTGCGCAACCTGGAAATGATAGTGACGGAACTTTCCGGAAAATCTGGCGTGTTTAAAACTATCGGCGGACTGATAGGCAACGTGGACAAAAAACTGGTCGCGCTTGGCGTGGAAGAAGAAATGAAAGAGCAGGCCGGCGATGTCATCGATAAAGCGAAAGGCATGTTGCCCGGACCGCTCACCGATATGCTGCAGAAATTCGTCAAACCTCACAATCCGAAAGAAGCAGAGCAGGACATTCCCGTAGTGGCGCGTCCTCCAAGGGATAACAGCCGCTTCTAACTCCCCGCCATCTTCTTCCATCGCGCCGCGTTTTCGTTGGTCATCCGCACCTTTATATAGAATGCGCCGCCCTTTTCCTTCTGCGTCAGCACATTGCCATGCCCGTAAAGCCATGCGATTTTCTCGCCTTCCGAAGCAGGCAGCGAAATAGTAAGCGTGGTCATAAACTCCTTGCCAAGCCTTTCATCAAGAGCGGCAAGCAGCCGGTCAATACCGGTGCCGGTCAGGGCGGAAACAGCGATAGCACCGCCTGCCGGAACATGCTCCAGTTGATCCACTTTGTTCCATACTTCCATGACTTTCTCCGTAAGCGCCCGTTCACCCACGAGTCCGGAGAGCACTTCCAGCACATCCTTTTTCTGCTCATTGCTTTCCGGATGCGAAATATCGCGCACATGCAGCAGCAGATCCGCTTCCGTCACTTCCTCAAGGGTGGCGCGGAATGCCGCCACCAGCTCGTGCGGCAGATCGGAAATGAATCCCACCGTGTCAGAGAGCATGATGCTGAGGCCGGAAGACAGTTTCACCTGTCGCAATGTCGGATCGAGCGTTGCGAACAGTTTATCCATCGCCACCACCTTCGCTTTGGTCAGGCGGTTGAACAGGGTTGACTTCCCCGCATTGGTATAGCCCACAAGCGCCACTACCGGGTAGGGAACCGTGCGGCGTTTTTTGCGGTGGAGATCGCGCGTGCGCGTCACTGCTCCCAGTTCACGCTTTATTTTCGCGATACGATCGCGGATCAGGCGGCGATCGATCTCAATCTGCGATTCACCCGGCCCGCCCAGAAATCCAAAGCCGCCACGCTGGCGCTCAAGGTGCGTCCATGAACGCACAAGGCGGCTTTTCTGGTATTCAAGCGCCGCAAGCTCGACTTGCAGCTTGCCTTCATGCGTCCTTGCGCGCGCGCCGAAAATCTCCAGGATGAGCGCAGTGCGATCGATAACCTTGCATTGCCATGCTTTCTCCAGGTTGCGCTGCTGAACGGGACTTAGCGCGCAATCCATCACCGCAAGCCCGATTTTCTTTTCCGCAACGATGGCAGCCAGTTCTTCCATCTTGCCCTGCCCGATAAAACTTGCAGGGCGTATGGCGGCAAGCGGTACCAGAAATAATCCTTCTACCTCCAGATCGATAGCTGCGGTCAGGCGCACGGCCTCAGCAAGCTTCGCTTCCGGGGAGCGCTGGAGCCTGAGGGCTTTAAGATAGGGATAAATGACCAGTGTACGCATAGGGGATAGGAAAATCGTGCCGTTGATTAAACAGTTTCGCCATGATACACAAATACCATAGGTTAGGCCATGTGGACATACATAGCATTATACGACCGGCAGTATCAACCTTTACAAAGCTTTCTGAAGCGCTGCGTGGATATACTTGGCTCCGCCGCAGGGCTGATTACCCTGTTTCCGTTTTTTATTGTAATCGCAATTATCATACGCTCGGACGGCGGGCCGGTATTCTTCATCCAGAAACGCATAGGCCATAACGGCAGGATATTTTCCTGCTACAAATTCCGATCCATGTGCGTGGGCGCCGAAGAGATGATGGAGCAATATCTCGCCAACAATTCTGAAGCCGCACGCGAGTGGAACCGCAACCAGAAGATCAGGAATGACGCGCGCATCACCCCCTTTGGTAAATTCATCCGCTGCGGCATCGACGAGCTGCCGCAACTTTTTAACGTGCTGATAGGCGATATGAGTCTTGTCGGCCCCCGCCCGATTACGCCCGAGCAGCAAAAATACTATGGCGACAACCTGATTTATTACGACGCGGTGCGCCCCGGAATTACCGGGTTATGGCAGGTGAGCGGGCGGAATAAGCTGACATTCGCCGAACGCATAGCTATGGAATGTTATTACGCCCGTAACTGGAATATAGGAATGGATCTGCTTATCCTGTTCAAAACCATTCCGGTGGTTCTAAACAGCAGGCATGTCTACTGAAACGACGAAAGAGAAAATCCGAAGACAAAAAAAATTGTGGGTAAGGAATGCACCCTACCCACAACTTAAGGAAATTTAGATGTAGAAGTTATTACTTCCTTAAAGACGCTACCTTACGAGCAGATGATCTAGCTACAACGCTCATGGAAGGTTTCTTGGCCTTCGATACTAGCTTCTTCTTTGGAGATTTTTTTACTGCTTTTTTGGTGGTCTTTTTAGCAGTCTTTTTTGCTTTTTTAGCTTTAGTCATGTTGTGGACTCCTTTTTGTGTTAAACAACATTTTTATTAATACACAAAAAAAGTTAAAATTCTATTAACATCGGCATTTTTTCGTTCTGCGAAAATAATTTGTGATTATTGTCGATATTTTTGCAACAGAAGAAAAGGCAATCCGGCGCAGAAAAATCTTCCGCTGCGTCAGTAATTCTGAAAGTTACACCACGGCCGCACGCCTTGATCAGAGCGAGTTTGCCGGAGTTGAATATTTCCGCCGCGCAACGTGATTGCAACCCCGCCATTCGCATCAAGCATATTTTTATCGACGAGCAACTTTGCGCCGCATATGGAACGCGAAACCGGAAAATCAGCGATGATAATGTCACTCAATCTGCAATCATCGGCAAGCGCATCGGCATTTTTCGGCAAGGAAATTTCATATCCGCGCGCATGCACGACGCATCCTTTCCCATCGCATTGCATCGGCGCATCTTCCTTATCAGCGTACTCCTGTTCGGTGACGGCACGCGCCCAGTTCTGCGCTGTTATGTTGGTATCGCGGCCTTTCAGCATGAAGAGTCTGCCGTCATTCATCCTTACTGCGATATGTTTTCCATCACCGCTTACTAATATGTCCGGCTGCTGGTGGAAAAACGCGGTCGACATTCCCATGATGACCGGAACAATTCCCAGCCATCTCCACCCACCCTTCCAGAAATAAATCCATATGCCGCCGAACACCGCGATCGCGAACCCTGCATCGCCCGGATTGGGCACTATCCACATCGCGTGCGGCAGGTGCGCGGTCCAGTGCGCTATATGAAGCAGCAGGTCGACGCCATACTGCATCGGCGTAAAGGCAATCCACGCGATCCCGAACGGCAGCAGCAGAACGCCTGCGATCACCAGCGGCATGAGGATAAACGACACCAGCGGTTCCGCGATGGTGTTGGCGATGAGGCTGTAGCTGGAGAACTGGTTGAAGTGGTAGATGATGAACGGCTCCGTCGCAAGCCACGCCACAAACGCGGTCACGATCACGGCGGCAAAATAATAGACGATCTTTTCCAGGCCCCATCCGCTGCCCCTGCTTTGCTGCGCGAACCAGCTCACTCCCCATTCATAGGACGCGATCAGCGCGGCCGTCGCGCTGAAGGAAAGCTGGAAGCTTGCGGTGAGCGCCGCCTCCGGTTCATAAAGAAGAATGCAGAACGCCGCAATCGCCACCGAACGCATGGGCATAGGATCGCGATCCAGAAGGATCGCGATGAAAACAAGTGACACCATGAAAAACGCCCGCTCCGCCGATACGGGAGAACCGGAAACGCGCAGATAGATATAGCTTGCGATGAGCGCAAGCAGCGCCGCCCATTTTTTTATCGGGTAGCGCAGCGCAAGCGGCGCAATCATCGAAAGCAGCAGCCGGATCGAAAAGAACGCAAGTCCCGCCACGACGGAAAGATTCATTCCCGATACAGCAAGCAGGTGGTAGAGTCCGGCGATGCGCATGTCGTCATTGACTGCGTCCGGAATTTCGCGCGTCTCCCCGGTAATGAAAGCCGCCGCGACTGATCCGGCGGGTTCACGGAAATAGGATCGTATGGACTCAGTGAGCCGGTGCCGGAATTCCGAGAACCAGATTTCAAAATCGCCCGCTCCGGATTTTTTCAGTGATTTTACAGTCACCGGGGGAATGCCGTAACCTACCGCTCCGATTTCACGGAAATAAAAATAGCGGCTGAAATCGAACCCGCCCGGCAGCGCAGGTTCAGGCGGCGGAAACAACCCAGTTCTCAATGCCACCCTCTGCCCGGTCACAAGGGAAGAATCATAGCTTCTGAGCGTCACGCTGATATGAGCCGGAGTGCCTGCCTTGGAAATCTTACCGATAGTAACATCGCCAAGCAGAAGCTTGCTGCCTTTCGGCGTAGGCGCAATTTCCATCACTTTGCCTTCCACATCCGCAAACGCAATGGGAGCGCGCAGGGATGGGGAGTGAATCCTGTGCGTCCTCACTCCTGCGATCGCTACCCCTAAGGCAATCAGCGCAAGAACAGAAAACGCATAAAGAAGAAAAGTTCTTTTGCGCGACAACACCGCGCACAGAACGCATGACAGGAACACCGCCCAGCCTGCCCATAAGGGCGGTTCATATTGCAGGCTGAAATACCAGGCGATGCCGTACGACATGAACACCGGCACCCATAATATGTAACGATCGTGTTCTGATTCGAGAATGCCGAGAAGCTTTTTATATAATGCGTTCATCACACCAGTATCACTTCCAATGAAGAGGATATTGTTTATTGGAGAAAGTGTTTCTGATCATATAATGAGTGTCATCTTTATCCAGGAAATAACGGAAAGCATTATTTTCTGGAAATGACACTCTATTGACGTACTTCATCACAGGCCGTATAAGTCATCATTAAGGTAGTAAAATGAATAAAGCCACCAAATTACTATTACCTGTCATACCGGCCCTCATGGCCCTGCCAGCGCAGGCCGATGTCGCTGTAAGCGACAATATTCTCCAGAAAGGCTTGTTTTCCCCACCCAAATGCGGCGGGGCAAGCGATTGCCTGTGCGAGGCCGATATCCGATATCCTCAAATCAGCGGCATGAAAGACACTAAGCAGCAGGAAGCGATCAACGCAGGCATTAAAAAATCGGCGGAGCAGTTGAAATGCGAAGGCACGCCCGCAAAAACCGCGAGCAAGGGAGATAACTTTTCAGTCTCGCATGGTTATGAAATTACGTACCAGTCACCCGATGTCATCGGTTTCAAATTCACCGACTGGGCTTATGAAGGCGGTGCGCACGGCAATGGCGCCGTTGAAGGGATGATAATCGACACTGCAACCGGAAAAATCCTTTCCATAGACGATATATTCGGCGCAAAAAATATTCCGGCGGTCAACAAGGTCGTTTATGATACGCTCGCCCCGAAATCGGACGGCATATTCCGCGACGAGATCGAAAGCCGCAAGGGCAACTTTATCAGGGACGACAAATGCAACGGCTGCACGCTGGTCATGGACAAGAGCGGAATGGACGTCATATTCCAGACTTATGAAGTCGCGCCGTTCGCCGACGGCAATCCGTCCGTGCCAGTACCCGCCAGCCTTATCGCATATCCTGCACTGTCTAAGACACTTTCCGCATCAAGGAGCGCAGGCTCTCCTTGATAAGCGCATCTACCGGCTGTGATTTGCCATCCAGCCTTGATTCCGCAGCAACCACCGCATTATAGGCATCCGAGCGCGTATAGCCGAGGTTGACCAGCGCCGAAATGGCGTCTTCGCTTGCGCTTGCAGGCGGCAGACCGGTCGCGCTTTTGCCTTTTTCGGGAAATTCCGCCGCACTCCCGGAGGACATTTTGGTAATTTTGTTCTTAAGCTCGGTGACAATCCTTTCCGCGAGCTTCGGCCCGACTCCGCTCACCCGTGTCAGCGATTTGGTATCCTTCGCCGCAATCGCCTGGGCAAGCTGCGCGGGCGAGAATACGCCCAGAACCGCAAGCGCCATCTTGACGCCCACCCCCTGCACGGTGTTGAGCGTGCGGAACCATTCGCGTTCATGCGCATCCGGAAATCCCAGTAAATGGATATGCTCCTCACGCACATGCGTTTCTATGATGAGTTCTGCCGCTTCGCCTTTCTGCGGCAGGGCGGAAAGCGTTCTGCTCGAGCAGAAAACATGGTATCCTACGCCGCCGACATCGACAATGACCGCATCATCATCGTAACTATCTATTTTTCCTCGAAGTTTTCCTATCATAGAATACCCCGCGCGCTTTAATTATTTTTTAACCTATATGATGTATTATCATGGATAAGCAGCATAGCGGAGATTCTATGATAAGCAAATCAGCAAATGAATTGGAACTCTACCGGGAATGTTTTGGTCATTTGTACGAGGAAAACAATGTTTTCTCGCAGGTATTGCACATCCTTGAAGTGGTGGCAAACAGCCATACAGGGCTGGGCGAGGTCATGCAGGACTATGCGAAACAGGCATACGGCCAGCTTCAGGACATACTGAAAGCCGGGCGCAATATCCTGAATGCCAGGCAGTCCGAAGAAGACCTGGAAATCCTGCATAACGCAACCGGCGTCATCAGGACCGTGAGCAAGTTCCTTGAGCTGACCCCGGGCGCGATGCGCAGGAACAAGGCGGAAACCATAGGCCGCCTGGAAAAAATCTCAAGCGCCGATGTGGAGCGGATTTACAGGGTATTTACCAGTTCCATCGAGACCAAGCTGTTGCTGGCCTATGAAACTGAGGATAAAATAGCCGTTTAATACCGTTTCTTGCATTTTCCGACAAAACTCGGTATATTGCCCTGAGGATGAGGTCTGCTGGGTTCGTCAGGATCTTAGTTCCTTGGGCCGATAATGACGCATAGGGAGCTGTCCCTGACCTCAAGATTTTTTAAATCTTCTGGTTATATGGCGCCCACCTTAACTTAAGGGCCACATGCGACAAGTTAATCCAACGGCCTTGGTGGTCCCTCATCCATAATAACGCAACCATGAACGCAGCCATCAAGTCATTCCTCCGCAAGGAGAAACTTATTCTGCGCCAGAGCCTGGCGCCTGGATTGCATGCGCAGTTGTCGGCGCAAGCCGTCCTGCGTATAAAATCCTGCCTTGGAAAAAATTGCGGCATCCTCGCCCTTTATTATCCTATGCGGAACGAAGTGGACGTTTCGCCGCTTCTTAAAACAACCTATCTCGATATCTGCCTGCCCGCCGTAGTCCCACCCGGGCATATGGCCTTTCGCGCCTATCGTCCCGGTTGCGTGGAAACCAACAAATACGGCATCCCGCAGCCCAGGGAAGACAGTCCGGAACTGCTGCCCGACACGGTGATTGTCCCGCTGGTGGCGTTTGACAGGCGCGGCTTTCGCGTAGGTTATGGCGGCGGATATTATGACAAGGCGCTTGCCGGGCTCTACATGCAGAAAAAGATCGCCGCCATAGGGGTTGCATTTTCCTTCCAGGAAGTGGAAAAGGTTCCCGAGGAGAAGCACGATCATAAGCTGGACGCGATCGTAACGGAAAACGAAGTGATAAGGGTGCAATGAAAACAGTTTTAGTCGCCGCCGTCGCGCTGATCGATCCGGATAAGCGCATCCTGTTGGCGCAACGCCCGGAGAATAAGGCTATGGCAGGCCTGTGGGAGTTCCCCGGCGGCAAGATGGAGAAAGGCGAACTGCCGGAAAGCGCGTTGATACGCGAGCTGCATGAAGAACTGGGCATCGAGGTGTGCAACTCCTGCCTCAGCCCCGCAACATTCGTATCCTATGTCTATAGCAATGAGCCGCAAAAGGAAGAAGCCGGATGCGGCTGCCCGGTGGATAACCGCCATTTTGTCCCGGCGAAGGAACTGGGGCTCAAGGAAGAATTCCATCTCCTTATGATGCTCTATGCCTGCCGCAAATGGAAACATGCCCCGGTGGCGCGCGAAGGCCAGAAACTGGCCTGGAAAACCCTTGCCGAGATGCGCAGGCTTCCTATGCCCCCGGCCGACCGGCCGCTGGTGGAGGCGCTTTCAAACCTGCTATAACATCTTCACCAGATGCGCAGCGATGGCGTCGTAAAAATTACCCTTGTCGTCATAACGTATCCCGCTGTCGGATGCTGCGCGCAGCGCCATATCGATAGGTATTGAGCCAAGAAACGGCGCGCCTGCCGCTTCTGCAAGTTTCCTGCCGCCGCCCTCGCCGAATATCGCATGGACTTTTCCGGTGGAGGGTTCAGCGAACCCGCTCATGTTTTCGATTACCCCCACGATCGGCACATGCACTTTCTGGAACATGTCGATAGACTTGCGCGCATCCATGACCGCCACATCCTGCGGCGTAGTAACAATCACCGCGCCGTTCACCGGAACCTGCTGCACGAGACTCAGATAGACATCCCCCGTACCGGGCGGCATGTCAACGAGGAGTATATCAAGCGGAGCATCTTTATCCCCCCAGACGACATCGCGCAGCATCTGCTGCAATGCTTTGGTCACCTGCGGCCCGCGCCATATGATAGCCGACTCTTCATTGATCAGGAATCCTATCGACATGCATGTGACGCCATGCGCCCCAAGGGGGATAATCCTGCCGTCCTTTATATCGGGCTTCTGGTTAATCCCCATCATGCGCGGCAGCGACGGGCCGTATATGTCAGCGTCGAGCAGCCCTACGCGGCTGCCGCGCCGCGCAAGCGCATGCGCAAGGTTCACCGCCGTGGTCGATTTCCCCACCCCGCCCTTGCCGCTGGCTACCGCAATGACGCGCCTGACATAAGGAAGCGGCTCGGTATTCCATATGGCGCGTTTTACCGGATGTCGCAAGGGGGATTCTCCCCCTCCGCGTTCCCCGTCAGCTTTTGTGGTTTCCCCGGTCATTACCACTGTTACCCGCTCTACGCCCGGCAGCATTCTCACGGCATTTTCACATGCTTCCTGCAGCCAGGATTTTCTTTCCTTGTCCCGCGGATCGATGGTAAGCAGTATGCTCACCTTTCCATCCTCAACGCGTACACTTGAGACAGTACCATCGCTGACAATGTCTTTCCCATTGTCGGCGATGTTTTTCAGCGCGCTAAGGACGGCTCCGTGGGCAAGAGGCATAAAAGAAACCTGGCCGCATAAAGACGGCTATAAGGATGAGATCTCTGCTATGTATTATAGGGATGATAAATATTCCAGAGTTTTATTTAAATTCCCTTTCAATGGATGAAAGCGCTTTCAGCACATCGTAAAAGTCATGATCGGAACCAAACTCTTTGTCCTTTCTGTCAACAGCCGCTCCCAAACTAGCTTCCACCGCATTTATTTTCCGCGCAAGGTCGGCATACTGTGTAGCGGAGAGATTGCTGGTATATAACCGCACCTTCATATCCCTGAGCTTGTCCTGAGCATCGCCTTGCAACTTATTCAGGGTAGGAGCAATCTGCGCTGGATCATAACCTTCGACATATTTCGTGCTCATGAAGCCGTAATGCCCCTCTTCGGGCCGGTTCAGCACCCTCCCGTAAACCGACCGCTGTATGTGCCTGGCTTGCATCTCATCGATATGTTTTGCCGTCTCATCCCCCTCGCCCTGCATAATGCCCCTGAAACCGCCAAGGCTGCTATAATTGAATGTAGGGCGGCCGCTTTCTTCGTCTACTGTACCCAGAAGTCCATGTTTCTGGTGCCCCAAGGCCTTTGTGTTAAGCCGGCTCTTCAGCTCCGCTGCTTGCCTGAATTCCTTACTGCTTGCTTGCAATCTCGCATGCGCCGCAACAATATCCCGCTGCGCATCCGCTATCAGGTCATCCCTTTCGTCCTGCTTCGCCCGAAGCTCTGCCATGTGCCTGCGGGCGAGATCCTCCTGCGCCTCCTGCTCTTTGACCAGTTTTCCCCGTTCCTTTTTTAGTTCGTCTAATTTCAGCTTCTCAATATTATACTGGGACAAGCGGGAAAGCGTTGCGTTGCGCTTCACCACTCTTTCCTGATCGTTTATCTCCCCATCCAGCTGCGCCATTCTTGTATCCAGCCCCTTTAAATTCTGCTGGTCATGAGCGACTTGGTTCTGTAACTGCGCCTCTTCTTTATTAATATCCTGTATCGTCTGGCTTTTGCCTCCGAGAATCTCGTCACTATCCTTAAACAGTTGTGCATCCGCTGCCCGTTTCCTATAAAGGTCGTTATAATGCTTCCTCGCCCGCTCCTGGTGCAATTTTATCTGCCTTCCCTGTGAAGTCGTGTCAGCAGCGCCATGCAGGAACGCATCCCAAATACTGCCTTTACGTACGTTTATCGGGTTTCCGTGTTTATCTACCTTCTTTCTGCCACGCCAGTCTGTCGCCTGTATTGGATCGCCTGCAGCATTTCTCATCTCTTCCCCATGAAGGGCATAGTCTATTTTCTTCTTCCATTCATCGATCGCATTGGCCGGATTCAGGCGGTTAGCGGCAAACTTCACGGGATGGAGGATTGGATTGATACTGGGCCTAAAGCCCATCTTCATGGCATTCTTAAGCGCAATGAACCCGGCCTGCACCGACTCAAGCCCTAAATACTTGGGTCCTCCCGCTCCGCCGCCCAGCCCTGACGCTATGGGTACCTTTCCTATCGCAGACGCTATCTCCGAAGATTTCAGCATGAAATCCCCCACCGTCTTGGAAACCATCCACAGCGCGATGCCCTGAATGATGATGAACTTGGCGAAATCGGAATGCTGGATCAGGTTTAAGACCGACATGACGAAATACCGGTTATCATCGCCAAGCGTATACCCTGTCTGGTTCGTCTGGTCATGCCAGCTTGCGGCCGCCTGCAGCATTTGCTGCTGCGTCATCCCGGCAAGCGCTGCGGAGTGATCGTTGCACTGGATCGCGGACGGATGGTAATTGCCCAACACATCCACCGACGCCGTAGTGATGGTGTAATCGCATACGCCGCATAGGCTCATCGGGAAGGAGGCGATAGGCAAAGGAGCAGGTCCCCCGAAATCGAAGGTATGGCTGTAGCTCTTGAACACGCTTAACAATCCCATAAGGAAATCGGTGAACGGTATCATGGCGAGAAGCGCCATGAAGGCGAACATGACCACCATCTGCAGGGAAAAGGCGATCAGGTGCTTCACCCATGCCTCAAACAGCGGCATGGTAGTCCTGAACAGGGCAAATCCAAGGAAAAACGGGGCAAGGATAAACATGAAGCTGATGAGGACGAGGGAGGTAAGATAGTTAAGCAGCGCCTTGGCGAAATTGCCGATATAGCTTAACAGGATGACGACGATGATAGCGATGAGGGGCGGCAGGTAGACGATGAAGCTCACGGCCAGAAAATAGAGGAATATGGTGCAGGCCTCCGAAAGCCCCCCGAGGGTATTTTGCGTTCCCGCGGTATTGCCAAGCACCCCTCCGATAACCGCGTCCGGACTTGAAAGACTTGGAGCCGTTCCGGTATGCGGTATGGCGGCAAGCACTATATTCGAAGCTTCTTCGGCGAAATTGACAAAGAAGTTATAACCCACCCCGATTCCCCATTCCGCGTTCATCGCGAACGCCCACACCAGGGCGAACTTGAAGATGACAACTCCCCCCTCTTTCAGGTTAAAGTTGGCGATGCCCGCTATGATCATGATACCGTATACCGTAAAGAATATCGTCAGTGCGGAAGTGAGCGGCACCCTGAGCGCGTCGGCAAACCCGCAATACATTTTCGACATGACCGTGCCCACCGTGTTCTTGAATATCCACAGCACGCGCGCGAACATGCCGCAATTGCCCGTCTGGCCGGTCTGGGTTTGAACACATCCCGCCTCCGCCCCCTGTGCGCCCGCAAGCGTATCCACGTCGAAAAGGCTGCCGCTTGGCGTCGGGCCGTTACACTGGAACTGAGGAGCGGCGTTAGTGCATGTGTATGCCTGCGCCTGACTGATGTCCTGGATGATGCTCGCTCCACCGAACATCATTGCGATGCCTGAGGCAATGAGAAAAGCCGTGCCCCAGGAAGCCCTGCCATAGAGCGCCAGTATCCCCACCGCGGCAACGCCCAGCGAGGCGATTGCTTTTCCGGTTGACCCGGTCAGGGCGCTGGTAACGAGGCACAGCGTATTGGCTATCTGGCTGGATGCGAATGCCGCGTCCGGAAATACTACAAAAAAGAGACCTGCGAAAAAAACACAAAAATATAACAAGCCTGTGTGATGGCCGGACATAGGTACAAAAAAAATTCTTACTTTATGCCTCTCATACATAACATGTTACATCGTCTCAAGAAAAGCAGGCATCCACTTCGTATGGATAATCCCATGCTTGTTTATCATCTCCTCCATGACCGCAAGGCCCGCCTTGCTGGCGGAAAGCACGGCTATGATATCGTTCATTCCGCTCAGGTTGAGTTCGCACACGATCGTTGCGTTATCGCGCTTGATCAGGAAATGCCGATCCTCGGTATTCATGGCGGTAAGGTAATAAATCTCGTTCTCGGTCAGGCCGAAAGCGGCATAGGATTCGTCGGCAAAGCTGTCAGGAAGATAAATCTGCGTGGCCGTCTTTGCCATGACCACTTCGTTTATATCGCTTTCGCATATCTCGCTGGCATGATCGGTCGCAAAGATAATCATGGCGTTTTTGGCGGTGAATCTATCCATCAGTTCGGCGATGTCCGGCGCCATGAACGGGTTGTCCAGCATGTCCCACGCTTCCGCCATCACCGTAATGACGCGTTCCCCGTCCAGCGTTTCCTCCATTCTATGCAACAGGTAAGATACCACCGGAGCCAGGGTGGCGGCGCGCGCCATCACATCCCCCATCTCAAATCCCCATGCCTTGCCGGCGCATGCCTGCTCATCGAACCGCAGCGCGTCGGGACCGTCAGAGAAAAGCCCGGCAAATTCTCCATCCGTCCAGGGTAGAAACGTATCGGCAAGCGCAGGATGCGTGGCGTGGATAAAATCCACGCATTTTCTTAGGTTTCGTTCGCTTTTTGGCACCCCCATGACAGCCGCTACCGCGCCCTCATAAACTGCAAAACCGGTTTCCGGCACGGGAACAAGCGACATCAGCCACCTGCTCAGAAAAGCCCGCTCTTCTGCTGTATCCTCCGTGTCAAAAGGATTGAGAATCGTTTGCGCATAGGGCCTTGCGTCCGCATTGGGATAAGGATTGTAATATTCCCCTCCCAGGCTTCGGATGAACACCTCAGCACTGCGGTTGACATCGAAAAAGAAGATCTTGTTATCGAATTTACGGGCCTCGGCAAGCAGGAAATTAAGTAAAACCGTTTTTCCAGCGCCCGCCTGTCCAATGATGGTGGTATGGCCGTTATCTTCCTTGTGGAAGTTAAAGAAATACGGCGTGCCTGCGGCAGTATGGAACGTAGTCACCGCTGGTCCCCAGTGATTTCCGCTCCCATTGCCTGCGGGCATATTGCTTAAATTGGCGAAGCCTCCAATGCGGCGGGTGTTTACCGGGCGCATGCGTTTCACAAATTCAAAATTACACGGCAACTGGGCCCAGTAACAATTCTCCAGCATGATATCCTCACGCATGGGAATCATGCCAAGGGCAGAAAGAGCCTTGGCCGCATTGGCCACTTCGCTTTCCAGAATCCGGATAGTATCCGCAAGCAGAAAAATATTAATCTGGTGCCTGCCGAAATCGGTCTCTTTTCCTTTATCGCTTTCTACAATCTCCTTGAGACCGGTATTCGCGTACAGCGATTCCGACTTGCTTATGGATAAAATTTCTTTCTGGCTTTTATAATCATGCAAGGCGTATTTTGCGGGTACGAATTCAAAAATCTGGCTTATGATGAATTCCGCCGGAATCTGCAACAGCAATTCAAGCGCTTCCACGCTCAGTTCACGATATTCCCTTATAGTGATAATAGCGCCAAACCTGCGTTTTGCATCGGAACGCATGCGCACTTCCATGGCGTTATAGCCAAACGTTACATCATAATTGGTAAGCGCAGCTGATAAGTCCGTCTCTTCCATGGGAAAACTTTCATCCCTGAAACTCGTCAGCTTGCCCAGAAATTCACACGTCTCAGAATAATAACCATCGCCGCGTTTCACCACGCCCAGCAACTTGGCGCCATAGTC
>CAYVTI010000018.1:0-16461 GCA_964454545.1 uncultured Rickettsiales bacterium
GTAGGCACCGAAGGTAAACTCGGCGGTCAGGCCAACGTGGAAGGCGTTGCGGGTACGTGGAAGGATTTGACCGACTCGGTGAACATGATGGCGGGAAATCTTACGGGTCAGGTGCGTAATATCGCCGAAGTGGCGACCGCTATCGCGAACGGCGACCTTTCACGCAAGATTACGGTGGATGTGGCAGGTGAAATTCTTGAGCTGAAAGACACTATCAACACAATGGTGGATCAGCTTTCATCGTTTGCCTCGGAAGTGACCCGCGTGGCGCGCGAAGTGGGCACTGAGGGCAAGCTCGGCGGCCAGGCGAACGTAGGTGGCGTGGCGGGTACGTGGAAGGATCTGACCGACTCGGTGAACTTCATGGCGTCTAACCTCACCAGCCAGGTACGCGGTATTGCAAAAGTGGTGACTTCGGTGGCCAACGGCGAACTGAAACGCAAACTGAGCGTAGAAGCGAAGGGCGAAATCGCCGAACTTGCCGACACCATCAACAGCATGATCGACACGCTTGCGACATTCGCCGATCAGGTGACGACCGTAGCGCGCGAAGTGGGTGTTGAAGGACAGCTTGGCGGTCAGGCGAAGGTGCCGGGCGCATCGGGCACATGGAAAGGGCTCACCGAGAACGTGAACCAGCTCGCCGCGAATCTCACCACGCAGGTACGCGCCATCGCCGAAGTGGCGACCGCCGTGACCAAAGGCGACCTGACTCGCTCGATTACGGTGGGCGCACAGGGCGAAGTGGCGGTACTCAAGGACACCATCAACGAAATGATCCGCAACCTGCGCGACACGACGCAGAAGAATACCGAACAGGACTGGCTGAAAACCAACCTTGCCAAATTCAGCCGCATGTTGCAGGGGCAGCGCGATCTTACGAACGTAGGCCGCATGGTGCTTTCGGAGCTATGCCCGGTGGTTACTGCTCAGCAGGCGGAATTTTACGTGCTGGATAACAAGGCCTCTCCGCCGCGACTTACGCTGCTTGCGAGCTTTGCATCAGAAGGGCAGGGCCATCTTGGCAAGCAGATGGGGCTTGGCGAAGGAGTGGTGGGACAATGCGCGCTTGAGAAGCACAAGATTATTCTCGATAACCTGCCGGAAAATTATTTCCGGATTTCATCTGGCCTTGGAGGTTCCGCGCCGCGGAGCCTGCTGGTACTGCCGCTGATATTCGAAGGGGAAGTGAAGGGTGTGTTGGAACTGGCCTCCTTTGAAGGATTTAAGCCCTCGCACCTTGCGCTGCTCGATCAGCTTACGGAATCCATTGGCATCGTGCTCAATACGATTGAAGCCAACATGCGTACGGAAGACCTGCTGACGCAATCCCAGTCGCTCGCGCAACAGCTCCAGACCCGGCAGGAACAGCTGCAACAGACCAATGCCGAACTGGAAGACAAGGCGCGCCTGCTTGTTCAGCAGAACCAGGAAGTGGAACTCAAGAACCAGGAAGTCGAACAGGCGCGTCAGGAACTGGAGGACAAGGCCAAGCAGCTTGCCCTTACTTCCAAGTATAAATCGGAATTCCTTGCCAACATGAGCCACGAGTTGCGCACGCCGCTTAACAGCTTGCTCATCCTTTCCGACCAGTTGACGAAAAACCCCGAAGGGAACCTGACGCCGAAACAGACCGAGCATGCCAAGACCATCCACAGTTCCGGTAAGGACCTGCTGATGCTCATCAATGATATTCTTGACCTGTCCAAGATCGAGTCCGGCACGGTGCTGGTGGAAGGAAGCGAGCTGAGGCTCGAGGATTTGCGTGGATATGTGACGCGCACCTTCAAGCATGTGGCGGAAGCGAAAAATGTGGATTTCCTCATCCATTTCGATTCCGATCTGCCGGATTCCATGTTCACCGATGCTAAGCGCCTGCAGCAGATTATAAAGAACCTGCTTTCGAACGCTTTCAAATTTACCCATTATGGGCAGGTGAACTTCACCGTGCAGCGGATAAATAATAATAAATGGACGGACAGCGGGGATGTAAATCTGTCCGCAGAAATGCTGAGCTTCTCGGTCAGCGATACCGGTATCGGGATCGCGGCGGACAAGCAGATGATCATTTTTGAAGCCTTCCAGCAGGCGGATGGCTCTACCAGCCGTAAATACGGCGGCACCGGCCTCGGCCTTGCCATCAGCCGCGAACTGTCGCACCTTCTTGGCGGTGAGATACGCCTCGTGTCCACGCCGGGACGCGGCAGCACATTCACGCTCTACCTGCCGGTCACCTATTCCCAGCCCAGAATAAAAAAGGCTGTTGTAGAGGCTAGGAAGGAAGTAGTGGAATTTCAGGAAAAAGCAAAAATGGTAGCGTTGCCGCCTCCGGACGAGAATAAGATGGAAATATCCGCCTACCGGGATGAGGCCAAAGTAGGCCAGCTGATGAACGAAGTCGGGGATGACCGCGACACCATTCAGCTGAATGACATTTCCATCCTGATTGTCGAAAATGATCTGGGTTTTGCGCGTTTCATACTGGATAAGGCGCGCCAGAAGGGATGCAAGGGCATGGTGACTTCCTACGGCGCGGTCGCTCTGGCGCTTACCTGCGACTATAAGCCGAACCTGATACTGCTCGATATCAACCTCCTCGACATGCAGGGGTGGCGCGTGCTCAGGCGCCTGAAGAACGACGATGCCACGCGGCATATTCCGGTCTGTGTCATCTCCACCGATGATTCAAAGGAAAAAGCCTTAACCTCCGGTGCGCTGGCTTTTGTAGCCAAGCCGCTTGAAAGCAGTGATGCGCTGGAAGGGCTGATCGACAAGATGCTGCAGTTTGCCAATGGCAATAAAACCGTACTGGTGATAGAGCCGGATCAGGCGCAGTTCGATATCATACGCGACACTATTGAGGATGAAACGCTCAGAATTATCCACGTTACGAGCGGAAAGAAAGTCAAGAAAGCAATGCGCAAGCAGCCCATCGACTGCATTATCGTCGGGACCTCGCAGATTGATGCCGATCTGGCTGCCATGTTGCAGGAGAATATGGAGGATAGTGACGCTGTAGTGTTCCATACGCCGCTCATTGTGTATGGGGATACCCCGGTCGATGAAGCTGTCTGGAAGAAAATCAGCGGAACCTGTCTCATAGGAAAGGCCAACACTGTAGAACGGCTTCTCGACCTGACGACATTATACCTTCACCGCGATATAGCCCAGCTACGCGAAGAGCAGAGGGACATGCTGTTTAACCTGCATCAGACCGACAAGCTGCTTGCCGGGAAGAAGGTGCTGATCGTAGACGACGATATGCGCAATATTTTCGCGCTTTCAAGTATACTGGAAGAACGCCAGATGATAATCTTATCGGCGGATAATGGCAGGGACGCGATCAACATATTGCAGGATGAGAAGGATGTGGATATCGTGCTGATGGATATCATGATGCCCGAAATGGACGGCATGGAAACCATGCGCGAAATCCGCAAATTCCCTCATCTCAAGAACCTCCCGATCGTCGCGGTCACTGCCAAGGCCATGAAAGGGGATCGGGAAAAATGCATAGAGGCGGGCGCATGGGATTACCTGTCCAAGCCTGTTGACACCGAACAGATGTTTACGGTGTTGGGGGCATGGTTGCACCGGGATATGCAGGAAGCGGCGTGAAGGTGACGGCAGACATTATTTATGATTTCAGGAATCAGGAAGAAGAGGCGGCATCTGTAACGGCCACGGAACCGGTGAACATTCTGGTTGTGGACGACTTGCCGGAAAAGCTGCTTGCCTATGAAGCCATTCTCGAAGAACTGGGGCAGAATGTCATCTCGGTGCGCACGGGCGAGGAGGCGCTGAAACTGGTGTTGCGCATGGATTTCGCGGTTATCCTGCTTGACGTCAATATGCCGGGCATGGATGGTTTTGAAACTGCCATGCTTATCCGCCAGCGCAAAAAGTCCGCTCATATTCCCATTATCTTCCTGACTGCGTTCACCGACGAGATCCGCATGGCGCAGGGATATGCCACCGGAGCGGTCGATTATCTTCCCACGCCCGTAGTGCCGGAGATATTGCAGGCGAAGGTCAGAGTGTTTATCGAGCTTTCGCGGATGCGCCGCCAGGCCGCTTTGCAGGCTGAGGAGTATGCCATGCGCAAGGCGGCGGAGGAGTCTGCGCGCAGGTTGGAATTCCTGGTCAATGCCAGCGAAGTTTTCGCCCATGCGCAGCAGGATAAGGTAAATATCATGCAATCGCTTATCCGGCTGCCTGTTTCCTATCTGGCGGACACGAGCGGCATTTTTCTGCTCGACAACAAGACCGGGCAGCTGAAATTGGAAGGATTAAACTTGCAGGGTAACATCACCACTGATCCGTTGCAGGCTGCTGAAATATTGTCCTTTCTGGAAAAGGAAATCCGTCAGGTATTGGCAACCGGCCAGTCGCGGCTGGTTACGAAGTTTCCTGAGCCTGTCCTGCTGCCGGAAAAGAAACATCATCACCATCCTGATTCCTGCATGACCGCGATTATGGTGCCCTTCATAGTCAGAGATCGCAAGAACGCTGTCTTTGTTCTCATATCCCATGATGCCAGCCGTGATCTGGCTGCCTGTCTGTCGCTTTCCAATGATCTGGTATCAAGAGCCAGCATCGCGCTGGAGAATGCCATACTGATGGAAAAGATTAAGGAAGATGACCGACGCAAGGATGAATTTCTGGCTATGCTTGCGCATGAGCTCCGTAATCCCCTGGCGCCCATAAGCAATGCCCTCAATATCCTGAAGCTAAGCTCGGATGAGACTGTCAGGAATGATGCGGAACATACGATAGGGCGCCAGATCGATCATATGGTGCACTTGGTGGATGATCTGATGGATATATCGCGCATCACGCAGGGTAAAATTGATCTGCGCAGGCAGCCGGTCGTATTGCAGGAAGCTATCGGCCACGCCATAGAAACTTCGGATACGCTCATTAAGGCGCGTGGCCACCGGCTGAAGGTTGACCTGCCGCAGGAGCCCATCTGGCTTGATGCCGATTTCGGCCGCCTGTCGCAAATTTTTTCCAACCTGCTGAATAATGCTGCGAAATATACGAACGATAATGGCCTCATAGAAATATACGGAAGAGAGACGGAGGGCTCAGCGGTTATTTCCGTGCGGGATAACGGCATCGGGATACCTGCCCATATGCTGCAACGTGTTTTTGATATATTTTCACAGGTGGATAGCTCACTGGAGCGCAGCCAGGGAGGGTTGGGCATAGGGCTGACCCTGGTAAGGAATTTAGTGGAAATGCACGGCGGAAACATTGAGGCGTTCAGCGCAGGTCCTAACACAGGAAGTGAATTTAAGGTTGCTTTGCCAGTGATTGCCGCACAGGAGCAAACTGTCCCAAGCCCTGTGCCGCAGGAAGAACAGAAGCCGGATAAGAATCTGAAAGTGCTGATAGTGGACGATAACGAGGCCCTGGCCAAGACGACGGGATGGATGATAGAATTCTGGGGGCACAGCATCTATATAGCCAATGACGGGGCATCCGCCATCAGGCTTGCGCATGAGCACCGGCCGGAGGTCGTGCTTCTGGATATCGGCCTTCCGGGCATGAACGGCTATGATATATGCAAGATCATGAAAAACGATCCGCTGCTCAAGAATACGATTTTCATTGCCCAGACCGGATGGGGGCAGATGGAACACAGAAGGCGGTCGCGGGAAGCGGGATTCGATTACCATCTGGTAAAGCCGGTTCCCATCGATGATTTACAGCATATTATCAATAAATTCAGCCATAAGTCCGGTGACCTGGCACAAGCATAAGTGATAGGCCTGTTACTTTACGACAGGTATCTGGCGTGCTGCGTGGAACAGGTGCAGCATGGCGGCAACCCCAAGCAGGGGAGCGACGAGATTGAATAAGGGGATGGTGGAGCACAGGCTGATTCCAATCCCTGCCAGCAGAATGGAAGCACGTGCCTGCTTCTGCAGAATGGCCGCTTCGGCTTTGCTCACCCGTCTTCCCGCGGCCATCCGGAAGAATTGCGTGCCGAGCAGGTAACCGTTCAGCCCGTAATAGATCATAATCCCTGCAAGCGGCATGAGATAGAGCGGCAGAAACAATATATTGAGTCCCAGCGCTTTCAGGCAGAACAGCGTATCCTGCAGGACATTCGGCCAGAAAGGCGGTTTTGCGGGAGGAAGCTGCGGATAATCCTCGCGCTCGATTGCCTCTGCGATCCTGTCGTCAAAGAAACTGATGAGAATAGGATAGAGCAGGGGAAACAGAAACCAGGCGATCACCATGCCGCCGATACTTCCAAGCATATGGGCTAAAAATCCTTCCCCGCCCGAAATGCCCGCATAGGCGCTTATGACACCCGACAGAATCCATGCCAGTATCCACCATCCCAGCGCGTAGGCCAGAAGACAAACGAGCAGTAACTTCATTACGTCCGGTATGAGCAGATTATGCAGCGCTTTGGCAAATACGGTAACTATCATACATTTTATCATTAGCCGAAATAATGCATCTATGCCACCGTAATTCCCGAATAGCTGGACTTTCACGCCTTTGCGGGCTTTTTATAAGCTGCTTTACTTTACTGATGGAAAGCTAACGGCGCAATCATCAGAATTACCTGTATAATTATCATATCGAGTTGTATATGCCGAAACCTCCGCAAAAAAGAAGTCCGTCTATTCACAGGAAGCCACCCGTGGTATGGTTTCTGGTAGCGGACGGCGGCAGTGCGCAGGTGTATGTGCGTGAACGCCGGGAAGCCGTCATCCCCTTGCCCGGTAACGCCAAGCATCATCATTATGAAGAGAGAATGGAGCGGGAACTGGTTCCGGTGAGAGAAGCCTATTGGGAGGCGGAAATGATTAATGATTATGAATATGGCAATGATAGGCTCGGCAGAGTGTTTGAGAGTGCAAACCCTGCACGGCATATAAATACGCCTCATCTCGATATTCACGAAGATCTGAAATTCCGCTTCATGCACACCCTCGCAATTCAGTTGAATAAAGCGCAGCAGCAAAGAGCGTTCGACAGTCTTGTCCTGATTGCGCCGCCAAAATTGCTGGGTGAATTAAAGAAGCATCTTGATTCCCAGGTGCTTGACCTTGTCATCGCGGAGCTGCCGAAGGATCTGGTGCGCTATAAAGGGCATGACCTGACGGAACGTGTGGGCGACATCGTTGATGAGCCTGCTTAATGCGCATCATCGGTCGCGACTCTTCTTTATGGAAGGATAATAAATAAGATACAGAAACTTTATTTCCGAACAGATAGGATTACCGCCTCTAAGTAATTCCGGGCATGATTGCATATTTCTAGGTTTCATGCGCTGCGTGTGCAGGCTCTGCCGGAACATTTCCATTTTTATTTTTATGTAAAAGGAGAGTTTTATGTATAATTACAGATCGAGATCCTTTGGAGAGAGAGGCTATGGAGGCGGATATTCCGGCAGATATTTCAATGACAACCGCGGTAGTCGCGGTCGCCGCAGCGGTCGCGGCCATGCAAGGGAGGGGTACTTGCGATCCAGATTTGGCGGCGCCCGCTCCGGCTTCGGGTATAGAAGGGGGGGCTACTCGGGTTCTGCTCGTTACGGTGGAGGTTTCGGATATGGTGGAGAATATGGAAGTTCAAGGCGTGGCCGCATGCGCTATGAGCCTATGGGGATGGAATATGCAAATCGCAGACGCGGTGCTCTGAAAGGCTGGGGAGAATATCCCCGCCAAGCCGGACGGGAGCGCTATTTCGGTTCCGGCTATTTCGGTTCTGGCGGTTATTCCCGTAGGCGCGGGAGACGGGGCGAACAAGGGTATTTTTCATCGCGCTACAGTTATGGCCGCCGCCGGATGGCCGCCTGAATATTCCGGTAAAACCCGGTTTAATAGAAACGGCAGATTGTCTCTGCCGTTTTTTATTTTCTCGCCCGGTTCTTATCAACAATAGCGTATAAAAGAATAAGGAATGCTATCAGGCGCAGGATGTAAAAGGGCGGTTCCTGTTCATTCGATGGGTTGGTTAATGCCATGATTATCCGCTCGCATCCCCCTATAGTGAAGAATAAGGTAAAAAAGAGAAAAAAACGATCACGCGTCGTTTGCCAGAAACGCAGGAAAAACAGGCTGGCTACAAAGCATGTTGCGGCAATTGCGCCCAGTAACATAGGATTCAGTAACATAGGGTTCATAGCAATCCTCACTCCATATCCCAGATTAAGCCGTACAGCAGGACCAGCATCGACGCAAGCGTAACAAGATGCCGAAGAGGGGATAAATCTATAGCCGGAAGAAGCAATTTATCAATGACAAGCAATATATTACTTAATGCCAGACCCGTGAAACAGACTCCGCTCCACAGAAGGACCTTATACCGGATCCTGAAATAGGTGCGCCATAGAAGAAAAGTGCACAGGAACGCCGTCAGGGCGCACAATCCGTAAATAAAACCTGCCATAATCAATCCTTTCTGAGTTTGAAGGCATCCGCGAATTTCTGGATGCGGTTTTTAGGCTTGGAATGAATAAGATGGGTAATGGGAATGAGGTATTTGCTGTATAACCCGGCACCCTGCCTTATTAGCTGATCCAGTTCAGGGGATTCCGGATGGTATTGATACAGAACGCAGTCCTTATTCCCGGCAATGGAAAGTATCTTCCGCCTTACCAGCTGGGCCAGCAGGGAAGAGGCTTCCTCTGTGCTGATATAAAGAGCATTGGCGACTCTTTCCACGCTCCATTCCTCATCCGGCTTTTTCTGGAGTAATAGTAAAGCTTCCCATTGCGCGATTGAATCAATATTTTCAAGCAGGAAATGCTGTATATTTTCCGAAATAACGTCAGACATGGGAAATCTCTTGACAGTGGCTGTTCTGCGCACAAGGCCTACTTTAGGAAAATGGGTCCCATTTATCAACCTTTCATGTACGAAAAACGCATTATTTGCAAATTATTTACCGGATTGCTGGAAAAGAGATCTCTCCAATGGAAAACTTATAAATAATGAGTGTAACATATTAAAAAGGTGTTCTGATCGGTTTTCTTGTGAGGTAAAGAAGAACAGGGAAATTTTCGATTTGACCATACTATAAGCTGCTGTTACATATAGTGCCCGCAGAAACTTGGTTACCAGGTTGACAGGATACATTAAAATAAGAAAAACATGTCAGGCGCACCTTCACTTTCTCCGACAGATATCGTCATATTCGGCGGCAATGGCGATTTAGCATTGCGCAAGATTTTGCCGGGGCTTTATTACCGCTACCGCGACGGGCAGCTTCCGGACAGCAGCCGTATCGTAGGCATCGGGCGCGCCGTCCTCGCTTCGGAGTCCCAATATGTCGATATGGTAAGGAAAGCGTGCGAGGAACATGTTGCGCGCGAGGATTTTGAGGTTTCCGTATGGCAGCGGTTCGCGCAGTGCATTCATTATGCCATGATAGATGCGGAAGACAGCAAAGCTTATGCGCAGCTGGCTAAATTCTTTGCGGATGAGCCGCGTCCTGTGCGCATTTTTTACCTGTCAACGCCCCCGGACGTGTTTGGCGCCGTCTGCCATAACCTGCATAAGGCAGGGGTAGTTACGCCTGCGGCGCGCGTGGTGCTTGAAAAACCTATTGGTCACGATCTGGCGTCATTCCGTGCGATCAATGACGAAGTGCTGAAATATTTTGAAGAGCGCCAAGTGTACCGTATCGATCATTACCTTGGCAAGGAGACGGTGCAGAACCTGATGATCCTGCGCTTTGCCAATAACCTGTTCGAGAAAGTCTGGAACAGCAGCGCGATCGACCATGTGCAGATTACGGTGGCGGAAAGCCTGGGGGTGGAAAGCCGCGCACGTTATTATGACAAATACGGCGCGCTGCGCGATATGGTGCAGAACCACTTGTTGCAGCTTTTGTGCCTGGTGGCGATGGAGCCGCCTCCCCGGATGGAGCCGGACATATTGCGTGACGAGAAACTGAAGGTTCTGCGTTCGCTGCGCCTGTTTACTCCGCATGACGCGGCGAGGGACACCATCCGCGGGCAGTATCGCGCCGGTGCATCTGGCGGCAAGCCGGTGGCAGGGTATGTGGAGGATTTGGGGCAGAAAAGCAGCGATACGGAAACGTTCGTGGCGCTCAAGGCGCATGTCGATAACTGGCGCTGGTCTGGCGTGCCGTTCTACCTGCGCACGGGCAAGCGCCTGCCGGAGCGTTATTCGGAAATCGTGGTGCAGTTCCGCCCCGTTCCGCACCAGATATTTCCGGATCAGGGGGCGGAACAGCATACCAACAAGCTGATCATACGCCTGCAGCCGGATGAGAGCATCAAGCTTGAAGTGATCACCAAAGTGCCGGGGCCGGGCGGATACCGTCTGAAACCGGTGTATCTCAACCTGAGTCTGTCTGAGGAGTTCGATGACCGCACGCCGGACGCTTATGAACGCTTGCTGATGGATGTGGTGCGCGGCAACCCGACCCTGTTCATGCGTAGCGATGAAGTCGAGGCGGCGTGGGTATGGGCGGAGAGCATTCTTAAAGGCTGGGAGGATAACGACCAGAAGCCCAAGCACTATATCGCGGGCAGCTGGGGGCCGGCGGATGCTTCGGCGCTGATGGCGCAGGACGGCCGCCGCTGGCACGAGACGGATTGATTTTTCTGCTATGTCGGTAAATTTGCCTGATTTTTTGAACTTCCGCTACTCATGTACTCTATGTAAATGTAAGCTGACATGATTCGCACCATTGTCCTTATTATTGTACTGAATTTGTGCATAGACCAAACCATTGCTGCCGAAAGCAAGCAATTCATCTATGTAACGGATTTACTTAATAACCGGGTACAGAAATTCGATTTCAACGGTAACTATGTGGGACAGTTTGGCTCTAAAGGTACCGGCAATGGTCAGTTTAGCAATATGCACGAAATCTTAGCAGGTAAAGCAGGAAATATCTGGGTAACAGATGGCCCACGAATAGAAGAATTTACTGGTGATGGGAAATATTTGGCTCAGTTGCCTAT
This sequence comes from uncultured Rickettsiales bacterium, assembly GCA_964454545.1. GTDB lineage: Bacteria > Pseudomonadota > Alphaproteobacteria > Rickettsiales > JABCZZ01 > JABCZZ01. The sequence goes on from CAYVTI010000018.1 coordinate 10,964, forward strand.
TGCGGCCGGAGGAGGTTTTACAATTGATACGGACGGAGCTTTTTGGGTATTGGGCGATGGGCTGGAAAAATATAGCAGTAACGGAACTCTCATAGGCAAGTTCGGAACCACTCTTTCAGGATGTGACAAATGTGTCAGTTGGGCCAATCCCGGAAAAGGTGATTTCAGTTTTCCACATGCAATCACTATTGATAAAGACGGAAATATGTATGTAGCTGACTCTGGGAATAATCGGGTGCAGAAATTTGACAGGAAAGGAAAATACTTAAGCCAGTTTGGAACTCAAGGTTCCGGTGACGGCCAGTTCAATTACCCAATGGGTGTTGCTGTAGACCAAAAAGGCAATGTCTGGGTCGTTGACAGTTGGAACAGCAGGGTACAGGAATTTAACAGTCATGGTAAATACCTGATGCAGTTCGGTTCCAAAGGTACAACCGGTGGTCGGTTTATTTATCCTGTAGGGATCATTAGCGACTCAGATGGCAATATTTGGGTTGTTGACATGGGTTATGCTCTTACGTTTGACTGGTACCAAAAGACACAGGGCATAGCTCGTGTGCAGGAATTTGATAATCATGGCCATTACTTAAGACAATTCGGCTCTTTTGGCGCTGGCAAGGGGCAATTTCGTTATCCAGAAGGGATAGCTATCAGCAAATGATTGGGACTGGTGGAGAACTGTTTTGGTATAAGGATATAGCATAATGGCATTTCATGGTTTTTCCTCACCGGAAGAGACTGCTGCACGATTGGCAGAAGATGTGGCGCAATTATTGTCTTCCGCTACAGAAGAGCGTGGCAAGGCAAGTCTGGTGGTATCGGGTGGCAGCACGCCGAAGCCTTTTTTCGCCAAGCTTAAGACAAAAAAACTGCCATGGGAGAAAGTATGGATTACGCTGGCGGATGAGCGTTGGGTGGATGTAAATTCACCGGACAGCAACGAACGCATGGTGCGCGAGCAGTTGCTCGTGGGCGGTGTTCATTTCGTAGGGTTGAAGAATGACGCGGCTACGCCTAAAGAGGGTGTTGCGGCGGTCGAAAAACAACTCAATGCTATCCCCAAGCCGTACGATGTGGTGATACTCGGTATGGGCGAGGACGGACATACGGCTTCTTTATTTCCTGAAACAGCAGGATTGGCGGATGCGTTTGAGATGGATAATCCACATAGCTGCGCCGCCATCATGCCGCCGTCTTATGCACCGCACCCGCGCATGACGCAGACGCTCACGGCATTGCTCAATACCCGCAAGTTAATACTGCATATTACGGGTGCGAAGAAACGCGCGTTATATGAAGAAGCGCAAAAGCCCGGCTCTTGCCTCACGCTTCCCATACGTGCTATTGTGCAGCAGAACAAAGTACCACTTGAAATTTACTGGTCGATATGACGAATGCCATCCTTAGAAAAGTAACGGAAAGAATTATAAAACGCAGTGCAGAAACGCGTGCGGGATATCTCACGCGTGCGCAGGAAGCTGCCGGAAAGTGGCCCAAGCGCGCCACGCTTTCCTGCGGGAACCTGGCGCATGGATTCGCCGGATGCGCGGCGGAAGACAAGGCGGCGCTTCGCGCTGGCAAACAGCCTAACATCGCTATTGTCTCGGCGTATAACGACATGCTTTCGGCGCACCAGCCTTATGAGAAATTTCCTGCTGTTATCAAGCAGGCTGCGCACGAGGCGGGCGCGGTGGCGCAGTTTGCCGGCGGCGTGCCTGCCATGTGCGATGGCGTCACCCAGGGCGAGCCGGGGATGGAACTTTCGCTTTTCAGCCGCGATGTCATCGCTATGTCAACCGCAGTGGCGCTTTCACATAACATGTTTGACGGGGCGCTGTGTCTGGGGATTTGCGACAAGATCGTGCCAGGGCTGCTGATTGGCGCTTTAAGCTTCGGGCACCTGCCGGTGATATTCGTGCCGGGCGGGCCGATGCCTTCAGGATTACCCAACAAGGAAAAAGCGCGCGTGCGCGAACTTTATGCGCAGGGCAAAGCCACGAAAGAGGAATTGCTGGATGCGGAAGCGAAATCCTATCATTCGCCGGGAACTTGCACATTTTACGGCACCGCCAACAGCAACCAGATGCTGATGGAACTTATGGGGCTGCAATTGCCCGGCAGTTCGTTTGTAAATCCGGGCACTCCCATACGCGACGCATTTACCAGAGCGGCAACGGCGCAGGTCGTGAAGCTTACGGCATTCGGCAAGGATTATACTCCTATTTCTCAGGTGGTGGATGAAAGGGCAATAGTTAATGGCATCGTGGGACTGCTCGCTACCGGCGGCTCCACCAACCACACGATTCACCTCATAGCCATAGCGCGCGCTGCCGGCATCCAGATTAACTGGGACGATTTTGCCGAGCTTTCCCACGTAGTGCCGCTGCTTGCCCGCGTATATCCCAACGGTGAGGCGGACGTGAACCATTTCCATGCCGCAGGCGGGTTGGGCTTTCTCATCGATACTTTGTCGAAAGCCGGGCTGCTTAACGAAGATGTGACTACCATCGCGGGGAAGGGATTTGACGCGTACCGCAAAGAAGCAGCGCTTGTAAAAGACAAAATAGCGTGGCAGCCGGTAGCGGATAAAAGCCGGGACGAATCCGTGCTGCGTCCTGCCAGCGATCCGTTCAGTGCGGAAGGGGGACTGCGGTTGCTCAAAGGCAATCTGGGACGTGCTGTCATCAAGACATCGGCGGTGAAACCGGAGCACAGGGTGGTGGAAGCGCCTGCGCGGGTGTTCTACAGCCAGGAGGAGTTGCTCAAGGCTTTCAAGAGCGGCAACCTGCACGGGGATTTTGTGGCAGTGGTGATTTTCCAGGGGCCGCGCTCCAATGGAATGCCGGAGCTGCACAAGCTCACGCCAACGTTGGGCGTATTGCAGGGGCTGGGATTCAAAGTGGCGCTTGTGACCGACGGGCGCATGTCCGGTGCGTCTGGCAAGGTGCCTGCTGCTATCCATGTGGTTCCGGAATCGCTTGAAGGCGGCATACTCACCAAGATACGCGATGGCGATATCATTTTTCTCGATGCCGAGAAGGGCATACTGGAAGTGAAGCTTGACGATGCAGTGCTTGCGGCGCGCGAACCAACGAAGCCGGACATTTCCCATTACCATCACGGACTGGGGCGGGAGCTTTTCTCAAGCGCGCGCCATGTGGTTTCGGGCGCCGAGGAAGGCGCATCCTTTGCACTGGCAAGTTATGACCAGTAGTAGGTTTGGATTCGTTGGCGATTTCGGCGGCACCAATGCGAGGTTTGCATTGGTGGAGAACGGTAAACTTACGCAGGAAAGCATGTATACCTGCGTCAATAAGGATTACCCCACGATTACCGATGCAATCCGTGCCTTTCTTAAGGAAAGGGGTAATCCCAAAGTATCCCACGCCTGTCTGGCACTGGCAGGGGCTATTACGGGCGACAGGTTTAAATTCACGAATTGTGCGTGGGAATTTTCAAAGCAGGAACTGACGGTTGATTTGGAACTAAAACAGCTCGTATTGACCAATGACTTCACTGCACTTGCTATGGGTGTTCCAATGCTGTCACCATCCCAATATTACCAGTTAGGCGGCGGCAAGCCGCAAGTGCATAAGCCCATAGGGGTTCTAGGACCAGGCACAGGGCTTGGTGTTTCCGGACTCATATGGAGCGGCAGGCACTGGGTAGCATTACAGGGCGAAGGCGGGCATGACAGTTTCGCTCCGGCAAATGATCTGGAAATAGAAATCCTCCGCATGGGCTGGAAGGAATATGGCGGTCGGCTTTCCAGTGAGCGCATCCTCACAGGTGATGGGCTGGAATTTCTGTACCGCGCCCTTTGCCAGATTCAGGGCAAGAAATGTGAAAAATTGAGAGCTTCTGACATTACCAAGCAGGCTATAGAGAATCATAAATCTATTTGCTATGAAGTGGTCAATATTTTCTGCGGTGTTCTTGGAAGTTCTGCGGGTGATCTGACGCTGACGCTGGGTGCGTTCGGCGGCGTGTATATCGGCGGTGGCATTATAGCAAAGCTGGGTAAGGAACTGGTGACCACCAGTCCTTTGCGTACCAGATTTGAAGCCAAAGGGCGCTTTGCATCCTATATGTCCGGCATCCCCACCTATATCATCACTGAAAGCGCGCATGTGGCGCTGACCGGTGCTGTGGCCATTCTTACCAATCAGGAGTAATTATGCTTTCTGTTAAAGATATCCTTTCCCTCGGTCCCATTATTCCCGTTATTACCCTGGAAAAGATGGAAGAAGCGCTTCCGCTTGCCGACGCGCTGGCGGAGGGAGGCATCAGGACGATGGAAGTCACCCTGCGTACTGCCGCCGCGTTAGATGCGATTGAGCTGCTTTCCGCGGAGCGGAAGAACATGGTGACTGGCGCGGGGACGATTACCACGCCCGATGGATTTGAAAAAGTAAAGAAGGCAGGCGCACAGTTTATCATAAGCCCCGGCATAACGGAATCATTGCTAAGTGCCGGCAGGCAATGCGGCGTGCCCTATATACCGGGCATTTCCACCACGTCCGAAGCGCTGCTTGCCATGCAGCACGGGTTTGACTGTCTCAAATTCTTCCCGGCAGCCCTTGCGGGTGGTGTCCCCATGCTGAAGAATTTTTCCGCCCTGTTCGGCAATGTAAGATTCTGTCCTACAGGTGGCATCGATCAGAAGAATATGAATGAATATTTGAGCCTGCCCAATGTCCTGTGCGTGGGCGGTTCGTGGATAGTGCCTGTGAAAGCCATCCGCGAAGGGCAGTGGGGTGAAATCACGAAGCTCGTTAAAGATGCGCTCGGCGCAGCGATTAAGTGAACCGTTGTCATCGAGACCGCGTGAGTGGCCGTGGAAATCCGGAAAACCTTAATTTGTCATACCCGCAGGCTGGTAGCCCTCCAGCGGTTGGACTGGATGCCAACTTCCGTTGGCATGGCAAAAGACTGGATTGCTTCGTCCTCCTCGCTTCGCTCGGCATTCTCGCAATGACGATGGCCAGGGCATATTCTTGCCGAAAACGGATAATAGCGCAGAAACTTATCTACGCCGCCGTCGCCAACGAGCCGTTTTCTTTCCGGCCATCTTCCTCAAGCTCCACGCCGATGATTTTATCGGTCTCGCGCTTGAAGAAGAACAACGATACCAGAATGATCCCGATGGGGATCAGCGACAGATAGAAAGCCGACTGGCCACTGAAATGTTCAAAAGTGTAGCCGGTGATACGCGAGCCGACGGTGCCGCCCAGCGCCGAGAAAATGACGATTAGGCCGCACATCGCCGAATGCTGGTGTTTGGGCAGGGCGCTGAGCATCACGGAGCTGATGGCGGGATAAATCGGCGCCATGAACAGCCCGATCAGCGGGAAAACATAAGCCGCCGGTGGGGCATTCCACCAGGTCAGATCAGGGTTTTTCGTAATGCCATCCGTGAGCGGCAGAGTGAGTATCACCAGCAATCCCATGGCCAGCAGGCAGGCTGTCAGCACGGGGTACCAGTGCACGCGGCGCAT
>CAYVTI010000018.1:16561-44392 GCA_964454545.1 uncultured Rickettsiales bacterium
CCGGACATCATGGCTTTGCGGAAACCGAACCGGGCCAGGAACGAGGCCATCAGGAAAGAGACAACGGCGATGGGCAGATCCTTGAAGGCTTCCAGGATGCTGGCATCGGTCTTGCTGACACCGTAATTATTGATGACCTGCAGAATCACCGTCCCGACGCTGTTCATCAGGATGGCAAAGACGAAGTAGGTCAGAAATAAGGATAATTTAATACGCAATGTGCTTGCTGTCCGCATGTTTCCACCCCAGCTCTTTATCGTAATAGCCTGTTTTGGCCGATTTCTTGTGGCAAGCATCTCATCTGGATTTCCAGACCGGGCTGATGGAAAGATCCACTCACTGGATAATCTCCTTGCTTCCGAAAGCTTTTCGGATTCCTTCAAGCCGGATGCTGGTCATTATAATACTCTATGCCCTATTGCATTACTCTATGGCGGCAAAACATGCCGAATAACCAGGCAAATGAAGCATATTGTCATCAAGCCTGCAAGCAAAACCTTCTGGGGGGAGCAAGGTAAATTTGCTGCACTGCGGAATCTTATAGGCCATTTCCTTCAGCCCAAGGTTGAAAGCGGCGAGCAGTGTCTTCCCCTCCCACGCGCGGGTAAACGCCAGCAGCGGCTCCGGTGCGCCGAGGAATTTAATGTCCCCGCGCAGCAAGGGAGCTTGCGTTTTCCTCCACGCGAAAAAACTGCGGGTGAAATTCAACACAGATTCCTTATTTTTCTCCTGCGCATCCACTGCCAGCGGCAGGTGTTCTTTCGGAACCGGAAGCCAGGGCTCATGCTGCGAGAATCCGGCATTGGATTTATCGATTTTCCACGGCATAGGGGTACGGCAGCCATCGCGTCCTTTGAATTCCGGCCAGAATTCTATGCCGTAAGGATCCTTCAGTTTCTCGAAAGGAATGTCCGCTTCGGTAAGGCCGAGTTCTTCGCCCTGGTAAAGGCAGAAGGAACCACGCAGCGTTGTAAGCAGCGCGATGAGCATCTTGGCGAAACGATCATTGTGCCGCCCGTTTCCCCAACGTGAAACCACGCGCACAATATCATGGTTGGAAAATGCCCAGCATGGCCAGCCATCCTGTATGTGCGCTTCCATATATTCGAGCGTCTCGCGCACATGTGCCGCGCTGAACTTGTCGCCCAGCAGTGGAAATGTGTAGGACATATGGAGGCGTTTATCCTTCCTGGTATAGTCGGCGATGATGTCGAGCGCGTTCTCAGCCCCCAGTTCCCCCACGGAGGTAATATGGGGGTAACGATCCGTCAAGGCGCGGAAATCCTCCAGGAATTTAAGATTCTCCGGGCGGCTCCTGTCATAAATGTGCTGTTGCCGGGAATAAGGATTACTTTCAGGGATGCCGTCAATCACTCCCGGCGGACGGGGAGGATTGGAGCGCAGTTCCTTGTCACAGTAATACATGTCCACCGTGTCGAGGCGAAAGCCATCGACACCTTTTTTAAGCCAGAACTCGACGCTGTCGAGCAACGCCTGCCGGACTTCAGGATTATGGAAATTCACATCGGGCTGGCTGGTGAGAAAGTTATGCATGTAATATTGCTGGCGCCTGCTGTCCCATTGCCATGCCGGGCCGCCAAAGTAGGAAAGCCAGTTGTTGGGCGCTGTGCCGTCCGGTTTCGCGTCTGCCCATACGTACCAGTCCGCCTTCGGATTATTCCGGCTCTTGCGGCTTTCCCTGAACCATGGATGCTGGTCGGACGTGTGGCTTATGACCTGATCAATCATGACTTTCACACCCTTGGCATGTGCCGTCTCTATCAGCGTGTCAAAATCTTCCATCGTGCCGAAAAGCGGGTCTACTGCCTCATAGTCAGAGACATCGTAGCCAAAATCCTTCATGGGAGATTTGAAGAAGGGGGAAATCCAGATGGCGTCTACGCCAAGTGCTGCTATATAACCCATTTTCTCAGTGATGCCACGCAAGTCTCCTATGCCGTCATTATTGGTATCATAAAAGCTTCGCGGGTAAATTTGATAAATTACAGCGCCACGCCACCAGTCTTTCGAAATTGCCATATATTACTAATTATTCCTTATCATTGTTATTAGCTTTTTACTGCACCGGTGGTGAGACCGAAAAAGCGATGGTGGAGAATGCCGAGCCAGATAACGTCGATCTAGACACATCAATGGCCCCGTCCTTGCATATGCTGAATTCCTGGCCGTAGGAGCCGCAGGCAATAGCAATCTGTGCCGCATACGCTTGAGTGCAAAGGCCTGCGGATAAAACGCCAAGGATAATTAACAGCCGTGCAATCGCAATATACATGTATTGCCCCTTTTTCCGGGTATATGTATAGCGCACGGAAGGGTTTTTGCCAGTGGAAAGTTGTGTTTATGGGCGCAACGGGGCGACAGGGGCGGCAGCTGCGGCAGCGGCAAGGTCGGTATCCGCCGCAACCCTTTCTGTCCATGACCTGTTTTCTTTTTTCGCTATCTCCGGCGGGACGGTATTATCCACCTTCTTATCGGCTTCATCGATGGCGATCACGTTCTTCAGCCAGGGACTCTGTTTCAAAATGGCAAGCTTGGATTTAATGCCCGTTTCAATTTCTTTTTCCGTCACATGGACGTCGTGCTTATCGGAGAGATAAGAAGCCATTTTCTTTATGACCCTGTCCTGCTCGCTGGCCGGTAAATCCAGTATGGTATTGGCAGCATAGGTATATAGTTCGTTATGCACCTCTTTGGATTCGAACCCTGCAGGACGGTTTTTAGAGGCGAGCGTATTAAATGCGCTGGCCGTGGTATAAGTAATCGCGGTAAGCCAACTGAAGAAAGCCCCGAATGGAATTTTCTCCAACCCTTTTATCTGCTGGTTCAGCTCTTTCCGCTGCTTGATCAGATCTTCGGCTATCCTGTGTCCCTTGATGGCCATATCAGGCTTGTTCGGATCGTAATTTATGTTCATCGTCTTCAGCTGTTCATCTAAGGCAGCGATTCGCTGGTAATGCGAATCCTGATGCACTCCCACTGGCTTCTTGCCGGTGAACAGGGTCCTTATGGAATCTTTAATGCCGGGCGGTGCTGTGCCGCCTTCTTTCCAAACCTTGTATTTCTGGTTGGTCTGGTAGGCATCGAACAGCATGCCCATGTTATCGGAAAGCAGCAGCATGCCCTGGAACGCCAGAGGGGATTTCCGGATGAGCATAAAAGCCCGGTGAGGAATCTTTTTTACGGCTTCTATCACGTGGCCTTCCGCCAGCGTTTTGAAAACCCCTTTTTCTTTTTTATGCTCCTCAAGTTCCTTCGGGGTCGCCTGCGGCACGAACATGACGATAAGCGCGCTGGTTGCGGTTACCATACCGGCGAAGAGGCGGCCGAAGCCGGTGCCATAATTGCGTATTTCTCTCAACCCTGACTGGAAGAGGCTGAGATTACCCGTGAGGCTGATGGCCTGTGATGCCTGTATCGGGTGCCTTCTTATAAAATCGTATACCTTCGTGCGCAGGCTGCGATCACGGTATTTGACTTCAGGCGTTTTAATCACGGGATCGGAGAGATTGATTCCCTTTTTCTCCAGGTAGTCGCGCATCTGGCTAGTCATCTGGGAGAAGTAAGGGTCATCTGCGCCTGCGCCGAACAAAGCCTGTATGGTGGCGGAGGTGCCGTACAGCGCGGAGGTGGCGATGCGGTTCTTATCGCCTTCCAGCGCGCCTGAGACCATCATGGCTGCGTGACCCACGTCGCCGAAGATGCCGGTGATGTTCAGGCTGTTTTTTCTCAGCTTGTCCACGGTGCTGAGCTGAATTTTCTTATCAGGAAAACTGGTCTCACTGGCTTCTCCGGCGATGAACCCGCCGCTTCTGAGAGAATCAAGGAGATGTCCTTCTTCTTTTCCAAATGCTACAACTTTGAGCACGTTCTTTCCGCCTACTTCATCCAGATAGCAGTAAAATCCATGCTTTGCCAGATACTGAGGAAGTGTGGCGGCCTGATCACTGGTGTTGTCAGGGGCATAAATGATGGCCTGCACCCGCCCGGCCAGAGTCTTAGCCACTTCCATCTGCTTGATAGGCGACGATTCCTGCCAGTTATAACGAACACCCATTGAGCATAACCTTTATGATCATAATTTCATATCTATAGAAAACATCATACCATAAGGACAGGGAATTATTGTGTTAAGATTGTGTTACAATCCTAAGGGATTATTATCATCACAGGCAGCTTGTATTACAAGGCGGAATATGGATTTATTGTTGTATATCAATTTATTGTATTGAGGTGTCTTATATAGCGGGAAGCAGGATGCCTGAGATGGAGAATGAAAAACCTTCATTAGCCCTCTTTCGCGACTGATAGTGTATCTTCTTGTTTTCCTCGTCCCTTTAGGGGAGAGGACGGTTTGCCTTGGGGTTAGCGAAGCTAACCGCTTAGGCAAACCGAGGTGAGGGGAACGAGCTTACCCGTACAGTCGCGAAAGAGGTCTATTAACGAAAAATACGCCTTGGAAGGAAGAGAGAATCCGGGCGCATGTCATTAAGCCGTTCCGAGGTAAAAGAGGATAAAGCCCATTTGCCACTTTACAATCGGAGCATGGGGCTTATATATAACCCTCGCTGCCCGGATGGCGGAATTGGTAGACGCGCCAGTTTCAGGTACTGGTGATGCGAGTCGTGGAGGTTCGAGTCCTCTTCCGGGCACCAGGTTTTTATTCGGCCATGTTCGCCGAAGTTCATTAAAGACCGTGCAAATCCAGTAAATAAGCCAAATATATAACGCCCGCAAGGGAAATACATCATTCACGTTCTATCGTATGGGTTCAAACCTCCCGATATTCAACAAGGAGAGACCGCATGTAATATACCACGCATTTATACCATGAGGCCCGAAGCCTCATCGGCAGCAACATACGCGCCTGCACGCTTAAGATGGTGGCAGAAGCAGGCTCTCACTTCCCGCCTCACCGGCATGGCGGAAAGAGACTGGCAGGATTTCTCAATTTACTTACCTGCCAAAACCACTTATATATTCCGGTGATGCATGCCGTCTTAAGGGATAAGATTATTTCTTCCGCCGAAATGCGTCTCAGGCTTCTCGCCTGGGGCGGGATTTTTCTGATGCTGGCCGCTGACGGCCTTGGCCTCTATCTGCAGGGAATAGGAATCATACTGGGAAGGACCGGGCGGGAGAATCTGCAATTCCTGCTGGGTTACATGTCCGCCTGCTGCCTGCTGTATTACCTGTCTTTCTGGCTGCGCGCAAAGCGGCCTTACCCGCTGGGCGCAAAGGCGGCCTACCACGTGGCCGTGTTCATGGAGTCTTTTTCCCTGTTCCTGTGCTTTTCGCTTGCGGGCATCGTGTTGAGTTATGTGGGCGCGGGTATCCCGTTCCCCTATCAGGACGCCTATCTTCTCCGTTGCGACGGGTGGTTGAAATGCGACTGGTATCAGTACGGAAAATGGGTGAACGCCCATCCTGCGCTGGGGCGGTTGTTGTTTCTGGCCTATAACTCGTTCGTGCCGCAACTCATGGTCGCGCTGGGGTTGCTTACGGTGCTTGGATATTTCAGGAAAATATATGAGATGATACTGGTCCTGCTGGTTTCATCCGCGCTGTGCGCGGTGATTTCCATGCTGTTCCCAGCCGTTGGAATCATCACGTACCTGCATTATTCCCCCGGCGATTTCAATCATCTGGAATCCGGCCCCGGATACCTGCATGTGCCGGTCATGGAACAATTAAGAAGCGGGACGCTGCACGTGCTTTCCATGTCGGCGTCCGATAAGGGGCTTATCGGCCTCATTACTTTCCCGAGCTATCATGCCTGCCTCGCCGCCCTGCTCCTATGGGCGTTCTGGCAGCTGCCCTGGCTGCGCTGGCCTGCGCTCGCTCTCAATATGCTGATGTTCGCCGCCATCCCCATCATCGGCGGGCATTACTTCGTAGATGTGCCTGCGGGAATCGCGGTCACCGTAGCTGCGGTCGCTGTGGTGCGGTATATGACGGGAAAAATAAAAGGGCAGTGAAGAGAATTCACTGCCCTCAGTAGGATCATATCGGATTAAAAAATATGGAACTCACTGGCAACCAGCCCGTGATTGGGAATCCCGAGGAGGGTTATGCTGTTACCCGTATCGAGAGGAATAACCGCATTGCCTCCGCTGTATTGCACATGGCTTAGCGCCTGCGTCGCCGAGGAGTAGATTTTGGATTCGATGTTGAGAACATCTCCTCCCGTGAAATGATTGATCGTCGTATTTCCCGTATGCTTGTAGAAGACGAACGTATCATTCCCCGCGCTGCCATCATAAGTATGATTCCCGCTATAAGTCGGCACCTTGATGGTGACGGGTGCCGTTGGCTTGGGAGTGCCCCCGCCACCGCTGGTCAGTGCAGGATTATCATAAGGACTGATGGTGTCATTCTGTAGGAACGTTGGATCCGGCATCGTCGCAGGCAGCGTAAGGCTTCCTGCGTTTTGCAGGATCTGCGCCGTAAGCTGCGGCAGATTGTAGCTATGCCCCATCAGCGGATCATTTACCGTATGACCGAAATAGTCGGCCGCTTCCAGCGCCGGAATAGCATCCGAAGGATGGAATACGCTGCTTAAGCTGCCGTTGGCCACGCGTGTAGCATCATTAGGATTGGTAGAGTTCTGGAATTCATTCAGACTCTGCTTTTCGCCCGAGGCATAGGGCAAAAGCGCGTCCAGGGTGTTCTGGATGGACGCGCCGTTCACCTGCACGGTGAAAGGATTATAATTGATGCCATAAGGATTACCCTGCACATGGGAAAGCTGATCCATCAATATGGCAGCTTGCCCCAGCGCTGCCAGATTATACGCGACATAATGATAGGCGTCACGTTCCTGGAAATCCACTCCCAGATAAGGCGGCTGCCCTGCGATCGACTGCAGGTTGACGCCGATATGGTGCTGGAAGTTGTCGGTCAGGTAATGGATGAACGTGCTATTTCCCAATACGGCGCCTATGGTTCCCACCTCAAGCAGGGCATAGGATTCGTGATTGTTTGTAGCTGTCGTCGATCCGCTGCTGACCGCCTGCGCCTGATTGCTTATGATCGCATTGGCAACGTTACTCATCCAGTTGTTGATCGTTGCCTGCTCGGAGGAGGAAAACTGATTATGGATGAGATCATAGGCTTTGAACATGGGTATAAGCCCCGCGTTGGCGATCGGATCGCCAATGGGTGTGTTGCTCTGTGCCCAGGAAAGCAGGAAACTCTTGACCTGTGTGAGATATTGCGTGTTGCCGGTTATCTCATAGCCCATCGCCAGCGAATATGCGGTCTCCCCCTGGGCTATAACTTGGCCGGTATTAGCCGTCTGGCCAGTTTTGGCCGCCGTTCCCGAAGTGACGATAGTGGAAACCGGCTGCGGCGCCACCGACAAGGCATTGCTTGCGTCCTGCACCATTGCATGGAGCACGGTGCTGGAATCAGAAGTTCCGCCCGTCTTATAGAGGGTCGCCAACGATGCGATCTCGGAAGGGGTATAGCTGGCAAGGCCCTGCGTGCCTGTTATCGTTGTTCCGCCGCCGCCAGGGGTTCCTCCGCTGCCGGGTGTCCCGCCGCCAGGTGCAGGTGTTCCACCAGGAACAGTGCTGCTGTTACTTGTCAGTTCAGTCAGGGCATTAGTGGAAAGCGCTGCCGGAATCTGAGCATTGACAGATGGAACAGAATCCAGATTAAGCGTGCCGATGAAGGGCACGAAGCCATCCGCAATGGACTGGCTGATGGCGCTTTGCTGCGCCGAGGTGCTCGTCGGGTAATCGATGGTCAGCACATCCTTTCCTGCCGCTACCGCATGTTCAAGATACTGCACATTCCATGAGCTCCAGCTTGCGGGGCTGTTGCCGTTATAGAACGTTTCCTCTGCCAGGACGCCGTCGATATGGGACAAATATGCTGTGTTAGTGGCGGTGGTTGGATCATCGGGATTGACTGTCAGAAGATCAAGCGCATTATTCTGGATAATTTTAAAGTTAGGATTAATCGCTTTTGTGGCCGCAGAAATAGCTTCGACAAATTTCACCATGTCTGCACGAGCGTTGGTAATGCCCCCGTCAGCGGCAGCAACGTTTGATACCGTGTAGGCATCCACTACATCCAGCATGATGCCGTTATAACCTGCCTTGGCCATATCCACTGCCTGATTGATAGCTATATTCTGCCATGCCGGATCCCAGTATTTGACATTGTAATCGCCTGGCCAGTTCGGATTCTGACCCATTAGAAAACTGGGGGGGGAAGTGTTCCAGCTGGATTGCCAGTAGCTGCGGAAATTTTCCGCCTCGCCGATACTGAGGTAACCGATAAGCGTTTTTCCGGAGGATTGCAGGCTGCTGATTTGTGAAGAGGTAAGGCCGGAACTGTCAGGATCAACAATTCCTAATTGAAAATTAGTTGAAGAGAGGAACTGATAATCTACACCGTTCATCTGATCAAAGAAAGCAAGTGTTGTCATAACTACTACTCCTGGTATCGTTGTATGAATCTGGTTGGTAACAGATAGAATACCCGTCGCGGGCAAGGATGTAAATAAAAAATCTATATTGTTTCCTTATTAATGTTATTAGCATTATATAAGAAATATATAGCACATGAGTTTCCTGGCCATTCCCTGGCTTGCATACGCGCTTGGAGATAGGAGGAGAAGAATTTTCCTTCTACAATCTGAATCTTTCCGGGCTGCATTCCCCATAGCTTGCTGCGTAAGAAATTGTCATGCGGCATCCAGCCTGTAGTATGGCTAGACCCCGCAATGCGCTTCGCTTATGCGGGGTGACATACTTAATACCCCGTGGCTTGTGTTTCGCTAGACGCGGATGTTGCCAATTGCACTCAGTTCCGCGCCTTCTTTCTGCAGGCGGCTCCGGATTTTCCGCACGATACCGCGCTTACGTTCTTCCCTGCAAGGAAAGTAAATTTCGGGAGTATTGTAGCGTACAAGCAGCATTATTAGTGATAATAATAATTTATTACTTAATAATGCTAAAAGGCGCAGCAGGTGCATGGCAACGCAAAGCGCATCATCATGTGAGGGCGCACATCCATATCGTCAATTTATCTGTTTTTATTTATTCACAGGAGAACCGGATATGCTTTTAATCACTTCTTCTGAGCCTGGAGGGCAAAAATATGAAGTGCTTTCGACCTTTTTATCTCTTTATGTTAAGTGCGCTGATATATTCTTCCCCTGCCGCCGCTCAGCATATTCCGCAAGGCACGGCGAGCCTGACCGCTGCGGAAGCCGCTTCTCTGGCGAAGGCTCTTGCCGATGAGAATTCCGACAAGGCAAAAGCGGTACAGGAAATAATTGCGGATGCGGATAAGGCCATGAAAGAAGTGCCGGAGCCTGATATCAAAGTAATTACCTCAGGCAAAACGGCAAAAACGGGAGAGAAATCCAACAGCACGCACACAAAGAAAGAAACCCGTAACGCCTATATGCTGGGACTTGCCTATGCTATGACCGGCAGAAGGCTTTATCTGGATCAGGCCCGGCGCTACCTGCTGGCGTGGTCTGCCGTGAATGAGCCGGAAGGCGATTCCATCGCCGAGATGAAATTCGTGCCCATGTTCCGCGATTATGATCTGGTGCGGGCGAAGCTGTCCTCAGGCGATCGGTCACAGATAGACGGCTGGCTGCGCGGCATTGCGGATGCGGTGATCGCGGATCAGTCGCAGGCGCGGGCCAAGGACGTGGCGCGTGGCATAAACAACCATCGCTCCTACGCGCTGCTTATTGTAGGAATGATCGGCAGCGTCCTCGATGAGCCGCGCTATATTCATTACGTTGTGGATAAGCAGGGATTCCTGGCTCATATCCAGGATAACCTGCACAGCTTTAAAGGCGAGACGGCGGGATTTGGCTACGACTACCACCAGCGCAAGGCTGTTCATTATGTCGCCTATAACCTGCAGGCGCTGGGAAGCCTGGCTGTTCTGCTGGATCGGCTGCGCCACGTCACTGGAAATCCTTACCACATCGACTATAATCCCTATACGGTGGAGGTGGGAGGCGCTTCGTTGCTTAAGACGCTGCGCGGTTTTCTTCCCTATGCGGCGGGAGAAAAGGAAGCGACGCATGAGTTTGAAGGATCGCTGGATGTCAATGATCAGAAACGCCTGAGAAGCGGAGCGCTGAAAACTACTTTTGATCGCAAGGATGTCGTCCCGGTGCTGGAATCGGCGGATTATTTCTTTCCTGTTCTTAAGGATGAGCGCACCGGACATACCTATGATATGGCCGCCATTGCAGCGGCCATTATTCAGGAAAGCAAAAAGGGATTATCCATGCCGGAAAAATTTCCGACGCCGGAATTTCTCGTGAACAAAGCGACATCGCCTTACCTTACGCCGCAGCGGTATCCGTAGTCTTAACGGGCGAAGCCTGTGGTGTTCTGCCGTACTGATCTTCCAGCCGCACGATATCATCCTCGCCCAGATACGCCCCGGATTGTACCTCGATAATATGCAGCGGTATCTTACCCGGATTCTCAATGCGGTGCACAGAACCCAGCGGTATATAAACTGACTGATTCTCGGTAAGAAGATGCTCTTTGTCGCCGCATACCACTTTGGCGGTTCCTGACACGACGACCCAGTGTTCGGAGCGGTGGTGATGCATCTGGAGAGAGAGTTTTTCGCCGGGATTGACGGAGATATGTTTCACCTGATAGCGCTGGCCGTTATTGAGGCTTTCATACATGCCCCACGGCCTGAATACTTTGCAGTTACGGGCTACCAGGCCAGGATTTCTTTCGCGCACGTGCGCCACCAGCGTTTTCAGAGACTGGGTGTGTTCTTTGGTAGTCACCAGCACGACATCCTGCGCGGCAACCACTACCAGGTTGTCGATGCCATAGGTGGCGATGGCGCGGCCATCTTCCGATCGCAGGTAGCAGTTCGAGCTTTCGAGAGAATAGCATTCGCCGATAATGGCGTTGCTCCGCTCGTCCTTATCCGAAAGGCGCCAGAAAGTCTCCCATGCTCCGATGTCACTCCAGCCGCAATCGAGCGGTACTATGGCTGCGTGCTGCGTAGGTTCCATCACGGCGTAGTCAATGGATATGCTGGGCATTTTCTTGTAACATTCCTCGTCCGGGCGGATAAAGTTCAGATCCTTATGGCATTTGGCATAGGCCTCCCGGCTCATGCGGGCGATGATAGGATTGCACTGCTCTATTTCCTCCAGCAGCCGACGGGAGGAAAAAAGAAACATGCCGCTGTTCCAGAAATATTCCTTCTGGCTCACGTACTGCTCTGCTGTTTTCCTATCGGGTTTTTCGACGAAGCTGTCGACGCGGAAGGCATGGCCATCACCCAGAAGATCGCCGCGGCGTATGTATCCGTAACCTGTCTCCGGATATTCAGGGATAACGCCGAATGTCACCAGATGATCGGAAACCGCGGCTTTGGCAGCGCGTTTTACGCTCTTCAGGAAGGAGCCATAATCCACAATATGCTGATCCGTAGGTAATACAAGCATGAGTGCTTCCTGATAGCGCTCGGCGATATGATGCGCGGCGATGGCGATCGCGGGAGCGGTATTGCGCCCGCACGGCTCAATAATTACGTCTGCGGCAGCAATGCCAACCTCTTTTAATTGATCGGCAATAAGAAAACGGTGCTGCTCCACTCCGACTACCAACGGAGGGGCAAACAAAGAAGGATCGGATACGCGCATGAGCGTTTTCTGCATAATGGAGCGCTGGCTGTCGAGCAGGTTAAAGAACTGCTTAGGGCGGTCATCACGCGAAACCGGCCACAGCCTTGTGCCGTTGCCGCCGGAAAGAATGACCGGAATAATACGCTTTGGCGCAACTAATTTCATAACTTCATCCTTATGATTTGTGATTAGGAACTCAGGCGTCAGGCGAACTGCAGCACTTCCTCAAGAAGTGGCGCGTCTGTTCTGGGCAATCCGGTAAGATCGATTACCGCCTTGCCGGAACGCAGAAAGTTTTCTGCCGTAGTGCGGTATAACGGCAGGTTGTGCATTATCACCAGCACGTCCGAAACCTGCGTCAATGACTGGATATCAGTCAGGTTGAGAGTTTTCCCGGAATGTGGCAACAGCACCGCGTGCCCGGCAGAGTAAGCCGGATCGTGCGCCGTCACGCTGATATTGATATTATGTTCGATCAGCCCATTGGCTACGGCCAATGCCGGACTTTCCCGCACGTCATCCACCTGATCCTTGAAGGCAATCCCCAGAATCCCTACGCGCAGCGGGTGCTGTTCTAAGATAGCCTCTACCCCCAGAGCGATATGCGCTTCGTTGCTCGGCAATATGGCGTCGATAACAGGAATGTTGACGTCTTTGCTTCGCGCAAGATAGGCCAGACCGCGCACATCCTTGGGCAGGCAGGAGCCGCCGAAAGCAAAACCGGGTTTAAGGTAACATTCGGAGATATTAAGCCGCTTATCGGACAGGAAGATACGCGTCATTTCCGCTGCGTCTCCTCCTAATGCATGGCAGACCCGCCCGATTTCATTGGCGAAACTTACCTTAAGCGCATGCCAGGTATTATCGATATATTTGGCGAATTCCGCCGATTCTATGGAAACGCGCAGCCTCTCATCTGCCTCGACACCCTTATAAAGCATGTCGATGCATGCGGCGGCGTAGTCGCTGTCCGCTCCCACAATCACGCGGCTGGTATGGAAGAAATCCCTGATGGCAGTTCCCTCGCGCAGGAACTCAGGATTTGATGCCATATGGAATCCTATGCCTGCGCGCTTATGTGAAACTCCTTCAATGATAGGAATAAGCCGGTTGCGTATGGTGCCTGGGGGGACTGTGCTGCGTACGGCGATAACCGTGGGATCACTTTTATCCTTTAACAGGGCGCCGATCTGTTCGCACACTTTATCCAGCTGGGAAAGATCGGGTGCATCCTTCGGTGTGGGCGTACCTACGGCAATGAGAATCACGGGCGCGTTCTGCACTGCTTCTCTCATATACACGGTGGCATGAAACCGTCTGGAGCGCACCATTTCCTTACATAATTCTTCAAGACCGGGCTCCACGAAAGGCACTTCTCCTTTCGCTAACATGCTGACGCGTCTCTGATCAATATCGACGCCTATTACCCGTAGCCCAAGTTTTGCAAAACAGAGTCCTGAGACGGCTCCCACAGGTCCAAGTCCAAGAATGCAGACATCATATTTTTCTGTCATAACCCACCTTTCTGAATGCAAATAAACCGTTTTATAAAACCTGCTGTATCTCGGGCCATTTGAGGATGTGCATCAGTAAAAGCACCCCAGCTGCCAGAACGATGAGATAAAACCAATTTATGTATAAGACAGCAATGCGGTTCAGACGGACGTTCATAAGCTCGTGGTTAAATTTCTGATCCGCGCGGTTTGCCCAGCGTTGCTGTGGAAGACGGAAGATAAGATAGATTTTTACAAAGGCGGATATCAACTGGTTGAGATAGAGGATCAGGGGAAAGGATATGCGAATGCGCTCGGAATAGAAAAACAACGCGGACGACATGAGCATCCGCGTCAGCATGATCCATAAGACATAAGTAAAAAAGAAACTTGGCTTGACGAAGAGCATGGCCGAGAGCGCCGTGAAGAATCCCGCAAGCGTGCTCCAGAGCGTCAGGCGCTGGTCTATAAGGCACCACCAGATAAAGGGTGGCACCACGCGAGGTCCCAGGCGTATGGCGCGCATGCCGTTACGCAGCATGTTGCCGGACCACCGCAGCAGGTTGTCTATAGCGCGCTTTAAGGCGCTGCCTTCGATGCGCTCGATAGTATAGACCTTGGCATCGGGCACGTACAGCATGCTGGATTTGCGCGCCAGGAGATAATACCAGGAACTCTTGTCGTCGCCGGAGAGAAAACGGAAATTGCCCCAGAACCAGTGATCGAGGTGATCCGCCTCCACCAGCCGGATGAAGGCGATGTCCGTAAGGGCAGGGGCGCGGAAGACGGAAAAGCGCCCGGTAAGCGTCAGGACGCGCCAGGACAGGGAATGCGACTGCATCCACATGCGCCTTTGGGCAAAACGCATGGTCAGCCATTTCTGCATCCATACCGGATGATGGCATATCGCGTCCTCGTCGGTGGTAAGTGCCTGGATCTGGCGGAAAGCGCCGAGCAGAGAAAGGCATTTGCTTAAAGCGCCAGGGCCAATGATGCTATCGCCGTCCAGCAATATCGTTATATCGTCCGTCTGCACGCCACGGCGGCTCAGCGCCCTGAGCGTCAGGCCGATGGCGGCGCGCTTGCCGGGCACGTTCTGCCGTACGAACATGACTTCCATACTTTCCCCTCCGGGGGTGGAGGCAAACCAGTCCTGGACGATCTTTTCATCCTCCTCCGCTCCGCAGCCTACCCATAAGGTAGCTTTTACCCTGCTGGCGGCTACCTCGCGCATAATAGACTCCAGGCATTTATGCGTTGTCGGCGCGTATTCATGAAAGGTGGTCATGACAAAATGCACGTGCGGCGGGCGCCAGTCCGTGGCCCAGAAACGCTCCGCCTGGGCGCGCAGGTGCGGGAAACGCACGCGTCCGTAATATTGCGAGCGGAAAAAATTAATGAGCCACCAGCTGTACCGCCATAACCCGATGCCGCCCACGACTATTAACGCGCTGCGCGTCCGGGCATCGTGAAGGCTGTTGGGAAAGGAGAAGAAAAGAATGCACCATAAAGCAATATAGGCATAGAGATGCAGGGCATCATCCCAGCGCAGGGTAAAATTGCGGTAGCGTCCCTTGAAGGCAACCTGGGAAGGAAAGCTACCGGCAAGCGGCGCCAGCCAGCGGGATTGAACTCTATCGTATGTGACAGAAAGCATAATGCCTCAACGGGTGCTAGAACACTACTGTCGCTGCCGTTCCTGGCGCGATCTGGTTAACTCTTTTTTCGTATTTTCTTCCGACAGGTTCGACCATAACCACTACGGTTTTAAAGGCGGCATTTAAAAGATTCTGCCATTGGAACCGTCCTTGCGTCTGGTTCAGGGTCAGGCTGTAATAATCGATATCGACCACGCGCACCGGAAAACTCCACCAGCTGTAAGGCGTATAGGCTTTTGCCACTTGTCCTTTTATGATATTCAAAGCCTCCTGCTGGGTGAGGAACACCTGGATCATACGCTTTCCGGTACGTTCAAAGACGGCGATCGGATCGCCCAGCTTTGCCGTGCCGTGCAGTGGCGTGAAAACGCGTACCAGCCGTCCTTCCGCCGGGGCGGTGATGGTAAGATCCGCTTTGCGCTTATTAAGAAAATCCAGCTCCGACCGGGCAATATCCAGCCTCTGTGTAGCCGCATTAGCCAGCGCCTGCACATCCTGCATGCCGGTCTGCACATACTGATCGCGCACCTGAAACCCTCCCTTGACGGCGGCAAGCTGCTGTTCCAGCGTTACCTCCGACAGGCGTGCAGCATCCAGCTGCCGTTCGGTTTCCATATAATCGGACTGGGCTTTCTGCAGTGCCATGCTCGTCTCCAGCCCCTGCGCCATCAGATCGCGTGTTTTTTTAATGGTAGCTTCCTTCACTTCCAGATCCCTCTGGAGCGTGTTCACCATATTCGCGGAAGCATCCCACTGCTTTGAAACGATGCCGTGAGCGGAAGCCAGGCGCTGGCGTTCAGCTTGAAGCAAGGCTTCCAGCCTTCTGGCCTCAATAGTGGCATTGCGCACTTTGAGATCAGCCATGGTAATATCGTAATCCAGCCTGGGATCGCTAATGGAAACCAGGGGCGTGCCAGCGGGAACATCCTTGTTAAGAGGCACTGTGTAGGTCAGTGTACCGGCGGTGGGAGCATTGATTACGTCATTCGTCCCCATCACTACGGCGCTATCGATTTTAAGCTGGAAGAAATTAGTGTAGATCATGGTTACCAGGAGGATGCCGAGCAGCACCCCTGCCGCAGCATAAAAGCGCAGGCCGCGCTGCCGCTTCCACGCATTTTCTTTCGCGGGGAGAGTCTGGTTTTTGTCATGCGCCAGGGAAATCGGCGTTACGGGCACGTCGATCCGCCGGATAACCCCGTCTATCGATTGCATTTCGCCGCTGACAATGCCGTGGATAAACGTTTCAAGTATTTTCTTTGATCGCATGTCCAGATTTTTAAACTGGGCGCCCAGCGTCTTTTCCTGGGAATGGTAACGGACAACCGAAGCTTGCGCCGGAAACCCGACGACAAATCCCTGAAACGGTATGTTGACATGAATCCCAAGGGTCTCTCCCTTCTTTTTATCATCCGGAAAATCCGCGATGGAAAAGCCGGAGATGCTCCAGTCGGATGTAAGGTATTCTTCGCCATTAAGCGTGATGTGAAGGGGGGTGTTTACCCGGTAGTGAAGTCTCTGGCTCGCTGCCAGATGTCTTATGTAAGTCATGATATCCCTACCTCTGCAGTTGCTGTAATTTTGTTAAAATTGTTGCGTTATAGAATGGCGGCGCACATAAAATTTCCATACGTATGTAATGTTCTGGATCATCGCGGTATCTTTATTGTTACTTAATTTTCTCCCTCACACTTAATCATGGGAAAACAACAACGGTTACTATACCAAATGCAATGTCATCAATGGAGGGTCTGCCGTGCCTCGCATACCTCGCATACATGTATTTCTCCTTACGACTGTAACGGGTGCGTTGCTGCTTTCAGGCTGTGCGGTCGGCCCGGATTTCAAGCGTCCAGCCGCTCCGGATGTGGATAGCTATACCAATACTCCATTACCGAAAGAAACCGCTTCGGCAGATATTCCTTTAGGCATGGCGCAGGATTTTCAATCGGATCAGGATATTCCCGCAGACTGGTGGAAATTATTTTCCTCGCCTACTCTCGATAGCCTGATCGAAGAAGCCATCAAGCATAATCCTGATCTGGAGGCTGCCCAGGCCGCGCTTCGCCAGGCGAATTACACCGTATATGCCGGAGAAGGCTACTTCTTTCCGGCGGTGGATGTAGCAGGAGGGATAGATCGCAAAAAGATTTCGAAGGAATATTTCGGCGACAGACAGCCGTCCGGAACTCTTTTCACCTTGTATAATGCGTCAGTGAATGTGTCCTATGTGCTGGATGTATTCGGCGGTCTTCGCCGCGGGGTAGAATCGCTGCAGGCACAGGCGGATTACCAGCGTTACCAGATGGAAGCCACTTACCTTACCCTCACCGCCAACATTATTACCGCGCTGGTGCAGGAAGCATCGCTCCGCGAGCAGATTGTGGAAACGAAGAATATTATCGGCATAGAGCATCAGCAGTTGGGATTGCTCCGGAAACAGCTCGAGCAACATATTTTGACAAAAGCGCCGGTGCTGGCCCAGGAGACAATTCTCGCGCAGGCCGAGGCTACCCTGCCGCAGTTGCGTAAGCAACTGGAACAGAAACATGAGCAGGTCACGGTGCTCATGGGTGGTTTTCCGAACAGGGAGCGGCAGACCGTTCTCTCCCTTGCCGCTTTTCACCTGCCTAAGGATCTGCCAGTCAGCCTGCCCTCTAAACTGGTGGAGCAGCGCCCCGACATCCGGGCGGCCGAAGAGACGTTACATAAAGCCAGCGCCGATATAGGCGTTGCCACAGCCGATATGCTGCCCAGTATCGCGCTTACGGCAAGATATGGAACGGAAGCAACGCGTTTTCATGATATGTTCTCTCCTCAGGCTGAACTGTGGGATTTGGGAGCGGGAGTGCTTCAGCCTATTTTTCATGGCGGCGAGTTATGGTATCAGCGCAAGGCGGCGGTGGAGGCTTACAAGAAGGCTTCCGCTCAATACCGCAGCACCGTATTGCTCGCCTTCGAGAACGTTTCCGATGTGCTGCATGCCTTACAGTTCGATGCGTCCAGCCTGCAGCAGCAGGTGCATGCCGCTCAGGTGGCCGGTAATAGCCTGGATATATCGGAAAAGCAGTTTCAGGCCGGCAGCATCAGCTACCTGACTCTTCTGGATGCGGAAAGAACCTGCCTGCAATCCAGGCTTGCCCTGATACAGGCGCGCGCCGACCGTATCGCGGATACTGCCGCTTTGTTTCAGGCGCTGGGAGGAGGTTGGTGGAACCGCAGCGAAAATCTGTAAAGACATGTTTTTCTTATTCAGGGAAAATGCGGTACAGCACTGTATCAGTGAATCTCTCCGTGTTGCATTCCCCGGAGCTTGCTGCGTAAGAAATTGCCATGCCGCACTTGTTGCGGGCATCCAGTTTTGCAGTATGGCTAGATAGACTCCGCAATGCGCTTCGCTTATGCGGGGTGACATCCACTTAATGCCCCGTGGCTTGCGGCGGGAGTGTTTATGTGCATAAATACCGTGCGCCGCTAGCGCATCCGCTGTTTATGCACCTGGCAAATAGAATATAAAGGATGATTCTTTATTAAGATAAGCTACTATAGTATAATGAATAATCATATATTAATTAATAAAGAAAACAACGTTGGCGCCTGGAAAGCCGTAGGTTTGGAACAATTAGATATGTCATTCCAGAAAATCACTTTTCTTGGTCTTCCGATAACGATCGGGATGGACGCAAAAGATGTCTGCGATCTGATCGGCAGGGCTGATAAAGGGCAATTCATTACTTTTGTCAATCCCTACGCCTGGCATGTCGCCAGGGAAAACAAGGAATATCTTGCAGCGCTTTCGCAAATGACATGTGTGCTTCCTGACGGCATGGGGGTTGCCGTTGCGTGCCGGAAAATGACAGGCTTTCCTTGTCATCGCGTTAGCTTCGACATGACTTCGGCGGCCGGATCGTTTTTTACAACACTGGCAGTGCATGATAAAACGGTTATGCTTATTGGCGGTGCGGCGGGCGTCGCTGAAAAGGTCGGTGAGAAGCTATTGAAGGAATATCCTGGTCTCAGGATTCTTAAGTCCCTCAGTGGATTTGATGGCTTGGAAGTCCAGGTGAACCAGGTGATGAGCGTTAAGCCCGATGTGGTTATTGTCGGCATGGGTGTACCCCTGCAGGAACTCCTGTTAGCCCGTCTCAAACATAACCAGTACGAAGGTCTGGCGATTACATGTGGCGGGTTTTTTGACCAATACCTGCAGGCAACGTATTACTATCCTCCTCTTATCAACCGGCTCAATCTCCGTTTTGCCTACCGTTTATATAAAGAACCAGGAAGGTTATGGAGGCGTTATCTTATTGAATATAAAGAATTTATATCCGTATTTCTAGGTACGCTCATAAAAAGGGATGCAACCAGTGGTACAGGAGAGAAAATCCTGCTTTCCTCTTCTTCAGAAATAGCACAAAGTTCAGGCAAGAAATAGAATTATCATGAGGCGCGCTTGATGACACGATGCCAATCGATGTTTTGGATAATGTGTATAACATTGTTTCAAGTCGCCATCGCGGACATATGCCCTGCCAATGAGAATTGCGTTTATAGAGATGCTGCCCCACAAACGGCGCTTGCCGGCGCGTTGCGCCGCGGCG
The DNA here is from genome assembly GCA_964454545.1 of uncultured Rickettsiales bacterium. Classification (GTDB taxonomy): domain Bacteria; phylum Pseudomonadota; class Alphaproteobacteria; order Rickettsiales; family JABCZZ01; genus JABCZZ01. The sequence goes on from CAYVTI010000018.1 coordinate 35,976, forward strand.
TTAATTTATCAGGCTGGTGGGAGAAGGATCGTCATAATCAATTTTCGGAAAGGGATTTCCGTAATATCAGGGATATGGGCTTTGATTTTGTACGCATTCCCGTTACGCCGGAGTGGTTGGAGATTAAGGATAAACATGTACAGGCCGAAACGCTCCGGAACCTTCGTTGCAATATCATCAGTATTCTGAATAATCATCTCGCCGTCGTGCTTGACCTGCATCCGGACAATAAGGCGCGGGAGAACATGAATACTATGTCCCCGGATATGCTTCAGGCGTACCTGCTGGGCGTCTGGAAAGCTGCAACGCCCCTGCTTAAGGATATTCCTGCAAATCGGATAGCGCTTAATTTGCTTAATGAACCGGATATCCAACTCCGTTCTTACTGGTGGAAAGTGCAGGGAGGACTTGTGAGTGCACTGCGCGGAGTCTATCCGCATCATCTGCTTATTGTCAGCAGCATTCAAAACGGTCCCTGGAACTACACAGGGGCTGAGCCCTATGTGGATGCAAACCTCATGTATGACTTTCATTTCTACCAGCCCATGTTCCTGACCCATCACGCTGCAGACTGGGTAAAATCATATAATCCATCAGAGAAAAAAGAGAACGTAACTTATCCTGTTGCCAATTCCAGGGTTCCCCCTGATGCCAGTGCAGGGATGAAAGACTATATCATGAAGGGTTGGAACAAAGACGTCTTGGCCGCTGAAATGGCTCCCTCCCTGCAATGGGCTAAGCGCTCCGGGGTAAGATTAATCTGCCTTGAATTTGGCGTCTATCGTCCTTACGTCAGCACGCAATCACGTGGAAACTGGCTGCGGGATATGCGTGATATACTGGAGTCGCGCCATATTCCCTGGGCCGTGTGGGAATACAATGAAGGGTTCGGCATTCTTGAATCAGGCAGGGATGCTGACGCAGAAATTCGATCTTCTCTTGGCTTAAGCCTAAACCATATGCATAACGTACCATAATGTCACAAACCAAATTTATAGTTCCGGAAAGTACCTTTCATGCCCCGGTTATATTCCGGGCAGTCTGTTTTGTAATACTTTCCCTGTTTCTTCTCTTTTTCTATTTTCTGTCCATCCATGTAACGGGAATATTTGGCCTTATCTCGTTTTTTGTCATTGTAGGTACGGCCGGCTTCCTAGGGATTGAATTCTTCGTTGTTTTTTTTCTGGTCGCCCTGTTCCTGCAAAACATCCTCGTTGCCAGCGTAACCACTATCGACGATCCCAATAACATGTTTTTATTCACCATGTCCTTGGGGACCAGTTTCTTTATCACTTGTCTCTTTTCTGTATACAGCGGGGTGTCATGGCTTGGGTTCAGGCAGAACTTACCGCTCGAAAACAGAGTGCTGCTGCGCTGGACCATATTCTTCTCGCTGGTGGCTATTATTTATTCAGGCCTCGGGTTTGCCTCTTCCGACATTAAAAGCGTCCTGACTTATCTGCGCGTATATTTAGGCGCGGTCATGTTTCTCTGTATTGGCGTCACAGCAGGATATAGAATTTCTTCCGCTTTTCTCATTAATGCCATCCGTGTATTGGCGATTCTCCTGGTTATCTGGGGCATAGCTGAGTTTTGTTTTGCAAGGGAAGTTCTGGAGTTTTTCAATGTGCTTTATTACACGCGCATGAAATTTATGGGCACGCGTCCTCTCGTGGAAAGCTTGGATATCCTTATGCGTCCCCAATCCTATTTAAACCTGTCTGGGCAGTATGGGCTCGATATCAAATTGCCCCGGCTGGAAGGCCCTAATATTCATGCCATCTCCTATGCATATGAGCTTGCTTTCTGCGGCCTGGTCTGTTTCATGTACCGTTACCGGACGCTGGCGGCGGCGTGCTTTGCGATGCTCGTTCTGGTCGGCTCCAAAGGCGCCATAATGGAAACCTGCATGTCATTGTCATTTTATATTCTTTATTGCATATTGCCCCGCCCGCGTTTGCTGCTGTTTCTGATGGCAATCTTCATAAGCGCTTACATCACGGCGGTTACCTATTACGGTCTGGCATCGCAGGACTTTCATATTCTGGGGCTCATAGGCTCCATTCATGGCTTTTTAGCGGATCCTCTGGGGCGGGGTGTGGGGGTTGGAGGAAATATGTCAACACAAAGCTTAAAAGATGCCACTATGGAGACTCTCCAGCGCTTCCAGCATCAGGGTACGGCGGACTTTGCGCTGGAATCGGGTTTTGGAGTCATGCTGTACCAGCTCGGTATCGCAACCTTGGTCTTTCTGGTGTTTTATCATTGTATATTCAGAAGTATCTGGGACAAAATCACGGCGCAAGGCGCTGACAAGCGCATGGTGATTCTACCGCTCGCTCTTATTCTTGTCTTGGTGAATAGCCTGTTTCAGGAAGAGGCATTTTCGCCTGTAAGCATAGGGCTATGGCTGTTTCTTAGCGGGTTCTTCCTGGCTGGCAAATGGCGGGAAGAAGCCTTCGGCGGCGTTTCCCTATCACAGAGCGGATGATGCTTACATCATATGAGCTTTATGGCATCCTCCATCATCTCAGCCTGCTCTGTTTTCCCCATGCGGCGCGACATCCCTTCCTGCATAAATTTTAAAAGCGCTATCATCTGGCGAAACTGAAGCGCAGAATAAAGGACAATGTAAATGAAACAACCCAGGACGGTATCCGTAAACAAGTGCATCCATAACTGTTTAGGATGATAAGCGCTGATATTAAATATACATAGAACTGCTGCCATTACCATGGAAGAGGCCGCCGGGGCCCACAGACGCATGACATCCTGCCAGAGCGTAATCTTTATTTTCTGGCCGACAAGCCGCATATAAATGGGTATGGAAAAAAGGGAAAGCACAACAAGTCCTGACATCATCAAAGCTAACCCGCGAGGCACAAGAAACCATATTGTGAAAAGGCTTCCAGTCATGAGAAATGCCTGTATTTTGAGATAGGCTCCCATGCGGTTATAGGCGCGCAGGCAATCCCGCAGGATGGTAATGAAAGGAAGGCAGGCTGTGGTGGCAAGGAAGATTTGCAATAGGACAATGGCGGGGGTCCATTTTGCACCGAAAAACAAGGGAACATAAATGGGTGCGGTTATCATGGCCCATGCAACCAATGGAAAAGCGATGCCTCCTGAGAGCATGATAAGCAAAGACAGGATCTTTTTCTGCTCCCTGGCGTCATCCAGCAGGCGGGTAAGCGCCGGATAGGAAACGATGGACAACGGATAAATAAGTATCTCCTGAACCGACTGGCAGATGCGGGTGACAAAGGCAAAATGTCCCACGGCTTCCGCTCCCAGAAAATGGCCGATAAACAGCCGCGGAACCTGCTGCTCGAAGAATGAAATAACCATTGATCCCGACATCTTCATCCCAGGCTTCAAGATATTCAGCAGCGCATAGAAATCAAACATCCAGCGAGGATGCCAGCCACTTCCGGGCCAGATAATTATGTTGATTATCAGGTATAACGTTATTTGCTGCGCGACGATGGCGTAAGCCCCGAAGCCTTTGACCGCCATGACAATCCCGACAATCCCGCTCAAGGACGTTGCAATAAGCGTCCGTATGGTAAAAATCCTGAAGTTCATGGAATGTGTTACGAGCGCAGTGGGTACTGACGCAAGAGAGACCATGAAAGGAAACAGGGAAAACCATCGCAGCAAAGGAACCATACGGGGCTGTTCCATTATCGTTGCAAATGGCACGGCAGAAGCAAAGCATGCAGCGCTTAAGAAAAGACCGCTTGTCGCAATACCCCAGAAAAGGCTGGATAGCCTTAAATCATCCCGGATATTGAGGTTGATGATCCCGTCCACTATGCTTGAGAGGAAGGTATACGCTATCGCCAGGTAAATATAACAGAGCACCACGAGGCCATATTCCTTAGGCCCTATAAACCGGGCGATGATGGTGAATACGGCGAATGACACTATTTGCGAGCCGAGTTTTTCAAGTAAAACCCAAAATGCGCCTTCCGCCATTTTTTTATGGATGGACATATTTCTCAGCGCTCAGGATTGAACACGGGCGTAATTAAACTTCTTCAATTTCCTCAGAATCCTTCTGAATAGCGAAAGCTTCCAGTTATGACTCCAGTGATGGATAACTAATGTATCGGGCTTGATGTCCATATACATGAGTTGCGTGACAGACCTGGTTGCATCATGAGGGTTAAAGGGATAAAAGGCATGCGGGGGATATACGACAAGATCAGGAAATTTGTTTTTGTTAAACACGACGATGCACAATTCCGTGGAGAGAATTGGCGTAGTGCTCTTGCTGTAATACTCGTCCATTTCTTTCAGGCCCGCTTCGAAAAAACTGGCACCCGCCACTCCGCCGCAAACCGCATTGGTGCAACGGCCATCTGATTCGCCCCCAATAAATTGCCTGTGCTGTAGCAAGCCGTCCAATGGCTTTATGACTTCCACATCCATATCCAGATAAATGCCACCGTGCTTCCATATTGCATAAAAGCGGACATAATCACTGACAAAGGCATATAATTTCTTATCAAGAAGTTTTTTAGCAAAAGCTAGTTCTTCGGGAAAATTGTCCTCGTTCCACAAAACATACTCCCAATCCGGTAGATAATGTTTCCAGCTCTCTATACATTTTTTAGCCAGAGGTGGAAATTCACTCTTTCCAAACCAACAATAATGTACAGTTTTAGGAATAATAGTTTCTTGCTTATTAAGCATGTGCGCCTCCGTTCATTCTTCTCTCCCAATCCGCTCTGTAAAAGACCATGCACAGCCAGTCACGCAGGGCATCCATAGCAGGACGCGCCGTCAGGCGCAGTCGGCTCGCAAACGAGGTTCCCATGATGGCATCACGGCGCTGAAATGCCTGCTTATGTGTTTTCTTGTCATGTGCGACTTTTATGGGGTCGGAATAGAAAGATGCGATTTTTGCAGTGGACATGCCGGGAGTTTTAAACCAATGAGTAATGTGATCGCGCAGGAGGATGATATCGGCCATAGCGCAGCTCAGGCCTGTTCCCACTGCGGGACAGGAGGTTCTGTAGGCATCGCCGATAAGGACAACACCGTCACGAACCACATTATCATATTTGTAAAGTTCAACTGGAAAGATGGCAATATCGCCAGCCATCTCGCAATCGCCGATCCAAGAACGAAGACCGGGCAGAATGTTAAATAAGGCAGGTAATCCCTCGCCGCGCAAAGCAAGGACACGTGGATCACGAATATCCGTAAACATAAAGAGATTCGCCCGCATCATGTCATCCAAGGGAAATAATGATAGATAGTCAACACCGTCGCCCCGGCGTTCCCCGTATGCGGCAAGCGCCGGGAAGCGGAAGCCCGAGGAGGGCGGCCTGAGCGAGAATCCAACGCAGACCGTATGCAGAGGATGTATCTGGCGGCGTTCGAACCCGAGCTTACGGCGCAACGCCTCACCATATCCGGTCGCAAGTACGACCAGACGAGCATCGATGGTCTCACCGCTCGCCAGAACGACGTGCTGGATATCGCCACTGGTGGTGATATCCGCAACGCGCCCGATCCTGAAGATGACATTCGACGGAAGACGGCTGCGCAGGAGGTCAATCATAGCCGGATAGAGCATGCCGTATTCTTCAACGGCAGGGCGATTGATTATGTGCTTGCCGCGGATATTGATGAATTTCCTGACCGGCGTTGCTATCTCCTTGAAATCGTCCAGAAGGTCAAGTTCCTGCAGTAAAGACAGCTGATCGCCGGATATTTTCTCAGCGCGGAACAGCGGAGGAATTTCCGAATTGATATCGATAAGCGTAACTTTATGACCGGCGCGTCCAAGCGCAATGGCCGCGTGACATCCTGCGAAGCCGCCGCCCACGATCACAATATCCATTAATCCGGGAATGCCTGTGCTCTGGTTATCTTTGTTATCCTGGATTGATTCTATGGTCATATTCTGATTCCTTACAAGCTCATCCTATCGATAATGTGCGTTTCTGAAGCGCGTGTTGCTTCGCACGAAGATTTTTTCCAATGTTGCGCCCAACGTTCAGCACCGACTGTCTGGCTGTATTCTTGATATATGCACCATAGGTCATGATCAAAGCGATAGGAGAGCTGATTGGCGTGAGCGCCTGCAGGGTAAAATAAAGGCCGTTTGGCATAGCGCCGAAATCCTGCTTGTAATTTTCATTGCCGATGGTGAGATCAAAAAAGCCCACTCCATTGCCGATCGCATGTTCGATGGCAGACTGTATGACCACATTGCCGAGCGAACAGCTCTTCCATTCGCCGCCTTGGAACGTCGACATGATGACATGAACGGCATTTCGATGACTGAGAGCAAGTATGGTTGCAACAATTTCGCTGCCGACTTTCAGCATGCCCAGGCTTAACAGTTCCTCCTGCGATTCCACGGCCACGGCCTCATAAAATTGACGGTGGACCGGCTTTGCCAGAATATTATTCGATCGCCTCATTTCGTCGAAGCGTGCCTGCCTCTGCTGTACCAGAGCGCCGAATGCCATGCGCTTTTCTTTCTGCGTTCGCGCAATGGAATATTCAATATTACCGCGTTTGGCGACGCGACGGAATTTTCTGGCAAGTTCCTTGGCAAAGCTTGGGGAAAGGCCGCGCTTGTATTCAGCAAGCGTCTCCGGCAATGCAACGCCCCATGACGCGAAGCTCATCAATCTGGGTTGCTTGCCATATTGAATAAGCGGATTAGGAAGGTCACCGATAAGATGCGGCATTTTTTTTAGCCACAGGATAGAGCTCTTTTTTAAGGCTTTCGTGATATGGCGCCAGAGCTCCTGCCATTGCATAGGCGACGGATTGAATGCTTTGGAGATGACGGGCGCATTATAATCGCTCACGCCAAAATCGGCAAACTCGATGATGGTAATTCCATAACGGCGGCGCGCGCATAAGGGCAGCAGCATCAGGGGACGGCGGCTCACCTTGTCACGGACAAGCACGAAAACAGGTGTTGCGTTAAAACGCGGTGCCAGTATGGCATAAAGCGGTAGCAACCATGCCCTCCTTTGAAAGGGGGTTAAGATGTCCTCCTTTTCAAGTGACTCCCAGTCGCTTTGGATAGCGTCGATATCACTGGAGATATCAATGTCAAAACTGCCGGAGACGGCCTTTATGTCTGACCTGGCCGGGAATAAATCCTGACAGGCTCTAATGTTCACGTTCATCCTTTTAATCCCTTTTCTTTCCTAAACCGCTCAAAGAATAATTCCGGAGAACCGCAGAAACGCTTGCGGGAAGCCGTTGAGAAGAATCGCCAGTTATCCTCGCCTGTGAGGTTCTCGAATTGGGAACGATACTCCATCAGGGCTTTTTCCTTTTTTGCCAGAAGATTGTTGATAGATAAATACCGGTATTGCTTATACATTGACAACGATGCAAGGCAACGCAAAACCCCATAGGGCCAGCTTATGGTTTTATACCAGACGGGATATTGCAGGACGAGGGCATCCACCTTTCCTTCGTTCTGGAGTTGTTCAACAATAGAGGCTATAGCACGATGATCTTCATGTTCATCAAAATAATGGGGAGTAAAAATAATGGCTGGGACAAATTGGGTGATATGAGCACTAATGGCTTCAGAAATATTCCCTATATAGGAAATAATCTTGCTATCCGGATAGGAAAGAAAAAAGACATTCTCTTCCGAGAGTCCAAGAACTTTAGTCGCATTAAAAGTTTCTTTGCGCCGGATCGCAGATAATTCCTGGGAGGTAATAACAGCGGATTCTGTTGAAGCGCCGCCGTCCGTTACAATAAGCACGCGGACCTTGCGGCCTTCAGCGCAAAAATTGGCGATGGCTGCGCCGCATCCTATCGTTTCGTCATCAGGGTGAGGCGCGATAATAAGGGCCGGGCCTTCCGGCAGGGTGAGCGTACAATCAGTGCTGAAAAGCCTGAACCAGATCCGGATGCAGCGAAAAACCATATTTTTTAGTGCGGAAAGCATATTCTATCACTCCGGTGCGTTACAGCCACAACGTGCAGTAAAGCCATCTGGGGATATAAAAATTACGCTTGTTCAGTATGGCGCATATTATATGTCCGCCATTGGACAATATCATGTTTTGCGTTTGTGCTACAACGGGGGCCCTTGTGCGATCCGCTTCGACGACAAACACGCATCCGTCTGTCAGTCTGGTCAGGGTCTTGCATGCCGCATTGGTCATGATCGCAGGAGAGGGGATGACTACAAGATCATACGTCTTGCGCCAGGTATCTAATAATGTGCTGATGGCCTGGAGTCCGGTGAACGCCAACTCATGGTCATGATTGCGGTTATGCAACGTGGTATAGGCCAGGTTCGTGCCGATTACGACAGCGGCGGATTCCACACCGAGCGGATTAGCATTTTTAAAAGATGCGTCCGGCAGCGCATTAACGGCTTCAGCCAGCTGGCGCCTGATACCTTGCGGCTCAAC
>CAYVTI010000019.1:0-14868 GCA_964454545.1 uncultured Rickettsiales bacterium
TTGCAGATCGTCGCGGAAGGTCTCAAGGGGTTGATCGGATATGGTGCTATAATAATCCTCGATGGTGTCATGGAGCAGGCCGATTGCTTTCTGCTTTTCATTACAGTTGAATGCGTCGAGAATCTTGTATACCAGAATCGGGTGCTCTATATAAGGCTTGCCGCTGTTTCTTCTTGGCTCGTGTTTTTCATGGGCGTCGGCTGCTATTTCGAAGGCAGCCTGCAGAAACGGATTATTATACAGGTCGATATCATAATCCTTGTCTTTATAACGGTACATTCAATACTCAGAATGGAGTGGTAATAAGCGAGATGTTTGTGCCGCCCGCTTCCTTGATTTGATTCATGATGGAGATCATGAAAGTGGCAGGCAGATGTTCATCCGCTTTAAGAGAGATGACCGTATTCGGATTTGCCTGCAGGTGTTCTTTCATCGTGCCGAGAAAGCTTGAAGGTGCGACGAAATCGTCATTGACGATGATTTCCCTCTGAGAACCCAGCATAATCATGATCTGGCCGTCGGCAAGCCGTTTGCTGCTTTTCGCGGCCGGCAGATCAATATGGACAACGTCGAACTTCTCTATCGATCCCGCTACAAGGAAAAACACCAGCAATAACAACACGACATTGATCATCGGGATCAGGCCGGGCTCGCGGACGCTCTGTTTATGGCGGGGTATATCAACCATTGTTCTGTTTGCCTTCCGGGTTTTCCTGTGTAGCGGTGGGAGCGGGCTGAATCCAGTCAGCCACGGCCAGATTCTTGCCACCGGCGATGTAGATGCGATCCATTACTCTTACCAGCAATTGCACGGATACCTTGCCTGCGCTTAATACCAGCACCCCGCGTTCCGGGTCAGATTTGAAGATGTCACGGAGTTCCTGCGCCAGTTGTTTTTCGTCAATGTTTTTCTGCTCTAGAAAGATTTCCCCCGCATCTGCAATATAGATGTGCAGCGTTTGCCCGGAATTTTTCTTGGCGGCTGCTTTTCCTTCTACGGAGGGAGGAAGAAGCAACTCAAGCGATTCGGTCTTGGTAAAGCTTGTGGTCAGCATGAAGTAGATAAGTAGCTGGAATACAACATCAATCAGTGACACCAGCGGTATCGATTTCGAACGGCGCGTTTGTCTCTGGATTTCAATCATGGGTGATGTTGCCCGTCAGCTTCAGAAGCTAGCGTAGCGCGGATTCAGCAGGTGCAGGGTACTGCTGTTCTGCGGGGTGGAACGGTTAGCGGTTGCTACGGACTTCACCCGATCTTCCAGTTCACGCATCTCTATTTCACGCTTTGCAGCTTCCTTGCGCTTGATTTCTTTTTCGTTGCGCTTGAATTCATCTTCGAGGGCGAGAATCTGGATGGAGACGTCACGCATGGTGGAGCGCACGCGCTCTATCATGGCGTCGATGGCATAATAGGCGCCGATGGCGGGAATAGCTACGATAAGCCCGGCGACCGTACACAGGAACGCTTCCCAAATGCCGCCCGCAAACAGCGAGGGATCTACGCGTGCTCCTGCCGCTTCCAGCTTGGCGAATGCCGACACCATGCCGATCACCGTTCCGAGAAGTCCGAGCAGGGGGCCGATATTGGCAATCATTTCAAGGCCGCGCAGATGCGATTCGAGATAACGTATGTCTGCGGCGCCGACACGGGCGATTTCGGCTTCCTTGCTGCGCTGCGAAATTTCACGGTTTGCAACGCAGTCCAGCGCAACGCGCATGATGCGGGCAACGGGGCCTTTGACCTTGGAGAGCGTGCGGGATGCGCTGACGATATCGCCTGAGCGGATCTGGTGCACGGCTTTTTCGATGAAGCCGTCACGGGCAAACATCCCTGCGTTCCAGAACTGGTATATTTTAAACAAAATTACTGCTACGCCGTAAATCGACAGCCCAAGCAGGATATACATGACCGGGCCGCCTTTGTGAAAAAAATCTATTACTGACACAGCTGCATTTCCTTTATTAATGTGAATTAATAATTGTTATGGTTTTATTAATAAACCATAAGCCGGGAACTTACCGCATCCAGTGCATTTCTGCAATGGAAATGTCAATGAAACATGATTGATATTGTTCTCTTAAATGATATTGCTTATCCATTCCTGTATTGCTCATCATACTGAATAACATTGATAAATATAGGAACTGATAGTGGATAATATTACGTAAGAGGTGGACTGCCTTTGTCAGAGGAGGGCTTCGGAGGTTTTTTCTTTCCAGGTTTCGGTCCGGAAGAAGGTGGCGGTTGCTTTATTTCATGCCTTTGTGGCCGAGATGGTCCGCCTTCGGGGGGTATTTCTCCAGGAACAAGTTGTGAGTGCCGGCCTGCTGAAGAGTTGCTCCGATTTTCCTTAATTCTTCGCTAGTTGGCTGTAATGCCATCGCGCCTGATTTTCGGCTGAAAATAAGTTCTCTTATGTCTATTCCCTCTTTTTCTTCCAGTTCGTCTTTAACCAGCCGAAGGAGAGTGTGATAAGCGTTCAGTGCCGCTGGAATCCGGCTATCCTCAAAAAAGGCAGCGGGAATGTCTGCATATTCCTTCCTAATGCGCGGATCCGCATCTTTCATGGCTTCTTTAAATAACAGTTCCAGAAATCCTCGTCTTGTTCTATTGTCAAATCCCAATAACTGATTTTCTAGCGTTTCCTCAGTTGTTGTAGGATCAATCTCACCGCCCAAAACCATACCATGTTTTGTCATAGCAGCTTGGACATCCGGGGAATTCACTTTAAAGTTGGTACAATCTAAATCGGAAAAGAATACCTGATCATAGTTGCCCTGCTTGCAGATTAATATTTTCGCTAAATCGATTTGTCTCCAAATCAAAGAATTCTTCTGTGGATCGTTGCGCCAATTAATCAGTTCCTCTTGGGGGGCTCTTTGATTAAAGATGCCGTGCTTGTAGTCCGGTATCTCTTGGAGATCGCGCACGACTATATTACCTGGGTGCCTTCCTTCATCGCCTGCTTTCTTAAGATCATTTTCCAGAATTCTTTTTGTTGTCGCATCCATGCGGCTGGAATCAATCCATAAGTGTACTTCCACATCCGGGTTGAGCGCGGCGATTGCAAGGGCATTATCAAAATATTCACGAGGGAAAGGCTGATATGAAGTCTTGCCCGGAGAGAACTCCGCTGGGAGTTCACGAGGAATCCATAATAAATTATATACTTGTGAAACCATTTAGAAAAAAAGAAGGATATTGCAAGGTAAGTCACACATAATCATACAATAGAAAACAAGGACCAGATTTGTTGAATAAAATATTTTTATCAATAATTACTTTTGCGATGCATTCTTCATATAGAGCAGTTGCTTGATTGCATATCCCTCATCAGTCAGATCAAGGTAGAACGCACCGTTTTCAGAATGGGTATATTTGCTTTCGGTCGTTTTGAAGCCATATTCGGATATCCGCCCCAGGACGGATTTATCGTTAGGCAATACCTGCACATAATACTTCCTGCCCGCGAGCGTTTTTATCTTGAGGGTTGAGATGCCGCTTCCGGTGCAAAGCGACACGGAAACGGTTTCGATGCCGGGGTGGAGATCGCTCACGGCAAAGGTGCCCGCTTTCAGGGCGCAAGGTTTCTGGCCGTTTGCCTTAGCGCTGGCCGTTATATCCGATGAAGCGTAGGAGTAGGGGTAGTAAACAATAAGCTTTGCCATTCCTGGTTTTGGCTGCAGCATGCCTGTAAGCGTTTCAGGAGTATATTGCGCTGTGGATGAGGAACAGCCGGTAAGAAGCGCTACGGCTATTATTCCTACGGCAGTGATTATAGAACGCATTGAAATATCCGGTTATCTGATTGATGTACCTTAATCATTAAGCAGGGCAATGGTTATTATCAAGATATTACTGGATATGTATACCATTATCATATGATTATTATAGGAATTATATGAGGCCTCCACTGCGTGAGGGCAGATACTGTAGTCTCGGAACTTCCCTCCATTGTAATAAAATCTTCATATGTCCTTAATAAATTCTTAATCGATATCCTGTAATCTCAGGATGTTGTGTGATTTAGCCAATACCAGATTGTTAAAGCACGGTTGAGTTTCAATTACGGGGAATAAGCGTATGGCCAATACCAGATACAGTACATTGGAAGAAATCAATTTTTTTAAGGAAAAGGTGCTTAGCGGCACGACAACAAAAAGTCGCCCCATGTTCGTACTCGACATGGATGGGAATTTTGCAATTGGCTATAACGTAACAGAGAAGGGTAAGACAGAAGGCGCTAACTTGCTACAGCTTAAATCAAGCGAGAATTCCGAAAATCAAGCCATTCCTTTTGGCAGTGATATACAGGCCCTTTTGAATAAGGGATATGTAGAACCAGCCATTTTTGCTGCCAAGGCAATGGATGTCAGAATTCATCCCGAAATGGCAAGATTGATGAATGAAATTGCCGCTGATCCAGACCCTAACCGGAAATTTGATATTGCTATTCTTACTTCCCGCAGTTCAGACGCTTTGCTTAAAGTACTACAGGAATCAGGCATACATAATCCAGAAAAACTTACGCTGGTAGCGGATAGCGGGGCCAATATTTCAGTCGGTGGCGAAAAACATAATGTGCGTTCCCTGAGTACGCAAGAACAGGGCTTTTTAGATGGTATTGATATCCAGCCTCTGGAAACGAAAGTAAATGCTTTACTCAAGGAACAAGGATTTGATCCGAAAAAGCGTCCCTCTTTGTTTTTAGAGGAAAAAGGAATTGCCAAAAATATACATTACCGTGCCATTCTTGAGTACTACAATCAGCCGGAAGGCTCTGTCTTGGCTAAAGCAATTGGTTCCTTTATTAAGGCCGAGATGGATAAATATATCATGGAACAGGGGCCTAAAGAAAATGATAAACCGGTTTTTAAAACATTGGGCGGTCCTGCCACAGTTGAGGTAAAAGTTGCTTCGGTGGATAAAGGCAAGGGCCTTGAAGCAATTGTAAAAGAAGCGGAAGCAATTGGTTATAGGCCGTCCAGTGTTGTGTTCTCTGGAGATGATGCCAGTGGCACGGATGGGCCCGCCTTTAAGGAATCACCAAAGCTGCAACAGCAATACGGCATTCCTTTTTATACTATGCACGCTCAACACCCCGAAGGCAACAAGTTGGGTGGAACTGATCCAAAGCCAGATCCTAAAAAATCTGCGCCTGAAGGAATTAATCCCGATATTATTCTCCCTGATCCATTGGCAGTTGCTAAACTCGTAGCGGAGATTACGGAACAGGCGCGTGAACGGGCTCAGAATCCATCCGGTAATCTAAAAGAAGCAGATGCAAAAGAGCTTGGAGTAAATATCAAGATTATGCGTCGGTGAGGTTTGCGTAGAACTATTTATGATAAGGAATTCTTTATACACATACTCCTTCATTCTAGTTCGGAAACATCCGCTTTTGTCGCGATATTGTAACAATTATGTTTTATACTGAAGACAAATAATTTGTGTATGAAGAACGTACCAGTCATAAAGAGGAGCAGGCATGAGCAACTGGCAGGAACGGACGAATAAAGAGCAGCGCATAGTAATCTATAGCAACCGACCGCCCAAGGAATTCAAAGGCGGTGCGGTCAAAGCGATCGCCGACCTGTCGGTAGACATGTGGGTGGGGCCTTCAGACAAGCCGATTCCCGATGCGGTCTGGGAAAAAATGTCCGATGAAGAAAAGCATAAACTCACTGGCCCGCAATTTCTCACCTTCAATGATAAAACTATTAAAGTATATACATTTCCTATTTCGCAGTCGATGCTGGATGCGCAGTATATCATGATGTCCAATGAGTTGATCTGGCCCATCTTTCATTCCGCTGATGCGGATGCACTGGTGGATCCATTGAAGATGGCAAATCCGAGACATAAGCATAACTATAGCTATCAGTACAACGAGCATAAAAACGTTGAGACCATTATCAATATCAAGGTAAAGCCGAATAATGTGCCCGACGGAAGTTTTAATCCTGACCATCCTCAATTCAAACCGGAGAAGGACTTCCTTGATATAGCGCACGAGACTATACATTCCATTCTTAATAATCCGCAATTTGAAATTTTTCATCCTCATCACGGCAAGCATCGTGTGATTGTTCAGCAGAATCTGGATGGCATAGAAGTGGATTTCAGCGGGGTGCATAAAACCATCGGTGATCCACATGCCCATGAGAATCTGCAGGCCCTGAAAAGAGAAATTAGGACTGCTCTGAGGACATTGGAAGAAGACAACTCAATTAATCCCGAAGTGGATCGCCACGACAGTAAAGCAAAAGCGATGAAGACGCATATCGAGACCGAATCAAAAATTATTATCACCCCGCGTGATCCGGAAAAAGATTACCTATTGTATAAAGAGCTTAATGAACTTGGCAATCAGGCTATCGCGCAGCTTAGGAAAAATGGGGAAATCAGCGGTCATGATGTAGTGTGGGTACATGATTACCAATGCGCCAATGCCAAGGGTGATATCTATAGTTTCCATATTCCATTTCCGTCACTGGAATTTCTTCAGAAGGTAAAGGTGAATGACAAGGATATACTTGCCAGCGAATATTTTCCTGATCTGCTTCAGCAGATGGCCAATCATCAAGTGATGACCTTTCAGCGTGCCATAGATATGAAGAATTTTATAGAGGTAGTGGCGGCGATCGATCCTAAGTTCAAGACACTCAACCCTCAGGCCTATAGCAATGGCCAGGTAAAAGATTTTGATATAGACGAGAGTATATCCCTGCGGATGTTCAGCAAACAGGTGAAGATTATGAATATTCCTATTGATGTTGCACAGGGGGAAGTACTGAGTACTGCACAGAACGATAATCTCGATCAGACTACCTACGATCCTAAGATGCTCGACAATATGAACTTGCCCTATGATCGCAGCAGGATGGCAAATGGGCGTGTGCCGCTTAAAGCGGTCCTCGGGAATATACTCAACACCGATGAAGAGCATCGCATTATCTTTTCCATGCATCGCAACGATTACAGCAAGAACACGCTGGAAAAAATATACGCCGCGGGTAACTATCTGGCAAAGCATCCCGAAGAGAAAGGCAAAACGCATTTTCTCTTCTCCCTGCAACCAACGCGGGCCGGCGTTCCGGGCGAGGAACGCTATCAGAAAGCTGTTGAAACTATGGCGAAGGGCCTCAGGGAGCAATGGGGGGATAGTATTATCGTTATACCCGCACATCTTGAATGGTCTGATTTTCTTGGATTAAACCGGCATCCTAATACAGTGGCATATTTAGGAGTTGGACGCAAAGACGGGCATGATCTTACGTTGCGCGAAGCTGCCAGCACGCGTGCTGATTTCCCTGCAGGAGATCCGCGTGCGGCTCTGGCGATTGTAACAACTAACGGTACCGGCGCTTCTGATGTGCTAAGGGGCACAAAGGATAATCCAGGCGCCTTTGTGCTCAACAGTAACAATAAGAGCTTTGTCCAGATGCATACGGAGCTCACAAAAGTATTTGAGGAGATCGTTAATCTTGCCAGAACGCCGGAAGGCAAGAAAATACTGGCGGACCGGTATCATGTGGCCTCAACCCAATCTAGAAAATACGATCCGGAACATTTCAGAGAAACGGCGCTAAAAGTCCTCGAGCAGGGCCGTGCAAGGGAAAGCGCCTAGATAATAATACTGATTTGTATGAAATTTATTTGGAAAGTCCAAAATAAATGCCGATCTGCAAACGTTTGCAAAAAATCTATACAAGCCCAGCAATCGTCTCTACAGGCAAAAACAGCCTCATGGGATGTTCCTGTAATTCCATAAATCCATATTTCTGGTAAAAGGCTTTTACTTTCTTGTTCTTTGCGTCCACAAACAGGGCATACATGGCAACGTCATTGCTTGCCAATAATACCCGCTTCATGGCGTTGACCATTAAAGCCGTAGCAATACCCTTCCCTTGAAAAGTTGTATCCACTGCCAACCTACCAAGCAATACAGCCGGAACCGGATATTTAGGCAACTTTTTTGCAATATCCGGTGGCATGGTATTATGTGATACGGATAATGCGCTTAGGCTATAAAATCCTGCTACTGTATTGTCTATGCTTGCAATAAATACTCTGGAAGTGCGCCTTTTGACATCCTGACTGGCGTATTCCTTGATATAATGATCAAGATCAGGTTCGCCGCAGGTAAATTGTGTTTTGTCGTGATGTTTGCCAAGCGGCTCAATGACAAGCGACGAAGCCATATCAAATATCGGATTTGATATTCAGGTTGCTATACTCCTCAAACGCTTTCCTTAACGCTTTATTAGGTTCATGTGGCTTAACAAGGGCATTAAAAAACGTATTCCAGTCCTGATCGCTTAAAATCAGTTGTTCGCTTTTGTTAAGAATTTTCTCTGCCATTTCTGCTGCGCTGGCAATAATAAAGCTGGTAATCGAGCGATGATCAATAGAAGCGGCTTGTTCAATGCGCTGCTTAATCGCAGGCTCCAAGCGTATACTTATACGTTCTGTTTTGCTTGTATCGGTGGCTATACTCATAACTCATTCCTTTATCTAATATCTCTTATTGTACAGCAAAATGCCATACAATACAAGATAAGTCATATCGTATTTCTTTTAGTTAAAGAAAATGATTTTAAAGGAATATGGGTAATGTCGGCTTTTTGGCTTTTTCAAGGAGAGTTGTTTGATCCCGTAGTCATCATAGATAGGATACTCAAACAACTGCTTATCTTATGCTTACCCGAAGAATTTTCTTTTGGGAGACTGTTTTGTTTCTTTCTATAATATACTGATTTATATATGACAATTGGAGCGGGCGAAGAGGATCGAACTCTCGACATCCACCTTGGCAAGGTGGCGCTCTACCGCTGAGCTACGCCCGCTTCTTGGAAAAGCAGAAGGGCAATATAAATACTTGCTTTCAATTTGCAAGAGATGATTTTACATCAAGAATATCCGGTTTATTCCCGGTGCCCCGGATATGGACGCATTTGGCCAGCAAATCGAACCAGAAATGGGCGCCGAGCGAGAGGGCAAGTCCTGTCATGAACAGGCCGGATATCTTTATTAACAGGTGACTACACGGGTATTTTTCATCGTCGGACAGATTCCAGCCAAGGGGCAGGGGCCTCAGCTCGTTTTCGCTCCTTATGATATCGGTAACTGTAGGGTAGTGGCCAAGGGAAGCGATGTTTGTGCTAGTTGCGAGGGTTCTGGCACGCAGTGTGCCGTCATGCCATAGTGACTGGCTTACTTCTATGGTATCGGCATTGATTGCGGTAGCCAGGATCATGCCGGTTAAGAGGGATATGAGCCTGAGCTTGCGGTTGTAGGCTCCGCTGACGCGGTCCATCGCCTGATCGAACCACCCGGCGAGGTTGTCGCATAGCCTGCATATATCACCTTCGGCTGTGACCATGTTGATGGCAATGATATCGCGTATGTTACTGTCGGGGAGCATTTGCACATAACCCGTTATGCTTTCGAATGTCGGAAGCGTTTTTTTGGGGTTAAGGCTCGCAAGCAGGCCAAGCGCAAAATTCCTGCCTGACAAATAGGATATGTGCGGGTTGGGATTGGCGGCCCTGTTGCCTTCAATAAGCCCGTGGCGGTAGAAATCCGCCTTAAGCGGCGGCACGTCGATAATGTCGGATAACGCCCGTTCCAGCGTTCTGGCGCGCAGCCTGTAAACGGTGGTTATAAGCTCGTTGATGAACGTGCAGAAAAGGCTTAGGGTGAGGTACATCAGGATGAGGCCAGCCGCCACATCCAGCGCTGCATTGTTCATAGAACCCGTTGGGTAATTAGCCATCAGTGCAGGATTTCCGCATTTGTCACATGCATCGTCATTGCGAGGAACGAATGCAGGTGCAAAACATCATCATGAAGCGTTATACCGGAAATATTATAGATCGGGTCGCAGAATTTTTCTAGGGACGTTCTTTCAGGGAGCCGATGTCTTCAGCGCAAGGGCATGCAGAGTTCCGCCCATTTTGCCTTTGAGGGCGGCATAGACCATCTGGTGCTGGGCGACGCGGGATTTACCGCGGAACTGTTCCGAGGAGACACGTAGTTCGTAGTGATCATTATCCCCGGCGAGATCCACGAGCTTGAGCTGCGCATCGGGAAAGGCTTCGAGCACAAGCGTTTCTATTTCTTTTGCGGACATTCCCATATTGTACCTCCCATTTTCTATTGTCATTGCGAGGAGCGAATGCGACGAAGCAATGACGTATCATATCCACAATCAAGCGGCCATATAATCAGGCAACCACGATTCATTAATCTCTTTCAGCTTCGCTACCTCTTCCTTCATCAGTCCTTCCACAACCAGCATGTCTCCACCGGTTTTGCCCAGCATGGTCACAGTGATATTCTGTGCAACTGCTTGTTTCAGGATTTCCTGCGTATTTTCCGACGAAACGGCAATGATATAACGCGCCTGATCTTCGCCGAAAGCAAAAGCGGATGCCTCAATAGCATCAGGGAATTTAATGCTTGCTCCCATGTTTCTGGCGAAGCACATCTCGGCAATGGCAATCAGTAATCCGCCGTCGGAAATATCATGGCAGGCGGTTAACTTACCATTATGAATAAGCGAACGCACGAAATCACCGTTTGCGCGCTCGGCCTTCAGGTCAACGGGGGGCGGCGCGCCTTCCTCGCTTTCCAGAATCTCGCGCAGGTATAACGAACTGCCCAGATGCCCCTCCGTTTTGCCGATGAGGATGATGTCGTGGCCTTCGGCAGTGAATATACTGTTCGTGCGTTTTTCAACATCGGCAAGAATGCCTACTCCGCCGATGGCCGGGGTGGGCTGCACCGCCGAGGCGTTATCGCCAATGGAGGTTTCATTATAAAGAGAAACGTTGCCGGATATCACCGGGTAATCAAGCGCCAGGCAGGCGTCGCGCATGCCCTCCAGGCAGCCGACGATCTGTCCCATGATCTCCGGCTTCTGCGGATTACCGAAATTGAGGCAATTAGTAATAGCGAGCGGTTTTGCACCCACTGCCGTCAGGTTGCGCCAGCTTTCCACCACGGCCTGCTTACCGCCTTCGTACGGATCGGCGTAGCAGTAACGCGGCGCGCAGTCGGTGGTGATGGCCAGTGCCTTCTTTGTATCATGCACGCGCACGATGGCCGCATCTCCGCCCGGCCTTGCGACCGTATCATTCATAACCATATGATCGTACTGTTCCCATATCCAGCGCTTGCTGGCGAGATCGGGGCAGGCGAGGAGCTTTTTCAAAGAAGCGACCAGTGGCCTGTGGTCAGTGTTCAGTTTTTCGGGCCATTGATTACCGAGCACTGACTTCTTCACATAGGGCCGTGAATACACCGGCGCATCCGTACTAATGGGGGCGACGGGCAAATCCGCATGGGTTTCGCCGTGCATTTTGAGCACCAGCCGCCCAGTATCGGTTATCCTGCCGATCACCGCAAACGACAATTCCCATTTTTCAAAAATGGCACGCGCCGCTGCTTCCTTTTCCGGCTTCAGGATCATGAGCATGCGTTCCTGTGATTCAGACAGCATGATTTCATAAGGCGTCATGCCTTCCTCGCGCATCGGCACGTTATCAAGGTTTAATTCAATGCCAGTGCCGCCTTTGCCCGCCATTTCGAGCGATGACGAGGTAAGCCCCGCCGCTCCCATGTCCTGAATGGCGATGATGGCATCCGTTGCCATGAGCTCAAGACAGGCTTCAATGAGAAGCTTTTCCGTAAATGGATCGCCCACCTGCACGGTCGGGCGTTTCTCTTCCGAGTCTTCGCCGAATTCCGCGGAAGCCATCGTTGCGCCGTGGATGCCGTCACGTCCGGTCTTGGAGCCTACATAAACTACAGGATTTCCGACCCCCGCAGCTTTGGAATAAAATATTTTGTCCGTGCTGGCAATGCCAACAGTCATGGCATTGACCAGTATGTTGCCGTTATAGGAGGGGTGAAAAGTGCATTCACCGCCTACGGTGGGTACGCCTACACAATTACCGTATCCGCCAATGCCTGCCACAACCCCTGCAAGCAGGTGGCGTGTTTTGGGATGATCGGGAGAGCCGAAGCGCAGGGCATTCATATTGGCGACCGGGCGTGCGCCCATCGTGAATACGTCACGTAATATGCCGCCAACACCGGTGGCTGCGCCCTGATAAGGCTCAATATAGGAAGGATGGTTATGCGACTCCATCTTAAAAATAGCCGCCTGGCTATCGCCGATATCAATTACGCCCGCATTTTCCCCAGGACCGCAGATGACATGCGGCGCTTTGGTAGGAAGTATGGAAAGCCATTTGCGCGTAGTCTTATAAGAGCAGTGCTCGCTCCACATCACTGAAAAAATACCGAGTTCGGTAAGATTGGGCTCACGTCCCAATATTCCGAGAATCTTCTGGTACTCTTCGGGGGTAAGGCCGTGTTCGGCAACGATTTCAGGAGTTATGAAGGAATTGGCTTTGACGGATGATTTCATACGTTACTTTCTTTACGCTGCTTCAAGCAGGCCTTCAAACATGGCGCGGCCGCCTATTCCGCCAAGCAGGATTTCCGAGTGGCGTTCGGGATGGGGCATCAGGCCGAGAACATTTTTCCCCCTGTTATAGACGCCTGCGATATTGGCGAGTGATCCGTTGGGATTGGCTTCGTCGGTTATATTACCTTTTTCGTTGCAGTAACGGAAGGCTATCTGCGCATTCTGTTCAAGGGATTTGACAGTATCCATATCCGCGAAATAATTACCATCGTGATGGGCAATCGGGATGTTGATAACCTGGTTCTGTCTGTATTTTCTGGTGAACTTCGTAGTGTTGTTTTCCACTCGTAAATAGACCTCGCGGCATACGAACCTTAATCTCGCATTGCGCATCAGCGTTCCTTGCAATAACCCTGCCTCCGTGAGGATTTGGAATCCGTTGCAGATGCCCAGCACGAGCCCGCCACGATTTGTATGCGCGATGACTTCCTTCATGATGGGAGAGTGCGCCGCCATCGCGCCGCTGCGCAGGTAATCACCGTAAGAAAACCCACCCGGGACAATGACCAGATCGGATTTTGGCAGTGTAGAATCGCCATGCCAGACCATCCGAGGATTGCAGCCGGTATTTTTTAATACGCTGAAGGCGTCACGATCGCAGTTGGAACCTGGGAATACGATAACGGAAGATTGCATGGAATTTTTTATAGAGATATTTGAGCGTTTGTAAATGGTCAAGTTAGGTCAGTTCGCTATGTCACGCATCCACTCATAAAAAGGTTCCCAGAGAGCAGATTTGCGGTTTCTTCCCGCCATCATGCTGACATGGCCGCTGCTCGGCTCGATGAGCGTGCAATTCCTTAGCAGCTTTGTAAGAGGTAAAGCGCAATCGGAAGGAACGATACGATCATCCTTTGGGGCAGCGATAAAGCAGGGCATGCGGAGTTTCTCCGGGTCAATGATCTGACCGCCGACGCGCCACTCTTTTCTTGCTGGCTGGTTATGCTGTACCCAGCCGATCAGGCAGTCGCTGGCCACTCCCTTTGTCATCGGTACGCCGTCATTGACCCAATGCTCTATGGCAAGAAAGTCCTGCGCGGATGGGCTGTTCATATCCATATGGGCAAGTTCGCGCAGCTTGTTCTGAAAAGCACATGGATTGGCATAATGAAATAGCATATGGATAAGCTCGGGAGGGATTTCATTCCGGCTGTTTATGGCATCTCGCAATGCCTCCATTTCATTTTCATTCATGGTAAAACGGGGAAAAGCAGGAACGGAGAAATCCCAAGGCGTGGCAAAAAGCGCAAGATTGTCAGCGAGATCAGGCCTTATACAGGCCAAAGCCAGTGCAAGCAGGCCGCCCATGCAATAACCGCCATAGGTCAGGCTGCCTCGGGTATGCGTGCGTATCCATTCCGTCATCGGCACCAGGATTTCCGTTACGTAAAGGGCGGTATTAAAGTGCCTTTCGGTATCGGACGGAGAGCCCCAATCGACGATAAAAACATGCAGGCCGAAATTGCGCAGGTAGTGGGCGAAACTGAGTTTCTGCGTCAGATCCATGATGTAGTAGCGATTAATCAATGAGGGTATGAGGAATACGGCTGGGTTCTTGCTGCCTTGCGAGCCGAAGTCCAACAGCCTTGAGCTTCCTATAGCTATCACAGCCTGGGCTTCGTCTATATCACGAGTGAAAGCGGATTTGTTATAATTATCGACGCCCTTCAGCAGTTCAGCTATTCTTTTTTCTGCTTCTTTTTCGACTGCTTTTGCGAGCAGCGGATTGTTTTGCAGGCTTGTCCATGACTTTTGCAGGTTTGCGAGCGGTGGCGGATATAAGGAGGTTAAAGGCGTGCTCCAGCCTGCCAAGCCGCGCATCGAGGGATGCAATGCTGTCCTTGATGCCAGCAAGGGTGTGAGCGCCATTGTCAGGTGCAGGGGTAGAGCCTGTTGAATATTGTGTTGCGGTGTGGTTGCCATAGGGAGCGTTGTCTTTAGCAGGAAAAGAGGAAGCTTGCACCATTTGTAGGAAGGCACGGATAAATTCGCTGTCGTTCATCATCGCTGCCATGTTTTTCTGCCACATGTCAACAAACTGACTCGCAAGTCTCTGGTATTCATCTTTTTGTGACATTTGTGTTGCGGTGCAGCATGTGAAGTGATATTAGTAATAAAGAGGATATAAATAAACCATTATGTTTATAAAAAACAACTATAAAAAGGTTTAAGCTTATGAAAAACGAAGCTGTTATAATTAAAAAGTACGCTAACCGGCGCCTGTATGATACCGGCACGAGCAGCTATATAACGCTGGATAACCTGTGTAACATGGTGAAAAAGGGCGTGGATTTCGTGGTTCTGGATGCAAAAACCGAGGAAGATCTGACCCGCCAGGTGCTTACCCAGATTATATTTGAACAGG
>CAYVTI010000019.1:14878-30325 GCA_964454545.1 uncultured Rickettsiales bacterium
AGTCAAAGGGTTACAGCCTGCTGCCGGTGAAATTTCTCCGTACGATCATCAGTTTCTACGATGGCAAGATGCAGAAATTCCTGCCGCCTTACCTTGAAGCGGTCATGGAGAATTTCAGCCTCAACCAGGAAAAAATGCTGGATTATTTTAGTAATAAGTCATCTTCTGCGTTTTCACCGTTTGCGCAGTTTGAAGAAATCGGCAAGCAGAATATGGCTTTATTCACTAAGGCCTTTTCCATGTTCAATCCCTTTGAAACGCTTAACAAGGCGGAAGAGGAAAATGAGCAGCAGCCGGTTCGTAAAGCCGCAGGCAGTAACAAGAAGTAAGATTTTCATAGTAACTTCCGGAAATTTGGTTATACCAAAGAAATTATCGTGCCAGATGACGTCCGATACATGTCATTACGAGCGCATTACTTTTTCTTATGGTGCCTTAATGATCGATCCCATATCCTTTGCTCAGGAACTCATCCGCTGCCCCAGCATTACGCCTAAGGACGCTGGCGTAATGGGCGCGCTAGCCAGGCATCTGGAGTCTTTAGGATTTGTCTGCCATCATGTCACTTTCTCCGAAGCGCCGGGAGAGCCGACAAAAAATCTTTATGCAAGGCTTGGGACGAGGCAGCCCAACCTTTGTTTCGCCGGACATGTGGATGTGGTGCCGACAGGAGGTGAAGGCAAATGGTCGGTTCCGCCGTTTTCCGCCACCATAAAAGACGGCTACCTGATTGGACGTGGCGCGGAAGACATGAAAGGCGCGATTGCCGCGTTTGTCGCGGCGGTGAGCGAATTGAAAAATCCTTTTAACGGTTCCATCAGCCTGCTTATCAGTGGCGATGAAGAGGGAGTGGCCATAAACGGAACACGGAGAATGCTGCCGTGGCTTAAGGAAAAAGGCGAAGTCATTGACGCATGCATCGTCGGCGAGCCGACTAACCCGAATACGCTTGGCCAGATGGTAAAAATAGGCAGGCGCGGCAGCGCCTACGGCAAACTCACGGTGATAGGCAAGCAGGGACATGCGGCGTATCCTGAACTGGCGGATAATCCGGTCACGAGCATTATAGAAATATTGCAACGGCTCAAAACAACAAAGATTGATAACGGCAGCAAATTCTTTCCGCCGTCTAATTTAGAGATAACCAGCGTGGATGTAGGCAATCCGGCGGGGAACGTCATACCGGCGGAAGCGCGGGCGAGCTTCAACATCCGCTTCAATGACCAGCATAATGCCAAATCCATAGAAGAATGGGTGCGTGCGCAGATAAACAAGACGAAGGCGAATTATGAACTGGCGTGGCGTATATCGGGGGAAGCGTTCATCACTCCACCGGGAAAGCTGAGTGCGCTTATTGTGGAAGCGGCGAAGGAAGTGACCGGGCTGACGCCCGAACTTTCCACCACCGGCGGCACGTCGGACGCCCGCTTCATCAAGGACATCTGCCCGGTGGTCGAATTCGGCACGACCGGATCCACCGCGCATGCGGTTGATGAGAAAGTCAAAGTGGACGATATTATCAGGCTTAAGGATATTTACCTGCGGGTGCTGCAGAAGTTCAATCCGTAAGATAATCTACGCTCCTCTTTTTATTGCATTATCACAGCTTTCCTGCTGCGCCACTTTTGCCGTCCAGCTGTTTTGAGATTGATGAGAGGGAGAGAACTTCTTCATGAATTCCTCATCGTAGCGTTCCAACAGTTTCATGGTTTCAGGAAAGATGGCTTTAGTGGTATCGACACCTAGCAACATGGCTGTGGCATCCACCCGGGGAAACAGTTCTTCCAGTTTCAGTTGTTTTGTAGTGTAGCCGATTTTGTCCTCTTTCGTATTTCTGAAAGCGTCCAGCCATGCATTGTTTCGCTGTGCATCATTGCCTGTTTCTACCTTGTTCAGAACGGCTTTTGCTGTCTCCAGCGTTGCTTCCTTGCCGAGAGCGGAAATAAGCTGTGTTATTTCAGGAGTTACTTCTCCTTTCGCCGTTGCTTCCTGCATGGCAAAAAATCTTCTGGCATCGTTTTCTGCAGCAGCTTCCATCTCAGGGCGCTCAGAAAAGTTTCCCTTAACATTCCAGTAATGCCGGAGTTCATGCCGCACCATTTCTCCTAAACTGACATTGCCGGAACGCCCGATATCCATCAATATGATGGGAATGTTGTTCTGGTATACGTATCCGCCTGCACTCATGTTTTCCTTTGCTGATGCGCTTAATTCAGGCTCTCCCAGGGTGATGGCGAACGGGATTTTGTCCCTGCATGCCTCCGTCAGTATGGGCAAAGGCACATGGCTGATGAATTCATCAGCCATTTCCCGTTCTTTTTTCATGAATTCTTCCGCATAGGGATTGTATAGATTTTTTGCCAGCGCTTCGAGTTGAAGCCTGACATTAATAGCCTTCCCTTCGGTTATTAGCGTTTCAATGGGGGAAACTGGCGAAGCGCCGTTTTCAATGGCGGTGATCACATGCGTTACTTGCTGGGGATCATATTCATATTGCGCGATATTCTTAACAAGTCTTGTTCTCGCCGTATCCGGCATGTCAATGGCTGCCAGGCACTTTTCCGTCTTTGTCTTTAATGCTCCTGACTGCACTGCGTTGTCGTAGCACCGGGATAAGGCTTCATCCACCGCTTCACTGTAATAGGCATTAGAACGATGCATATCCATCTTCTTTACGGCACCTATTCTTTCCGACAGTTTGGCCGCACCTTCGGGAAGCACGTGGATTGGGATCTTGTCCACATAGCTGCTGGCATAGTATTTTAAGGTTTCCCGGTATGCATCAAAATCTATATTGCCATCGGCATCTATCAACAACATTGATTTTTTGGATTTCTCACTTAGCTCCTTCGCGGCATCCTTGTACTTATTCTGAATTGCTTGTTTAAATACAGTTTCCGCATAGGCTTTGACTTCCGGACTGGCGCTGTGATTGCGTGCAATCTCCATGGCTTTGCGTGCCCCCTGTACTTGTTGTTTCGCATAGGCGTCCGGATCCCGTTTTATGATCTCCCGTTCCTTTTTCCTGTCATTAAGGAGGTCTTCGTATAGTTTTCTTATGCCCTGTCCCGGAAGTTTTTCCTCGAGCCTGTCTATAATTGCCTTTTCCATGGCCTCCCATGAAATGATATCGTCTGTAAGCTCTCTTCTCTTGCGTTCAGGCAATGACTCATAACTCTGATAATAGTCCACCATTTTCATA
Organism: uncultured Rickettsiales bacterium; assembly: GCA_964454545.1. Classification (GTDB taxonomy): domain Bacteria; phylum Pseudomonadota; class Alphaproteobacteria; order Rickettsiales; family JABCZZ01; genus JABCZZ01. The sequence continues at coordinate 18,081 of CAYVTI010000019.1, forward strand.
GCGTGTTCGGTAAAAGGGAAAGTGGTGCCGCCGTCCGGTATAAACTTGCCGTTGCTGTCATATGCGGCGTTGGGCTTGACGAAGTCGCGGCCGTGCATGAACAATCTGCTTGTTATAGGAGTATGGATGACGAAATTGGACCGGGGATCTTTTCCTTTTTCACGCAACGTAATCCCAATCTGATTGTTAGAAACGAGCTTATCCCGAAGTTTCGTTGCCTGAGAGGTCATAAGTTCTAAAAATGAAAAGTGATATCCAATATAGCATATTTATTAATAATCTTCAATTTTTATAATTATTTACAACATTCTTTCCATTGCATAATGTAGAACAACCTTAATTCTAATTTAGTGTATTAAGAGTAAACAATGTCTGACAAAATAATCCCCATCGATTCAGCCGTTGCTAAAAAAGCCCACATTACGCGTGAGCAGTATAAGGCCATGTACCGGGAGAGCGTTACTGAGCCGGATAAGTTCTGGGGGAAGCAGGCGGAAAGGCTTGACTGGATAAGTAAGTGGAAGAAGGTGAAGAACACGCGCTTCCAGCCGGATGTTTCCATTAAATGGTTTGGGGGCGGGGCGCTCAATGCCAGCGCGAATTGTATTGATCGTCACCTTAAGGAACGCGGTCATAAGACGGCCATTATCTGGGAAGGCGATGATCCGGCGGAGTCGCGGCATATCACTTATAAGGAACTGCATGAATATGTCTGCAGGCTTGCCAATGTACTGGCGGCGAACGGCGTTAAGAAAGGCGATCGTGTCACCATCTACATGCCGATGATACCGGAAGCGGCTTATGCTATGCTTGCCTGTGCCAGGATTGGCGCGATCCATTCGGTAGTGTTCGGCGGCTTTTCTTCCGATTCCCTGCGTGGACGTATTGAAGACTGCAACAGCGATTTCATCATCACGGCGGATGAAGGCGTGCGTGGTGGCAAGAAGGTTTTGCTTAAGAGCAATGTAGATGCCGCAATCGCCGGTATGACGCAGATTCGCAAGGTGCTGGTGGTGCACCGCACGGGCGGCCATATCAAATGGCATGAAGGGCGCGACATCTGGTATCACGAGGAAATGAAAAAGGTTTCTGCGCACCATATTCCTGAAGTGATGGATGCGGAAGATCCGTTGTTTATACTCTACACGTCCGGCTCGACCGGGAAACCCAAGGGCGTGATGCATACAACGGCTGGTTACCTGCTCTATGTCGCGATGACCCATGAGCTGGTGTTTGATTATCATGACGGTGAAATCTACTGGTGCACGGCGGATGTTGGCTGGGTGACGGGACACAGCTATATCATCTACGGGCCGCTCTGCAATGGCGCGACGACTCTCATGTTTGAGGGCGTGCCGAATTATCCGGATGCTTCACGGTTCTGGCATGTGGTGGATAAGCACGACGTCAATATATTCTACACCGCGCCCACTGCCATACGCGCCCTGATGCGCGAGGGAAATGAATTTGTAGAAGCCACTTCACGCAAGTCCCTGCGCATGCTGGGGAGCGTTGGTGAGCCAATCAATCCGGAAGCGTGGCTGTGGTATTACAATGTGGTGGGCGAAAAACGCTGCCCGGTGATTGACACCTGGTGGCAGACGGAAACCGGAGGCCATATGATTACACCGCTGCCGGGCGCGACGGATTTGAAACCCGGCTCCGCGACCCTGCCGTTTTTCGGCGTGCAGCCGGTGATGCTGGACGGCAATGGCAAAATCATCGAAGGGGAAGGCGAAGGGCTGCTATGCATCGCCGACTCGTGGCCGGGACAGGCGCGCACCATTTATGGCGATCACGCACGTTTCGAGCAAATTTATTTCGGCCACTTCAAGGGCTATTATTTCACCGGCGATGGATGTAAGCGTGACAAGGACGGCTATTACTGGATTACAGGCCGCGTGGATGATGTTATCAACGTATCCGGCCACCGTCTGGGAACGGCGGAAATCGAGAGCGCGCTGGTGGCGCACAAGCTGGTGGCGGAAGCAGCAGTGGTGGGTTTCCCGCATGATATCAAGGGGCAGGGGATATATGCCTATGTGACGCTCAATGCCGGAGTGGCGGCTAGTGATGGATTGAACAAAGAACTCAAAAAATGGGTGCGCGAGATCATCAGCCCGATTGCCACGCCCGACCGTATTCATTTCACCTCTGAATTGCCTAAAACCCGCTCAGGCAAAATCATGCGCCGGATTTTACGTAAAATTGCTGAGGGGGATACAGGCAGTTTGGGAGATATTTCAACATTGGCCAATCCGGATATTGTGGGGCATCTGATCAAAACAGCCTGATTTACTATTGCTTTTCCTCCCAGCCCGTGCTAAACACGCGCTCCGTTGTCAATAATGGCAGCGAATTCACAGGCAGATCAGGGATTATCGAAGATACTCCCGTCCGGTGCATAGCTTTAGTTATGTGCTTGATTTTGCTGAGGTTTAACCGGAAAAATAAGGATGTATAACTATGGCACTGCCAAAATTTAGCATGAGCGAGCTTATTGAAGCTGGCGCGCACTTTGGACACAAGACCAAACGCTGGAACCCCAAAATGGCGCCGTATCTCTTTGGCGTCAGGAATGGCCTGCATATCATCGACCTGCAGCAGACGGTTCCGCTTCTGCACCGCGCGCTGGTTGCGGTACGCGAAGTGGTAGCCAAGAATGGCCGTGTTCTGTTTGTCGGCACCAAGCGTCAGGCGGCGGATGCCGTCGCGGAAGCGGCGAAAGCCTGCGGCCAGTATTATGTGAACCAACGCTGGTTGGGCGGCATGCTCACCAACTGGGGCACCATACAGGCCTCCATCAAGCGCCTGCGCAAGCTAGAAGAACTGCTCTCGCAGGAAGAAACCGGGCTTACCAAGAAGGAAACGCTTGCTCTTACCCGCGATCATGAGAAACTGGAAAAGTCCCTTGGCGGTATCAAGGACATGGGGGGATTGCCGGATTTGATTTTCCTCATTGACACCAACAAGGAAGATCTGGCTGTGAAAGAAGCAGCGCGTCTTGGCATTCCGGTCATCGGCATACTGGACAGCAACTCCTCGCCGGAGATGATTACCTATCCGATCCCGGCCAATGACGATGCTACCCGCGCCATTGCTCTTTATTGCCGTCTCATAGCGGACGCTGCGATTGACGGCTTGAAGGAAAGCCTCGCCAAGTCCGGAAAGGATCTGGGCGAGTCCGAGGAAGTGCCGTTCTCGAAACCAGCAAGGCATGAAGCGAAGAAAGCCGATCATGAAAAATCTGAGACAGAAGAGCAGCCTAAAGACAAAAAGAATAAGAAACAGGAAAAGGCCGCGCCGGTTGTCGTGAAGAAGCAGGCGAAGATCGTGGAGGAAGATAAATCCGGGGAAGCGGAAGAAGCCAACGAGGAAAAAAACGCTGCGAAGCCCAAGGCTCCCAAAGCTTCTAATAAAACTGCAAAAACCAAGAAAGCCGAATAAGTTAAAGGTAGTGTTATGACTGAAGTATCAGCGTCTGCTGTAAAGGAACTGCGCGAGAGCACCGGTGCAGGGATGATGGACTGCAAGAAGGCCCTCGTAGAAACCAAGGGCAATATGCAGGATGCGGTTGACTGGCTGCGCAAGAAAGGCCTTGCGTCGGCTGCCAAGAAATCCGGTCGCGTCGCGGCGGAAGGTCTGGTTGCTGTAGCGAGCGTGGGTAATGTCGGCGCGATGATTGAGCTCAATGCCGAAACCGATTTCGTTGCCAGGAACGACCAGTTCCAGGCGCTTGCCAAGAGCATTGCTGAAACCGCGCTTGTGCATGGCAAGGATGTGGAACAGCTGAAGCAGGCCAAGGATACCAAGACCGGGGTTGTGGTTGCCGAACAGGTGGCTCAGCTTATCGGCACTATCGGCGAGAATATGAACCTGCGTCGCAGCGTAAGGCTCGAAGTGGCGGGCGGCGTGGTCGCAAGCTACGTACATAGCGCCGTTGCGCCGGGTCTGGGCAAGATTGGTGTGCTGGTTGCGCTCGAATCCTCGGGCGATAAGGCCAAACTTGAGGCGCTCGGAAAACAAATTGCGATGCATGTCGCTGCTGCGAAGCCGGAGGCGCTTTCGGTTGCCGATGTTGATCCGGCAAAGCTGGCACGCGAGCGCGCCGTGTTCAAGGAACAGGCGATAGCGTCCGGCAAACCTGCGGAAATCGCTGAAAAGATGGTGGAAGGCCGCGTGCGCAAGTATTACGAGGAAGTAGTGCTGCTCGAGCAGGTTTACGTCATCGACAATAAAACCAAAATCTCGCAGGTGATTGCTGATGTCGCCAAAACAATTGGCGCTCCGGTGAAGCTCACCGCTTTCGCGCATTTCAAGCTGGGTGATGGCATTGAAAAGCAGGAGACCGATTTTGCTGCGGAAGTGGCTGCAACTGCGTCAGGGGCTGCGGCGTAATTTTTAATTAAGAAGTCGGGAAATCGGGAAGTCGAGAAAATAAGAATTCTAATTTCCTGGTTTCCCGTATTCACGGTTTCTCGTCTTCCGTTTTTATGCGTGGCACTAATCCTATAAGAAAGCCGGAAAACGGCGATGGTTTAACGCTCAACATCCAATCCATCTTTGCGACGCTGCAGGGCGAGGGTATATATACCGGATGGCCTGCGGTGTTTGTGCGCCTCGGCGGCTGCAATCTTGCCTGTACATTCTGCGATACGGAGTTTGAGAGCTTCAAAGCTATGAAGCTTGATGATATTCTTACACACGTCCTGCAACTTGCAACCGGCAATCGGAAACTCATAGTCATCACTGGTGGCGAGCCGTTCCTTCAGCCGATTGGAAAGCTGTGCGCGGCGCTTGTAGGGGCAGAATTCAAGGTGCAGATTGAAACCAACGGCACGTTGTACCGCACGCTTCCGGAAGGCGTGGAGATCATTTGTTCACCGAAGAATAACGGTAACGGCTATTACGCGGTAAGGCCAGACCTGCTGGCGCGGGTGAATGCATTCAAGTTCATTATATCGGCACATAATAAGGACTATTCATCCGTTATGGAAGTTGGGCAAGGGAAGGATGTCCCCGTCTATGTTCAGCCGATGGATGAATATGACGATGCCAAGAACAAGGCCAATCTTGCGCTTGCCATTAAACTGGCTATGACTCATGGTTACCGTCTGTCGCTGCAGATGCATAAGATTGCAGGTATAGAATGAGCAGGAAAGCCGTATTGCTGTTAAGCGGCGGGCTGGACTCAGCAACGACGCTAGCGATTGCAAAGGCGGAAGGATTTGAGATTTACGCCCTCAGTTTCCGCTATGGTCAGAGGCATGCGGTAGAGCTTGATGCGGCGAAGGCAATTGCGGTAAGGATTGGAGCGAAGGAACATAAGATTGCTGAAATTGATCTGCGTCTGTTCGGCGGTTCGGCACTTACCGATAATATTTCTGTTCCAAAACATGATTCTGCGAATGAAATTGGTGAGGGCATACCTGTTACCTATGTCCCGGCACGCAACACTATATTCCTTTCATTTGCGCTTGCCTGGGCGGAGGTGCTCAAGGCATACGATATTTTCATCGGGGTGAACGCGCTTGATTACAGCGGCTATCCTGACTGCCGCCCGGAATTCATCCAGAACTTTGAGGCTATGGCCAACAAGGCAACCGCCTATGCGCTGGAAGCGAACCGGAAAATACGGATACATACGCCGCTTATCAGCCTGACCAAAGCGGAGATTATTAAAAAGGGATTGGAACTTGGTGTGGATTATGGCCTGACCATAAGCTGCTATGATCCTTCGCTGCAAGGCAGGCCATGCGGAAAATGCGACAGTTGCCTGCTGCGCAATAAGGGGTTTAGTGAAAACAATATGACGGATCCAGCAAGGGGGTAATAGTATGACGAAGAAACTGAAATCACTCGGCCAGCAGGTGCGCGGATATGACACACCAGAGGGAGCGGTTATTGAAGCAGTAAAGAATCCGCACACGGATGTGGATTATGTCATACGGTTTACCTGTCCGGAATTTACTTCCGTATGCCCGATTACCGGGCAACCGGATTTTGCCCATATGGTCATCGATTATGTGCCGGGTAAATCTATTGTGGAGAGCAAGTCGCTGAAGCTGTTCATGCATTCATTCCGCAATCATGGGGCATTCCATGAAGACTGCACGGTCTATATCGCAAAACGCCTGATTAAGGAATTGAAGCCTAAATGGCTGCGCATCGGCGGCTACTGGTATCCGCGCGGGGGAATTCCAATCGATATATTCTACCAGCATGGGAAACTGCCGGAAGGTGTGTGGGCGCCTGATGCTGGGGTTGCACCGTATAAGGGACGCGGATAATTACTTGAGGTGCAAAGCGCAAATCAGAGTAAAAAGGCGGCGACCGGTTTCATGGTCCATGGACACTTTATCCCGCATGAGGTTCGTGAGTTCATCCGCGCCTTCGTTATGCAGTCCGCGCCTGCTCATATCGATAGCCTCGATGCGTGGCAAGTTTCCGCTGCGCACGGCGTCCTGGTAACTTTCACAGATGAGGAAATAGTCGCGTATCAGGCCACGAAACGGTGCGACGGCTATCGGTATTACTGTTGAAGTGTCACTGGCGGGAGTGGTGATGGTAAGCGTAATCCGGTTTTCGGTCGCGCCCAGGCTGATGTCATAAGGACCGTCAATATTCTCGCCTTTGTCGTTCTTTACGGAAAAATAGTTCCATTCCGTGATGTCGTTGATGGCAACGCTGCGCTCATGCTCAATTTCCGGAGTGCGTTTCGTTATGCTTGTCTCGTCAAGCGAGATCGACGTTATATACTGGGTCATAGCCTGAAAGTGAGCGACAGCTCATGCGCCTGCAATCCTTCCGTCTTGGCAAGCAGCGCCGCAGCCCTGCCAATTTTCTTTATGGACTGTTCGCTGCATTCAATAAGGGAAGTACGTTTCATGAAGTCATATACGGACAGGCCGGAAGAAAAACGCGCTGTGCCTGAAGTCGGCAGGACATGCGATGGGCCGGCAATATAGTCGCCTATCGCTTCCGGCGTATGCCGGCCGAGGAACATCGCTCCCGCATGCTTTATCTGGAGCGCAAGTGTCTCCGGTTTTTCCACGGCGAGCTCTATGTGCTCCGGCGCAATCCTGTCTATTATCTCTACCGCCTCTTCCATATTCTTCACGATAATGATCGCTCCATAATTTCTCCATGAGGAACGCGCTATTTCATAGCGCGGCAGTTGAGCGAGTATCGCGGTGACCGCCTTATCGACCTTGGCGGCGAATATTTCATCATCCGTGATGAGCACGGCCTGCGCTTTCGTATCATGTTCGGCCTGCGACAGCAGATCTGCGGCTATCCAGTCCGGATCGTTCTTGTTATCGGCCACTACGAGTATTTCGGAAGGTCCCGCGATCATGTCAATGCCCACCTTGCCGAAGACCTGGCGTTTCGCCTCCGCTACATAGGCATTGCCCGGCCCCACTATCTTGCTGACCGGAGCGATCATTTTTGTTCCATACGCCAGTGCTGCAATGGCCTGCGCGCCGCCGACGGGATAAATCTCATCAATTCCCGCAACGTCAGCGGCGGCCAGCACGGCGGGATTTATTTTGCCATTCGGGGCAGGGACTACCATGACGATGCGGTTTACCCCTGCCACCTGCGCCGGGATTGCGTTCATCAGTACCGAACTCGGATAAGATGCAGTGCCGCCCGGCACATAAAGCCCGACGGAATCTATGGCATTCCACCGCCATCCAAGGATAGTGCCGCTTTTATCCCTATACCTCAGGTTCTTCGGCAGTTGTTTCTTATGGTAATTCCTGATGCGCCTGTCGGCATGCTTCAGTGCGGAGATAACGCTTCTGCCTGCTGCTTTGCGAGCCTTACTGATGTCTGCCTTGTCGATACGTAACTTTTCAGGAGTGAGTTTGACGTTGTCGTATTTCTCCGTCAGCGAGGCCAGCGCATTATCGCCGCCTTCGCGTACTTGTTCCAGGATGGCTCTGACGGTTTCGCTGACATCTTTTTCGGCCGTATTGCGCAATTGCAGGAAATCATGAAAGTTCCTGACAAAGTTTTTGTCCGAGTTGTTCAGTTTATGCGCCATTTTATAATGTTTCCCTGAATTTGCTTATCCATTCGTTCAACTGTTCGTTGCGTGTCTTGAACGCGGTGCGGTTGACGATCAGGCGGGAGGAGACATCCGTTATTTTTTCAATTTCGACCAGCCCGTTTGCCTTGAGCGTCGCGCCGCTGCTTACCAGATCCACAATATGCTGGCACAGCCCGAGCTTGGGCGCAAGTTCCATGGCTCCGGACAGTTTTATGCATTCCGCCTGTACGCCGCGCGAAGCGAAGTAGTTGCTGGTGATATGCGGGTATTTCGTGGCGACTTTTATATGACTGATACGTGCGAGATCCTGGATGCCTTCGCTTCCGGGCATTTCCGCTATGGAAAGGCGGCATTTTCCTATGCCAAGATCAAGCGGAGCATATACATTAGGGAAATCAAACTCCATTAATACGTCACTTCCCGCAATGCCCATCTGCGCCGCGCCGAATGCGACAAAAGTCGCAACGTCAAAGCTGCGTATGCGGATAATGGAGAGTTCCGGAATATTGGTGTCAAATTGCAGCTTGCGGCTGCCTTCATCATAGAATTTCTTTTCCGGCCTAATGCCTGCGCGGGTAAGCAACGGCTGCAATTCTTCCAGGATTCTGCCCTTTGGCACCGCGAGTATAATTTTGCTGCCCGTCATTTTATCCGCTCGATTTCTGCGCCGCATGCGGAGAGTTTTTCCTCCAGTCTTTCATAGCCGCGATCCAGGTGGTATACGCGGTTGATAATGGTATCGCTTTTGCTGGCAAGCGCGGCAATAACGAGCGATACGGAAGCACGGAGATCCGTAGCCATCACTTCCGCCCCGGTAAGTTTCTTCACCCCGCGTACCATCGCCGATGAACCGTGCACGTTAATCTTTGCGCCCATGCGTACCAGTTCCGGCACATGCATGAAGCGATTCTCAAAAATTGTTTCCGTGATCATGGACGCGCCTTCGGCCACCGTCATCAGCGCCATAATCTGCGCCTGCATGTCGGTAGGAAAGCCCGGGTAGGGCTGCGTCATTACATCCACGCCGTGCAGGCCGTTTCTGCGCGCTACCAGTATGCCGTGTTCCGTCTCCGAAATATCGATTCCGGCTTCCGAGAATTTCTCTACAACGGTGCCGAGGATATTGCTGTTTATACCCCTCAGTTCGATACTGCCGCCGGTGATGGCTGCCGCCGCTGCATAGGTACCGGCCTCAATGCGATCGGCAATGACGGTGTGTTTCGCCCCATGAAGCGACTCCATTCCCTGGATAGTGACTGTGTCCGTGCCAATACCGTCTATCCTGGCTCCCATCTTTACTAGGCAGTGGGCCAGGTCGGAAACTTCTGGTTCTCTCGCGGCGTTGCGCAATATGGTTTCGCCTTCGGCAAGGCAGGCCGCCATCATAATGTTTTCCGTGCCGGTGACAGTGACGGTATCGAACATGATCTCGGCACCGCGCAGCCTGCCTTTGACTGCCGCGTTGATATAGCCTTCGGAAAGCTCGATCATGGCGCCCATCTGCTCAAACGCCTTCAGGTGCAGGTCGATGGGACGCGTGCCGATGGCGCAGCCGCCGGGCAATGACACTTTTGCGTGGCCGAAGCGTGCGAGCAGCGGGCCAAGGACGAGCACGGAAGCCCGCATGGTGCGCACCAGATCGTAAGAAGCGGTAAAGTTGTTGATATTGGCGGCGCATAAACTCAGGTCTCTGCCAAAACCGGAGCCGGACTTTTCTTCCATATGCAGGGTAGCGCCGTGCTGCACGAGGAGATTCGCCATGGTCACTATATCGGCCAGATAGGGAATATTGGAAAGCGTGAGTTCTTTTTCAGTCAGGAGCGCTGCCGTCATGAGCGGAAGGGCGGCGTTCTTCGCACCACTGATAGGGATAATGCCTTTAAGTTTCTTGCCGCCGCGGATACGTATTTTGTCCATTATTTTTCCCTTTGAATGGGGATTTTATAATGAATAAAGTTTAGTAAATCAAATTACTTGTTTATAATTCCGCTTCTGGCAAGCGCGTCGGCCCTTTCATTGAGCGGGTGCCCATTATGCCCTTTGACCCAATGCCATGTGATTTCATGACGGGTGGCGGCTTCTTCCAGTATTTGCCATAAATCTGTGTTTTTGATGGGTTTTTTGTCGGAAGTTTTCCAGCCGCGTTTTTTCCAGTCATGTATCCATTCGGTTATGCCTTGACGGACATAATTGCTATCGGTATATAAATCAATGTGGCAGGGCTTCTTAAGCTCACTCAGGGCTTTTATAGCTGCTGTAAGCTCCATGCGGTTGTTGGTGGTGGATGGATCGCCACCGGAAAGATCTTTTTCCTTGTCCCCGTAAATTAACACCGCGCCCCATCCGCCCGGCCCGGGATTGCCGGAACATGCGCCATCCGTATAAATAGTTACTTTGGGTAGATTGTTGCCTGTCATAAATCAGGCAGAGATTAGTGCCTTTATATGACTTGTCACTATTTATTTCATGGACAGGTTAATAGTTGGCGTATCCTGGTTAAGAGCCTGTTCGAGTTTCCTGATAACTCCATCGACGCCATAGGTGGCGGCCAGTCGTGAAAATTCATCGCGGTGTGTGATAATGAGGCTTACGTTCTCTATAGCGATGTCCTGCACTTTGTAATGGCTATCCACCTCATGGACGAGATAGTCCACTTTGAGGTCGGTATTATCTGTAAGCCATGTGTCGGTATGCACTATGAATTTGTCACTTTCCTGAGGCAAATCATATACTCCCACAACCTTGATAGTATAAATGTCTTTCTCCGGATTCTCGGCAAAGTTCTTGATATAGGATTCTGTGAGGAATCTTCTATATAATCTCACATAGCGTTCTCTCTGTTCATCGGTCGCTTCTTTCCAGGCCCTGCCGAGCACGAACTTCGCGATCCAGTCTATATCAACCGATTCGCTAAATGAGCGGCGCAGGATATTCTGTCTATGCATATAAGGGGTCTTCGGGTCGCGGATGATATTGATAACTACCTGTGCAAAATTTCTGGCAAAATCCACGCGCTCCTGATGCGTAGATAATGCCCTATCATCCGCCAGCCCCGGGTTGCCGAATTGATAAAACGCAACCAGCAAAATTGTATACATAAATTGTTTGAGACCAGCCATAGGAAATATATTTTCTATTGGTATATGTCCACAATTATAATTAATAATAATTAACAATTAGTAAATTTTATCCCGATTTATTATATGATATACTCATTATGATTCAATATATTGCCGTTATAGAAAATGACCGGATCTTTTGTTGTGAGGAGTATAATGGAACAAAGCAATCAGCTTTTCCTTACCATGCCAGCGCAAATGGATATCCGGCCGCCAGTTTATGCCGGATGTCTTTTTCGTAGCATGTATATTACTTGATTGGTTGGTTATACTGCCGGGAGAATACGTTCAAAATTGCGCAGGTAATTTTTGATTATCTGCATATCCACCCCGTATTTTGCGCTTATAAGCATCGCAAGATAACTCCGGTTTGGTCCTGCTGTATCTACTTCTGCCTTGGTAAGATTAGGCCATTGCGCCAAAATCTGTTCGCGGAAAGGTTCCCATTTGCAGTTGATGTCATATTTATGACCTACCTGTACTTCTTCGGAGTAGAATATGGATGCAAAGTCGCTTATTCCGCTATTACCCTGGGCGCTGTAAAAGTCACCTGCTTTATAACCGGAATTATTCCATTTGCTGTTATTGATAGGAAATGAAGTATTTTTGATGCTCGATACCTGTGCCATAAAATGTCTCTTTTTACCTTCTGAAAAGATATAAACTCTTATCCATTCTCGAAACTAACTTTATGTATCTAAGAATGCCATGATGACTCAGGTATCCTATTATAAATTATTCATAAATTCCGTTAAAAAAGCTATCATTATTTAATATTCCGCTTGTAATTACGCATGACAGATGTTTTTCTGATCATCCCATTAATCAACCATGAATGAAACCCATATGAATCACAAAAGGAATTCCATACTGATCATTGAGGATGAACCACCTATCCGTAAATTGTTCAATATTGCGCTGGAAGCGGCGGATTACAAGACGGTTGAATGTGACAGTGGCCGGGAAGGCACGAGGCTTGCCGCCTCAGTGCGTCCGGACCTGATTATTCTGGATCTTGGATTGCCCGATATAGATGGCAAGGATGTCATCGCGAGCATACGCGAGTGGTC
>CAYVTI010000019.1:30335-42399 GCA_964454545.1 uncultured Rickettsiales bacterium
TGAAGAGATCGTAGCGGCCTTGGAAATCGGCGCAGACGATTATGTCACCAAGCCTTTCAATCCTGACGTGTTGCTGGCGCGCATCAATGCCAATCTCAGGAAGGCGGCTACCAAGGAAGCCGGGGAACCGGAACTTGTAAACGGGTATATCCGGATGGATCTGGTGCGGCATGAAGTATTCATCAATAACGAAAAGTCCGTCTTTACTCCGCGCGAATACGAGCTGCTGCGCTATCTTCTGATACATCGCGGCAAGATATTGACACATAAGAATATTCTTAAGGAAGTCTGGGGAGCGGCACATATCGACAATATGCAGTATCTGCGCGTATACATAAAGCAGTTGCGCGAGAAGATCGAACCTGACTCAACGAATCCACGCTACATTGTTACAGAACCCGGCGTCGGTTACCGCATGGAAGTCATATTCCAGCCGGAAGGGGAAAACCGGCATCTGGAAACGGCAGCGATATAACCTAGGGTGTAGAGTTTTTTGCTTACGCATATTGCCGCGTGTCATATGCGGTACGCCATTTTGGGATGCGCAGCGTAAATATGGAGCCGCCGTCCTGGTGGTTTGCGGCTATGATGGAACCACCCTGCGCTTCCATGATGCTCTTGCATATGGCAAGTCCCAGTCCTGTGCCCGCAACCTGCGAGTCGCGTCTATGGAGTCGTGCGTACTTGTCGAATATCTTATGCATATTTTCAGGTGGAATCCCGCTTCCATGATCACGGATTTCATATAAGAAGCCTTTTTCATCATCGATTATCAGCCGTAGTTCTATGGTGGTACCGGGAAGCGTGTATTTACATGCGTTGTCTAGGATGTTTTGTAGAACTTGCCCTGTCATCATGGCATCCATATATACTTCGACGTTATCCTTAAAGGCATGCACGATCGTTTTATGATAACGCGTGCGGTTCTCCATGCGCTTCATTACATCGTATAAAATCTCGCGTGGATCATGCCAGCCATACTTGAATTCTATTTTCTTGCTTTCAAGGCGGGTCATATCCAGAATATTGGTTATGAAGTTATTAAGGCGCTCGGCCTCCCCAAGCGCGGTATCGATAAGCGATTTACACTTCTGCGCGTCTATTTTGTTGCTATGGCTGCGGTAGATGTTGAGAGCCCCGATGATAGAGGCAAGCGGGGTCTTCAGATCGTGTGAAATGCTGGAAAGCAGCATGGAACGTAATTTCTCGCGTTCTTCGCTTATCATGCTGGTCTCCATCGCATGCGTAAGATCGATATGCTCAATGATAGTTGCCACCTGATCTGCGATTGTCATGAGCATGCTGCCGAACCAGCTGTCCAGATATAGCTTGGCATGTGGCTTGACTGCCATGACCCCTATCATGCCTTCCTGTGCTATCATGGGCTTAAACCGCCATAGCGCACTACCGTAGAAAGGCGAACTGAGGCCGGTAGTCTTCATTTCCTTCCAGCATGCTTCAAGCGCCTGACGGTCTGTCTCGTTAAGCGCTATTTCAGAAGGGTAAGTCAGTTCCACGGCTTCCGGATTGGAAGGCGAGGGAAAAAAGAACGCTATGTCCATCTTCAGGGTATTGGATAAATGCCCGTGAAGCTTTTCCAGCGCCTGTCTGCGTGATGATACGTTTGCAGTGATGCGGTAAAGGTTAAATAGAACCTGGGTGCTTACTTCGCGCTTGGCGGCATTTTCTGCAAAGTCCCGTGTACGGCTGGTGAAGAAGGATATAAGGAACGCGGCAAACAGGAAGATGCTCATGTTAAGCAAATCAGTCACGCTGCTCAGGCTTACCTCGTAATAGTGTGTTGTGAGAACACAATTTATAATCAGGAAGCTGATAATGGATGCGATGATGCCGGATATGAGCCCGAAACGTCCGGCAGAAAACGCGCAGGCTGTCATGAATAATAAGCCGATATTCTGGCTGTTCAGGCGGAACAGTGCGGGCGATAAGTATTCGCGCAGGCCCAGGGCGGTCATATAGGCGATGCCGACGGCAAGCAGGCCATATATAATGGAGAGTGGGCTGAATTCTCTCCATTTCTCACGCAAGGAACGTTGATAATTCAGATTAGAAGCAAGAGGAACCAGCTCAATGGGAATCAGAAGTTTCTGCGCATGCCGTATGACCGATTCCGTAGGAGTAGGAAGCCATAATGATTTATGACTTTCCTTTTCTCCCAGCAGCAGAAGAGCAATATTATTTTTCTCTTCCTCAAGAATCTTGATGGTTGTCTGTTCCGGATTTTCTGTCGTTATATGCCTTACCTCTCCTCCCATTTTTGCAGCGAGGCTAAGCATGCGATGCATTTTATCCTGAGCTGTCTTATCAGGAGCCTGAGAGGGATGAGTATTTTCCAAGAATACTATACGCCATCTCGTCCCCATCTTTAATGCCCGGTTGCGGGCAAGGCGAAGAAAGAAGATCGCCTTGGGACTATATTCAAGGCAGGCAATAACCAGATCCCGGAGATGTGATTGGTTTTCTGGCATTTAGAAAATGCCTTCGAGTTGAGTCGGCATACAGGCTTACGAATATAATAAATATACGATACTGGAATTAATGAGAATCTCATATTCCGTATATTAATTATATCAATATTATAAAAAAAAATATGAGGATTTCATAAATAGTTTACGGAAATTAATGATCGGTATACCGAAAATGGCACTATCTGGAGGAATCGGATCTCTCCTTTATGCCAATCTCGCCGGTTCGGTTTCAAACAGCTGCTTTAATGCATTCATGTCCAGGGGCTTTACCAGATGGTAATCAAATCCCGCTTCTTTCGAATGTTGGCGGTGCTGGATTCCACCCCATCCGGTCTGGGCGATAATAATCGCGTTTTTCAGGAGCGGATCATTGCGCATCTTTTGGCAAACTTCATATCCGTTCATATCGGGCAACCCGAGATCGAGTAATACAATATCCGGCAGGAAAGACTTGGCCAGTTCAATGGCAGTCCTGCCATTGGAGGCAATTTTGTATTCATTGCCATAGCTTTCCATCATCCATCCTATGGTTTTGGCCGAGGCATCATTATCATCGACAATCAATACGCGATGATGATGCGTAACAGGTAATTTTTCTACAATGGGTGGCGGCTGAGGGTGTAAATCCACTACAGACAGGGGAAGCCGCACGGTAAATTCACTGCCTTTGCCCGCTCCTTCACTATAGGCTTCAATATTCCCTCCATGAAGCTTTATCAGGTTCTTGGTAATGGATAATCCGATTCCCAGCCCGCCATTGGGACGTCCCATGTCAGTATTGACCTGTGTGAACATATCAAAGATGTGCTCCAACACATGTTGTGGAATTCCCACGCCATTATCCCGCACAACTATGGATGCTTCTTTTCCCTCCTTATGTGCCTCGATGCTGATAGATCCTTCCCTATCCGTATATTTAGAGGCATTGGTCAAAAGATTGGTACAAATCTGCGTAAGGCGAACCGCGTCACCGTATATGCGGATAGGCTCCGGGGGTACTTTAACTGTCAGTTCCTGCTCCTTTTCTTCAAAAGAAGCAGAGGTCATTTCAACTGCTGCGGCAACGACATCAGCAAGCAGGACATTTTCTTTATTCAATCTGATTTTTCCCTGGGATATACGCGCTACATCCATCAGGTCATCGATCAGGCGGACCATATGACTGACTTGCTGAGTCATCATAATCAGTATATTCCCGCGATCATCTCCGTGCGCTAAAGACATCAGGTGCACGCTATTACTGATGGCCGCGAGAGGATTGCGTAGCTCATGTGCCAGTGTCGCTATGAATTCATCTTTGCGGCGATCCGCTTTCTTAAGTATTTCTTCCGCCTTCTTACGATCGGAAATATCCAGCGTAATACTTACCGTGCGTGAGGGGTGGTCCGATAAATCATGCAACGCAGTCACATATAAATTCACCCATATATAATTACCGTCCTTATGGATATAGCGCTTTTCGGTTGTATAGAACTTTGATTCACCGCTGTACATGCGCCGTAATTCGGCAGAGTTTCGTTCGCGATCCTCAGGATGGGTTATTTCTAAAAATGACTTCCCTAATAATTCCTGCTCTTTGTAGCCAAGAATATCACAGAATTTCTGGTTCATGCGGATAAACCTGCCCGTAGACAGATCTATCTGTACGATGCCTATGGCGGCCACATCGTATATGGCATGGAATTCCTGCTCGCTTTTCAGCAAAGCTGCTGCAAGTTTTTCCCGTTCCGCAATTTCCTGCGTCAGGATAGATGCTTTGCGCTCAAGCTTCCGGCACACAATGTGTAATTCTTCACAGAGAAGGCTTATGAATATCCCTTCAAACAGAAAGGAGAAAAGTTTGATCTGATCTTTTGCGCTCAAAGAAGTTATCGGAAAAAGGGTGCGTACTGGATATAAAAAGTAATAATCAACCAGGAAGGCGCTTAGAAATACTGCCAATAATCCCGGCCCTATGCCACCATACCATGCCGCTGCCGTGACAGAAATATAAAAAAATACGAACGGTATATGTGAAGTCAGAATATCCTGCACGACAAAGAGACGCAGGAACATTACCAGCGCGGTGACTGCGCAGGCAAACAGGTAGCCCAGCCATTTTGAATGTGTATTCATGATAATCAAACCATCATTGCGATTCATAAATTCAGAATTAATATAATTTCTCTATAACAAAGAGGCTAATTATCGGATTGATATTAATGAATATTTCTATTAAAGAACCTTAAGAAATGGATATCCCTCATTAAGAGTAACTTCGTGCCTGTGCCGTGCTTTTGGGATTTATACTCATTCTTAATAATTAATCCCGATAAACTTCCGGCTATGCTGGAAGACTCCCCAATGTTTGACGTATAGGTGGTTGTATGACTTTCCTCGGTTAGCCGCGATGAGGTAGATTAAGAGAATACATCCGCAACAGCCCCTTGGGCGGTCAAGCGTAGCGTCTCGTGCCTCCAGCTTTGCTGGAGGTTATTGATTTTTAGGGCAAACTGCCATATGCATTGACTTGGCAAGGCGGCCTAGATATTGTCTGCACGTTTTTTTATACCGTAAATGCATATGCAATTTTCATTTACTATAGGGCGGGTCGTAGCTCTCTTATTACTGTCTTTGATGTTTTCAGGCTGCGCATCGTATGAAAAGAAGCCAGATGAAGCGGCAGAACATGGGAAGGAAACCAGGAATAAATGCTGCAAGCAGCCAAGACAGCATTATGAGGCAGATGCGTATGTCAAACAGCTCTCGCTTGCGCATATCGCTTATAGCAGGAAAAATGCAGATGCCGGGTCTTTAAGGAAAACGCTTGAGCTTGTAAAGGCTATTACTGCGCAGAAGCAGGGCAAGCCTGTTTCCCAACCAGTCATTATCATTTCCTACCACATGGTGGGAGGCAAGGAGCGAGCGTCGCTTGTTGCTCCTTTTTCCATGCTGCCCGTTCCTGCATTTGCTGATTTGCAGGAGGTCTTATTCATGCTTCGGGGAGAACGATATATCATGGATGATATACATCCGGCTCTTCTTACCGGAGTTCAGATAAAAAAAGATCTGGATATCACTTCCGATGATCCTGGCAGTTCAAAATACATTATTGAAAAGGAGTATAATTCCATGCTTCTTGGGAAGGTTCCTCTCGGAGGGCTGGATGAGGCGCAGGTACAATTGCATCTGTTACGGTTCTTCATGGACAACCATATGAGAGATGCTGCTTATCTGGTAGCGGAAAACGCTGAGGATTCACTCGCGAAAAGTGAAAATTCCAATAACTTAGAGGTTGTGAGAGATCTTTCCACGCGGCTTGATGCAGAAGAAAGCAGGCTCTATAAAGAGATGCCTTTTAAAATAAGCGATTTATCCTCCCACTAAATTTATGCTTTATTTATATCCAGGCATTTAAAGCATATGGTATGTTTAGACTCCATCTGCAATTTTGTTCCTGCACCTAAAGTTCTGTGTATACCCACAGCTTAATTGCAGCTTACTTAGTTATTTCATAGTAGTCCGTTACTGTGTAATTCATATACACTATAGTCTCTTAGCCGGTGTATCATAACACCGGCTTTTTTTATGATGCCTGGCAAGAGGGGTACTGCTCAATTGAAATTCTGCCTGTTCAACAGGTAAGGAGTAACCCAACCGCTTTGAGCGGTTCCCAATCAAACTCCCAGCTTCGCTGGGAATTATTGGCTATCATTTTACACTCATAAAGATTGGTGACCAGTGTTATATCACTGCAGGGGGCGAATTATCGATGAAAACAAATCTTTCAGCGTATGCAGACGTGCAGGCTTCACAAGATAATAATGGAAGCCCACTTCTTTTGAGCGCTTACGGTGTTCTGGCTGATCCCAACCGGATTGTGCGACGATAATGCTGTGTTTTAGTTCGGGCTCTTCACGTAATTTTAGACACACATCGTAACCGCTCATTTCAGGAAGACCTATATCTAAAAGGATTACATGCGGCAGGAATGACAGAGCAGTATCCAATGCGTCTTTTCCATTATGGGCAAGACGCACTTCGTGCCCCAATGACTCCACCATCCAACCCAATGTTTTAACCAATGTCTTGTTGTCATCTACTATCAGAACACGAAGCTTGTCTGTAGATAGCTTTGAATCGGATGCCTGTATTCTTGATGGATGGTCATCCGTAGTTTGTGGGGGCGCAATCTGGGATAGCCGTACCACAAACTCACTGCCTTGATTTATGCCTTTGCTATGTACTTCCACGCTGCCGTCATGCATTTCCACCAGATTCTTCACCAATGTAAGTCCGATGCCCATGCCACCCTGGGCTAACTCTATGGAGTTATCTACCTGTGTAAATAGGGTAAAAATATTCGACAACATTGTTTCCGGGATGCCGACACCAGTATCGCGTATCCGTACCTCAACAGTGTTTTCCTTTGCTTCTGTTTCCAGCCAAATCTTTCCTCCCGGCGGTGTGTATTTGGCGGCATTATGGAGCAAATTGGTAAATATTTGTGACAAGCGGACCAGATCAGCTTCAAGCCACACGGGATGTTGCGTCAAGTTGATAATCAGTCTGTGCCCCCGCGCCTCTATAAATGGTTTTACAGTCTCAATCGCATTATGAACTGCTTTCGCGAGCGTAACTGGCTGCTTATGCAGTTTAAGTTTTCTATGAGAGATACGAGATACATCAAGTAAATCGTCCACTAGTCGCGTTATTTGTTCTAACTGGTTAGCTATGATGTCACGGGCTTCAGAGTACTGGGTTTCATTTGCCTTGGGCGCCTGTAGAATACACAGTGCATTATGTAACGTAGCCAACGGATTACGCAATTCATGGGACAGCAATGCAAGAAACTGGTCCTTTCGGCGATCCGCTTCTTTTAAAGCTTCTTCCGCCTGTTTGCGTTGTGTAATGTCACGTACCACTTTTGAAGTGCCGATAATACGTCCCGTGGAACCAATAATAGGGGATATCGTCAAGGAAACATCGAGAGCGTGCCCGTCTTTCGCCATTCGCACCGTTTCATAATGTTCGACATGTTCTCTGTGATGCAGCCAGCTTTGCATGTTGACTTCTTCATCCAGCCGTTCGTAAGGAATGATAAGTGTAATAGGTTGTCCTATGGCTTCAACAGCGGAGTACCCAAACAGACGCTGCGCACCTTTATTCCAGGAAGTAATTATACCGTCCAGTGTCTTGCTGATGATAGCATCTTCCGAGGATTCAACGATGGCGGCGAGTAATCCCTGTGCTTCACTTGCTAGTCTTCGCTCGGTGATAGCCGCTCCTAAAAACAATCCTGTTACAGCAACAACGGCCATGAAACTTTGTAACTGCATTAGACTTTGTTCTACCGATGTTCCGGTAAATGGCCCGAAGCCATGCACAGTAGCCCATATTGCTATGCTGGAAGTTGCCAGCGTCACAAATGTCGTGCCATGTTGTTCAAAGCGGAGTGCTGCCCAGATGATAAAAGGGAACACTACGTAAATAAATGTCTCCCCCTTTATGCCTTCTATAATCCAGGATTCATAAAAAATGCCTGCACAAATCCTTATTAATAACGTAGTCAGGATCAACGCTTCGCAGATAACACCCGGCTCAGGAAGCTTGAGAGGCTTGCTACCCCATACCAGCAGCATAGGCGCCACAATTAAAGCGCCACCCGCATCTCCCAGCCACCACAGCGACCAAAGAAATTTATACGCTGTCCAGGGCTGTACGCCCCCTAGGCATAAACTTGTTACGCCGATAGTAGCGCTGATCATAGCGCTCATGATGGCAGACAGGAATACCAGCGCCATAACATCCCTCAGGCGGCTGATACGGTTGTCAAATTCCGTGAAATGATGTAACATCCATGCGCCAGCTAATGCTTCCATGGTATTTCCCAGTGCAATGCCGCATGCGGTTGCAAAAGGTTCGTCTGCAGTATAATTAGTCAGCAAGGCGCCCAGCGCAATGCCCGGCCAGACGCGATAACCAAATAGCAAAATCGCCGCCAAGGCTATACCTGTCGGTGGCCACACTACAGTCACTTGCTCGGCTGCCGAAGCCATAGTAAAGCCAAGTTTCGATGTACCAAAATACACCGCTGCCAGAACCACTGTAATGGCGGCGGCATTCACAGAGTTTCCTACATTAATGCTGCGATTCTTATCAGAAGATACGCGATGATTGGAGTATTGCATTTAAATTTTTACGAACATGTTTCAGAGGCTTCTTATATTGCACCGCTGTTCAGAATGGAATCAACTCAACAAACTGATTTTAATTTATATACTGTCTGGCACCATTTTCTCAAGTGCTAATCTCACTTCCCTTGAGGATAACCGCATGATTGCAACAGCTGGCAACTTCCAGAACATTTACCAATAATCGCCCCCTCGGGATATTTACACTTAACCAAATAGATGAAGAATTTATCGGTGTATTAATGGTGCATCTATGCTTGAAACCTGATCTTAAGATCCTGACCCGGAAAACACAGCAAAAATAGAACGAGTGTTTTATATATAACAATATGTTGGCTGGGGGACTAGGGCTCGAACCTAGATTGACGGAGTCAGAATCCGCTTTCCTACCATTAGAAGATCCCCCAATAATGCCCGGGCGGGGGTTCTTATTATAGGTACGGAGGCAAAAATTCAACCCCAAATTTATAGCACCATTACAATAAGATGTTAGTTTGTTGACATTGGCCGCGCAAAAAGTCTAAATGTACGGCGAGTTGAGATTAATAAATGGGCATAATATGACAGAAGCAAAGCCGGTCACAGTGGCATATGGCGATGGTATCGGACCGGAAATCATGGAGGCAACCCTGAGCATATTACGTGAAGCCGGGGCCAACATAGCGGTTGAGACAATAGAGGTAGGCGAAAAGCAGTATAAAGCAGGTAATACAAGCGGCATTCCGGCTACGGCATGGGAAAGCCTGCGGCGCACGAACGTGCTTCTGAAGGCCCCGATCACCACCCCGCAGGGCGGAGGTTACAAGAGCCTCAATGTCACCATGCGCAAAACGCTCGGGTTGTACGCGAATGTGCGTCCCTGCATATGTTATTATCCATTCGTAAAGACTGCGCATCCCAAGATGGATCTGGTGATAGTACGTGAGAATGAAGAGGATTTATACGCAGGGGTAGAATATCAGCTTACCCATGATGCAATCCATTCGGTAAAGCTCATCACCCGTTCCGGCAGCGAGCGTATCATCCGTTACGCGTTTGAATATGCCGTGCAGAACGGGCGCAGAAAAGTGACCTGCATGTCGAAAGACAATATCATGAAGATGGCGGACGGGCTTTTTCATAAGATATTCCACCAGATTGGCGAAGAATATCCGCAATTGGAAAAGGAACATTATATCATTGACATCGGAACTGCCCGTATCGCCACTGCGCCTGAGCGCTTTGACGTCATAGTGACGGAAAACCTGTATGGCGATATCATCTCGGATGTGGCCGCTGATATTTCAGGTTCGGTTGGCCTTGCCGGATCATCCAATGTAGGAAAAAGCTTTGCCATGTTCGAGGCTATTCACGGCTCCGCTCCCGACATTGCAGGAAAAGATATTGCTAACCCTTCCGGCCTCTTGAACGCGGCAGTGATGATGCTGGTGCATATAGGGCAGGCGGATGTGGCAAATCTGGTCAGCAACGCCTGGCTTTCCACCCTTGAATCCGGGATACACACTAGTGATATTTTCAATGAGACCAGCAAGAAGAAAGTGGGGACGCAGGAATTCGCCGAAGCGGTAATCGCTCATCTGGGACAGGTACCGAAACAACTTAAGCCGGCGCATTATAAAGCATCGGAAAAATCCGGAAGGATACCTAAAGCCACTGTCTATGCCATAGAGGAACGCACGTTAGTGGGCGTGGATGTATTTGTAAACTGGTCCGGGGATGTGGATGAGCTGGTCGGAAACGTACAATCCGCAGCCGGTGGTTCCACCCTTGAATTGAAGACGGTTTCCAATAAGGGATTGAAGGTATGGCCGGATTATGTGCCGGGGATGAACCTGACAGATCAGTTCAATTGCCGTTTCAAAGGAACAGGTACAGTGAGCAATGCCGCCGTGGCGGAGCTGCTGTTAAAGATTGCCCGGAAAAGCATCGACTTTGTCAAAGCCGAAAATCTCTATGAGTATGACGGCAGGTCAGGCTACACGCTGGGGCAGGGGGAGTAGGTTATCTGCTTCCTGCTGGAGGCATATAAGTAGCTGTCCATACATAGGCTTCAGCGCCTACACCAGGATAGTAATCTTCCCGCCAGTTGCCTCCGGAGGCTTCACATGCGTCAAAACTTGCTGTTCCTCCATTTAGAGGAGTGTTCAGATTTACAAAATTAATGGTCCAGGCGTGCCAGTATACTTCACCTCTTTTTCTTTACAGTCTGCCGCAAGGTTGTTACCCATGGATTAGAACCACCTTCTAAACCGCCTTCCAAAGCACATTGTTCTTCATAGTAAGTAAGCCACGCTCTTTGTGATTTTTGCAGTTGTTCTTTGCCCTTGCGGATATCCGATTCATCCTTATCGGGTAATGCCGCTAATGCGCGTTTATAAACTCGGTTTAATTCATCATCTAAACGCTGAATTCGGTAGTGTCCTAATTTGAATTTATAGCGACTAA
Organism: uncultured Rickettsiales bacterium; assembly: GCA_964454545.1. Classification (GTDB taxonomy): domain Bacteria; phylum Pseudomonadota; class Alphaproteobacteria; order Rickettsiales; family JABCZZ01; genus JABCZZ01. The sequence goes on from CAYVTI010000019.1 coordinate 41,443, forward strand.
ATCCTCCATAGTCCACAAACGACCTGAAATACCCGCCGCCATAGCTGGCGTAATCCTGAGCGTCTTATGAACGCGTACAAAGTTATAATGCGCAAAATGCAGAGACACGGCAGCGCGTAAATTCTCTACCTTCCTTGAAAAAGCGTTCGTGAGGCGTGTGAAACGCCTCATGCTCATTCTCATGGTTAAATTCTGCCTTTCTACAAGGCTGGTAGAAATATGGGCTTGTGATAGCTTTCCGGTAATAACAGTCCTAACCGACCTCACAACGTGAGTTGGACTATAGCGTCCGGCTCCAACGGGTTCAGTATCGTATATTTTAACTATTTGGCCATAATCCACATCGCCACCAAATACCTGTTCAGTAGCTTGCACATAAGCCCGTAAGCCATCGGAAGAAAGTTGCACACGGTTAGTAAGCCTCTCAGAAAGATCAGTGAGAAACGCGGAGGCTGTAGTTAAATCACGCTTTCCCACCATATATGTTGGAACTATCTTCGTATCAGGATCGAGGGCAACAAATGTCCACATATCGCCCACGCGGGAGCGGTCATCTTCCAGTGTCACCTGCCGCTGCTTCTTTTGAACATAAGCCCAAATCTCATCAACCTGAATACGCTCGCAGGATAGATTCCGCATTTCGCTATCCATCAGCTTTGCGCAGGATTCGCCTGTCTTTACCATAAGACGCATGATTGTATCCCTGTGGGTTTCCGTCATACGCTCCACAGAACGAATAGAATTACCCTCTACAAGAGCATGGATAATCTGGGCTTGGCGTTCGATTGATAGGCGATTTACCATTTCCTTCTCCATTTGTAATAACATTGTCATTACAAATATATTATTTATGTTGACATGTCAATACAATGTTATTACATTTTTGGCATGAAAAAGGGTTATTTACAGCTCCGTATAGCAGATTCTGAGAAAGAAGCTTTTCAGAAGGCTGCTGAT
>CAYVTI010000020.1:0-41953 GCA_964454545.1 uncultured Rickettsiales bacterium
GCAGATCAAATCTGCTACTTAACTTATTCATTAAACATCAAAACTATAAATAAATGATTAATTTATAGTCACTTCATGGAAGAATTATGCTCCTTGTCGATTCTCATTGCCACCTGAATTTTCCTGATTTTAGAGAGGATATTGAAGAGGTTATTAAGAGCGCCCGTGCGAATGGCGTGCAGGTGATGCAGACCATATGTACGGAGATGGAAGAGTTTGATGAAGTTTCGGCGATTGCTGAGAAGTATGAAGGAATTTACTGCTCGGCAGGAGTTCATCCTAACGAATCAGGTGAAAAGAAACCTGCCGATCTGGAGTATCTGCTCAGCAAGACATCGCACCCGAAAGTCATAGGTATCGGCGAAACGGGGCTAGATTACCATTACGAGCGCAGCGACCGAAAAATCCAGCAGGAAAGTTTTCGTATCCATATCGATGCGGCGCGCAGGTCCGGCCTGCCTTTAATCGTGCATACGCGCGAGGCTGACGAAGATACGGTCAATATTCTGGAAGACGAGATGAAGAAGGGCGCATTCAAGGGGCTTATACATTGTTTCACTTCTTCACAATGGCTCGCGGAAAGATCGATTGCGATGGGACTTTTTATTTCGCTTTCGGGTATCATTTCTTTTAAGAATGCACAGGATATAAGGGATACGGTAAAAACCCTGCCCCTTGATCGCCTGCTTATCGAGACGGATGCTCCTTTTCTTGCGCCCCTGCCCCATCGCGGCAAACGCAACGAACCGGCTTACGTAAAATATACCAATCAAAAGCTTGCGGAAATCAAAAATATACCGGAAGAAGAATGCGCTAAGATTACGACCGCGAATTTCTTCAGGCTGTTTGATAAGGCAAAGATGTCATGAAAATTACTGTTCTTGGCTGCGGCGCTTCCGGCGGAGTACCCACGATGGGATGTGACTGCGCCGTATGCAAATCATCCAATCCTAAAAACAACCGCACCCGTGTTTCCATATACGTGGAGTCAGGGAATACCGGCATACTGGTCGATACCTCTCCGGATTTGCGCATGCAGGCTCTGCGCAATAACGTCAGGAAAGTGGACGCGATCATTTATACCCATGCGCATGCCGATCACATCAACGGCATCGACGATACGCGCTCGTTTAATTATTTTAACAATGCCCCGCTTGATATTTACGGCGAGCAGGAAACGCTGCGTGAGCTGCAGGAAAGATTTGCTTACACGTTCCTGCCTCCAAAGCCGTTGCAGACCGGGTGGTACAGGCCATGCCTCGTTCCAAAAGTAATTGCGCCGTCTACGGCATTTACCATTGGCGACATAGAAGTAAGGCCATTTCGGCAGATGCACGGAGCCGGTATGAGCACCGGCCTGAGGTTTGGCGATTTTGCCTATTCAACAGATACGAACGGGCTGTCAGAAGAAGCGCTGCAAATACTCAAAGGCATTGACACATGGGTGGTAGACTGCCTGCGTTATACCCCTGCCCCCACCCATGCTCATCTGGACATGACTCTGGAATGGATCAGGCAGATAAAACCAAAACGCGCATACCTGACACACATGAACCATGATCTGGATTATGACAAGCTTATCGAAGAACTGCCGGAAAGCGTATTTCCGGCTTATGACGGTCTGGTCATTAACGTATGATTATAACCGGGCTATACGGTGGGTTGCCCTGTTTCCTTGGCATTATTTTGTGAATCAACCACGCTTTGGCGAAACCCTTCGGATGTTTTGGGCGTTATATTTTTGCTGAAAGCGGCAGCCTGCGTTTTTTCTGAAGAAGCCGTAGCGGGGATGGTCCCGGTAGAGCTGCTGTTAGCTCTGATAGTTCCTTTAAGTTGGCAATTTTCTTCTTTAAGACGGACATTTTCAGCATGTATCACCTCATTCCTCGCATTGATTTTGACAATCTTGCGACGCGCCGCTTCAAAATAGGGAATCTGCGCGAGGTGATTAACTATAAAGCCTAAAGCGCCTGCCGCGTAGATACCTGCATGCTCGCCAGTATTCACCGCCGGTGGCGGCCTTTTTGTCAACCGGCTGGCTATTTCCTTGAACTTGAACTCAGGCCAGGTAATAGCCTGGGCTATTTTATGAGTGATCTGGGCAGTATTTTTGTTTTTTAATCCAAGCGTAATCCCGGCAAAACCTATCACGGATGCTATCACTCCCCATAAAAGGCCTTTAACCCGTGAATCGCCGGCAGCGTAGATAACAGAATTCACATGACCGGGAGGCAGATTCTCCTCATTATCTTTGACAGCAGGGCCGGTTACCTGGTTTTGCACATTCATAACAAGCAATTATTTAGCTTTTTTGTTATTTTATCGTATATAGGGGGACATTAGAACAGACAAAATATGAAGATTTCATGACAATGGGCGCTGAAATACAAAGAGAAAAGCCGATGATAATGGCAATAGATCAGGCCGCGCAGGCAGAAAAACAAGGGGAAGTGCCTGTAGGCGCTATAATAATCAATGCGGTAACGAAAGAAATCCTCGCTTCCGCTTATAACCTTACGGAAACCCGTAAAGACCCTACTGCCCATGCCGAAATTCTGGCCATAAGGCAGGCATGCGAGAAACTGGGAACGCCGCGTCTTGCCAACTGCGACATGTACGTCACGCTTGAACCTTGCCCCATGTGCGCCCAGGCCATATCCTTTGCACGGATAAGAAGGTTGTATTTTGGCGCCTACGACGCTAAAGGCGGAGGAGTTGAGAATGGCCCAAGGATTTTTCACCAGTCCACTTGCCATCATAAACCGGAAGTTGTAGGTGGTATGGAAGAAAGTATATGTGCAAGTCTGCTGAAGCAATTTTTTGTGAGTAAAAGATAAACCGTATGTGTGATGTGAACTGGCTTGGTCTCTGGACATTATATAAACGCGAAGTATGGAGATTTTTGAAGGTCATAAACCAGACATTACTTGCGCCGGTGGTGACGACGTTGTTATTTCTTGCTATTCTGACCCTGTCCATCGGAGGGGATGCGCATCGCGTAGTTGAAGGAACTCCTTATAAGCATTTCATTGCGCCGGGCCTGATCATGATGGCCATAGTGCAGAATGCCTTTGCGAATACGTCTTCTTCACTTATGCTCTCTAAGATCCAGGGAGTTATCATAGACTTGCTCATGCCTCCCTTTACGGGTACGGAAATTACCATAGGCCTGGTTATGGGCGGTGTGACGCGTGGTGTTCTGGTTGGAATCGTCGTATCCATTGCGGTATTTCTCTTTATACCTTTTTCCATAGCCCATGTGGGGCTTGCGATATTCTACCTGGTAGCGTCGAGCCTTATGCTTGCTCTTATTGGCCTGCTGACCGGAATATGGTCGCAATCATTTGATCAGTTGTCTGCCATAACCAATTATGTGGTTACGCCGCTTTCTTTTCTTTCCGGAACATTCTATTCTATAAGGCAATTACCGGCATTCTGGTATAAAGTATGCCATTTGAACCCGTTCTTTTATATGATTGACGGATTCCGTTATGCATTTACAGATTATTCCGATGCCTCCGTCATCGTTGGCATAGAAGTAATATCTATTACAAACATTATGTTATGGTGTCTTGCGCAAAATCTGGTATCACGGGGATATAAGCTCAAAACATAATAGTGGAGCCTTACATGAGGGTATGGGTCATACTTATTTCGTTGCTGCTGCCTTTAGCTACCTTTGCATTCGATGATATTCCTAAAACAGGAGAACTCGCAGACCTATATAAAAAGGCGAAATCCGGCGATCCTGAAGCACAATACACCCTTGCCGAAGCATATAAAAATGGAGACGGGGTACAGCAGGACATCAATGAGGCATTAAAATGGTATCACCGGGCTGCCACGCAGGGATATGTTGAGGGTCAGATCGCCCTTGGTTTCATTTATCGTGGGGGCAATGGGCGTAATGGTCCCTATATGGACAAGGTATTGTCCTATATGTGGTTCGATATCGCTGCCCGCAACGGCGATGAACGCGCGTTCAACCTGAGAAACGATATCGCCTGGTCCATGACCCAATCCGAAATTGACGAAGCCCGCGCAAAGTCAAAGGCATGGAGGCCAGGACAGTACGACGGGTTTGATGATGACGATGATTAGGGTTAAATGGTCCCGATTACTATATCGTAATATATGGTTTTAATAGGAATGAACAGGCGGTGCACGATTGTAACCGCTATGCCAAAAACCAGTATGGCGTTGGCATGGTGCAAGGATGCAATAGGTATAGGCACTGCAAATAACAGCGTCAGCACGCCCAGCAGAAACTCGACGACAAAAATAGAGAATAAGATAGGCAACAGATGGGCTATGTGCGGGTTATTACGGCCAAACAGCCAGAATAATGGAATAAGCAGGGATAACCCATAAGCGATCATACGATGTATGAATTGTGCGGTGGTGGCATCCTCAAAAAGGTTTTTATACCACTCAGGGATCGGCCATAGTCCCTCAGGCACCCATGCCATATCCATGCGCGGGAAAGTATTAAAATTTAATCCGGCATGTAATCCGCTTACCGCTCCTCCCAGCGTTATCTGTATGAATATTGCAGCCAGCGTAATACAGGAAAGTATTTTAAATGCCAGTGTAGGTTTGGGCAGTTCAAAACCTCCAATTCCCTGTCTGGGGTAGGTGAAGGTTAGGACCTGCCATAATATAAGGCCGAAAAATATAAATTGCAGGGCCAGTTGAAGGCTGATGCGATAAGGTATAAAATGAGGATCATCAAAAAGCGAATATTTTGCAACATAATAATGGGATATATATTGCGCTCCCCCACAGGAAAATACGAGACATAATTTCAGCGCATCACTCCAGTGCAATACCTTGGCAAGGGTAAATATCAAAAACGGCACAATTGTTAATAGTATGAATACATATCCCAGAACGTAGTCCATATATTCAAAAAAGTAGATTGTTCTAAATTCCTCCAGTCCCATATTAGGAAAATTCTTCTGAAATTGCGGCAGGCGCTTATATACTTCAAATTCCTGCTCTATGGCCGTATCGCTGGTCAATGGAACCATGCTCCTTATTGGTTCCCATTCCGTAATGGAAAACCCTGACTCATAGCGCCTAACCGTGCCATCTATCACTATAATGGCAGATAAGGCTATGAGGCATAGAATTAGCCAGGCATTTACAATGCGTGATTTGCTTTGAAGTTGCATAGAATGGATTAATGTTTATAACCACACACATGTTTAATCCAGTATTAAATTGGCAATGAAAGAAGGCAGGGCATTCTGGATATTCTACCTGTCGGGTCTTTTTCTGTTGGGACTTGGGTATATTGCCATTCTGCCCCCGTTTGAGGGGTTTGACGAAAATTCGCATTATTCCAGCATACGGGAAATAGCCTCTACCCTGAAGTTGCCATTATATGGCACCACCACGCTAGACGCCATGATAGCTGATTATGCCAAAAATGAACCCATGCCATATGGGACATTCCAGCCGCCTTTTGACAAAAACATGACATATTACCGATTTTTCCAGAATCCAGCTCAGATCAGGGACTACCGGCAGGATTACCAGCGGACATCCGTTGCACAAACCTATATGAAAAGCACGGATTTAAGCTGGGAGGCCATACATGCGCCGCTCTATTACCTTCTGCTTGCTCCATTAGAAAGAGCCAGCGACAGTTTGTCGATGATAGGCCAGATTCTGCTGCTGCGCACCGTTTCATTCCTTTTCGTTATTGCGGGAGTTGCTCTTTCCATGCACACAGCCGATATAAGCAGAAATGAAGTTGCAAAGGGATTTATGTTATATCCCCTGCTCTTTCCAACATTTTTTATTGAATTCGGACGGATGGGAAATGATTCTCTGTGCATGCTGATATCGGCAATCCTTGCGTTCCTCTTTTATTTTTATCGAGAAGAGAGAGATAACAAATGGTTATCGCTTCTTATTGGACTGACTCTTGGTATGGGGCTACTTACAAAAGTGTTTTTTATTCCTATTGGAGCCGGTGTTGTATTATGGATGCTAATCGCCTACGCATGGAAAGCCAGAGACTTGCGTGTTAGGAAACAGCATATTATCAATATCCTGATCATCTGTGTATCCGCACTGGTCATCGGCGGCCAGTGGTATATTGGCAGACTTCTCGATGGCATTCCAATTGTAGGTTTCAATGAACCACAAATGCTTGCCGAACAGGGAGGATTGATTGCAGGCCTCAAAAAACATTTTACTCTTCATGGGCTTATTGAGGGATTGGCAGTCAACCTCGTAACATGGATATGGAACGGCACGTGGTCTCTTGTGCATATCCCCCCCTTATTGTACATCCCGATGCTGATCCTGCTTTTTCTTGTTCTTGGCGCATTCGCCTTAACTCTCAGGGAAAGGCAATTCGGCGATCCCGCATGGCTGGGCGTTATATTATTCTGCTTTTTTGCCGCCGGTTTCCTACGCCATATCGTTATAAGCATTGCTATAAGCGGCGCCGGCAATACGCCTTCAGCTTATCTCCATATACTTTTGCCGTGGGTTGTCCTGGCGCTTGGAATCGGCATCACCAGGATAACCAGGTATCGTTTGGCATATATCACATTGAAGATTCTTGTTTCTTATGCGGTCTTGTTCCAATTAACTATCCTTTGGTTTCAGGTTGCATTATTCGCAGGATGTGCAACAAAAGGGGGCGATAAATATTATCATTTTCCGAATCATAGTTTTTGCTTTGACAATATCACTAACATATCGGAAAACCTTGGCGTATTAGCATGGCCGCATCTGGCGTCAGCCAGTTTTGCGGGCGGTGTGGTTTGTTTTATTATCGCTACTATAAACATGAGGAAACCGAGTGAACAAAAAAATTAAAAAAGTGGTGCTGGCTTATTCCGGCGGCCTTGATACTTCCATCATACTGCGCTGGCTGCAGGAAACCTATGGTTGCGAAATCGTAACCTTTACCGCTGATCTTGGCCAGGGCGAAGAGCTTGAGCCTGCCCGTAAAAAAGCCGAGATAATGGGGGCGTCGAAAATATATGTCGAAGATCTGCGCGAGGAGTTCGTAAAAAATTATGTTTTCCCCATGTTCCGCGCCAATACGTTTTATGAAGGCGTGTACCTGCTTGGCACCTCCATTGCCCGCCCGCTTATCGCCAAGCGTCAGATAGAAATCGCCATTGAAACCGGAGCCGATGCGGTGGCGCATGGCGCAACCGGCAAGGGAAACGATCAGGTGCGCTTCGAACTCGGCTATTATGCCCTGAAACCGGATATCAAGGTTATTGCCCCGTGGCGTGAGTGGAATCTGAACTCACGCACAAAGCTTATTGAATATGCAGAAAGGCACCAGATTCCTATCGCAAAGGATAAGCGTGGCGAAGCGCCTTATTCCACCGATGCCAACCTTCTGCATATTTCCTATGAAGGCAAGGTACTGGAAGACCCCTGGCAGGAACCGCATGAAGACATGTTTACGCGTTCCGTTGCGCCGGAGAAGGCCCCGGATACTCCTACATATATTGAGGTCGAATTCACGCATGGTGATCCCGTAGGAGTAGACGGCAAGAAAATGACTCCTGCCAAGTTGCTTGCATATCTTAACAAAGTTGGCGGAGAAAATGGCATAGGCCGTCTTGATCTGGTGGAGAATCGCTATGTTGGCATGAAATCCCGCGGCGTCTATGAAACGCCGGGAGGCACTATATTGGCAGCCGCCCACCGTGCGATGGAAAGTCTTACGCTCGATCGCGGAGCCGCTCACCTGAAGGATGAAATCATGCCTCGTTATGCCGAACTGATTTATAATGGCTACTGGTGGTCTCCGGAACGTGAAATGCTGCAGGCGCTGATTGACAGATCGCAGACGAATGTTTCAGGGATAGTGCGCCTGAAACTTTACAAAGGTTCTGTTACGGTTGCAGGGCGTAAGTCGCCTTTCAGTCTCTATAGCCAACAACATGTTACCTTTGAAGAAGATACGGTTTATAACCAGAAGGACGCAGAAGGCTTCATCAAGCTCAATGCCTTGAGGTTAAGGTTGCTCGGCAGAAAATGACAGACAGGGAAACCCGCATAAAGCGCCTGTACTTTCGCAGCGCTCATAGAGGCTCCAAGGAAACCGACCTTATTTTGGGGCCTTTTGCGTCCAAGCATCTCGCAGGCATGAGTGATGCCGAGCTGGATGAGTTCGAGTCGTTCTTGTCGGAGAACGATACGGATATATGGGACTGGGTGACGGGTAAGGCACAGCCTGATAACATGAAATATTCGGGGTTGCTCAGCAAATTAAGATAGCTGTCGTATCCCCCTATAATTACTTAAAAGTATGGCGCTCTTGAAAGAAATATTTAACAGTAATAGCAGCGAGTTATGCGGGGTTCCGCACGGTTCGGAAAGCTATGTACTGGCACAAATTGCTAAATCTTCTGAGCGTGACATACTATTCATCGCTTCCGGCGATCGGGAAATGGAGACTGTCCGGGCGGGACTGGAGTTCTTTGCGCATGGCATAAAAATTATTACTCTTCCCGCCTGGGATTGCCTGCCCTATGACCGTGCCTCCCCAAACACATCCGTACTGGCGGCACGCCTGCTGGCGTTGTCACAAATAGTATCTTCACCAAAAGAAAAAAGAATTATTCTGACCACGGTCAATTCCGCCTTGCAGAAACTTGTGCCGCAATCCCTGATAAGGCAGGCTTCTTTTCAGCTTAAAACCGGTACGGATTTTTCTCAGGATGCGCTCGTCCATTTCCTGATCGAGTATGGGTACCGCAGGACGGCAAAGACCATGGAAGCTGGTGAATTTGCCGTGCGCGGCAGCATTATTGACATCATTCCCCCTGGAATGGCGGACGGGATAAGAGTTGATACATTCGGCAACATTATAGAAACCATACGCCTGTTCGATCCCATAACCCAGATCAGCAAGGGCAATATAAATGAAGCTACTTTATATCCTGCCAGCGAGGTTATTTTTAACGGCGGAACCATAAACGCCTTCCGCGAAAATTACCGCAAGGCCTTCGGCGCCGTTACCAAGGAAGACATTACCTATGAAGCTGTGTCCGAGGGACGTGCCTCTGTCGGAATGGAGCATCTACTTCCGCTGTTTTATGAATTCCTTGATAGCCTGTTTGACTATACCGGGAATGCGTTAGTCGTACTTGCGCATCAGGCTGAAATGGCATGCAAGGAGCGCCTTGAGCTGATAGAAGAATATTATACGGCAAGAAAAACGCATGACAGAAACAAGCATTATGGTGCTACGCCCTACCCTGCTCTTGCGCCAAACGCCTTATACCTTGATAGTAGCGGCTGGCACGAACAGTTAAATAAACATGCCACAATAACGCTTAATCCGTTTGTATCTAGCGAAGCCAAGACAAATCTCAATTACCGCCAGGGAAAGAATTTTTCCAGCGGCAAGCTGAGCGGTGAAGCTCTGTTTGATGATTTACGGCATTATGTAGCCGCTGAGCGCAGCCGGGGACGCAGCACGCTTATCACATGTTACTCCCAGGGGAGCCGCGAGCGGATTGCAGCCATGCTGCATGAACATAACATGCACCCACTGCGCATAGAAGCGGTAGGGGAAATTAAGAACATAAGCGGTAAGACTGTCGGCCTTGCTGTAGTTGCCATTGAACGTGGCTTTGGAGCAGACGACATAGTCGTTATCAGCGAACAGGATTTATTCGGTGAACGCATCATCCGCACAGCACCTAAAAAAAGGAAAGCTGAAAACTTCCTGGACGAAGCAGCAAGCTTTATGCCGGGAGAACTGGTTGTCCACCGTGAGCATGGTATAGGACGATTTGAAGGACTGCTTACGCTTAATGTATTAGGCGCACAGCATGATTGCCTCAAGATTATATATGAAGGCGATGATAAGCTATTTATCCCGGTTGAGAATATTGACGTCATCTCCCGTTATGGAAGCGAGGAAGAAGGCGCAAAACTAGATAAACTCGGCAGCATTGCATGGCAGACGCGTAAGGCCAGACTGAAAGAACGGATTACGATTGCCGCAGAAGAATTGTTGCGTACTGCAGCAGCGCGTGAGGTAGGAGTAGCGCCGCCATTTGAGACGCCGCAAGGATTATATGATGAATTTTGTGCGCGCTTCCCTTATTCGGAAACGGAAGATCAGGCGAAGGCCATAGAAGAAGTATTGAATGACATTGCATCCGGAAAACCGACGGACAGGCTGGTATGCGGCGATGTGGGATTTGGGAAAACGGAAGTTGCGCTGCGTGCGGCATTTGTTGCGGCCAGCGCTCACAATGAACGTGGAAAGGTACAGGTGGCCATCATATGTCCCACTACACTGCTCTGCCGCCAGCATTATCACACCTTCAGCGAGCGTTTCTTCGGCCTGCCCTATACTATACGCCATATCTCACGCCTCACTGCGGCGAAGGAAAATAAGAAAACGCTGGAAGGGATTGCGAACGGTGCCGTTGATATAGTCATTGGCACGCATGCGCTGCTTGGAAAGAATATAAATTTCAAGAATCTTGGCATGCTTATCATTGATGAAGAGCAACATTTCGGTGTAGCACAAAAGGAAAAGCTGAAATCTTTACGCAATGACATTCATGTTATTACCTTGTCGGCTACTCCTATTCCACGCACGCTGCAAATGGCGCTTTCCGGTATACGGGAACTCAGTATCATCGCCACTCCGCCGGTAGACAGGCTTGCCGTGCGCACTTTCGTCATGCCGTTTGATCCGGTGGTGCTGCGGGAGGCGATACTGCGCGAATACCATCGCGGCGGCAGAATATTTTATGTCACACCGCGTATCAAATATATGGCCGAATTACAAAGCATGCTGCATGAACTCGTTCCGGAAATCCGCATTGCGACTGCCAACGGCCAGATGCCTGCCTCCGAACTTGATGGCATCATGAACAAGTTTTATGACGGAGCTTATGATCTGCTGCTTTCCACTACTATTGTGGAGTCTGGTCTCGATATACCAACCGCTAACACAATTGTAGTCGACCGCGCTGAAATGTTTGGCCTGTCGCAGCTTTACCAGTTGCGCGGGCGGGTCGGGCGCAGTAAGACACGCGCTTATGCCTATTACACGCTCCCGCATAATAAGAAGCTGTCACGTGCGGCAACCCGCAGGCTGGAAGTCATGCAGACGCTTGATAGCCTGGGAGCGGGCTTTACACTCGCCAGCCACGATATGGATATACGCGGGTTCGGCAATCTTGTTGGCGAGGAGCAGTCTGGGCATATACGTGAAGTGGGTATTGAACTCTACCAGCAGATGCTGGAAGAAGCGGTCGCTTCCGTAAAAGCACAGCGGAAAGGTGAAAAGGTTATAGCCACAACGGAGGAATGGAGTCCGCAGATTAATCTTGGTATGACTGTTCTTATACCCGAAAATTATGTACAGGATCTGGAAACCCGGCTTGGGCTATACCGCCGCGCAGCCAATCTTGTTGACGAAGGCGCAATCCATTCCTTTGCGGCTGAACTGGTTGACAGGTTTGGCAAGCTTCCGGATGAAGTCGAACACCTGCTTGCCATCATGCGCATCAAACAGCTTTGCCGCATAACCAATGTAGAACGTATTGATGCTGGTCCTAAAGGCCTTCTCATTGCTTTCAGGAACAATACATTTGCCAATCCGGAAAAGCTGCTTGCCTACATTGCCAGGAATGCGGATAAAGCGAAAGTCCGTCCAGATCACAAATTATTTATCTCACAGGAATTTGTGGATGATGAGACTAAACTGAAAGGCACGCGCAAGGCAGTTGAAGATCTGGTAGCGCTTGTTTAGAGATTATATCTGCCTATCGTTTTCAATAAGCAATTGCCGTTCTTCCTGAACCTTATCAACATGCCGGGAAGCTTTGTTCTGGAACCAGGTTATAGCGCCGTTCAGCGCGCCATTGAATGCCGCTCCCATGAACGCTTCTGAGGATAAAATCCTTAATCTGTTTCCCCTGGTTAGAGACTTGTGATTGGAAAATGCGTCAAAAACAATACGGATGGCTGGCCATAAAGCTGCTCCTATTACTGCACCACTGACTATGGATTTGGAGACGCTTCTTTTATCATTATTATCAGAATTATTTTCCATAAAATTATTGTATTTATTATCGCATGGCAGCCTGGAAATTAAAAGTTACAGTTTTATTACAGCTTCATTTAAGGGCAGCCAGAACGCCGTGAAGCGTGCGTATTTCCTGCTCTGTAAGGCTGGCGCGGGTAAATATATTCTGTAGGTTCAGCCACATTTTAGGCTTCTTTTCCGCCACTTTCCAGAAATCCACCTCGTCGAGCCTGCGTTCCAGATGATTGAAGAAATTCTGCAATTCCTCCTTGCTGGCGAATTCGCTTTTGTGAATCAAATTGCCCGTTGCATGCTCCAAATTACAGGTACTCTGAAACAGTTGATAGGCTATCACCACGACCGATTGCGCGACATTAAGCGAGGTAAATTCATTCGCAGTGGGAATGGTAATGACGCTGTCCGCAATAGTGACATCCTCGTTGGTAAGTCCCGTGCGTTCAGGCCCAAAAAGAATACCGGCGGGAACCTTTTCCTTTGCTATAAGCCCGGAGGATTCGGCAGGCGTATAGACGGCCTTTACCATCTCACGTGAACGCGCAGTGGCAGCATATACCTTTTTCATGTCGGCAACTGCTTCACGCGTTGTCTGGAATAGTTTCGCGTTGTCCAGAATTTCCGGGGCATGTCCGGCTAAATCATATGCACGCTTATTGGGAAATGGTTCGCGTGGCGCGACGAGGCGCAGCTCACTTAGTCCAAAATTCTTCATGGCGCGGGCGGCAGCACCTATGTTCTCAGGAAGCTGGGTATTAACGAGTATGATTACCGGAGTTGCAAGTTGCAGGTTGCAAGTTACGGGTAATAAACTGTTATGTGAGTTGCCAATATCCATAATCCGTTTGCAATGTACTACTTGCAACTTGCCACTAATCTATAAGTGATGGCGTCGTTCAGGGCATCAAACGATGCATCGATAATATTTGGCGAGACGCCTATCGTGTTGCATATTTTGCCTTTGCCGTCACGGCTTTCGATCATGACGCGGGTAAGCGCTTTGGTGCCTTCCTGCGGCGTAAGTATCCTGACTTTATAGTCAGTAAGTATAATGTCTTTTACTTTCGGATAGTGCCGGATCAGCGCTTTGCGCAAAGCGGTATCCAGCGCGTTTACCGGGCCGTTTCCTTCGGCTACCGTCATGATTTCCTCGCCGTCAATGGTAAGCTTGATCGTCGCTTCGGAAACCATGACAAGATGTCCCTTTGCATTCCAGCGCCGCTCATCAAGCACGCGGAATTTCTGGATATTGAAAAATTCGGATACCTGCTCAAGCTGGCGGCGCACGAGCAATTCAAAACTTGCTTCCGCTCCTTCATAGGCATAGCCTTGTGTCTCGCGGTGTTTCACCTCGCCGACCAGTTTCGCAATTCCCGGATGATCCGGCAAGAGCTTTATTCCCATGCCCGCAAGGCGTTCCATGATGTTCGACCTGCCTGCCTTATCCGAAACCAGGATAGTGCGTTTATTGCCGACTATGGCCGGATCGATATGTTCATAGCTGCTGCTGTCCCTAGCCATCGCTGACACATGCAACCCGCCCTTATGGGCGAATGCCGCACCGCCCACATAAGCGGCATGCTGATTGGGGGTACGGTTCAGACGCTCATCTATAAGATGCGACACTTCGGTGAGATACGACAGTTTTTCCTTTGCAATACCTGTCTCATATCCCATTTTTAGCATGAGGTTGGGAATGATGCTGATGAGATTGGCATTGCCACAGCGCTCGCCTATGCCGTTGATAGTGCCCTGCACCTGCCTGACCCCGGCACGCACGGCAGCCAATGAATTAGCCACCGCATTTTCGGTGTCATTATGGCAATGAATACCCAGATGTTTTCCAGGAATGAACTTTGTTACTTCTGAAACTATACGCTCAATTTCATGCGGCAAGGAACCTCCGTTGGTATCGCAAAGCACTATCCACCGGCATCCGGAATCATGAGCGGATTTTATTACATGAAGTGCAAATTCGGGATTGGATTTATAGCCGTCAAAGAAATGTTCAGCGTCAAACAACGCTTCACGTTTCCTCTTAGCGATAAGCGCTATGCTCTCGCTTACCATCCGGATGTTCTCATTCTTGGAGATGCCAAGGGCTTTTTCAACCTGCCTGTCCCATGCCTTGCCCACTATACAGATGCTCGTAGTATTGCTATCAAATAAGGCGACAAGCGCCGGGTCGTTTTCTGCGCTTCTTCCTGCCCGCCGGGTCATGCCGAATGCCGTGAGCCTTGCATGTTTCAGCTTGGGCGCAGAGGCGAAGAACATATCGTCATTGGGATTCGCGCCCGGCCACCCGCCTTCTATATAGTCGATGCCGAGCTTGTCCAGCTCACGCGCTATGGCCTGCTTGTCTGCAACAGTAAAATCCACCCCCCTTGCCTGCGCCCCGTCACGCAAAGTGGAATCATACAGGTAAACTCTATCTTTCATGGGGTTATAAGTAGCCTGAGGCAGGGGATTTGGTCAAGTGTAAGAAATACAATTATTATAGTGTTGGAAGAGTTTTTTGGGGAGCAGGCAGGTCGGCTTTTCGTCCTTCTATAGGAGTTTTCAGTGGTGCAGCTATCGTTTCTTCGACTCGGCCTTTTCCATCTACTGTATCATCTCTATTATTATCGTTAACTACAACTACTCCCGTTACATGAGTAAGGAATTGAGCCATTGCTCTATTGACTTCTAGATCACCCGGAGTAAATAAACTTGGATCCTCTTGCATAAGCCTTGGTGCATGTCTCCGTATATCGGCCATATACTCGTCGATAAATATCTCTCGCATCCCAGATACTTGAAGAAGCTCTACTGCAAGAGCAAGTCCGGCACGAATCCGATCTGATACTTCCTTATCCTTAAAGGGATTTTTTTCTCCACGCTCATCCCTTTCTCTCTCCTCTTGCTGTTCATGAAATCGTATTGCTTCTATCAATAATCCATCTTCTATACTTATTTTGCTGCGGTCGCTTGTAAGTTTTTCTATTGCCGCCGCCCTCATTTCTTTTCTTTTTTTAGGGATTGCCTCATTATATGTTTCAATAAATGCTGCTGTAATCCCTTGCATCTGTGTTAATCTATCTATCTCTTCTCTAAGCTCTCTGGCTAGTTGCTGACTTTCTTTATTGCCTAGCCTTAACGCATTATATACTGTTCCCGCCGCTTCTTCTGGACTCTGCTTTTGTGGCTGATACGCACTCAAAGACTGTTCTTCCCACATTCCCGTCGACTCAAGGAGCGCTCTAAATGCAGTTTCAGCCAATTCTCTAAGCTTTTCCTGCCTTGTGGTTGGAAGCCTAAAGAATGTATTGAGAAATGCTTGCCTGTCATCCCGATCTGCAGCGCCTCCTAATTCTGTTGGTGTATCTGGCATATATCTCTTCCTAAAATATGAGACCTTGTTTCGACCTGGATCGATCATCTTAAAACACTTGTGTTAATTATTTATTAAGTTACTGTCAGAAAAGTAATTATATTGCCTAATCCGGCTAAAATGATTTGAGCTAATTTGTTATATAATCTGCATATTTATGTCCGAGAAAACTATTAAAGCCCTGTCCACTGCCTTCAGCAAGCTTTCCGCCACAGGAAAACTTAAAGCCGAGGTTGAACTGCTAACCACCTGTTCCAGTGATACAGTGTACCGCCTCCGGTATGACACCATGCAGTACGATTATATCAGCCCCGCCGTGATCAACCTGCTGGGATATTCGGTTTCGGAACTCATGCAGATAAACATGCGTTCTCTTATCCTTGAAACACGCGTAGTCAGCAACGGCATGCAGGTGGTCGATTCCTATGAACCGCTCGAAGAAAACCGCAAGCGCGGCGAGGTACAGAAATGGCAGGCGGACTACCTTATGAAGACTAAGGACGGGCGCAAGATATGGGTTTCCGATATCTCGCACCCGTGGTTCGACGGTGAGGGAGGGATTATAGGTTCAACGGGGTCGCTTCGCGATATCACCGACCGGGTCAGCATCGAGCAGAAAATACGCAGCGAAATGACCCGTCAGGATTATACCGATAAACTGACCGGGCTTGCCAACATGCGCTCCTTCTGGATACGGCTCGAGGAAGAGATCAACCGCAGCCGCCGCACGAAAGAAGAGATAGCATTAATGTTAATTAACATTAATGATTTGGCAAAAATAAAAAGCACCTATGATCAAAAAATGGCGGATGATATTATTACCATCATTGCAAAACTAATCCGTAACCGCCTGAGGGAAATTGATATTGTCGCGCGTATCGACGAAGAAAATTTTGGAGTGATTATGCCGGAAACTCCGGTAAATGGAGCAGTCTATGCAGCAAGAAGGTTGATTAAGACCATTACTTCCCATAATTTTTTTGCTAATTCACAGGACGGCAAAAGCTCATGCGATATTTCTATCGGGCTTGCCGGCATAAACCGGGATAATAACAGCACTCCTGCCAGCGAATTCTATAAGCTTGCCGATGCCGAACTTTATATTGCAAAACACAAGGGAATAAACCAGATATCGGCTGGTGGAATCGAAGACAAGCTTTAAGGGTAAAGCCTTTCCACTTTCCAGCCATTGCCTTCGCGTGTATATAATTTACGCTTGTGCAGGCGGAACTTGCCTTCAACCCAGAATTCCATTGTATCTGGTACAACACGCCATCCCGACCAGTATGGTGGGCGCTTGGGCGGATCCGCGTCCGAATAGGTTTGCATGGCATCTTCGATTTTTTTCATGAATCCTTCATAGGAATCAATCGGTTGAGATTGCTTTGAAAGGAGCGCGCCTATCCGGCTTATCAGGGGACGGCTATTAAAATAATCATCTGCTTCCGCATCAGTGACTTTCCGGGCTGTTCCCTCAATGCGTATCTGTTTTCCAAGCGGTTGCCAGAAGATATTCAAGGCAGCATATGGATTCTGAGCTAGTTCCACTGATTTCCTGCTCTCCATATTTGTATAAAACACAAATCCACGCTCATCATACCCCTTAAGCAGCACGACACGTGCTGAAGGCATTCCCTTGTTGTCCGCAGTGGCAAGTGTCATGACAGTAGGGTCCGGAATGGCTGGATTATTCTTTGCTTCCTCGAACCACAGAGAAAAAAGCTTGATCGGATCGTCCATAGCGATAAATTTATTTAATTGATGATGGATAATAATTATTTATAAAAAAGTGCAATACGTTACAGATAATACTTACCATGCATAATTACTACGACAAACGTATATTGCCTTACCCGGCGCAGAAATTATTTGACCTGGTGGTGGATATTGAGAGCTATCCCAAATTCCTGCCGTGGTGCAGGGCCGCACGCATACTTGAAAAGGAAGAAAAAAGAGTGCTGGCTGAGCTTATCATCAGTTTCAAGCATATTACGGAAAGCTATGTGTCGGAAGTAACCTTCAAACGGCCTGCCAGTCACAACGATGACGGCTATATTGATGTCAGACTGGTCCGTGGCCCGTTCGAGAATCTGGAAAATCACTGGAGGTTCGTTCCTGTCAATGAAAACAGCACGGAAGTTTCGCTGACGCTTTCATTTAAGTTCCGT
This sequence comes from uncultured Rickettsiales bacterium, assembly GCA_964454545.1. GTDB lineage: Bacteria > Pseudomonadota > Alphaproteobacteria > Rickettsiales > JABCZZ01 > JABCZZ01. The sequence goes on from CAYVTI010000020.1 coordinate 17,597, forward strand.
TCGCTTATACTTGATTCTATCATCGGCCTCCTTTTCGGCAAGGCATCGCAGAAAATGGTGAATGCTTTTGAAAAACGCGCCGAAGAACTCTATGGTAAGATATAATGAGAGAAAAATGGCGATACATTGCTTCACATCCTGAGTTATTATTTCTTTTATTCGCTGTTCCCTATGGTCTGATACTGGCCTTATTGATCCCCCCGCTTGGCGGAGGGGATGAGGGATTTCACTATCACCGGATAGCCAGTATTGCCTATTTCCAGCTACTGAATAAGCCGGTGATGGTGCCATCCGGAATTGTGAGCTTTATCCAGTCTGGCCTGGATTTCTTCCATTCCGGGCTTGAGCCCCCGTTCCATTATTCAGCCGCAGAATGGCACAAGGTACATTCGATGCTGCTCGACACCGGCGAACTGGCGGTTATGGAACCGAATCCTGCAACTATCCATCACCCTTTTTCCTATCTGCCGCAAGTTATTCTTTTTATGCTGGCTTCGGAAGCGCATTGCTCTCCCCTTGGCCTGTTATACCTGGCGCGTTTTGCCGGACTTGCCGCTGGCATTAGCTTAACATATATGGCAATAAAACGCATGCCATCGCATAAGTATTTTTTATGCCTGATTGCGCTGCTGCCAACGGTTACATTCTACCGCAGCTATATAAATGCGGATGCATTTACCATTGGGCTGGCGTTTCTTTTTCTGGCGATATTGTTTCGTGAAATAGCCGGCAATGAGAAAATATCTGACAGAAATATTGCCGTTATCGCTATCCTTTCATTTATTCTGGCGCAATCCAAAAGCGCATATCTGTTATTATCCTTACTTGCATTTGCGATACCGGGAAACCGATTTTCATCCCCTGTTTCGCGCATAATCTCGCTGGCAATCATTATATTGCCAGGAATGCTGGCAAGCGTAGCATGGATGGTGGTAATGAAGCAGACTTACTTTGCCGGGATACGTTATCACACCTGGGGAGGGGATGTTAACCCGGATATGCAGTCGGCTTTTATTCTGCACCACCCCTTTGAATATACGAAAATCTTATTACGGACGCTGTTCTTTACCTTTACATTGCCATTGGCTTTTACAAGCATCGTTAACGATGTAGGTCCGGGGTATTTCATGCCGCTTCCGGTAACCATCCTGCTGATATACTTCATGGTTAAGGGAATAAGCTGTGATAGGGAAATTAACATAGATTACGGAAAAACAGCCCGCCTGATAGCGCTAGCGGCTTTCGCCGGAATCACTGTCATTTCCTTCACTATACTATACATCCAATGGACAGGGCTTAAAGCGCCAGAAATTCAGGGTTTTCAGGGACGTTATTTTTATCCTCTACTACCGCTGATAACATTCTTTCTGAAACCTTCAAAGGAAGTGACTTCACAAAAAGCAGCCTCTTATATTGCTTTATTGGCTTTTTTAGGGTTAAGTGCATCGCTAGTGCGAATATACCTGAATTACTATTGATATGAACAGAGTAGCTGTCGTCATACCGTGCTTCCGCGTCAGGAAATATATTCTTGACGTTATTGCTGGTATTGGCGATGAGGTGAGCAAAATATTCGTGGTAGACGATGCGTGCCCGGAGAAAAGCGGAGATTATGTCTGCGCACAATGCCGTGATCCCCGCATAGAAGTCATATATCATACGGAGAATCTCGGCGTGGGTGGCGCTGTTATGTCCGGTTACCAAAAAGCCATACAGGATAATTTTGATATCGTGATTAAAATAGACGGTGACGGCCAGATGGACTGCGCGCAGATAAAACATTTTATTGATCCTATTGCCTCCGGCAACGCGGATTATACGAAAGGAAACCGTTTCTATAATCCTTATTTTCTGAACAGGATGCCGAGGATAAGGCTTATCGGTAATGCCATACTTTCCCTGATAACCAAACTTTCTTCCGGATATTGGGATATTTTCGATCCCACCAACGGTTTCACTGCCATCAGCGTGCCTGTGCTTAAAAAGATTCCATTGGATAGGATAAGCAAAAGATATTTCTTTGAATCGGATATGTTATTCAGGCTGAATATTATCCGGGCGGTAGTTATCGATATCCCCATAGATGCACAATATAACGATGAAGAAAGCAGCCTGATTATATCACGGAATATATGGCCTTTCCTTAAAGGAAATATTCATAATCTTATCAAGAGAATCGGATATAATTATTATCTCAGGAATTTTTCTCTCGCATCGCTGCAGTTGGCGATTGGCTTGGTGCTTGCTCTTTTCGGCACCCTATACGGATTGGCGCACTGGGAGACCAGTATCAGCACCAGCCAGCCGGCAACCGCCGGAACGGTCATGGTGGCGGCGTTGCCCATAATCGTGGGATTTCAACTATTAATGTCGTTTATTAATTATGACATTAATACAGTCCCTAAACGCCCCATAAGTAATGCATTAAGATGATCTATAAAAATCATGTGCATAATATGTTTTTTTTGCTATAATAACCCCTCATTTATTTAATATTTTCCTTTTAAGGCTCGAGCGAATGGAAGAAGAACTTGCACAGATAAAGAAGCTTGAGGCGCTTACGCTTCGGCATCAGGAACTTGATGCCATGATAGACAAGCTGAATGCTGAAAAATTTAAAGATGAGTTCAGCTTGCACCGATTAAAAAAAGAAAAGCTTTCCCTGCGTGATGAAATTACAAAGCTGCAGGATGCTATCTACCCGGATATTATCGCTTAAGATTCGGCTGCAATGCGGCCACTATTGCCATAATATTATGGCGGAACATGGCGATATAGTCCGGAGCGGGGCCGTTTGGCTCTGAAAGTGCGTCAGAATAAAGCGTGCCGCCTACGCGTATTCCTGTATCGCTTTCAAGTTGTTTTATAATATGCGCGTCTGACATGTTTTCCAGAAAAATAGCGGTAATATGCTGCGCGCGGATTTGATCAATGATACGCGCCATATCAGCAGCGGATGCCTGGCTTTCCGTGCTGATACCCATTGGCGCAATAAATTTTACTCCGTACCTTGCCGTAAAATACTGAAATGAATCATGCTGGCTGATGACCTTGCGCCTGTCCGGCGTGATTTGTGATATTTCTTTTATTGCCCATGCATCAAGGGCGTCTAGTTTTTTAATATACGCTGCAGCATTGGATTTATATTCAGGCACATGCGCTTTATCGGCTTTCACGAGCGCATCTCTTATATTTTGTACGTATATTCTGGCGTTCGCTATGTCCTGCCATGCGTGCGGATCATCATGCATACCGGATTTCAATGTTGTCACCCCCTTAGTGACCACGATGACCGATCCTTTATAATTTGAAGAACTAATCAGCCTTTCCATCCATCCTTCAAGGCCGAGACCGTTGATAAATACTATATCCGCATTCGCCAGCAGCTTTGCGTCTGCAGGAGTCGGTTCGTATTCATGCACGTCACCGTTTGATCCCACCAGCACTTTTAAGTCAATATTATCCCCAGCTACCTGCTTTACCATGTCGCCTATAATACTGAAGCTGGCGACCGCTCTCAGCCTGCCATCAGCATAGGATGAGAAAGGAATAAGAGTGAGCAGGGCAACTAATGTTAATAAAAGACGTTTCATATATTCAGTGGAAATGTTTGCGCGGGAAGAATCGTATGATGATTCCATCCGTATATCCGGCAAATACGGATATTACATACCATACGCTTGCCGTAAGCACTATCGCGGGTCCGGAAGGAAGATTGTAATGATAGGATATCAGAAGCCCCAGGCACGATATCGTGACACCTGAAATAATGCTTAGGAATATGGCCATGTCTATGCTTTTGGTCCAGAATTTTGCCGAGATGGCTGGCAGCACCATAATGCCAACCGCCATTAACGTTCCAAGCGCCTGGAAAGAAGCAACAAGATTCAATATGATAAGAATAAGGAACACATGGTGATATATGGCGCCCTTCCCGTGCTGGGCTTTCATAAAACCGGGATCAAAGCACTCCATAATAAGCGGCCGGTAAATAACCGCCAAAGTAAGCAGGCTAAACGTGGCAATGCCATTTATTAGCTTCAGGGAATTATTATCCACGGCAAGAATATTTCCAAAAAGCACATGAAGCAGATCGACCGCGCTTCCTTTCAGGGAAATAATCATGACGCCAAGTGCAAGAGAGGTAAGATAAGAAGCAGTAAAGCTCGCATCTTCCTTGAGGTTAGTGATACGGGTGATCATCCCGGCTATAAAAGCCATGAGCAAACCGGCAATCAGTCCTCCCAAAGTCATAGGCCAGAGAGAAACACCTGTCAGAACAAACGCTATGGCAACGCCTGGAAAAATGGCATGCGATGCGGCGTCACCAAGCAGTGTCATGCGGCGTGTAACCAGAAATACACCAAGGGGCGCGCTGCTTGCTGCAGTCGTTATGCATGCTGATAGCGCGCGCCGCATGAATCCATAGTCAGCAAAGGGCTGGATCAGAGTTTCATACAGCATAATCACCTTTTATAGGATACTTCCCGAAAGAACCGGGTGTTTAACAAATTTTCCGAACGTAGCACCTCTTCTGATTTCCCCCAGGCGATACATTCGCGTGCAAGCAGCAAGCAGCAACTGAAATTCGCCTTGATCTGTTCAAGGTCATGGAGGACGCAGATGACCGTGCGTTTTTCCTTATGCCATATTTTTATTATGTTAAGTAAAGCTTCAGTCGTAACCGCATCAATGGCCGCAAACGGTTCGTCGAGAAGAATAAGTTTTGCATCCTGGACGATAACTCTTGCAAATAAGGCGCGCTGAAGCTGGCCGGAGGAAAGCGTATCCAGCGTGCGGCTGGCAAGGCCGCCTAATCCTACTGTTTCCAGCGCCTGAAGCGCTTTTTCTTTCTGTCCGGAAGTGATTTGCTGGAAACCATTGCTCTTCTGCCAGAAACCGGACGTCACCATCTGCAATACATTGATAGGAAAATCGATCTGTAAATCCGCTGTCTGCGGAAGATAGGCCATATCCCTGTAGGAGCCATTGCAGAATTCTATGGAGCCTTCAAAGATAGGCAATATGCCTGCAATCGCCTTAAGGAGCGTGCTTTTACCGGCACCGTTCGGTCCGGCAACGGTGGTAAGTTCACCGACAGCAAATTCTCCCTTGATATGATGCAGGGCTGGCTGGCGGTTATAAGCTACCGTGAGATCATGCAGTCTGACTGCTGGTGCTGTCATGACATCGCCCAACGGGAAATAAGCCATAAGACCGCTATCAGGAGTGCCGCCGCTCCGGCACGCTGTAATGAACTACAATAATACATTGCTATATCTTGACCTTATATTCTCTGCAGCCGCGACAGGTACCGATTATTTCAACGATCTCACTTCTTGTCTTGAAGCCATTATTGGCTATTATATTTTCCAATGCGCTATACACGGATTTATCCGCCACTTCCTGCACGTTATCACACAGATAGCAGACCGCAAAAACGACGGACTCATTCTTATGCTCTTGCCCATACCTGCACATGACATAGGAGTGAGTCGAGGCAATACGATGCGCCATACCAAGCTTTATCAGTTTATTTAGTGCACGGTATACCGTAGGCGGGCCGGTTATCCCTCTGGTTTTTACGCATTCAAGTATCTGGTAGGCGGCAAGCGGCTTATCGCTCTCACTGAGAACGTCATATATAACCTTATTAGGCCCCTTGAGAGGTTTCTGGCTGATCATGAATAACCCCCTGTTATAATGTATCACCTTCCTACACCAATGCTAACGTCCTGTAAAGAAGAAAAATTATGCAGCCGTTTCATTCTGCGAATTTTCGCCGAATATAATAGCAAGTGAGAAACGCCCGTTATCCGTATGAACGGCTCCATCCGCAATCTCGTCTGACCACATGGCAGACTCGACGTTGCCTGCGCTCTTCAAGTCATTCAGTACCCACTCAATAGTTTGCCATTTTTCCTCCGCTGAAGATATGGCAAGCCTTTTGATAGGGAATTTAATGGAAACCTGGCGTTCCGATTTTGCCTTGCGAATAGCTTCAAGAATCTCCACGCATGCAATGCCGCTTGCTTCCGAGACTTCATCCAGGGGAAAATCAACCGTCTTAGGCCAGTTGCCGCGTGAATGGACAGAACCCTTGCCATCCAATATATGGTTATATAATTCCTCCGTGACATGCGGCACAAATGGCGCAAATAACCTGAGTATCGCATCAAGACAATGATAGAGGGTAAGGTGCGCTGAGACGCTTGTGGCGTCCTCCCCGTAAGAGCGGGATTTCACGAGTTCAAGGTAATTATCGCAGAAGTCTTTCCAGAAGAACTCCTCGATTGCTACCCGCGCATCACAATATTCAAACCGTTCAAGCTCAAGGGTCGCTTTGGCAATGGTCTTATGCAGGCGCGTCAGAATCCATTTGTCGAGCACTTCGGTTATTTTACCGCTGGCGACATCTGTTGCCGCAGTCGCAGGCTTTTCTTCCAACCTCTCCAGATGAATGCTGGCAAAGCTCGTGGCGTTCCAGAGTTTATTGACCAGTTTCCTGCCTATTTTAAGCAGGTCTTCAGAAAACGCCGTATCCGTCCCAAGCCGTGAAGTAGACGCCCAATAACGCACTGCGTCCGCACCCTTATCCACAATCAAATCAACCGGAGTGATGACGTTGCCTTTAGACTTACTCATCTTGGATTTATCCGCAGCCAGACACCAGCCGGAAATCATCAGATTCTTCCAGGGAATCGTGTTGGAGTGCAGATGCGCTTTCGCAATCGTATAGAACGCCCAGGTGCGGATAATCTCATGCGCTTGCGGACGCAGATCGGCAGGAAACAGCTTTTTATAGCGATTCGAATCACTACAGTTATCCTCACTAATGCATTTAGCATTAATCTGCGGGCTGATGGACGAAGTAGCCCATGTGTCCATAACGTCGGTGCTCGGGATTACTTCGTCTTTTGTATAGCCTTTAGGCAAAGTTACCAGAGGATCAACCGGCAACTGATCCACATCCGCATGAATAATCCTGCCTTCTTCGCCGCTGCGTTTTGAATACCACACAGGAAACGGCACACCAAAGAAACGCTGGCGCGATATGCACCAGTCTTCTTTTAACCCTTCAATCCACTGGTTAAGGCGGATTTGCATGAATTCAGGATACCATTTGCACTGCGCCCCTCTGGCAAGCAATGCCTCCTTCTTATCAATAGCCTTAACAAACCATTGGTGGGTTGGTATTATCTCTATTGGAGTGCCGGAACGCTCTGCGCACTTTACGGTATGGATTATATTCATCTGCTTGAGCAGCTTCTCTTCCGTTTGCAGCAATTCAAGTATCTTTGCGTTAGCCTGCTTCGGCTTAAAGCCTGCCAGGTGCTCGAATACCGCTATGGTTCTTTCAAAATCCTGCGTGTTTCTTTCATTTAATGCCGCGTGCTGGGCACCATTCCTTGCTGCTTTAAATGATATCTCCACGCACATGCCATCCTGCATCTGCTTGATGAAATCAATTTTTCCGCTGGTATCGAGAATTGGCCTCATGGGAAGATTATGCTTCCGCCACCATTCCTTGTCCGTATCATCGCCAAAGGTACAGCACATCACGAGCCCGGTTCCCTTTTCACGCTCGACCATCTCGTCGGCAATCATGGGAACTTTAATGCCAAACAGAGGAGTAATGGCAATCCTGCCTTGATATTTTGCCGCGTTCAGATCTTCCGGGTGGTACATCACCGCCACGCAGGCACCCAGCAGTTCGGGACGGGTGGTGGCTATGACCAGCGGCGAACCGTCCTCCAGCCTGAACTCTATCTCGTTCATTACGCCTGGCATTTCCTTGTTTTCAACTTCCGCCTGGGCTATCGCGGTCTGGTCTACCCAGTCCCAGTAGGTCGGCCGGAAATCACGGTACACTTCATTCTTTTTGAGCAAATCAAGAAACGATAATTGCGACAATTTGCGCACATCATCGCTGATGGTCTGGTATTCCTGATTCCAGTCCACGCTCAATGCGACGCTTCTAAAGAGGTTACGGAATTCCTCCTCAGCGCTTTTTACCACTTCACGGCAGTCCTTGATAAACTCTTCGCGGCTTGGATACTGACTGGCCTTTTTGTTCTTTATCTTTTCCACCAGGCGTTCGGTCGGCAAGCCGTTATCATCAAATCCCATCGAGTAAAAAACGGTTCTGCCTTTCATGCGCTGATAACGGGCAATAAAATCCGCCTGCGTATAGCTAAATATATGCCCCATATGCAGCACGCCGGAAACGGTCGGTGGCGGCGTATCTATAACAAAAGTGTTTTCGCGCGACTGCTTTTCGTCCCACGCATACACCCCCGATTTTTTCCATTCCTGCTGTAAACGTTTCTCGGCTTCCTTATGGTCGTAATTCTTAGATAGCGGTCTCATACTATTTTATCACCTTGCTCAATCGCCTGCTTTACCAGCATCTCTAAGGTTGGAACGGGTTTTGCCACCACGGCAATCTGGTAGGAAAATAACGATTTACTGAGCTTGATAAGCCACCCGTTCACGTTCAAAAGAAAACGTGAAAAAATATTATCGCCCAATGCCAGAGGGAACGGCGCAGGAATTCCCTCTACCTCGATGATGTTAAACCCGGAGTTCTTGAGAATCCGCTTCAGCGACCCAAAGGTAAAAAGACGGGTATGGGTTTTATCCAGCGTGCCGCGCTTGCCGTAATTAAATTGTCCAAGCAGCAACATGATACGCTGAATGAAGAGTGCAATGTTAGGTGTGGTTATCACAACACGCGGGCTGTCCACTACCGACCATGCATGTAACCCCTCAAGGAATTTCTCTGGATTAAGGAGGTGTTCTACCACATCCAGCAGCATGATTGCGTCAAAATGCTGCGAGTCAATAGCGCTGAAGTCCGGATTATTTAAATCAACCGGAAATACAGAATCATAATGGGTACGCATGGCATTATTCACACGCCAATCACAGCCCGTAACGCTGCATCCGCGGGCTTTCAGCTTTGAAGATACATATCCCTCACCGCAACCAATATCCAGCACGCGCTCATTCGATTTAATCCTTGAAAGCGCAAAACTATGGCTGCTCGGGAAATTACACTTATCCGGATAGGAAATCTCCTGTTCATAATCGAACTTAGGATCGTAAAAAATGCCAAAACGCTGGATACGGGACTGCAAGGTTGATAACAGCACATTGAAAGCATATTCGATGCCGTTAACATGGCATACCTCATCGCCGTAATGCGTTGGGATCGGTAGTTCCTTTATGCTGAGATTGTTGTCCGCCAGCTGAATTATAATGTCAGTATCGAAATGGAATACGTCGGAATTATACTGGAACGGTATTTTCTTCAAAGCCGAAATGGAGTAAGCACGGAATCCGCTGTGAAATTCACTGAGTTTCGTGCCGATCATAGAATTCTGGATTCTGGTCAGGACGATATTGCCAACGAATTTATAGTACGGCATGCCGCCTTCCAGCGCATCCTTCTTGTTGATCATGCGCGAACCGAAAACCGCATCCGCCTGCTCTTTGATAATCGGGTCCAGCATCTGGGGAATAAATTCAGGCGGGTACTGGCCGTCGCCATGTACCATCACCACCGCATCGTAATTATTCTCAATAGCATAGGTATAGCCAACCTTCTGGTTACCGCCGTATCCCTGGTTGATTGCATTACGCAGAAGGCGGATAGGACGATTGGAATTCCTGATATATTCACGGGCAACGGCGCTGGTATGGTCTTTTGAACTGTCGTCAATGACAACAACGTCCACCTTATATTCCTGATTATTCCACAAACTTTCCGGGATACGATCCAGCACGCCTGCAATATGCCTTTCGGCATTATATGTGATAATCATTATCAACGCTTTTTTCATGGTTTATTTTTCCAAATCTGTGTTAATTCATACATATATGTCCTCGCGATCCAAAGATAATAATTATTGGAATACGCTACCAATGTCCAAGGGTTTTATAGGGGCATGGATGATTATACTCATCGTTGTGGCAATATATATACGCGTTGCCAGGGCAGATAACTACCATTATAGCGATGATGAAGACATGCACATCTGGATTGCCCGCGCTAACTCCTTGTGGGATATATTAAAATATTCGCTCTATGAAGTGCATCCCCCATTCGGGCATATATTAAGATTTTACTGGGTGCGCATGTCGGATGAAATCGGCTTTGTACGCAACCTTTCCCTGCTTTTCGGCATAGCTACAATCTCGCTTTATTACCTTATCGGCAAACTCCTTAAAAATGAAATAGCCGGGATGTGCTGCGCGGCGCTTATCGCCTTCGGATACGGCTCCATTATCCAGTCGTACTTGGCGCGAAATTACAGCATATTCATGTTTTTTATCTCAGCAACGCTGTATTTTTACCTGCTATGGCGCCGTGACCGGCGAAATATTTTTCTATTTTTCTACACCTTGAGCGCCATCATTGCCAGCCTGACGCATTTTTCCGCCATATTTGCCGTTTTCCCCATTGCTGCCTATGAAGCCATAAGAGGATACAGGAACGAAGAATTGATAACGCAGATGAAGTGGATAGCCCTTAACGTCTTTATCACGGGTGCCGCAATGGCAATATATTTCACCTGGGTCTTTCACGGAGTGTATCTGGCCGGAAAATTCTTCGAGACTTCCTCCTTTCTGAAGCTGCTATTGGTCATAGCGATAAATCCTGTAAAAGCGACTGAATACCTGCTTCCTTCCATTTACCTGCTTCCACTCATCGTATTCTTGTTATTTCTGCCAGCAGTGCATGAAGACAGAAATCTACGCCAGTTCCTGCTGCTTGCCTGTATTGCATTTGCACTTGGAATGGTATTGCTCGCAGCAAACCGTTATTACCCAGCAGGAACCAGGCATGGGGTGTGGGTATTGCCATTCGTCATACCTGCATGCGGCTGGATCATTGCTAATGGAATAACGGAGAGTGCGGCAATCCTGAATAAGAAAAAATCTGCACCGTGGCTGCAAGTAGCCATGATATTTGTCATCATTTCAGGACTGGCGATGTATAGTCCGGAAAAACGTTTTGCGGATAGTGGCGAGTACCAGGTTACGGAAAAACAATGGCAGGAAATGTCAGAGTATCTGGACAGGCTTGATCAGAAATCACTCATTGTAGATGCCATCATGGTGGTGGATATATATCCCTATCTGGATAAGGCCACACTTGATAATAAGTATAAGGCGATCATCATACCATACCATCAAACGCACATCCTGTTTAACCCATATTACCGCCGGATGATTACCGGGGACGTTCTGACAAACACCCTGGAGTATGCGCAGGAACACCATATGCTGGATGGCATCGACAATATCGTTTTCATGAAGACCATCTGGGATACGTATTATGAATCAAAGCCGCCGCTGCCTTACCTTATAACCTGCGACGCCTTGGAGAAAAAGATTACTTCTTCCCCCCCCTTCTCCTTTCCGCATTTGCAAGAGGGCGAAATAATGTCCCAAGAAGAGAAGCAAGCGGCTCCCGTCGCATTCATGTCGGTTTCCAAAAAAGATTTCTTCGAGCAGGTCATTTCGCCGGAAGGTAAAGCGCACCATTGTCTTCATTGAACCCTATGGATGTCAGGCAGGACCATTACCCGGTCTCACGATTGTTCCTCTGTATATGGATGGCGCTGCTGATAATCACAGCTATCTACGTGCGAGTGAATGGCGCAGGCGGTTATTATTATCATCCCGACGAGATTATGCATATTGATATCGCAAAAGGTTCCAGCCTCGGCGAGGTATTCAATTTTTCCCTACATGAGACTCACCCGCCACTGGGGCATATACTGAGACACTACTGGCAACAGATAGATGGCGGCATCGCATTCGAACGCGGCCTGTCACTGGTATTTGGAATTGCCCTGATACCGCTATATTATCTTATCGGAAATCGGCTTGGTGGAACCTTTTCCGGACTCTGCGCCTCCGCGCTTGCAACATTCAGTCACGGCTTGATTGTGCAGTCATACGTCGTACGCAATTATACCATATTCGTTTTCTTTTTATCCCTCGGTTTCTACTGCTATCTAGAATGGCGGGAAAAACTGTCTTTAAGGGCGCTTCTTTTATATGCGCTCTTTGCCATTCTCGGTTGCCTTACACATTTAGCAGGAATATTTTTTACCTTACCCGTTTTCTTTTACGAAATTATAAGGCTACATCATAGAAAATCCATCAATCGCCCTGTTATCAGCCAGTGGATTATTGCAAACGCAATTATAATAATACTTGCAGCCATTACGTATTACATATGGCTACCCGCCAGCGCCCCATTTTCCTTTGCCGCTTTTCATGAGGCATACTTGTCACATGGACAATTTTCTCCAGCTGATTTGCTGCTTGCAGCGTTATTCTACGCCCCCCTCACATCACACTACGTACTGCCAAGCCACGCCGCATTGCTTATAATAGCGCCTGCTGTGATATTTTCGGCGATAACGTGCCATAAAAGCAGAAATTTTTATTATCTTACAGCTACTGCATGCCTGCTCGGAATGCTGCTGGTTGCAAGCGGCTCTTACCAATTTCTGACATCAAGAAGAAGCATCTGGATATTACCATTCATTCTACCTGCCGCAGGACTTGGCCTCGCTGATTGTATCCGCATCTGTACCAGAAAAGCCAAAACAACACGAACCTTACGGCTTACAGCAACATTAATATTCGCAGCCGGTTTCCTATCATACGACAGGGATGCCAGATTTGCTGAAACTGATGATCTTATGAGGAATGCGCTGGAGTATAATAAAATGCCCAAATGTGATTTCGATAAAATAAAAGATTTCCTGAAAAGCCTGGATAACAAACACGCAATAATATTTGACAGGAGCGATGTGTTTCTCTTTTCTGAAGAAAACCCCTACCAATATATGAACGAAGCTGCCTTCAGGAAAGGCAATGTTTTAGCTATCCCTTATTATCATACGTACATCCTGTTTCCTTCCTCTTACTATGACATGGAAGTGAGTGCGTTAGGTGCCAATGAGAAATTACTGAAGAATTATGACACGCTCGTATTTACGAAAACGCAATTCTCGGATAGTTCATTAGGGGAATTAATTGATTGCAAATCGTTAAAGAAGGAAATTGTTAGTTTTTCTTCTTCTGCGATTATTATGGTTTCCCGGAAAGAGTTTTCTGATCGCTTAAGAAGCGCTGATTGTTTCAAGTAAGTCGTTTCCCAAATAAAGCAGTTCCAATACGTATGTTAGTTGCCCCAAGCCTGATCGCTGTTTCGTAATCACCGCTCATGCCCATGCTTAGTTCCGGCAGATTAAATTCCCTGGCCAGTTCATAAAGCAGGGCAAAATGAGGGGCGGAAGGCACATTAACAGGCGGAACGCACATAAGGCCGACGATATATAAGCCTGTGGTATTTATGTAATCCATGAGACTCTTCAGATCGCCAGGCTTTACTCCCCCTTTTTGTGCCTCCTCGCCTGTATTGACCTGCACATAAAAAGTTCTGCAACGAACCGCTCCGGTTTTTCTGCTTTCTTTTATAAACGCATCCACTAATGAGGGTCGATCTACCGTCTGTATCACATCAAACAGAGAAAGGGCTTCTTTTACCTTGTTCGTCTGTAAGGAGCCTATGAGATGCAACTCGATATCAGGATACTGTTCCCTGATAGCAGGCCATTTATCCGCTGCTTCCTGTACGCGATTTTCACCGAAAGCCTTCTGCCCCGCTTCTATAAGCGGAATGATAGAACTGGCCGGATGCGTTTTGCTTACAGCGATTAGTTTTATTTCCTTTGCAGCAAGCGCTGATTCTTCCTGGCATTTCTGAATGGCTTGTTTTATCGCCTGCAACCGTCCCACGCTGTTCATACATAGCTTACCACGTTAAATCCCCTATCATGCTTGAGCGATGGGATCATCGAACGCACTTCGTTCACTTTATCCATATCCAGGGATAAGGTGATAACATCAATATTATCCTCGCCTGCTTCAGCCAGTATTTCCCCCCAAGGCGATACAATAAGAGAATGTCCGTAAGTGTGCCTGTTACCCGGATGGTACCCGCACTGCGCAGGCGCCAGTATATAGCATCCGGTTTCAATAGCGCGTGCGCGCATCAAAGCATGCCAGTGCGCTTTGCCGGTCGTATGGGTGAAAGCGGAAGGTATGGTAATAAAATCCGCGCCTGTCCTGGCAAGGGCGCGGTAAAGAGGCGGAAAGCGTAAGTCGTAACATATAGTCATGCCTAACTTGCCCCACGGTGTCTGCACCAATACGGCTTTATCCCCATACTCTATGCGCGCAGACTCATTGTAGGTTTCGCCGTTCTTCAATGTGACGTCAAACAGATGAATCTTGTCATATTGCGCGGCAATCTTGCCGTCAGAATCTATAAGTATCGAACGGTTATAAAACTTTCCTGAAGGAGCAAGTATCTGCATCGAACCTATAAGAATCCATATCTTGAATTCGCGCGCCAGTTCGCTGCAGATTCTTATTCCGTCCGTCACATCGGGATACTGACCGCTGCCCGGCTCTCTCATATAAAAGGTATTTTCGGGAAGGCAGACAAGCTGAGCGCCTTCCGAGACGGCTCTGCGCACAAGCACGCCTATGGATGATATGTTGGCCGCAATATCATCCTGACTGTTCAATTGGATCAGGCTTGCTATAAGATTGCACATAACTAAGCTGCGTTTCTAAAATTAATGCCGCTGGCAAAAAGTTCATTCGAAAGGCTGTTCTGCAAATTTAAGAGTCCGGCTTGCGAATGCGATTCACAGCGCGCAACAAGAGCGGCCTGCGTATTGGATGCGCGCAACAGCCACCAGCCATCCTCTACCATTACTCTCACGCCGTCGATATCGCTGAACTTGGCACCTGCTTTTTTAAGCCTTCCGCTTACTTCATCGATAATGGCAAATTTACGGTCTTCATTACATTCTATGCGTATCTCCGCTGTGGAATATGTCTTTGGCAATGTCTTCCGCAGATCAGAGAGTCTACTTTTATTATTAGCAAGAAGGGAGAGCAACCGCACTGCCGCATAAACTCCATCATCATAGCCAAAATATTTATCCGCAAAGAACATATGCCCGCTCATTTCACCGGCAAGCACTGCTTTGGTTTCCGCCATTTTCGTCTTTATCAGCGAATGCCCGGTTTTCCACATTAACGGCTTGCCGCCCATGCGCAAAATTTCATCAAACAATACCTGGCTAGCCTTCACATCTGCTATAATCGTTGCCCCTCTATCATTGGCAAGTACCTCGGAGGCATAAATCGCAAGCAGCTGATCGCCAAAAAGTATCTCCCCGGTTTCATCCACCACGCCTATGCGATCTCCGTCCCCATCAAATGCAATTCCGACATCGCATTGCTTATCGTGAACTGCGTTGATAAGGTCCTGCATATTTTTCACTACGCTCGGATCAGGATGATGGTTGGGAAACGTACCATCGATTTCTGTAAAAAGCGTAGTGTGCTTCCCGGGAAGTTTTTTTACTAATTCCTGTACTATTTCGCCTGTAGCGCCGTTTCCTGCATCCCATGCAACCTTCAAAGCGTTTTTGCAATCATATGCTTTGAGTAAAGTGTCTATATAGGTAGTTGAATAATTCTTATCATTCGCCTTGCCTGCGCCGGTATTACATTCTCCGGCCTTGGCCATTTCCCCTAGCTTTTTTATATCTCCGCCAAAAAACGGCTTCTGTCCGATCATGAACTTAAAGCCGTTATGCGTAGGCGGATTGTGGGAACCTGTAATCATTATCCCGCCATCCAGCTTATCGGAATAAACGGCGTAATAAAGCATGGGCGTCGGGCCAACCCCTATGCATATAACGGTTGCCCCTGCTTCCGTCAGTCCACGCACCAGTTCCTTTTCAAATGCCAGAGAAGTGGTCCTTCCATCCCGGCCAACCGCTATGGTTGGCTTCCTGATCTTCCACTCCGGCTTAAAGCTGCCAAATGTTCTTCCTATAGCGTAGGCATCTTCCGGGAAAAGTGTCTCTCCACAAATGCCGCGTATGTCATATTCGCGTAAAATCGTCGGATGGAATAAATGCTTCATACGTTTGATTCAAATCCTGATACGCTGATCATGCCGCTGGTCAACGGATCTTCAATGTTATTTTGCAGGCAGGCGGCTTTTAACGTATTCGCAAGCAGACAGGCTATCGTCATAGGGCCAACGCCTCCCGGAACAGGTGTAATTGCCCTGGCACGCTGTAGCACTTCCGCAAATGCCACATCCCCGACCAGCTTTGTGCTGCCGTCGGAAAGGTGAATCCGGTTTATGCCAACGTCAATGACAACCGCACCATTCTTTATCCACTCCCCCCGCACCATTTCCGGCTTTCCCACCGCCGCTATCACTATATTTGCCTCCCTGCACAAGGCAGGCAGGTTCTTGGTATGAGAATGTGCTATAGTTACCGTGCAGTTCTCACGCAGCAGTAATTGCGCCATAGGCTTGCCTACAATATTGGAACGGCCTATCACTATTGCGTGCTTACCTGATAAATTATCTATTACTTTTTTTATAAGCACCATGCAGCCCAGCGGCGTGCAGGGGATCATGCAATCCTGCCCTGTCGCAAGTCTTCCTACGTTTACAACGTTAAATCCGTCTACGTCCTTCATAGGATTAATCGCGTTTATGACAGCGCTTTCGTCGATATGCCTGGGTAACGGCAATTGCACCAATATACCGCTTACTTTTTCATCCCTACCCAACTCTTTTATCTTTGCGATAAGCTCGGCCTGCGTAACCGTGTCCGGCATCTTGTAATCAAATACTTCTATGCCGGTTTCGCGGCACATTTTCCCTTTATTGCGCACGTATATCTCACTGGCCGGATCATTGCCTACCAGTATCACCGCGAGCCCTGGCGTGATGGAATGTCTAATCTTTACTTCTGCGACCACCCCTTTGATGTGCTCGCGCATAAAGGCGGCATGCACTTTTCCATCAATGATATTTTCCATTATGCCGATACTCCCTTGGTCGTTGAATACTCAAAATGCAACGCTTCATTCGGATGCACTAAAGGATAAATGGCATGGCAGGCCATAGCCGCTTCTGAAAAGCCGCATAATATCAGCTTCAGTTTGCCCTTGTAAGTCGCAATATCGCCAATAGCATGAATTCCGGGGATATTAGTGGCGAGAGTAGCACGATCCACGGCGATATGATTGGTATCGAGCGATAATCCCCAGTTGGCAATTGGTCCAAGCTCCATGGCAAGCCCGAAGAATGGCAACAGCACCTGTGCCTCTAATTCACGCTTTTCACCGTCCAGCGTTTCCACGGTAACACGATCTATTATTCCATTCCTGCCGTGAATTGCCGATAGCTGGTAGGGTATCACCAATTCGACATTACCGCTTTTTGCAAGGGCATCAAGCCGTGCAGCGCTTTCCGGGGCGCAGCGGAATTTCGGCCTCCTGTGTATTACATAAATTTTCTTTGCGACATTGGCTAAGGAGATAGCCCAGTCGACTGCGGAATCCCCTCCCCCGGCAATGACTATTGTTTTGTCCCGGTAATCCTCGCGTTTCGCCACCATGTAGAATACACTCTTGCCTTCATATTCTTCTATTCCGGCAAGCGGCGGACGGTTAGGGCCAAAAGCACCACACCCGGCGGCGATGATGACTGCCTTGCAGTGAATTTCAGTACCCTTTGAGGTATGAATGGTAAAAGATTTATCCGGACCGGCCGCAAATTTTTCCACCTTCTGGCCAAGATGGTATACGGGTGAAAAGGGAGCGGCCTGCTCTTTTAACTTTTCAACCAGTTGTTCAGCATCAATCGCCGGATAGGCAGGTATGTCATAAATAGGTTTTTCCGGATAAAGCGCTGCGCACTGTCCGCCGATCATATCAAGCGTATCAATCACATGGCAGCGCATTTTCAGCATTCCGGCCTCAAATATGGCAAAGAGCCCAACCGGCCCTGCGCCTATAATCACTATGTCTGTACTATGTTGCTGGCTCATCGCTTTCATTCTTTTTCGTTACCGGAAACTTCCTCGCCCCACTCTTCAATGGACTTCTTCTGCATACTTTCGAGGTGCAATATACGGCCTTTATAAATACTATCAAGCATTGCGGCAGCAATCACCGGACTGCATAGCACAATCGCCCATCCCATCGCAGCTGAACCGTACATTACGAACCATATGACCGGATCCGACAGTTTACTCTCGATAGCAGTGAAGGTGCCGCCTTGCATGAAAATATCGACCATATACGGAAAAACGCCGGAAAAATTAAGCGCAGCCACGGTGGAAGAGGTATATTTGTTGGGATCATGATCCACCAGATATGCCACCATGGCAGGCAACATGCCGATGAACAGGAAAATAAAACTCATCTTAAACAGGATTGCACCCAGAATGGTCAGCGCAATTAATATATAGAAGCGCTTTTTCGATTTTACCGAGATATCGGAAACATTATTTTCCATAATATACTATCAGGTTTCGGACGGAGGCATGAAGTCCATGAGTTTCCCTCCTTTATTGCCCATGCGTTCCCATGAATCTAGTTTAAAACGCAATACAGTCAATGTGCCAGTAGGATATTTTGTTTTCAGCTGTTCGTATGAGTCCGTATCGTCCGGTTTGGCCAGGGTAATGGCAAGCTGGTGTATACCCGGATTATGCCCGACGATCATCACTGAATCTATATTGTCATCCAGTTTCCGGATAGAGTCTGCTACCCGGTCCGGATTAAAAGGATAGAATGTTTTCTCAAATTTGTAGGGTGGCGACATTCCTGCGGCTTCCATAACATGAGAAAAGGTTTCACTGGTACGCCTTGCAGGCGAAGAAAGAACAAAAGACGGAACATATTTATGTTTCTTCATATAGGAGCCTATGGCTTCACAGGCCTCACGCCCGGATGCGGTCAATCTCCTGTCTATGTCTTCCTGATTGCCAGTAGCGGCTTCGGTTTTGGCATGGCGTAATAAATAAAGAGTTTTCAACTTATACCTCTTATATCTCTTTTACCGTTTTTATACCGTCGAAAAACTGAAGTTCCAATACTTCACCTGCTCTTACGTCTAGAGTGCGGGTTATAATATTTCCATCCTGATTTCTTACCAGTACGAATCCACGCTCAAGTATACGGGATGGGCTTAATGTTTCAAGCAGTTGCCATACATTAGCCAATTTCTGCTCCATATCACCCATATTGCGGATAATGGTGCGCTTTATGCGTTCGTCGGCATCCTTGAGCTTCTCCTGGCCATAATCTATATTTTGCATAAGGTTACGTGATTGCAACTTTGCAGATAAAATAGCAAGCTGCTGGTTTCTCATTGCAATGGAGACAGGCAGGGACGCGGCAAGGCGCTCGCTCCAGTCATCCACTCTTATCATTGCAGCATCAATGATAGTATTGGGGGTGATAAGTCCCCTCGCATATCCGGATATCTTGTCTTCCAGAACCTTAAGCGCATTAGTGGCGGCTGTAAGCATACGGCCTCCCAGTTCCGTGACATACAGCAGCAGTTCCGCACGTACCGGCACAGCTATTTCAGCCGCCGCCGTTGGGGTTGGGGCTCGGCGGTCAGACACATAGTCAATAAGAGTCGTATCGGTTTCATGTCCTACGGCAGATATAACCGGAATCCTCGATGCAGCTACGGCACGGACGACTATTTCCTCATTAAACGCCCAGAGATCTTCTATCGATCCGCCGCCTCGGGCAACGATTATGAGGTCAGGCTTCCTTACGCCTTCACGGATATTATTAAATCCGCTTATTGCCTGGGTAATTTGTTCCGCCGCGCCTTCCCCCTGTACTGCCACCCCCCAGACGATAACCTGACAGGGAAAACGATCGCTTAAACGGTGAAGTATATCCCTGATGACCGCCCCGCTTGGCGATGTTACTACCCCTATTACCTGAGGCATGAAGGGTAACGGCCTTTTGCGTTTCTCGTCAAACAGACCTTCCGCCGCCAGCATTTTCTTGCGCTTCTCTAGAAGCGCCATCAGTGCGCCTGCGCCGCCCGGCTCCATATAATCAACAATGATCTGATAATTCGACCGTCCGGGATACGTGGTGATCCTGCCGGAACAGGTTACTTCAAGACCATCTTCCGGCCTGAACGGAAGCTTCCCGACAACGCCTTTCCAACAGACCGCATCCAGCACGGCATTTTCATCCTTCAGCTTGAAATAAGCATGTCCCGATGTGGCTACTTTCCAGCCGGATATTTCCCCCCGCACACGCACATGGCCGAAATTGTCCTCGACAACACGCTTGAGCGCGCCGGATATTTCACTGACGCTGTAGGCTATCTGGTTATGCGTTGTAATCTGTTCCGCCAGCATAAGATTATTTATTAATAGCTTTACTCCCTATGTCCCTGCGGCAGAAGCCTTCCGGCCAGTCTATTTTATTGACCGCGCCATAGGCCAGCTTCTGCGCTTTTTCTATAGTACCGGCAAGCGCCGTCACCCCTAGCACACGTCCGCCGCTAGCAATGATATTGCCATCCTGAATTTTCGTTCCCGCGTGGAAAACCTTGACATCCTTAAGCGCTTCAACCTTATCAAGGCCATTTATTATACTACCTTTCTTATAGTTACCCGGATAACCTTTTGCCGCCATGACTACGCACAGGGCAGCCTGCGGCTTAAAACGTATTTCCACCTTGTCCAGCCCGCCATTAACACAGGCAAGCAAAGCGGGTACCAGATCCGAGTCAAGACGCATCATCAGCGACTGAGTTTCCGGATCACCGAAGCGCACATTATATTCAATCAATTTCGGTCCATATTTTGTAATCATGAGACCTGCAAACAGCACGCCCTTGTAGGGCATTCCTTCGCTAGCCATAGCCCGCACGGTCGGATGGATTATTTTGTTCATGACCTGCTTGCGCATATTATCCGTCATCACAGGCGCGGGAGAATATGTACCCATGCCTCCGGTATTGGGGCCGGTGTCGCCGTCGCCCACACGCTTGTGATCCTGTGCGGAACCAAACTCGATTGCTGTATTGCCATCCGTCAGCGCGAAGAAACTGACTTCTTCTCCTTCAAGGAATTCCTCTATTACGACGGAAGCCCCGGCACTGCCGAATTTTCCGCTCATAATGTCGGCAACCGCATTACAGGCTTCTTCTTCCGTTATGGCTACGACCACGCCTTTTCCCGCTGCAAGCCCATCCGCTTTTATCACGATTGGGGCACCTTTGCTTCTGATATATTGCAGCGCAGCAGAAATATCCGTGAAATGCTCGTAATCCGCAGTCGGGATATTGTACTTCCTGCATATGTCCTTGGTGAAACCTTTTGAGCCTTCAAGCTGCGCTGCTCCTGCTGAAGGTCCAAAAACGGGAATATTACTGGCGGACAAGGTATCGGCTATCCCTTCCACCAGCGGTACCTCCGGCCCCACTACCACCAAGTCAATATTTTCCTTTTTGCAAAATGCTACTATCTGTTCATGCGTAAGGGCTTCCACATTTTCCACATCCCTGCTTATACCGCCATTGCCAGGCGCGCAGAATACTTTTTTAACAAGCGGAGACTGCTTGATTTTCCAAGCAATGGCATGCTCCCTGCTGCCGGAACCGACAATAAGAATTTTCATCGTGTATGTTATCTAGATGTTGCAACATTAAATACGTTTCCTTATATACATAGCTCATGGATAAAAAACTACTTATAAATTCTTTTATAAGCCTTTGCGCCCTCTTTGCTCTTAGCGGTTGCGGCCTTTTTTCGGGTGGTAAAGCGGAAGCGCCGGTTAATTCCAAGCTGGGGCTTGAAGAAAGCCGCGGCAGCCTTACAGGCGGAGCCGGTCTGTTTTCATCGGGAAATGATAAAAACAATGGCCCTGGAATTGGAGTAAACAGCTATCTGTGGCGTGCTACGCTTGATACGCTTGCATTCATGCCGCTGACCTCTGCCGATCCGTTTGGCGGCGTTATCATTACCGACTGGTATGAAGATCCCAAAACCAAGGGTGAGCGCTATAAGGTGAATGCGCTCATTATTGATAAGACGCTGCGTGCCGACGGCGTGAAGATCACCTTGTTCAAACAGAGACTGGATGGAAAAGGCGTATGGCGCAATGTAGAGGTCAACAAGGATCTTGCGCGCGATCTGGAGGACACTATTTTAACCCGTGCGCGTGAATTGCGCCTTTCACAATCCAAGTAAAAACAGAGTCAGCTTTAAGACTCGCTAAAATGTATTATGCCAGAAATTTCCCGTTATAACTTCCGTGAGACCGAAAAGAAGTGGCAGAAGTTATGGGCAGAAAGCAGGATATTCGAGATAGACGAATCCGGGCTGGACGGCCCATCCTATTATGTGCTCGAAATGTTTCCCTATCCGTCCGGAAACATACATATGGGGCATGTCCGCAATTATACGCTTGGGGATGTGCTTGCACGCTATAAAAAGGCGTGCGGGTTTAATGTTCTTCATCCAATGGGCTGGGACGCTTTTGGGCTTCCCGCAGAAAATGCCGCCATTGAACGCGGCATACATCCCGGCAAATGGACATACCAGAACATCGCCACGATGCGTGAGCAGTTAAAGACGATTGGGCTTTCTTACGACTGGTCGCGTGAACTTGCCACCTGCGATCCAGATTATTACCGCCACGAACAGAAATTCTTTCTCGATTTTCTGAAAGCAGGCCTTGCTTACAGGAAAGAATCGTTCGTTAACTGGGACCCGGTCGATCACACGGTACTTGCCAATGAACAGGTGATTGACGGGCGGGGCTGGCGTTCCGGCGCACTGGTGGAGCGCAAAAAACTCTCGCAATGGTTCCTAAAGATTACCGATTTTGCCGAAGACTTGCTTGAGGGAATCAGCACACTGACCGACTGGCCGGAAAAAGTCAGGACCATGCAGGAGAAATGGATTGGGAAATCTGTCGGGGCTAAGCTAAAGCTGCAGGTTGCAGGTTGCAAGTCGCAGGAAGAGGTTATTGAGATTTTTACCACCAGGCCGGATACTATTTTTGGGATGTCATTCTGCGCTATCTCTCCTAACCATCCCCTCGCACAGAAACTTGCAGCTTATAACGTGCAACTTGCTGCGTTCATCGAAGAATGCAACCGCATCAGCACAAGTGAAGAGGCATTAGAAAAAGCGGAGAAAAAAGGATTTGATACCGGGCTTAAAGTAAAACATCCCTTCGTTGCAGGGCGTGAGCATCCGGTATACGTAGCTAATTTCGTGCTGATGGAGTATGGAACCGGGGCTATTTTCGGAGTGCCCGCGCATGATCAGAGAGACTTTGAATTTGCCACGAAATACGGCCTGCCAATCATACAGGTCGTAAGCAATCCCAATCAGGACGGCAAAATCACGGAACCCTATACAGGCGACGGCAACATCATAAATTCGGATTTCCTCAATGGTCTCAGCGTAAGCGAAGCAAAGGAAAAGGCCATTGCCGAACTGCAAAAACTGGGTGTTGCGGAAAAGACCATTAATTACCGCTTGCGCGACTGGGGCGTATCACGCCAGCGTTACTGGGGATGCCCCATCCCGGTCATATATTGCGAGGATTGCGGCGTGGTTCCGGTGCCTGAGGATGAACTTCCGGTCAAGCTGCCTGAAGACGTGACTTTTGATAGACCCGGCAATCCCCTCGCCCACCACCCGACATGGAAGCATGTGAAATGCCATGCATGCGGCAAACCGGCGGAACGGGAAACGGATACATTTGATACGTTCTTTGAATCCTCCTGGTACTTTGCGCGTTTCTGCAGCAAGCCTTCGGAACAAGCGGCGCTTAATTCCGCCATGATGGAAAAATTTCTTCCGGTGGATAAGTATATCGGCGGCGTCGAGCATGCCGTGTTGCATCTGCTTTATGCAAGATTCTTTACCCGCGCACTGAAAAAGTGCGGCTACCTTAATATCGAAGAACCATTCAAAGGCCTGATGACGCAGGGCATGATATGCCACGAAACCTATAAGGACTCCAGCGGCAACTGGCTGCTGCCCGAAGATGTGGTAAAGAACGGCGATATAGTTACTGAGCAAAAGAGCGGACAACCGGTGACTGTCGGGCGTTCGGAGAAAATGAGCAAGTCCAAAAAAAATACTGTCGATCCGCGGGAAATCATCACAAGCTATGGCGCGGACACGGCCCGCCTGTTCATGCTTTCCGACTCTCCGCCGGATCGCGACCTTGAATGGACGGAAGCAGGCATTGACGGTGCGTGGCGTTACGTAAACAGGTTATGGCGCCTGCTGCTGGAAGAAGAAACGGGCAAGGAAACTGACGATGTTTCCGCTCTAAAATTACGCCAGGAAACGCACAGAACGATCGCCCGTGTCACAGAAGATATAGAACGCTTCCATTTTAATAAGGCCATCGCGAGAATTCGCGAAC
>CAYVTI010000021.1:0-35492 GCA_964454545.1 uncultured Rickettsiales bacterium
AATGCGAGACTTGCCCAACCAGCGAATCTCCCTTACCACATCAAATCCGGCTTTCTTCGCTTTCTCAATCGATTTTGAGCCAAATTGCAATGCGACTTTTACGTTCTTTACTCCTGAGTCGCGCAGGTTAGCGGCGTGCGCATGCCCCTGGCTGCCATAGCCGATAACGGCGACTTTCTTGGAACGTATTAATTTCAAGTCGGCGTCTTTGTCGTAGTAAACTTTCATTTCTTTTTTCTCCCTAATTAACGTGCAACATGCAACTATTTTTTCTTCCCCCGCGCGATAGCGACTACGCCGGAGCGGGCCATCTCGATCATCCCGAGCGGACGCATGAGATCGATAAACGCATCGACTTTTTCACTTGTTCCCGTGATTTCAAAAACGAAGCTGTCATGCGAAGCGTCAACCGAGCGGGCGCGGAATATTTCTGCAATGCGCAATGCTTCAACGCGGATATTACCTTTGCCTTTCACTTTCACGAGCGCGAGTTCACGCTCCACATGCGGGCCTTCGACGGTCATATCATTGACCTTGTGGACGGGCACCATGCGCTCAAGAAGGCGCTTTATCTGCTCGATTACCATATCGGTGCCGGAAGTCACGACGGTGATGCGCGAAAGCTTCTTGTCGTGCTCCACTTCCGCCACTGTCAGGCTTTCAATGTTATAGCCGCGTCCGGAGAACAGGCCGATGACGCGCGCCAGCACGCCGAATTCATTGTCAACGAGAACCGCAAGTGTGTGGCGCGAAGTCGTGTCTTTGACGTCCGGTATATCGTATACTATGTCGGACATATTATACCTGATTTTTATCCAGTCTGTCGTCATTCCTGCTGCTTATGCCGAGCACAATCTCGTTATGCGCAGCACCTGCAGGAATCATCGGATATACGTTTTCTACCTTGTCCACTACCATATCAACCAGAACCGGGCCTTTCGTGGAAAGCATTTCCTTTATTACTTTATCTACTTCATCTGTCTTCGTGGCGCGTAGTCCTTTAATGCCATAAGCGCCGGCAAGTTTGACGAAATCAGGAAGGCTTTCCATATAAGATTCCGAATAGCGCTCGCCGTGGAACATCTCCTGCCACTGGCGGACCATGCCCATATAGCCGTTATTCAATATCAGGATTTTTACAGGCAGGCGGTATTGCGCCACGGTGGAAAATTCCTGGATATTCATCATGAACGAGGCTTCACCGGTCACGCATACTACCGTACTGTCCGGATGGGCAATCTGCACCCCGATGGCGCTCGGGAAGCCATATCCCATCGTTCCAAGCCCGCCGGAAGTCATCCAGCGCCGCGGTTCGTCAAACCTGATAAACTGCGCGGCCCACATCTGGTGCTGGCCGACATCGGTGGTGACGTAATAATCGAGTTTCTTCACCGCTTCGTTTAGTCTTTCGAGGGCGTATTGCGGCTTGATGATATCCTTGTTTTTCTGGTAGCTGAAACTTTTTTTTGTCCTCCAGCCGTCAATCTGCTTCCACCATTGCCTGAGCGCCGGGAGATCGGTTTTCAGTTTCTTTTCTTTCCATGCTCCTATCATCTGTTCGACTACGACTCCTGCGTCGCCGACAATGGGAATATGAACGCGCACATTCTTGTTGATGGAGGAAGGATCGATGTCGACATGGATCTTTTTTGATTTCGGTGAAAAACCGCTCAGCTTGCCAGTAACGCGGTCGTCAAAGCGCGCGCCGATGCATATCATGACGTCGCAGTCATGCATCGTCATATTGGCCTCCAGACTGCCATGCATCCCGAGCATGCCGAGGAACTGCGGATCAGAGGCGGGGTAGGCGCCCAGTCCCATGAGAGTCGTAGTGATGGGGAATCCGGTTGCGCGGACAAATTCCACCAGCTTTTTGCACGCATCATTTCCTGCGTTTATTACGCCGCCGCCGACATAGAATACCGGCCGCTTGGCATGTGCCATAAGCTCCACGGCTTTTTCAACCAGTCTTTCGTTGCCTTCGGTCTGCGGATTGTAGGATTTACGTCCGATATTCTTTTTACCCGAATAGGTTCCCACGCTGTTAAGGATGTCTTTAGGCACATCGACAAGCACAGGGCCCGGCCTGCCGGAACGGGCGATGTGGAAGGCTTCATGCATGATACGCCCCAAGTCATTCACATCACGCACCAGGTAATTATACTTTGTGCAGGAGCGCGTGATGCCCGTCGTATCCGCTTCCTGAAACGCGTCCGATCCGATGAGGTGCGAAGGAACCTGTCCCGTGATGCATACGAGAGGAATGGAATCCATGAAGGCATCGGTAAGTCCTGTCACAGCATTGGTTGCGCCGGGACCGCTTGTCACTATGACGGCGGCGACTTTTCCTGTTGATCTGGCATAGCCTTCGGCGGCATGGGTTGCCGCCTGCTCATGGCGCACAAGAATGTGACGCAGGCTGTTCTGTTTGAAAAGGGCATCATAAATTGGCAGCACGGCTCCACCCGGATAACCGAAAACAGTATCCGTGCCTTGTTCCACGATAGCGCGCACCACCATTTCGGCTCCGGTGATCTCGGAAGTTTGCGGCTGTGGATGTGAAGTGTCTTTTATCGAAATATTTTTAAGCGGCATTATTGGCATATGGATTTTAGCATAACGATTCTCAGCAAATCTGCTTGTTTCCTCATAGTATGAGTTTGAACATAACGGTCAATGGTTTATTTATATAAATTTTACAAATAATTTGAATAAATAGTTGAACAGGGAATTATAACAATATATATAGTATTTGGTGATGGAGAAATTTACTATAAATAGATTATAGAAAATGTATAAAGAAGATCTGCGGGCTATGCGTAATAATGCCAGTTTTGTGCGCTGGTTACATGTGACGGTCGCAGGATCTTTATTATTCTTTTCCGGGTGCAGCAGCGTAGGAAGCATCGGTGACACTTTTAACAAGGCTAAAAAGGGGGATATTGGGCACCTTGATCCTATCGATCCCGATCTCAACCTGACACGGGATGATTACAAGCATATAGATGCGCCGAAGAAAGATGCTCCGCCGACATTGGAAATTGAAAAAGGGGCTCCTCCTGTTCCCAAAATTGCAGATATTCTTGCTGCTCCGCGTCCTCCCAAGATCGGTGAAGCTCAGATTGTTTCTATCGCAGTTACCGATGATGTGCCCTTGAAAGATGTCCTTATCGAGCTTGCCAAGCTCGCTGACGTGGATATTGAAATCGATGCCGGCATAACCGGGGGGATTACCTTCATGGCCAAGGATAGGCCATTCAATGAGGTTATAGACCACATATGCGAGCTGGCGGGGCTGCGTTATGATATTAAAGGTGGCGTGCTGACCGTTGAGCGCGACACTCCTTATGTGAAAAGCTATGCGATAGACTTTCTGAATATGGATCGTGATAGCGATAGTACGGTTAACCTGAGCACAAATGTGCTTTCGGGGGGAAGCTCAAGTGGGGGAGGATCTTCTGGTTCTACTGGCTCCACCGGCTCCACTGGTTCGACCGGATCTTCTGGCACTAGTGGCAGCGCGGCGGGCGGCGGACTTACTACGGGATCTACTTCAAGTGTGAAAGTGAAATCTCTCGGAGATTTCTGGAAGTCTCTGGAGGCAGGTATCAAGCAGATACTTTCTTATGAACAGCCAAGGCACCTTTCCGAAAATACACTGCAGGCGGAAGCCAATGCTAATCCGGACGCGCAGAAATCTGCTCCGTCTGTTCCAGCAGCGGACGCGGTTTCAGCAGCCGCAGCCGCAGCTCCGAAGCAGCCCCAGTATAATATTAACCGCCAGGCTGGTATCCTTACAGCTAATGCCACAAGCCATCAGCATGAACTTATACAGCGTTATCTGGATGAACTGAAGAAAAATGCCTCAGCCCAGGTTTTGATTGAAGCTAAAATCATAGAGGTTGATCTTAATGACCAGTATTCCAGCGGCGTCGACTGGACCACTGTAGGCACCAAGCTGAGTTCTGTCCTGGGCGGAGGGAATATAACTACGTCGTTTAGCATACCGCAGGCCTCTACTACCAGTTTGGCTAGTCCATCCTCAAGCTTTATTCAGTTCGCAGCCAAGAGCGCTACGTCGAATATTATTAAAATGCTTGAAGCTTTTGGAACTGTAAGAACGCTGTCAAGCCCGCGCCTTCATGCCATCAATAATCAGCAATCCACACTCACTTTTGCCACGAATCATGTGTATTTCACTCTTAACGTGACTGCGCCCACGACTGTTACGGTCGGTACTGCCTCAACACCGCAGCCCGCAACTGTTACCAGCTCGATTAATACCGTGCCGATTGGCATCATGATGACCCTGATGCCTTCCATCGATCTTAAAAATAACGAAGTTACGCTGGCAGTACGGCCGACATTATCTTCGCTCTTCGATCAGGTGCCGGACCCTGGGTTTGCCCTTGAGGCGGCAATACTTAACAATTCCGGTACGCCTTTGCCAACCGGGATACAAAATGAAATTCCTGAGATACAGGTCCGCGAGCTGGATTCAACGCTTAAGCTTAAGAGCGGCCAGACGATGGTGATCGGCGGGCTTATGCAGCAGGAGGCGACTAATACGGATGTGGGAGTGCCGTTCTTAAGCGGCATACCGGTCATAGGGAATGCGTTCAAGTCGGTAGGCAAGTCATCGCATAATAAGGAACTGGTGCTGCTTATTAAAGCGACTATCGTTGATACTAATGGATCGCTTAATAATACTGACAAAAATATTTTCCATAAGTTCTCGGATGATCCGCGGCCAGTATCTTTCTGAGGAAGGATGGTTAGGAGGACTTAGGATGCGATTTATAAATGTTCCTGTATTCTAAGTAATAGATCATGTTCACAAATGTAAGATATATTCTTCTGACAGCATTGCGTGACTGGTTATTCGCCGCACTTATGATCGGCGTGATAGCGTGTACCATGATTGCCCATATGTTAGGCAGCACTGCCCTCATTGAGATGCAGGAGATGACGTTATCTTATGCAAGCGCGTCTGCCCGTGTAATTATTATCACCGGACTTATAATATTTACCTGTTTCCATGTGAGGAACGCCTTTGATACCAAGGAAATAGACGTATTTCTTTCGCGTCCTATCACGCGCTCCAGTCTGGTATTCTCCTATTGGGTTGGATTTGCAGCGGTTGTCGTATTTCTGCTCATTCCAACCGTAGGGCTTATTCTCGTGCAAGGCGTCTTAAACTGGAAAGGCTTTTTTTTCTGGGCGCTAAGCCTGCTTATTGAATGCTGGCTTATAGTGGCGGCCGCTCTTTTCTGCGCATTTACTATTAAAAGTGCGGTTGCTTCTACTATGGCGGCTATGGGATTTTATACGCTTGCGCGCATGATGGGATTCTTCATCACTGCAACCCAGACAGGAGTGACATCTGAAAAAGGGTTCTTTGTATATCCTCTGAAAATTATTTCCTTCATCATACCCCGCCTGGATTCTCTCGTGAAAAGCGACTGGCTTATCTATGGTGTAAGAAACTATGGGGAGCTTAAGCTGTTTGCATTACAGGCGGTAATCTTTATTCCATTGTTCATTTTTGCCACTATCATTGATTTCCAACGAAAGCAATTCTAGGCTTGTCCCGTTATGCCCATTCTTATCCGTAAATATGGATTTTTACTGATATTTGCACTTTTGCAGGTTGGATTCTGGCATGCCACGCGGGACATGCTTCCCAATATGGATATTGTTCCCGATGTGCCAGGCAGGGCGGCTGTTAAAGCCTTGTCCTTTGGGGATGAGGAGTTTTATTTCCGGCTCCTGACATTTGACATTCAGAATGCGGGTGACACCTATGGGCGTTTTACCGAACTGTACAAATATGATTACAGGAAGCTTTATGCGTGGTTTACCCTGCTGGACACGCTGGATGACCAGTCGGATTACATGCCGTTTATCGCCAGTTATTACTATAGCCAGACCCAGTATGTGCCGGACGTGACGTATGTCATTAGTTATCTTTATGAACATTCTGCCACCAGGTCGGAAAAGAAATACTGGTGGTTGGCGCAGGCAGTCTACCTTGCCGATCATAAGCTGCATGATGTCGATCTTGCGCTGAAGATGGCGCGACCGCTTGAGCAGGCCGAGAACGCTCCTTTCTGGGTGAGGGAGTTGCCTGCGTTTGTGCATGAGAAGCGCGGCGAGATGGACGACGCCCTGCAGATTATAGAACATATCCAGGAGCACTCCAAGAATATACCGGACGGCGAGTTGCGGTTTATGACCTATTTTGTCGAAGAGAGACTTAAAAAGCTTGAGAAGATGCAGGGCGAGAAAGCTGCGCAATAAGGCTGGAATAAAAACGCATATAATATTAGCTTAGTGGTAAGATGGATACGTCGTTGCTCACATGGTATCAGGCGTTGCAGCTCATGGCGCTGGGGCCGTGCCTGTTTATCATATTCTTTCTATGCGTGACTGCATGCAATTTCAGCAAAATTATCGTGCCGGTTCTCTATTTTGCCTCACTTTCATGCAGCTTTATTATTCCGATTACGGATATTTTTGAAGTGCCGCATTATGTGAACGCGGTGTTGCTGGCGGGGAAGAGCTGTAATGTAGCGTTGAGTTTTCTTCTCATCATAGAGTTTATTACCGGTAACATGCCTGCTCCGCCCTACTGGCTTATATTCGCGATACCCTTAATTGGCGGCGGCCCGATAGATTATGTCACTACCCTTACCAAGGGCGAAATATGCATTTATGAAAATGTATGTGCCAGTCCTATCATATTCAAGCAGTTCTATGAGATATTCGGTTCCTCTTTAATCTTCTTGCTGACCGTATTCTTATATAATCGCCTGAGCGCGGGCACGGAAAATAATGATTACCAAAGCCAGAATAAGCGCGCAATCATATTTTCGCTCATCCTGCTCAACCTTCTGATACTTTCCGTCAAGCTTGCCTTCATAAGCGGGCGGGTTTCCGAGGAACAGGCCGGAATGGCTGCGACGGTCGTGAGAATGGGGTTTATTTATCTGGTCATGACATTTGTCTTCCGGGTTTTCGACGACTCATTTGAAATCGCTTATGAAAGAGTGCCGACCTTGAGCTTGCCTTCCGTCCCTACAGAGCGGGATATGCAGCTTGCCGATAACATCCGGAAGATTCTGGCCGAAGAAAAAATATACCGGAGCATGGAATTAAACCGGGAAATTCTGGCCAGGAAACTGGCGGTAACCGAGAACCATCTGTCACGCGTTATCAATATGTGTTTTTCGCAGAATTTTAACGCTCTGATTAATAGCTATCGTCTGGAGGAGGCCAAGAAGCGGCTTGCCAGCGAAAATACGGCAATAACTACCATTGCCTTTGAAGTCGGATTTAACAGCATTCCTTCTTTCTACCGCGTTTTCAAGCAGGTGACCAGCATGTCGCCAAGCGAGTACCGCAGCCAGAACGCTTCCAAGAATGTTGCCTAATCTTGCGCATTAGTGATTCTTACCAGATTCGCGAGAGTTTCCTTTGCTCTGCCGCTGTCTATCGTTTCCGCTGCCATGTGAACCCCGTTTTTTATGTTCTCGGCCTTTCCGGCAATTACCAGGGCAGCTCCTGCGTTAAGCAGGACTACATCACGGTAAGGTGAATGCTTTCCGGATAGCAGCAGGTTGAGTTCACGTGCATTGCTATCCGGATCCCTGCCCCTAAGCGCATCCGGTTCCGCACGTTCCAAACCTGCTTCCTCGGGGGTAATTTCAAAAGTATTTATTTCATTGTCCTTCAGTTCAGCAATGTACGAGATGCCGGTTATCGTCAGTTCATCCATCCCATCCTCTCCGTGCACTACCCACGCCCTGTCGCTTCCCAACATACGCAGGACTTCCGCCATAGGTTGCAGCAACGCCTTGTCATAGACGCCAAGCAGCTGGTACCTGGGCTGCGCCGGGTTGGCAAGCGGTCCGGTGATATTGAAGATAGTACGTATGCCCATTTCCTGTCTGGTGGGGCTTATATGGCGCATCCCCTTGTGGAAAAGGGGAGCATACATGAAGCATATTCCCGCCTCGATGAGTGACTTTTCAACGATATCCTTTGTAGCTTTGATATTTACTCCAAGCGCGGCAAGCACGTCCGCCGAGCCGCTCAGGGAGGATACGGATTTATTGCCGTGTTTGGCGACCGGAACGCCGCATGCCGCAACTACCAGCGCGACTGCGGTCGACACATTATAGGTTCCGCCGCTTCTTGCGCTGTCGCCGCCTGTGCCGCAGACGTCTATGGCATTTTCCGGCGCGGATACATGCTGCATTTTCACGCGCATGGATAGTGCGGCTCCGGCGATTTCTTCCATGGTTTCGCCGTTTATGCGTAGTGCCATCAGCAAGGCAGCGATTTGCGCCGGGGTTGCGCCGTCGTTCATGATGATCTGGAAAGCACGCGCCGTCTCATCCTTGCTCAGATGGATGCCTTCCGATACTTTCTGTATGTATTCTTTCAGCATAATGGCGATTATGCTACGATGAACGCGGAAAGTATACAGGTTTTAACGGAGCGGGCTTATATCGGCGAGATGGGATTTTGCCCGCTGGATGGCGTCAGCAGGGAAGTGCGCAGGGAAATGGATCGGCATGCTTTTCAGGGAAAAACGCTTCCATTTTTTACCTTGCTTTTGCATCGCCCAGAAACCTCCCCACATGGAAACTTCACCAAAGATTTCATGCACTGCAAGGGTTACTCCGGGATGAAAATTGCGCCCGGTTTTAGGGTCTTTGACGAAATCTTTTTCTTTGCTGTCCTTGGCAAATTTCTTATCGCATTCTGACAGCTGGAGATTTAGGTCATCACCGCATATGATGCCGCCGTCTTTCACCAGCCGCATGGAGAGTTTAATATCCTTTTTTACAGGTTCGTAGGTATGATCTGCATCGATAAATACGACGTCGAACTGTTCGTCGCGCAGGAGCGGCAGCACGTTATCGCTTATGCCGCGGAAATGCTGGCGCCTGATTTTTTCCGGCAGGGTGGAAATGTTATGGAGGAAGATATTGTAGGCAACGTCCGAACCTAGCGCCTGTTCCATCGCCACATACACATCATCCTTATGCAGGGAGCGATCAAAGAACGGCTGCCATGCGTCCACGCAGGTAATGCTTCCGTTGGATTTGTTATGCAGTTTCAGCCCTTGCGCCCAGGACAATGCGGACGCTCCGTACCACGAGCCGATTTCCAGGATGTTCAGATCTTTTTTCACTTTGCCCTTTGTCAGATGCCAGACCACGCCCATCATCATGACATGGCGAACTGGCGCGCTCAATATGGCGTATTTGGCGTCAAAGATAGGGCGTTCAGGGGCGATTTCGCGTAATATATTCTGGTATGACATAAGTTTTACAATTTATCAGATGAGAGTGGATAATAAGCCTGGCCGGGTGCATACAGTATCTTGCGCCTGCCAAGGCCCTGGTATTCTACTTCCAGATTGTCGTAATCCTCAACCGGCATGATACGGATATCGATGGAAGCGCGTGTATGATTCATGAGAGGTTCTCCGGTATGGATGCAGCGCGAGTCAAAAGCCTTCATCATACCGAAAGGAGTTTTTACTTCAGGCGCTGATTCGCTGATCCGGTGATTAAATTCCTTGTCGCTGACTGCGCGTTCAATAAACGGCGCGAAATCATAACCAAACTCCGTCAGAATTTTGCGGGTGGTTTCCAGGTTCGTGAGCCTGAAGCCGTGATATTGCGGCTTGACAGGAGAGGTAAGGGGTATCCAGATATTTATCTCTTCCGGCGGATGCCCGTAATTCACATCCGTATGATAGCGTGGATAATGATCACTGTTCCTGCCGTTCGGGCAATGGATGCGGATGGTTGTCGTCGCCTGAAAATAAAAGGGATAGGGGAAATGGTGCTGTATGCAGTTTTTTATCATATCGTGATAAACGCCCAGATAGCTTTTATCCGTATCATAAAGCAGCGTGCTTATTTTATTTACCCCGTCATCAAAATTATATTCCTTCAGATCGTCTGAAACGTGTTTATGCAGGTTTTCCAGATCGCCGCCCGGCACGCCGATGCCTTTTTCGGAAAGCAGCCTGAGCACTTCCGCACGCAGTTTCTGCGCATATTCGCCGCAATCCAGATCTATCCTGTCCGTAAATAACTCGCGCTGGAAGCGGCTTTTCGCCTGAAATTTCTTATGCATGAATTCGGTGCGCTCCTTAAGCGCGAGCAGGTGGATATTAGGCCTCGAATCTCCTACGGCTTTTGCTGGTATCATACGGCTACCTCTTCTCTCTGCGCATATTGTCCTGGACGGAAAACAGCGCCTTTTCTTATATAAGTGGAAAGCAGCACCTGCCGCCATTTGTCTTTGGAAGTATTAGGGTTGGAAGCGTGCACCAGATAGGAATTGATATAGACAGCCGAGCCTTTAGGAACTGGAAGGTTGATAGGCTTATATTGTGGTGGGACAACGGTTTCTTCATTATTCGCATTCGGATCCTGTCCCTTGTCCTTTTCAATGGCGATTTTCTGTACCGGCAGCATGCCTTCCTTATTCGTGCCGGGCCATGCAATCAGCGCTCCATTTTCGATTTCCACATCGGTAAGCGCGCACCATGCAGAGATAAATGCGCCTGTGGGGGCTTCGACAAAGAAATTATCCTGATGCCTGCTGAAGCCACGCGTGCCGGGCTTGCAATAAAAGAACTGGGTCTGCAGTCCCGACACTTCCCCGCCGACCGCCTGCTTTACGGACGAAACTACTTTAGGGTTACGCATGGCCCGCAGATAAAGCTCATGCGTGCGGTGCGGCATCATCTGCGGGTAATACAGCCCTTTTTCGTAGCTTTCGAGCTTCCTGGATTCTTCAATTAGCGCGTCGCACTCGGAAGCGCTGAAAGCACCCTTTTCGATATAATAACCAACTTCGTTGAATTGATTCAGATCCATGGTTTCTATCCGTTGAAATGTAGGATTCTTGCCTGTTTCACGCTAGGCAACTTGCTGATCTGCGTGAGTAGTTCCGCTGATATCGGATTATCAACCTCAAGCAGCGCCACCGCATCATTACGTGCGTCATTACGCCCCAGATGAAAGTTCGCAATGTTGACCTTTGCTTCACCCAGCAGCCTTCCAAGATTTCCTATCAGCCCTGGCTTGTCTTCGTTATTGACGTAAAGCATGCGTGTTCCCATACCGGCCTCAAGCTTGACGCCGCTTATCTCCACGAGGCGTGGCTTTGAGCCGAACAGCGTGCCCGCCACTTCGTAGTAGCTTTTTTCCAGCGCGACATAGATACGGATAAGCGTCTGATAATTACTGATGCGGTCATGCTTGATCTCGCTCACTTCAATATTGCGCTCCTTGGCAATCACCGGAGCATTGATCATGTTGACATTTTCAATCAGCGGTCTGAGCAGCCCTTCAAGGGCGACAGCGGTCAGCGGTTTGGTGTTAAGCATGGAGACCGCTCCCTCATATTCAATTTTTACTGACTTGATGCCGCTTTCCACAATCTGGCCGGCGAAGCTGCCAAGCTGGCTTGCGAGCATAATATAAGGCTTGAGCTTCTGTGCGTCTTCAGCGGAGACGGATGGCATGTTCACCGCGTTGGTCACTGTGCCTGCCGTCAGGTATTCCGACATCTGCTCGGCTACCTGTATGGCGACGTTTTCCTGCGCTTCAGAAGTGGAGGCTCCCAGGTGCGGCGTGCAGATAAACTGCTCAAGGCCGAAGAGGGGATTGCTTGTGGCCGGTTCGGTTTCAAACACATCGAAGGCTGCGCCTGCGACATGGCCGGAATCAAGCGCTGCTTTCAGATCCGCTTCATTTACCAGCCCGCCGCGCGCGCAGTTGATGATGCGCACTCCCTTTTTGGTTCTGGCAAGCGTATCCTTGTTTAGGATGTTGCGGGTGGAATCGGTAAGCGGCGTATGCAGTGTTATGAAATCGGAACGTTTCAGCAGTTCATCGAGTTCCACTTTTTCCACCTGTATCGACTCGGCCTTTTCAGCGGTCAGGAAAGGATCGTAGGCGATGACCCTCATCTTCAGGCCGTGCGCCCGGTCAGCGACAATCGAGCCAATATTGCCGCAGCCGATGAGGCCCAGCGTTTTGCCTGAAATTTCCACACCCATGAATTTGTTCTTCTCCCATTTTCCGGCATGGGTAGATGTGCTCGCGGAAGGGATCTGGCGGGCGAGTGACATCATCAGGGCAATGGCGTGCTCTGCGGTAGTCACTGAGTTGCCAAAGGGCGTATTCATCACCACGACGCCTGCTGCTGTTGCGGCTTTCACATCCACATTGTCCACGCCGATGCCTGCACGGCCAACGACTTTAAGCTTTGCCCCGGCCTCAATAACCTTGGCGGTGACCTTGGTGGCCGAACGGATTGCTATGCCGTCATACTCGCCGACAACCTTTAGCAGCTCTTCCGGAGTCATGCCGGTTTTTACGTCTACATCCACCTTGTTCTGCTTGAACACTTCAATGGCCTGTGGGCTCAGTTTGTCAGCTATCAGTACTTTTGGCATTGCATTCCTTACTATATTTAAAAGGTTAATAACTAAATGTTTGTAATAATTACCGCATAATTGATTGATGTTAAAAGCGCTTTCTTAATATATCTTCCAATTTTTCTTTAGAAAGGCAAATGGCAATAAAATTATAAGTTGAAAATATAATTAAAAGCATGCAAGCTGATTCCACGAATAAAAACATGAGATAATTGTATATATTACTGTCTATGGAATTCTCCGAGGATTGTACGTATAGTGAACAGGCAAAGGATATAATCAGAGATCCGAGCAGTAATCGTATAAATATATGACGTGCGAAATTATAAAATGCATTTGTATGGTTCTTTGCAGTTTCCTTTAATTCTGTTGCTTGTGGCAGGTGTTTTTCCAGGTTGATTTGAAGTGTATTTTCAATTCTTGTTTTGGAGATACGAATGGCAATCCAGAAAACAGCAACAATGATGAAGAATGTAAAGGCAGTTAACTGCATTATATAATATACAGAAACAGCATGTTTATGGAGTGTTAACATGAAATATGTCTGGATTATATTCAGTAAACAGATGATCACGGCGATGGAAAATAAAATGCCATAACGTTTTGTGATAATAAATATAGGTTGTATATAGTTTTCCGGAAAGTCTTTATCGGTATTATGTTCATGTTCTGGCATAGTTTTATTCAGCAGTTATTTAAACCATAATTCTATTTCAGCGGATGCTTCCTCAAAACGGGCACTGTGAGGAACATTTCTGGAGACGTGATACCAGTCGCCGACGGCGTATTTTTTCTCCCTGCCATTGATGGTGAGGTATAATGCGCCTTGCGTAATAACTCCATAGTTATCTGTATCATGACTGTGTTCTTCTATATGCGAGTCGGCGGGATAGTTAGCGAAATAAATATCCACCTTGTCGCTTTTCAGCCTGTACGCTTCAAACCTGCCGGAGAATTTTTCCAGCGTTCCAATAATGTCAGGAAAAGATTTGACAGCTTTCATACGGATACCAGTCTCGATTATGCCGCCTTGCGTTCGTCTTTGACTTGCGTATAGGCCCAGTCAATCCACGGCAGCAGCGCTTCTATGTCGCTGGTTTCAACCGTCGCGCCCGCCCAGATACGCAGGCCCGCGGGAGCGTCACGGTAGGAGCCGATATCAAAGGCGACGCCTTCAGCCTCAAGCAGGCTTGCGATTTTCTTCGCGCCTTTTTCCTGATCTTCAGGCGAAAGCGACGCATACCACGGATCAGCTATCTTCAGGCATACGGAAGTATTGGAACGTGTCTCTGGCGTTTCGGCAAGGAAGTCAATCCATCCTGCTTTCCTGATCCAATTCTCGATAGCCTTCAGGTTGGCATTCGAGCGGGTGACAAGCGCTTTGAGGCCGCCAACCTGCTCACCCCATTTGAGGCCGTCCAGCGCGTCTTCCACGCACAGCATGGACGGAGTGTTTATAGTCTCGCCTTTGAAGATCCCTTCAATGAGTTTTCCGCCTTTGGTGAGCTGAAAAATCTTCGGCAGCGGCCACGCAGGAACATAACTTTCAAGGCGCTTTACCGTGCGCGGGCTCAACGCGATCATGCCGTGCGCGCCTTCGCCGCCCATGACTTTCTGCCACGACCACGTGATGACATCGAGCTTGTCCCACGGCATTTCCATGGCGAAAACAGCGGAAGTGGCATCGCATATCGCAAGCCCTTCGCGGTTTGCAGGAATCCAGTCGCCATTCGGCACTTTCACGCCGGATGTCGTGCCGTTCCATGTGAATACCACATCGCGTTTCCAGTCCGCCTGCTTGAGATCCGGCAGCTTGCCGTAGTCAGCCTTGAATACGCGTAGGTCTTTCAGTTTCAATTGTTTTTGGCAGTCGCTTGCCCATGTGGAGCCGAAGCTTTCCCATGCGAAGACATCCACCCCGCGTTCGCCAAGCAGCGACCACAACGCCATTTCAATCGCGCCGGTATCCGAAGCGGGAACAATGCCAAGCAGGTAACCCTTGGGCATCTGTAGCAATGATTTTGTGCGCTCAATCACATCGGCGAGCTTGTTCTTGCCGATCCTGGCGCGGTGCGAACGTCCGAACGCGGCGTCTTTCAGCGCATCAAGCGACCAGCCGGGGCGTTTTGCGCAGGGGCCGGATGAAAAGCAGGGATTTTGGGGCTTAAGGGATGGTTTCATATCTCACACTACCTGATTGATGGTTGCGGGATATGTATTAGCGCATCCATTGGATCATGCAACGCTAATTTTCAGCAGGATAGTCTATTTACAGCTCTACACCCTTATTATCTCACGGCTTCCAGCGGAGTGACCTGCGCGGAACGGCTTACCCAGTCCGTTTCTTTCTTATCCGCAGATTTGTCATTTTCCCTGGCCTGCTGGAGCGGCTGTTCCTGCTTGTCATTTTTATGAGTTTCCCCCACAAGCTCATCCCCTGTCTTATGGAGAAATTTTTCCGTTTTTACTTCCAGCCCTTCAAAAAATTTGGGGAACATGGCGCGTCCGCTAAGCAGGCCAACGTTACTTACAACGGTGCTGAATCCTTTCGCGGCCGCCAGCGTGCCCCAGCTATCCTTTACCTTTAGGGCTCCTTTCTGGAAGGCGATATTTATAGTCGCTGACAGGATATTCCATATGACGACCGGTCCCAGATGGCTCACTTCATATTCATACAATTCTTTTTTCTTGGCTTCCGCTTCCGGCCCTGCCGGATCGAGGCCCTGTTTTGCCGCCCAGTTCTTCGCATCGCGCGCGGCGCCTTTCATGAAGTACCTGCCGACAAACGGTTCAAAGACTTTGCGTATCGGGTTCATCAGCCAGGGCATATAATGCTGCATAGCGGCGGTTATGGGCACGGCCGTAAAATCGCCGACGGCTTCACCGGCTATCCAGTGCTTGGCATTCTGGAAAAGGCTGGCGCCATGTTTCTCATGTCCGTGATCATGGTGTTCATGTTCATGATCGTGGTGGGTATGGGTGTCAAAAAACTTTGTTGTCCATTTAGGGAAATATTTCTGCGCAAGGCTGCTGACGGGCGTTTGTATCAGCGTATCGGTGAGAAAGCAGGACAGCGCGTGGTTCAGCAAATACAGCATCCTGCGCGGCCAGGGGATATGCTGCGCCTTTGGCTGCTCCTGCACCTGTCCTGAAGGCTTGGATTCTTCCGGTAATTCCATAAGATATGTTTCTGGTTTTTGTCCTGCTATTATTTTACCTCATAGGCTTACGCAAATCTAACATAGAAATGTTACAATATTGTGAAGGCGTGCAGAAGATTGTTATTTGTAATGGAAAATATATCTATCTGAAATTATTAGCTATTTATTTTCTGCGGCGATCAGGAATTCCGTATTTCCTTTCGGGCCTTTTACAGGACTTTCGGTAATGCCAAACACATGCCAGTTTTCTCCTGCCTCAAGCCAATGCCTTATATCATCACATACTGCCTTGTGTAAATTCTCGTCACGGACAACGCCGCCTTTACTGACGTTGCCTTTGCCGACTTCAAATTGCGGCTTTATTAGCGCAATGAGTGTTGCTTTAGGCGCGGCAAGCACGAGTGGGGCTTTGAGGACGGTTTTCAGGCTGATGAAACTCGCGTCGCAAACGATGATTTCAGGGGCTTCGGGGATTATGGCATTATCAAGATAGCGGGCGTTGGTTTTTTCCAATACGATAACGCGCGGGTCCTGACGGAGTTTCCAGTCAAGCTGCCCGTGGCCGACATCAACCGCGTATACCTTCCTTGCGCTGTGGGTGAGCAGTACATCAGTAAACCCGCCGGTCGAAGCGCCGACATCAAGGCAAATCTTATCTTTCGGATCAATGGAGAAATAAGTGAGACCGTGCGCCAGCTTCATGCCCCCGCGCGATACCCACGGATGTTCCGCTTCGCGTATGATAAGCGGGATATCATCAGCAACCATATGTCCGGCTTTATCCAGCTTCACCTCATTGCTGTATACCTTCCCGGCAGCAATCAGCGCCTGCGCTTTTGCGCGCGTATTTGCGAGTTGGCGTTCAACCAGGAGGATATCGAGGCGGGATTTTGGCATAGACCATTGTATAACGTTAGCTTAGTCACTATATACTAATTACTCGTTACTAACTACTCGCTACTTAACTGTTATGCGTTTTCCGCCTGAATTTATTGAACGGTTGCGTAATCATGCGCCGATCTCGCAAGTGATAGGCAAGCGCCTGCCTATAAAGCGGCATGGGCGGGAGTTTCATGCGCTGTGCCCGTTCCATAAGGAAAAAACCCCGTCCTTCACCATCAATGACGAGAAGGGGTTCTTCCATTGTTTTGGCTGTGCCGCGCATGGCGATGCTATAGGTTTCATCAAGGATTATGAAGGCATAAGCTACGTCGAGGCGGTGGAGAGGCTTGCGGGCGAGCTGGGGCTGGAAGTTCCCAAGATGACCCGTGAGGCGCAGGAATATGAGCAAAAACGTCATACGATAGAAGATACTATCGCGCTGGCAGCGGAATGGTTCAGAGAGCAATTACAGTCAGTTGCAGGTCAGGATGCACGATCCTACCTGGAAGAGCGCGGATTAAGCAAGATGACCGTGGAATTATTCGGCATAGGGTATGGCGGCAGCCGTGAAGATCTGAAAGCGGCTCTCGCGAAGCGTGGCATCACTGAAGCCATGATGATTGAGGCCGGGCTTCTTGCCAAGGCAGATGACGGGATAACTTATAACCGTTTCCGCGGGCGGCTGATTTTCCCTATCCGTAGTCCGCAGGGAAAGGTGGTAGCGTTTGGTGGGCGCCTGCTACCCACAACGCAGTCGAAAAGCACGGCAAAATACATCAATTCTCCCGAAACCGCGATTTTCAGAAAAGGGGAGATGCTGTTTAATTATGATATTGCAAGCAGCGCTGCACGCACGGCGGGTGATATCATCGTCACGGAAGGGTATATGGATGTCATCGCACTCCATCAGGCGGGATTCAAGAACGCTGTTGCTCCGCTTGGCACCGCGATTACAGATGCGCAGCTTAGGCTGCTTTGGCGCGTGGTTCCTGAGCCGATTCTGTGCCTGGACGGCGATGAGGCTGGAAAACGGGCTATGAAGCGCGCTGCCGCCCTGGCGCTTCCCTTGCTTAAGCCTGGAATAAGCATGAAATTCGCGACTTTGCCCAAAGGCGAAGATCCGGATAGTCTTGTGCGCAGATCAGGGGTAGCGGCCATGAAGCAGGTGCTTGCTTCGGCGAAAATACTGTCGCGTGTGTTATGGGATAATGCGCTTGCCGACTTCGGCCACGAAACCGCCGAGCAGAAAGCCGCGCTTGAGCAGCACCTGACGAGCGCTGCCAATGCCATAGAGAATGGCATAGTGAAGCAGCATATGAAGGACTATTTTCGCGACCAGATTTTTGCCCTCAAGCGGAAAAAGAAATTTAATATTAATGGCTTAGTTGATATAAGGCCGGATGTGCTTCCGGCGGCGGATGACCACTCCAAGCCTTTGCTGCAATTGGAAGAACAGGTTCTGGCGCTGGTTATTTTGCGTCCTGATATGCTCCATCATGCAGATATAGAAGAATATTTCGCTCATATGGACTTCATGCAACCTGTGCTTGACAAACTCCGTTCCTGTGCTCTAGAAATATGCTCTGCAGGGCAGTCTGTCGACCATGCGTCGCTTTGTGCTGCTCTTTCTGAACGCGGGTTTAGTGAAAAGGTGGAAACACTGTTGTATTCGAATAGCAATATCCTGCATGCCAAGCTGCGTAATGATGTGATGGGGAGTTTGGATTTTGCCGTGCAGGCGTTTAAATCCGCTTATTCCGTTTATACGGATAAAAAGCTTGAGCATGAAATAAGGGATGCTGCTGCCGCGTTTGAACGGGATATGTCAGAGCAGAACCAGAAACGTTTATTTTCCC
The DNA here is from genome assembly GCA_964454545.1 of uncultured Rickettsiales bacterium. Taxonomy (GTDB): domain Bacteria; phylum Pseudomonadota; class Alphaproteobacteria; order Rickettsiales; family JABCZZ01; genus JABCZZ01. The sequence goes on from CAYVTI010000021.1 coordinate 18,375, forward strand.
TCCAGAAACAGAGAGATGAGTTGCATCGTGCCCGCTACGCTGTCACATCGGAAGAATAAATAATAAAGGTTAATGTATGCCAGTAGCTAAAAAGCTTGCCAGCAGGTCCAAAAAGACTGTGTTGAGAAAGAAGCCTCAATTGGATAAGGCGGCAAAGCGGATAAAAGATGCGCGGATGGCGGTAAAGAAAAGAGTGGCGGCGGAAAAGAAAAAAGCTCCTCCCAAGCTGTTGAGCAAGAAATCCGCAAAGCATGTGAAAGTGCCGCCCAAGAAAAAAGTAATAGCCCATGCGCTTGTCGCTAACAAACCTAAGAAGATAGTAAAAACGGTTATGAGTAAAGATTCCAAAGATTCGAAGAAGAAGCCTGAGAAACAAGTAAAGCAAGAAGTGGAAAAATATCTGCCGGAAAAGAAAGCTTCCGGAAAAACTCCTGCCAAAGCCAATAAGGATGAGCCAAATCCTGCGGTCATAAAGAAGCTGATCGCGCTTGGGCGCACGCGTGGGCATATCACTTATGAAGAGCTGAATACCTATCTTCCGGGTGATGAATTTTCCCCCGAATTGATTGAAGCCACCATCGCTGCCCTGGCGCGAGCGGATATCAATGTGATTGAAGAAAGTGAGTCGCTGGAAATTGCCGATCCCCAGCGCGAAGAAGGGGCGGCGGAAGAAGAGGCGGCGGAGACGGCTACCGGCGGCCGTTCGGATGATCCTGTGCGCATGTACCTGCGCGAGATGGGTAATGTAGAACTTTTGTCGCGTGACGGCGAGATCGAAATCGCCAAGCGCATTGAGGCGGGAAGGGAAATGATCATTTCCTCGCTTTGCGAAAGCCCGATGGTGATGCAGGAAATTCTCTCCTGGCGCGATGATCTTGCCAGTGGCGCGCTCATGCTGCGCGATGTCATCGATCTGGATGCGGCCTATGGCGCGGATGCCGAGGGCAAGCCCGTTTTTGCCTCAGCCGAAATCCCCATGGAAAATGTCGCCGAGAAAGTAATGGAGCAGGATAAGAACAGCACCGCTTCGCTAATTGCCAGGGCGAAAGAAGAAGAAAAGAAACGCCGCGAGCAGGAAAGGGCGGAGCGTGAGAAAGCGGAGCAGGAGCGCCTTGCCAAGCTTGCGAAGGAAAAAGCCGCTTCCAAGTCTTCCAAAAAAGTGGTGAAAAAGCAGCAGGAAGAGCTTGATGAGGATGAGGACGGTGCGGATGATGATTATGTCCCGTTCGATGAGGAAGAAAATAAGGAAAGCGAAATAGCGGACGAAGAGGATCCGGATGATTACGATGACGCCGCGATCTCGCTGGTGGCGATGGAAAATGCCATCAAGCCGAAGATCCTTGAAACGCTCGATGAATTTGCAAAGACCAGCAAAAAACTGAGAAGCCTGCAGGAGAAGCATCTTCAGACCGCTTTCGGCGAAGGGTCGTATAGCGAGGCGGATCATAAGAAATACCAGACGCTGCTGCGCAAGCTTGTGGATCTGATGATGGAGATCAGGCTCAGCACGGTGCGCGTGGAAGGCCTGATGGAAAGATTGTATAACGTCAGCAAGCGTCTTTATTCGCTGGAAGGGCGCCTCCTGCGCCAGGCAGAATCGCATCGCATCGATCGCAAAAGTTTCCTTGAGCATTATACCGGCTATGAGCTGGATCCTAACTGGATAAAGAAGGTTTCCAGGCTGAAGGAAAGGGGCTGGGCTGAATTTGCATCAAAAGATAAGGAGTTCATCAAGGAGATTCGTGATGAAGTCACTAGAATTGCCCATGAGGTTGGCGTAGGTATAAGCGAATATAAGCGCATTGTGAATGCTGTGCAGAAAGGCGAACGTGAGGCGACCAAGGCCAAGCGCGAAATGATTGAGGCGAACCTGCGCCTTGTGATTTCGATTGCAAAGAAATATACCAACCGTGGGCTCCAGTTCCTTGACTTGATTCAGGAAGGCAATATCGGTCTTATGAAAGCGGTGGATAAATTTGAGTACCGCAGGGGATATAAATTCTCGACCTATGCGACATGGTGGATCCGTCAGGCTATCACGCGTTCCATCGCCGATCAGGCGCGCACGATACGCATACCGGTGCATATGATTGAGACGATCAATAAGATCGTCAGGACATCGCGCCAGATGTTGCATGAGATAGGGCGTGAGCCTACGCCGGAAGAACTGGCGGAGAAGCTGGTCATGCCGCTTGACAAGGTGCGCAAGGTGATGAAAATCGCCAAGGAGCCGGTATCCCTTGAAACTCCTATTGGTGACGAGGAAGATTCGCATCTGGGCGATTTCATCGAGGATAAAAATGCCGTGCTGCCGCTGGATGCCGCTATTCATTCCAACTTGCGCGAAACGACCACAAGAATACTTGCGAGCCTGACGCCGCGCGAAGAGAGGGTGCTGCGCATGCGTTTTGGCATCGGCATGAATACCGATCATACGCTTGAGGAAGTCGGGCAGCAGTTCTCAGTTACCCGTGAGCGCATACGCCAGATTGAAGCGAAGGCGCTGCGCAAGCTGAAACATCCTTCGCGTTCGCGCAAGCTCCGCAGTTTCCTTGAGCAGCAGTAGAATAATATAAGAAGGCGGAAGTCATGGAAGACGGGAAGTTGAGAAATTGTTGTATTAAGAAAATTTTCTCGTATTCTCGTCTTCTCGATTTCTCCATTTCTTGAACAGAGAGCGGCAGACATGGCGACTATAGGCACTTTGTTATATACTGCATTTCAAGGCAAGCTGGTAGGATGCGATAAATACGGCAACAGGTATTATGAAGCGCGTAGGGAAAAAAATTCCATAGGGCGCAAAAAGCGTTGGGTCGTTTATAAAGGTATCCCTGAAGCGTCGAAAGTTCCGCCGGAATGGCATGGCTGGCTGCATTATACCACTGATGCGCTGCCGGATGGAAAATTCCGCCCGAACTATAAATGGATCAAGGAACATCTGCCAAATCTCACGGGGACGAAATTCGCTTACCTGCCGCACGGGCATATCAATGCCGGCGCGAAGAGGGATGCAAGCACCTCGGATTATATAGCCTGGAGACCACAAGGTAACTAAGGGGAGAAATATGGGAAACAAGATGTTTGAAACGATCATGGGGGCGCTGGTACTGATTGTAGCGGCCGGGTTCATGGCATTCGCATACCAGAGCAGCAATCTTAAGACCGTGAATGGTTACCTGTTGAAGGCCAAGTTTACCACGGTTGCGGGGATATCGCTTGGCACCGATGTGCGCATAGGAGGCATCAAGGTTGGCGTGGTGAGCGATATGGCGCTTGATCCTGAAACCTATCAGGCGATAGTAAGCATGCAAGTAAAGCAGAACATCAAGGTGCCGGTTGATTCCAGCGCTTCCGTGGTAAGCGATGGTTTGCTTGGCAATAAATATATCAAACTGGAGCCGGGTGCGGATGATAAAGTGCTTGCAGCGGGAGATTTTATACCACATACTCAATCTTCGGTTAACCTTGAAGAGCTTATAGGCAAGATGGCTTTTGGCGGCGTAGACGGCAAGTCAGGAGCCACAAAAGGAAATGCAGAACCTAGTACTGGCAAGCAGCCTTCGGTAAGTGGTCCGCCCACGATTAAACCGTAATCAGTCAATTAAGAGTGGAGCAATTTATGTACATTACAAAAATGCTGACAGGGGATACTCCTTCGCAATGGATTGGCAGAGATGGGATGCCGCTTGAGTGTGAGGAGAGAATTTCCCTGCTTAATGACAATCTGCTGGAAATCAAGGAACTGTGCCAGCAGGCTTTCGCAGATGCCATGCAGATGGGATGCAGCGAAGAGTTCATGCGCATAGTCCTGCATAATATGGTCGATTCCCTCAAGCGGAATGACAAGCGCCCGTTCAGCTGTTAAAGCCTGGGCAAATTCCAGTTTACTAACGAATATTTCATCCTTTAATCCCGTATCAGTATTGGTGGCCGGATAGTAATCTGTAATGATTGTTTCCGTTCCCGCTTCAGAGGGAGATAAGGTATGAGGAAAATAGCCATTACTATCGCGTCGGCGGTTCTATTCATAAGCGCTGCGACTGGTGTTGCCCGGGCAGATGAGGAGCACCGACATGGCGATATCCACGAGTTCCACCATTATGATATGGATCGCTGGCATGGCGGCCATTGGGCACATACATTCCATGAGGGACGACATGGCTGGTGGTGGATTGTGGGCGGAACATGGTATTATTATCCTGCTCCGGTCTATCCCTATCCCGATCCTTATGTTCCACCATCGGTTATCGTAACACAGCCTACAGAAACACAGCAATATTGGTATTGCGCGAATCCTGCAGGCTATTACCCTTACGTTTCCGCCTGCTATGTCCAGTGGCAGATGGTGCCTGCGACTTCGGTGGTGCAGCAGCCTCCGATGCCGGTTATCCCATTGCCACCTGCAAATCAGCAGCAGGAAAGCCAGCGTGATATGGATGATCGCGAACTTGATAACCTTGCGGCGGAGTATTATCAGATCAATCCTGCGGAAAGGAGATCATTACAGCGCTTAAGGGATCTTGAAGCTCGGGTTGAAACCTTCCGCCAGTCATTATTTGAGAGGAATTATAACGCAATGGATATATTGAAGAACACGGAAGATCTGGAGCGCAGAATCAGGGAGAAAGAAGCGAAGGCTTATTGATGATTTTTCTTCTATGGCTGTCGTCATACTGTTGCTCTGAGCGCGCTTATCTTATGGAGCAGGCCTGAGATTCCGGCTTGCGCCGGAATGGCGGAATGTATAGAACGAAATCATGTCAGATCATCTCGCATTACTGTGCGCGGCGTTGCGTAAGGAAAACATAGACGGGTTTATTCTGCCGGTGAATGATGAGTTCATGGGGGAATATGTACCCGCTTCGGCAAAGCGGCTTGAATGGCTGACCGGATTTACCGGTTCCGCCGGTATGGCTGTGGTTACGCAAAGCAAGGCCGCGTTCTTTACGGATGGCCGGTATACGCTGCAGGCACGAACTCAGGTGCGCGGGTACGAAATTCATAATACCGGGGATTTGGCACCGGAAAAATGGCTTTCCCAAAATGCAGGCGACGGAGCCGTCATAGTGTATGATCCGAAGCTGCATACGTTGCGTTCGTTAAGGAGATATGAGAAATCCGCAGCGAATGTGACATGGCGGCCTGTATCTGCCAACCCGGTGGATGCTTTATGGAAAAACCGGCCGCCTGCTCCTGCGGGTAAAGCGAGAATCCATCCCTTGAAATATGCAGGAGAAACCTCCGCCCATAAACGTTCCCTGATTGCAGGCAAAATTACATCAACCGGGGCGGACGCATTTGTGCTTACATCGCCGGATTCCCTTTGCTGGCTGCTTAACTTGCGCGGTTCCGATGTGCCGTATACGCCGTTTCTGCTGTGTAATGCGGTTGTTGAGAAGTCTGGCACTGTCATTCTTTATATAGACAGAAAACGCGTGTCGGAAGAGGTAAGCGCGCATCTTGGCAGCGATGTCATTATAAAATCCCCGCACGCCATTGATTCCGATCTGGAAAGCTGGGGCGGAAGGCGCGTCATGTATGATCCGGCCAACTCTCCTGTGTGGTTCTATCAGCAACTGGTAAAGGCGGGGGCGCATATCGTTGAGGAGACGGATCCCTGCCAGCTGCCGAAAGCCTGCAAGAATGAGGTAGAGCTTGAAGGGATGCGGCAAGCGCATATTCGTGACGGGCTTGCGGTTACAAAATTCCTGTGCTGGCTCGATAATGCGGTTGCCAGGGGGCAGAAGCTCACGGAAATATCTGTCGCTGCGAAACTGGAGGAATTCCGGAAGTTATCGGACATATATCTGGAGCCCAGTTTTGCGACCATTGCAGGAAGTGGTTCAAATGGGGCCATAGTGCACTATCACGCCACGGAGCAGAGTAATAAAGAAGTAGAGAATAATTCCCTGCTGCTGATTGATTCGGGCGGCCAGTATCCTGACGGAACCACGGACATTACCCGCACCGTCGCTATCGGCAATCCGCCTGTAGAAATGAAGAAGCATTTTACGCTGGTGCTCAAGGGGCATATTGCGCTTGCCACGGCCATATTTCCGGAAGGTACAAGCGGCGCACAGCTTGATTCCCTGGCGCGGCAGTATTTATGGAAATCCGGTCTGGATTACGATCACGGCACCGGGCATGGAGTAGGCAGCTATCTTTCCGTGCATGAGGGGCCGCAGCGTATCGGCAAGGCAGGAAGCGATGCGACACTTATGCCAGGGATGGTGGTTTCCAATGAACCCGGATATTATCAATCGGGAAGCCACGGCATCCGCATAGAGAGTCTGGTGGCAGTAAAAGAAATTTCACGGTCTGAGAACGGCAAGCGTTATCTGGGCTTTGAGACTATAACCTTAGCGCCTATTGACGTGCGGCTTATTGACAAGTCCATGCTGACGAAAGAAGAAATCATGTGGCTGAAAGAATATCATAAAATGATTTATAATATTTATATCAGTATGTTAAGAAAAGATGAGAAAAAATGGCTAAATGATATTTACCATCAGTATTAAGAATTATTTAAACATTTTGGATTATGCTTCCTTGATGCTATTAGAAAAATAAAACAGGAAGCCTGCCATGAATATTATCACCCGTTCCATCCTTCTGTTTGCCACCGCTGCCGTATTTAGTCCCGGCAATATATATGCTGGAGGCGGCTCTTCTTCTGATGCACCGCCACCACCTCCTCCTGTTAATCCGTCTTCCGCTCCGGCTGGCGTAATGCCCATTCCGCCAGCTGTTTTTGAGCTTCCCAAACCACCAGCAGCGGATGCCGGCAAACCCGAATTGGCGCCCACTCCTTCACTTTCTCCCGTAACCGGACTTCCCCAGCCGGTAAACGATGCCGATAAGCCTTTAGGCAATGCACTTCCCGCGCTTCCTGCCATTAATCCCCAGCCGCCTTCCGTTTCTTCCGCGCCAGTGCCGGTTATGCCGTCTAATGATACTGGCCAGTTCACCGGATTGAAGCTGCCGGGAGAGGAAAATGCTTCGCCTCCGCCATTGTCGCCATTAGCCAGACCCCAGGAAACCAATATGGAGAAAATAGTCACGCAGGATGCTTCAAAAACCGCGGAACAGAATAAGCAGAAAGGCAAGACAGGGAAGAAATCCGCGAAAAAGCACCCGAAGGCGCTTAAATCGGCAGTCACTTATGCTATTAAGGACAGGCTGCCGGAGGAAATTTACAGAAAATCCTATGACAGGTTTAACAGGCATCTGCCTGTGGCCTATTATGAAAGCGACTATGATAAACTGATGTTCGTCACTGCCCGCAATGACGATATAAACGGCCTGAGAAGCGTCATGAATTTAGGACGTAATGTGAATATGAGAGATAGTCGCGGCGACACACCGTTGCTTGCGGCGGTGAAGAATGATGCCATAAACGCGGCGCATCTCCTGGTGCTGCATAAGGCGGATGTCACGATTGCCGATGCAAATGGCAGGACGCCGATAGAGATTGCGAGCCAGAAGGGCAATCACGCAATGATGGATATTCTATCCCGCGTCGCGGAGTAATTCATTTATAGCGGTTTTGCTGCGGGTCTTTTCATCCACGCGTTTTACGATTACCGCACAAGCAAGGGAAGGCGAGTTCGGATTCTTGCCCGGCAGGGTTCCGGGCACAACTACGGAATAGGCGGGCACGCGGCCATAGATTATCTCACCGGTTTCACGGTCTACGATTTTCGTTGATGCGCCGATAAATACGCCCATAGAGATAACCGCGCCGGTTTCAACTATGACACCTTCGGCAATTTCGCTCCTTGCGCCGATGAAACAGTTATCTTCGATGATAACGGGATTTGCCTGCAGCGGTTCCAGTACGCCGCCAATGCCCACTCCGCCTGATATATGGCAACTCTTGCCGATCTGGGCGCAGCTTCCTATGGTTACCCAGGTATCAACCATAGTGCCTTCGCCGACATGCGCGCCAATATTGACGAAGCATGGCATAAGCACCACGTGCTGGGAGATATAAGCGCCGCGCCGCACAAAGCAGCCGGGCACAGCCCGGAATTTCGCGATGCGGAATTTTTCTTCGTTCCATCCCTGGAATTTGAAAGGGATCTTGTCGAACCAGTGCGAGGTCATGCCGGTGTAAGCCGGAGCATTGCCGATAAGCGTCATATCATTCAGGCGGAAGGAGAGCAGAATCGCTTTTTTAACCCACTGGTTGACCTGCCAGGTACCGTCATGATTGTCAGCGACGCGCAGGCTGCCATTGTCGATATAGGTGATAATGTCATCTATCGTATCACGAACGAGACCACGGGTGGACAGGTTGATGCTGTCGCGTTTCTCCCAGGCTTCTTCAATGATTGATTCCAGTGACATACGGAAATCTCCAATTTATTTATTGTACAGTAGCTTCTAACCTTTTTTCTTTGGCAATGCAGCAAAAAAGAGATCGGTTAACGCGATCGGCAGGCAGGAAAACAGCAGCAAGGGCAGGTAAAGCGCCAGAGGAAAGGCGATGCGTGATTTATTCCTGCTGAGACCGTGCATGATGATCTCTGCGGCTTCCTCCGGCTCCATAAGGAACGGCATGGGGAAATCATTCACATCCGTCATCGGCGTTCGGATAAAACCCGGGCAGACGACCGATACACCTATCCCGTCTTTCTTGAGGTCTCCACGCAGCCCTTCGCCAAATGCCCTGACCGCATTCTTGCTTGCGCTGTAAGCAGGGCAGCTTGGCAGGCCGCGAATGCCCGCGAGCGAGCTGATAACGGCTATCTGTCCCTGCCTGCGCGACTGCATGAGGGGTATCACCGGCAACAGGGTGTTGATCACCCCATTCACATTCACGGCGAATATGTCTTTTACCATTTTCTGGGACTCGCGCTGTCCGCCTGCACCGGCGGAAATACCGGCATTGGCTATGACAAGGTCTATGGGGTAGGAGGAGTCGAATTTGACAAGCCAGTCTTTCATAATCTCGTCATCACGCACATCTATGATGCTGGTTTCAACTCTCGCGCCTTTGGCGGACGCATTGCGTGCAACTTCTGCGAGCCTTTCCTTATTGCGCCCAAGCAGCCCCAGAGTGACGCCTTCCGTCGCATATCCCAAAGCTAGCGCTTTTCCAATGCCGCTGCTTGCTCCGGTAATGATGATGTTGGTGGAGGTTGTCATCAAGGCTAATGTCTGGCAAATAAGTGAACATCGTCATTGCGAGGCCACGTAGTGGCCGTGGCAATCCAGATTGTTATAAAGACTGGATTGCTTCGCTGCGCTCGCAATGACGTGTATTTATACATACTTAATCCACATCTTCAGGGATGTTTTCTAAGGCTAAAAGCGCTTTCTTTTTATTTCTAAATCCAGTTCCCAGCATATCAAGTAATACCCTGCATTCTAAAACCGCCAATTCTTGCGCTACAAATCGCATTGGTGTCGTATTATTTCTAGTGACAGCATAATCTGCTTCACCCCTGATTGCAGTCATCATTTCATCTGCTACGTGAAGGGTTTAATATTATCATATTTTGCTTTTCCGGAGGAACTATCTTCATAAGCAGGTCTTTGCCTTCGGTGGTTTGTATTTTCCTGGTAGCATATTTGAGAAAATCCGCCAGTAATTTTCCTCGCAGATGCGGCTGTTCATTTTCAATTTCTTTCGTTTTTATTACTGCGTGTAGCTTATCGTAGTCATTTATTATTTTTGATAGATCAGTTTGTTGAAGCGTAAATTCTTTTGTAAGTTCGTATTTATCAGGAAACGCTTCAAATATCACTTTGGCGGCGAGCAATTCTATTCTGGCCTTATTTTCCTCTGTGATACCATCATGAGGGGTAAAATCGGTTGTCAGGGCTTCGTGGATATCATGTATTCTTGCCATTTCAATCATTCTTGCGGTAAAGGCATTTGCTTCTTTTCCTGATAATCCGAGCTTCTCTGGATAACCGGTTAGTTCTGTCTCCACCAGTTTTGCAGTTCCTTCCAAATGTTCAAAAATGGTTTCAGGGTTACGCACGTGTCTTAAAACCCATCCACGTCTTTCTATATGCTTAATGGCTTCCGTAGCAGCTTCAAGCCTTTCTCCGGGCGGCATGCGAAGGAAATGCACGAAATTGTTGCCTACACGGGGATGTTCGGCAAAAAAATCTTTCAGAAAAGAGCGATCTTCAGCGGAAAAAGCGGAAAATAGTTCATCCGTTGTCGGATTGACCGGCATCGGCATCTTCTCCTGCGGTTTCCTCCCCGTTCACATCATCCTCTTTCACCGCAGTCGCGGAGACGACTTTCTCGTTCTCGGCGGTCTTAAGGATAGTGACTCCCTGCGTGTTGCGTCCGGCGATGCGGACGTCTTTCACCGGAGTGCGGATGAGCTTGGCCTTGTCAGTCATCAGCATGATCTGGTCGGTTTCCTCTACCGGGAAGCTGGCTATTACCCCGCCGTTGCGTGCTGAAGTAATGATATTGACGATACCGGAGCCGCCACGGTTGGTGACACGGTATTCGTAAGCGGAGGTGCGCTTGCCGTAACCGTTCTCGGTGACGGTAAGGATGAACTGTTCCCTGCTTGCCAGTTCTGCGAACCGCTCCTCAGATATGGTGATGACCTGTATGCCGGTTTCCTCATCTTCCTGCGTATGCACTTCGGCTTCTTCACCCGCAATGCGTTTACGCGCAAGTCTTAAGTAAGCGGCGCGCTCCTCGTGGGAGACCTCGACGCCTTTCAGTATTGACATTGAAATCACTTTGTCGCCTTCGGCCAGTTTCATTCCACGCACGCCGTCGGAAGTACGGCTTTTGAACACGCGCACCGCATCTATGGGGAAGCGCACGCATTTGCCGGATTTGGCCGCAAGCAACACTTGGTCGGTCTCTGAGCAGGTCATGACGCCAATCAGCTTGTCGCCATCATCCAGCTTGATGGCGATCTTGCCATTGGCGCGGATGTCGTGGAAGTCAGACAAGTCATTGCGGCGCACGTTGCCGGAGGAAGTGGCGAACATGATATGCATGCTGTCCCATAATTTTTCATCTTCCGGAAGTGGCATGAAATTGGTGATGGTTTCGCCTTCGGCCAGTGGAAATATATTCACCAGCGCTTTGCCGCGCGCCTGCGCGTTGCCGAGCGGGAGGCGATATACCTTAAGCTTGTAGACCTTGCCGAAATTTGAAAAGAACAATACCGGCGTGTGGGTATTGGTGACGAACAGTTCGGTCGTGATATCCTCGTCGCGCACGGACATGGCCTGCTTGCCCTTGCCGCCGCGGCGCTGGGCGCGGTAAGCGGAAAGCGGCACGCGCTTGATATAGCCGCCATGCGTCACCGTTACCACCATGTCCTCTTTCTGGATGAGTGATTCGATGTCAATGTCGGAATCGGATTCTTCGAATACGGTGCGGCGCGGGGTGGCGAATTCCTGCTTTACCGCGATCAGTTCTGCACGCAATATGCTCATCAGCTTCTCATGCGAGCCCAGTACGGAAAGATGCTCTCTGATTTCCATGGCAAGCTGCTGAAGCTCTTCGTCGATTTTGCTGCGCTCAAGGCCGGTCAGGCGCTGCAGGCGCAATTCGAGGATGGCCTTGGCCTGCGCTTCGGTGAATTTTATCTTCCCGCCGTCTATCTTGTTTCCGGCGTCGTCCACCAGCGCGAGCAGGTCGCCGATGTCGGCGGCAAGCCAGCTGCGCGCCATTAGCTCGTTCTTGGCGATTACAGGGTCGGCGCTGGCGCGGATGACTTTTATCACTTCGTCAATATTGGCGACCGCAATGGCGAGGCCGATTAACACATGGGCGCGATCGCGTGCCTTGCCCAGCAGGAACAAGGTACGGCGGGTGATGACTTCTTCACGGAATTCAACGAAAGCAACAACGACTTCCTTGAGGTTCATCAGTTTCGGTTTGCCGTGATCGATGGCCAGCATATTGACGCCGAAGGAGGTTTGCAGCGGGGTGAAGCTATAAAGCTGGTTGAGCACCACTTCCGCCATGGCGTCCTTCTTGATTTCCACGACCACGCGTACGCCCTGCTTGTCGGACTCGTCGCGGAGATCCGAAATGCCTTCGATGCGTTTTTCCTTCACCAGTTCGGCAATGCGCTCAATCATGCGCGCCTTGTTCACCTGGTAAGGAATTTCGGTGATAATGATTGCCTGCTTGCCGCTTTTAATATCCTCAATATCGGTCTTGCCGCGCATGATGACCGAGCCGCGCCCCGTATGGGCGGCGTTGAAGCTGCCGGAACGGCCTAATATAATGCCTCCGGTGGGGAAATCCGGGCCGGGGCAGACCTGCAGCATTTCGTCGATGGTTGTTTCGTTATTGTCTATGTAGAGACAGCAGGCGTCGATGACCTCGCCCAGATTGTGCGGCGGGATGTTGGTTGCCATGCCGACGGCGATGCCGCCCGCGCCGTTCACCAGTATGTTGGGGAACTGGGCGGGGATAACGGTGGGTTCCTTTTCAGAGCCGTCATAGTTGTCCTGGAAATCAATGGTATCCTTGTCAATATCGGCAAGCAGCGCATGGGCGCCCTTGGTAAGGCGGGATTCGGTGTAACGCATGGCCGCTGCGTTATCGCCGTCCATGGAGCCGAAGTTGCCCTGGCCGTCCACCAGCGGCAGGCGCATGGAGAACCACTGCGCCATGCGGACGAGGGAGTCGTAAATTGCTGCGTCGCCGTGCGGATGGTATTTACCCATTACTTCACCGACGATGCGCGCGGATTTGCGATAAGGCTTGTTCCAGTCGTTACCGGTTTCATGCATCGCGTAAAGGATGCGCCGGTGCACCGGCTTCAGGCCGTCGCGCACATCGGGCAGGGCGCGGGATATGATCACGCTCATCGCATAGTCGAGGTACGACTTGCGCATTTCGGATTCAATGGATACGGGCTGAAGATCGGATTTTAATGAGGAGGATTCCACGGGCTTATTACCTTACGCTGTTTTTACGCCGTCATTTTTACCTCAACACTCGGGGATGTCTAGCAAAAACTGTCGATTTTGAGGATAACCTTCATATAATCGTAATATTATTATGGTAAGGTAGGCAAATGGCAGAAAAACAGCAAATATTATCTCCGGATTTGTCACTTATTCATCCCTATACAAGGGAGGATAGTGAAAAATATACGCCTGTTGTCTTCCATCACTTTCATAACGGTAAAAAAGATCTCTATTATATGGCCAGCACTCATGTATCTGGCATAAATAATCCGACATGCAAAACGGTTGAGTTGGCAATTGATAAGTATAAGCCACAGGTCGTAGTGGTCGAGGGATTACCTACAGAAGAAGGATTTTCTCCTGAAAGTTTTCTGGAAGGAATAAAAAAGGAAATGGCGGGTAGTCATATTACTTCAGGGGAACCACCCTACGTTGCCTATCTCGCCCAGCAGAGGAATATCCCGTTTATTGGCGGAGAACCCGCTGATACAGCGCTATTTAAGGCTATGGAAGAGAGAGGATATCCCGCAAAGGACGTTATGGCCTTTTATGTATTGCATTGGGTTCCTCAGGACAAACGTGAAGGATTGCCCATGGATGAAAGCAGTTTCGCTGAAAGGTCAAAGCATCGTTTGTCAGAATATAGTCATAATGGCGAGACGCTTATCTATGAGGAATTCAAGGCATGGTATGAAAAGCACAAAACCGGTAATAAGCACTATCTGGATATCGGAATAGAAGATATTATTCCCTATAGCTCGCCGGGTGCCAATTATTTTCAGAAATTGAATTCACATACGGGGATATTAAGGGATCAAAATGTTTTGAATACCATTTCCAGCCTTCTGGCTCATAACGACAGGGTGATGGTCGTATATGGCAATGGGCATATTGTGCGGTCGCGTCCGGTGCTGGAGAATATGTTTCAGGATAAAGGGGAAGTGATACAGCTTGTGCCTGATAACGGCAAGGCAGGCGCAGAGGATAGCCGTAAGAATAAAGAGCCGAAAATACACGGATTTGCCAGGGTAATGGCAGTAGCGGCAGGCGCGGCTGGGGTTGTAACGGCGGCAGGCCTGGTTATAGATAAAATCCTCAATCACGGCAAAGCTGGCAGAAAAATAGCTGATACCCTGAAAGCGTGGGTTAATCGTTAGGTATTAACTGCCTGTTTAATCTCTGCGGGTTGAATTCCTCGTGGCTTGCCACGCACCGTATTTGCTATGCCGCATTTATTGCGGCATCCAGCTTTGCAGCAGGGCCAGACCCCGCAACAAGTGCGGGGTGACAATACGCTTAATATTCCCGCTGTTTGCGGCGGGGTTGTTATGTCAGCCTAATATTTGGGCTTTTGGTGAAGCCTGACGTAGGGAGGAGGCAGCTTTCTCTCGCCAGGTATTCAGTCCCGATTCTGGATCGCCTGGCCTCAATTGTGCTGGAGCTATGATTGTTTCTTGCTTAGCAGCTTTTTGTAATTTCTCGAGTTGGCCGAGGAGATTCTTGCGAAGCGGATCGATTGCCTCAAGCGGAATAGGGGTTTGCTCAGAAGGGAAGAAGCCTTCCTGTCCCGGTTTTGGCGGTTCCGGCTGTATCTTTCCCAGCATCCTGTCTGTGAAGATATCGGATTTTATATCTTCCATTACTGCCGAGATTGCCTGCTTTTTTAACTCTGCGATTTGTCCAGGCGATAAATTGTATTTTTCTTTCAATTCATCAATATTGCCTAATATTTTTTCCAGGGATTCTTTAAAATCACTCCCCAGCGTTTGCACAACTTCATCGGGTTTTAACTGTGCTATGTCTGCGGATTGTCCATTTTCTCCTGTTTTGGGCGCTGGCCAACTTCCACGGAAACTTATCATGTTTCTGACTTCAATTTTTCGCATTATAGGTTTTTTCGTTTCTGGATCTTCCCCTATCTGCACATATGTGGTTGCAGTTGTATCAGACAATATACCTTGTCTGATAATTTTGCCGCCTTCGATTGTCTCTTTTACCATAAAATCAAATGTCCCCTGGCTTTTTATTTACCTGCAACTATAAGGAATTAAATGGGATAATAAAAGTTAAGATTTTATTACGTATGGCTGGACTTGTGAACAAGATGTATAAATAATTCATGATTATCAATTATATAACCAATACCCGTAAAGGACTTAAAGTGGGAGAACGGAATCAGGCGCTGGGGGTGGTGGATGCGTTGCGGGCGGTACATAAAGACGCCATCATGCTGGAGTACGACATAGGGGATATTGCGCGGCTTGCCGAGGTTCTAACGAAGTATGATAAAGAAAAGCATATTGTCATAGGAGTGAGCGACAGCGGCGTCCAGGCGTTTTCACATCTGCCTGTAATAAAAAATTCTACCGCCATACTCATGGGCCATGAAGTGCCAGAGCATGCCGAAACGGTTGCGGATAAGATACATATACTTGCGGTGCCAGGTCATGTAACCCATTGCCCGGACATGAAAGGCGTCATAATTGTTCGCACGGACGGCGTGTCCAATACCATGACGGCGGAAAAGGCGGCGTATGCTTGCCGGGACTGGATGCATAAATTTGCTGTCGGCCGTGGCCAGCCGGTCGTTGTCGCCATGCTGGGAGGAACGGTGGACGGAAAGGATTACCAGCCGCATGAGGCGGAAAGAATGGCGGAATATATAGCGGAGAAGGCGCGTGAAAAGGGGGCTTATATCATTGCTACCAACAGCCCGCGGTCCAATCCGCATGATACGGAAGTCTTTACCCGGACTCTTAGCAGTTCGGGCTGCGATAATGCGTTCTTCCCTTTTGATATGAAAAACCAGAACAATGAAACTCCCTATCGCGCTATGGTAGGGCTGGTGGCGAAATCGCCGGAGAATAGGATCGTTATGACGGGCGACTCCGTGTCCATGCCCTGCGAAATAGCGCGTGTAGTGCCGCCCCGGCAGATGTATCTCTATCCTGTCAGTAATATTAATCGGCAGAATCAGGAGTTTATGGAATGGATGTATCGAAACGGCAGGGCGGGCAGGGTTAATACTGCGGGTTTTACGGAAGAATATGTGCCATCGCTGCAGGTTTTGGATACAATGGATGCGGCAGGACAAATAGCGCAGGCGATGTTAAGTATAATGTGACAAAGCCATAGAAGTTTGCTAAGTAATTTTAGTAGGATAAATAGCAAAGTTTGTCATACCGGAAACCTGTTTTCCCTAAGAGCGCAGGGATGCTGGAAAACAGGTTTCGCTGGCATGGCAATGAACGATTAAGATAAGGGAGTTTTAATATGAACGACAATCCAGTATTCAGTCAGATAGAAGAATTGATCAGGAATAACGAAGTGGTGCTTTTCATGAAAGGCACGAAAGATATGCCGCAATGCGGTTTTTCCTCGGCGGTGGTGCAGATACTTTCGCGTTGTGGCGTTACCTTCAAGGATGTGAACGTGCTGGCCGATAATGCACTGCGCGACGGCATCAAACAGTTCACCAACTGGCCGACCATCCCCCAGCTGTATATCAAGGGCGAGTTCATAGGCGGCTGCGACATAGCGCGTGAAATGTACCAGTCCGGCGAACTGCAGGACTTGCTTAAGGAAAAAGGCATAAAGGCAGCCTAATATGAAAATTGCCATTGCAGGATGTGGCGGGCGGATGGGACAGATGCTGATCAAAAAGGCGCTGGCCGCGCCGGGCGTGGAGCTAAGTGGCGGCAGTGAGCGCGCAGGAAGCCAGTTCGCCGGGCAGGAAGTTGGAAGCCTGGTACAGATGCCTACTCCGGGTGTTCTTATCACGACGGATCCGGAGGAGTTATTCATCAAATCCGATGCGGTTGTCGATTTTACCACTCCGGAATATAGCAAAATTCTTGCACCGCTTGCGGTAAAATATAAAAAAGTCCTTGTCTGCGGCACGACAGCCCTTAAGGAAGAGGGGCTTGCGATCATGAAGAATTGTGCCAACAAGACCCCCATCGTCTGCTCGCCTAACATGAGCATAGGGATTAATCTCCTGCTTGGGCTCACGGAAAAGATTGCCTCTGTTTTAGGGCCGGATGAGTGCGATGTGGAGATTGATGAGATGCACCACCGTTTTAAGGTGGATGCGCCGTCAGGCACGGCTCTCATACTGGGAGCGGCAGTGGCGCGGGGGCGCAATACCCAGCTTGCGGATATACGTGCGGATTACCAGCAGATGGCGCTTACCGCAAG
>CAYVTI010000021.1:35592-40370 GCA_964454545.1 uncultured Rickettsiales bacterium
TGCGGTGTTGATGACTGGCCATGCGGCGTGGATGAACTGCCCTGTGGCGAGGAAGACTGTCCGTGAGGAGTCGAGGATGCTCCTCTCGGGGTTGATGATGCTCCAAGGCTGGGGGCTGCAAGGGGTGAAGATCTCGGTGTGGAGGACGGGCCGAATATGGGCGGGGCGATTGGGTTAAATGTCTGAGGTGAAGATATGGGACTGGAAGACTGCCCCCAGGTATGCGGGGATTGATGATTGGGTGTAAGCGCCTGAAAGGGAAGCGGCGAGGCTATCGGGGTGGATGAGCTTCCCCACGCATACGGTGTCAGAGGACTTGGCGTAAGCGCCTGAAGGGGAAGCGGAGAGGAAATGGGCGAGGACGATTTTCCCCAGACATAGGGACTGAGCGGGCTCGGGGAAGGTGTGGAGAATACATTCTGCGGGGCCTTAGCTCCTCCTCCCCCTTCGTCAGAAGGAATAAATAAGGTATTGCCCCTGGATGAAGACACTGAGGATATGGAAGGAATATTCGGTATTTCCGGAAATTCCAACGATTTTGCAAATGTCGTGTCGGGAGAAGGGATACGGGGAAAGGAGGGAATATTAGGCGATGGAATGGAAGGAAATTGCGGTATCCTGGGTGAGGTGATTTCGGGGAAAGGGGGTATCACGGGCGAAGCGATATGCATGCGATCCAGATATTCAAACGTATAGGGTTGTAGGGTCTTTTGCGGCGATATGCGGGCGGAAGGCGGTGGTGCAGGCGCAACGGCAGCACCGGACTCGGAAGAAGTTTGTGATTTCACAGGCGGGCCTATAGATTGAAAATCCGCAGGTTCATTCGCATTCTGCGCCTGCGCAGGTATCAGGGGAACCGCTTCGATGAGAAAAGCAAAAAACAGGCATGTAATGGGCTTTGCCATAATCCGATATTATATCACATTGCCCGGGAGCGGAAAACTTCCTCTCCTGCGCATGCAGGAGAGGAAGAGAAAATGACTAAGGCTTACTGTATGATTTTCCAGGAACCGTCAGATTGGCGGCAGGCTTTGCCATAGGCATGCTGCTTCTGACCGCCTACAATAATGGTCTGCTGGAACTCACGGCAATAAGTGCCATCCGCAGTCTGATACGGCGCTTCCGGAGTGATGACGCCTGAGTTGCCGCTGTCCGGGTTTCTCCAGGGCAGGGACTGGCCAGGCTGGGAGGTTTCAAGCGCTCTTTGGGCTGTCTGGTTGGCGTAAGCGGCGTCTGCCTGATCCAGCGATTTCCCGATAGAGCTTCCGGCAAAACCGCCAAGGATCGCACCGGCTGCCGTGGTTGCAATACGGCCTCTGCCGCCGCCCATGGTGGAACCGATGACCGCGCCGCCGACGCCGCCAAGGACAGTGCCTATATCCTGTTTGGAAATACCACCTGTCTGCTGGCCTGCGCCCGGAGGCGGAGGGTTACATCCGGCAAGTAAGGTGGTAACAAGCGCGATGGAGATCAGTTTTTGCATTTTCATATTTTCTTCCTTTAGTTTATGGGATGTCTGTTAAGAATACGAAATTATTTTTTACGTGGTATTTATTCCATATGTTTACTATGTTATCAATAACAAGATAATTAATATATCATTAACTGTAGATTACAGAAATTTAATCTTTTTTTTATAATCTTTTTACATGCACGGCCATTCACATCATTCACATATATCTTACGAGGATGCGGGTAAAAGTATGCGTTTTGCGACGTTGCTTTCGCTCGTTGTAGGAATGATTCTGGTTGCGCTTAAAGCGATTGCTTGGCTGATGAGCGATTCACTCAGCATGATGTCCTCACTTGCCGATTCGACGCTTGACGTCATGGCCTCGGGGGTGAATTTCATGGCAGTGCGTTACGCCCTGCAGCCACCTGACAGGGAACACCGTTTCGGCCATGGCAAAGCGGAAGATCTGGCGACCCTTGCCCAATCGACTTTTATCTGCGGCTCAGGCGCTTTTCTCGTGATTGAAGGCATCAAACGCGTATTCTGGCCGGAGCCCGTATACAATACTTTGGCAGGCGTTACGGTCATGGTGATATCCATATTCATGACCGGAGGGCTGATACTGTACCAGCGTTATGTGGTGAATAAAACATCTTCAAGCGCCATTGCTGCGGATTCCACGCATTATCTGGCCGATCTGATGACTAACATAGGCGTTATTTTTGCGCTGGTGCTCACCACCACCTTCGGCTGGAAGATTGCCGATCCTATCATCGGGTTGCTAATTGCGGTTTATATTATCCATGGCGCATTCATTATGGGGCAGAAAGCGTTCCATAACATCATGGACAGGGAATTTCTGGATGAGGAGCGCGAGAGGATAAAGAACGTTGTGCGCGGATTTCCTGAGGTGGACAGCATGCATGAGCTGCGCACCCGGCGGTCAGGGATTAATTCCTTCATCCAGTTTCATCTTACCTTTGCGGATGAAGAGATAAGTCTCAAGAAGGCGCATGAGGTTTCCGACAGGATAGAAGACACGTTGAAACAGATATTTCCGCATACGGAAATACTGATCCATCAGGATCCGCTGCACGGCGATAATCATTGAAATTGTCATGCCGGTGAGGCGGTCAGGAGAGCGTCGCAAGCCGGACAATTAAAAAAGTGGTGACAGACAGCTAAATCGAAGGCATGTTAGCTGCAGTACGGGCACTGGCTGTCTTTTATGTATAGCGGATGCCTGTAGTCGTCCTGGGTCAGGGTATGTGCGCAGGTTCCACATAGGCTTGCAGTTTCCGAAGGCTTAAGCCCGTGACCAACGGCGATGCGGTTATCAAACACGAAGCATTCGCCTTTCCATCTGCTTTCCGTTTCCGGTATTTCTTCCAGGTATTTGATAATGCCGCCTTTCAGGTGATAGACTTCCTCAAATCCTTGCGCTGTCATCCAGGCGGTGAATTTCTCGCAACGTATGCCGCCCGTGCAGAAGGTGGCTATCTTCTTATGGTTTGCCGGATCGAGGTGCTCGCGCACATATTGCGGCAGCTTCTTGAACGTGCGGATATTCGGGTTGATTGCTCTGTCAAAGGTGCCAAGATGCACTTCGTAGTCGTTACGTGTGTCGATAACTATAGTCTCCGGATCGCTAATCAATGCATTCCAGTCTTTGGGATCGACATAAGTTCCGCGCTTATTTAGCGGCACAGCTTCTCCAATAGAGATAGTCTCTTTCTTAAGGCGTACCTTTGCCCGTTTGAACGGCTGATAATCGCACAGGCTTTCCTTATGCTCGAATTCGCCTTTGATGATGTCTGTCCTGAGATGGGTCAGGAGTTGATCGATAGACCAGCGTGTGCCCGATATTGTCCCGTTAATGCCTTCCGCCGTAATCAGGAGAGAGCCTTTGATGGAAAGCGCTTGCAGCTTGCCAAGTAACGGAAGCCGGGTTTCTGCGAAATTCGGGAAGTCGAAGAAATGATAGAGAGCCGCGACAACAAAAGTCATAAAATCTGCCTGCAATAGGGACAAGGCCATGTTTTTAAGGATATGACCTTGTGGAAGTCAATGCAAATCTATGCCTGGATAGTATTTACCGCTTTAGCGTATTGCATGTAGGGAACGGGCGTGTTACCAAAAGGCCATGTCTATTCTCAGCGATATACTTGAATACAATGTGGGATTTGTGGAGCGCCGCGAATATGAGCCGTTCCGCACGGACGTATTCCCGGACAAGAGGCTGGTCATCCTCACTTGCATGGATACGAGGCTTACCGAACTGTTGCCGCGCGCCATGAACCTGAAAAACGGCGATGCCAAGATCATTAAGAATGCCGGGGCCATTGTGTCGCATCCTTTTGGCAGCGTCATGCGCAGCCTGCTTGTGGCAGTTTATGAGCTTACCGCTTCGGAGGTCGCTGTCGTCGGCCATCACGAGTGCGGCATGACGGGATTAAGCTGCGCGCGTGTGCTGCAGAAAGCAATCGAGCGCGGGGTGTCCGAGCAGACGCTTGAGACGCTGCAGAGCGGTGGCATTGACCTGCAGAGCTGGCTTACCGGCTTTGAATCCCCGGAAGAAGGCGTGCGCCAGAGCGTTGCGATTGTCCGCAAGCATCCTCTTTTGCCCAAGGGCATCCCTGTCCACGGCCTCATGATGCACCCGGAAACCGGGCGGCTGGACCTGGTTACGGATGGGTATGCCGTACTTGCCTAGTGCTCAGAACTTTTCCTGCGTGTATTGTGGAAGCGTATGGCCAGCAAGGATATTTCGAAGAGATCCGTGATCTGCTGCTTGATATAAAACGGTTCTGCGATGCCTGCATAAGACGTTTTTCTGCCATTTCTTTCTATGATCACCAGCATGCCATAGTTAAACAGCATGTCCAGTACTCCCTGTTTTACTTTTGCAAGCGAGATTTCACTATAGGGAATGCCGATACAGAAACGTATGAATAATCCGCGCTGCCGATAACCCGCCTGTTGGTAAGCAAAGGTCCGGTCGTGAAAAGGGAGCTCATATTGCCCGTGCCCATCAATCCAAGAAATAATACCAGGGCGGAGATATAGGCTACCCAGCGTATGCGGGCTTTATAAATGGCATATGTTCGCCTTCATTAAGCGTTATTGACCAGTTTGCCATCCTTAAGCCTTATAATCGGATAGCTGTACATTGAGGTAAGTGTTTCGTCGTGGGTGGCGAAAACAATCGTGGTCCCGCTTTTGTTCAGCGTCTCAAACAGATACATGAACTTCATGCGCAGGGACGAATCAAGGTTGCCGCTCGGCTCGTCGGCAAGCAATATATCTGGCTTGGTAATGACGGCGC
>CAYVTI010000022.1:0-38218 GCA_964454545.1 uncultured Rickettsiales bacterium
AATGCGAGAGCCTCTCCCCCCAGGTCCTCGCAGGCTTTTGACCCGTTTTTTATAAGTTGCGGCAAGCCGGATGCAGAAATTTTATTCCCCGACCGCTACTATGCAGTTCCATCATAGCTTCGCGCGTGTTCGCGCCGCTATCTGTCTGTGCCCCGTTTATACCGGAGCATTTCCTTATTTATTATTTCACCCTTGCAAAGGAGAAGGTATATGCCAAGAAGTTCCAGAGCCTACCAATATGAAGAAGACCGCGATGAAAGCGGTTACATGAATGACAATCGGAGTAGGTATCGCGGTAGTTCCCGCTATGGTGGTGAAGAGGAGCGTTATAACCGCAGGCGCGGGCAAATAGCGCGTTCAGAACGCGCCGCCAGAGTGCCGCATGACCGTGAAAGCCATGCAGAGGACGTCGGCCATGGAGGCTGGTTTGGCGATCCGGAAGGCCACTCCGAAGCCGCGCATCGTGGCTGGGAGAATCCGGAGCACAGGCCAAGCGGTTGGTTTGGCGATCCGGAAGGCCACTCCGAAGCCGCGCATCGTGGCTGGGAGAATCCGGAGCACAGGCCAAGCGGCTGGTTTGGCGATCCGGAAGGCCATTCGCGCGCGGCGCGTAAAGGCTGGGGTGAAAACCCGGATGAATACAGCTATTCCGGTTCATCCAGATCGCGTAGAAGCCAGAGTGGCAGATATGAAGGCGGAGAATATACTTCTTCGCGCCGCCGGTCTTCTTATTGACACTCATTTCCTTGGTGGCAGGCCTTAGTTCTGCCTGCCACTAAGGCTAACCTATAAGGAATAAGATCATGACGAGAGGATTAGGAGGAGAATCGCCGGCGAACGTGAGTTTTCGTTTAAAAGGTATCGTCTTCCCGGCACGCAGGCAGGATCTGATTCAGCAGGCGCAGAAAAATGGAGCGCTGCCGGAAGTGCTGCAAATCATCTCGCATATGCCGGAAAATCGTTATGAAAATATGGCTGACGTTATGAAGGCCTATGGCGAGGTGGAAAGAGCAAGGCGCGCGGCTTAATCCTGATTAAAAAATGTATAGAGTGCCGCCCCGGAGTAATGAGGAGAAGAGATGTGCCATGACACAACCGAAACTCATTATTCACGGCGGGCTGGGCAAGAAGGTGAAATCCGCCCAGCTAGAAAACGAGACACGCAATATATTGCGCCAGATCGCCGAAAACGCATTCACCTTTCTTCAGAATCATTCCGCCGTTGAAACGGCAGTGTATGCGGTAAGCCTCCTGGAGGATAATCCCTGTTTTAATGCAGGCACAGGTTCAAAACTGCAAAGCGATGGCATCGCCCGCATGACCGCTTCGGTCATGGATGGCTACCGGCAGCGTTTCGCCGGAGTTATCAATATCATCGACGTAAAGAATCCCGTGCAGATCGCGGCGCGCCTGCTGGAATACAAGGACCGGGTTCTTGCAGGAAAGGAGGCGCTTATGTTTGCCAGAGCGCATGGCTTCCCTGCTCATAACCCTATCACTCCCAGACGCCGTCAGGAATATGAGGGCAGGCTTCGGGATAAAAGCGAAACGGTAGGGTGCGTTGCGCTGGATGCGCAGGGCAGGCTTGCAGCCGCCACCTCTACCGGGGGCAAGGGATTTGAATTGCCGGGAAGAGTGAGCGACTCGGCAACAGTTGCCGGAAATTATGCCAATGCGTTTGCCGCCATTTCCTGCACCGGCACCGGGGAAGATATTGTGGATACGGCGCTTGCTGCGTCTATCGCCATCCGTGTTGCCGACGAAATGCCATTAAGCGAAGCCTGCATCAAATCCATCGCCGAAGCCGCGGCAAACGGCAGATATGTAGGCATCATTGCCCTGAACGCAAATGGTAACATGCATCAGGCGTCTACCGAACCTTATCTGAACTATGCCATGTATGACGGGACGGCCACGCTGCCTGACAAGTTGTCACTGAATCATCATGCATAAGTCTCCAGCCGTTCACGATCTTTCCGAAGTATCTCATAGATAAGACGCGCGCGGGCGTCCATAGGAATCTCCCGTTTTCCCATATAGTCATCATCATCGAGCCATTCGCAGGCCTGCACGATTTCACCCATCGTAGCGCCAACCCGCATGATCTCGGTCACCAGCTCACCGCTGCCATGCCCTATGATCTCTTGAATTTCCTGCCCGGTTGCTGGTTTATGCGTGCGATTATTCATTTGACTACCTCGTTTCTTTCTATGAAATATTCTCTATATTAAATCTTAATTTCTCATCATACTTGAGGGCTTGAATGAACCCTTACAGGCAAAGATAATCTGGACTATGAGCATTGCTATTTATACGCATCCTGATTGCCTCAGGCATGATACCGGCTTCTCGCACCCCGAATGCGCCGAACGGCTGCGGGTGATTCTGGACGCCCTGGAA
The DNA here is from genome assembly GCA_964454545.1 of uncultured Rickettsiales bacterium. Taxonomy (GTDB): domain Bacteria; phylum Pseudomonadota; class Alphaproteobacteria; order Rickettsiales; family JABCZZ01; genus JABCZZ01. Next base: position 2,401 of record CAYVTI010000022.1, read on the forward strand.
ACCTGCGCATACGCCAATCAGCTGAGGATAATAGAAGCGCCACCCGCCAGGGATGATGCAATACTGCTGGCCCACACGCAGGATTACCTGGATTATGTCCGAACATCCTCCCCCTCCTCCGGCTATTCCTACCTGGATGCCGACACGGTCATGTCGCCGGAAAGCCTGCAGGCGGCTCTCCATGCAGCAGGCGCGGGATGCGCTGCGGTGGAGTCCGTCATGGCGGGAAAGCATCAGGTTGCTTTCTGCGCCGTACGCCCGCCCGGTCACCATGCGCTGGCTGAACGCGCCATGGGATTCTGTATTTTCAACAACATCGCCATCACAGCGTTCTTTGCATTACGGCATCATGGGCTGTCGCGCATTGCCATTGTTGATTTCGACGTGCATCACGGTAACGGCACACAGGCAATTATCGCGCCGGAAAAGAGGATACTCTTCATTTCATCCCATCAGAGTCCTTTTTATCCCGGCACGGGATATGCGAATGAGAATCAGGAGAATCATATTCTCAACCTGCCGCTTTCCGCAGGCACGAATGGGAAAGCCTATCGTAAAATATTTATGGAATCTGTCATCCCGGCCCTGGAGAAATTTAAGCCTGAGCTTATTCTTGTGTCTGCCGGATTTGATGCACACCGCCATGATCCATTGGCAAGCCTGCGGCTTACCGAGGAGGATTACCAGTGGATAGGCCAGCAACTCAACAATATCGCCACAAAACACTCCGGCGGGAGAATTATTTCATTTCTGGAAGGCGGTTATAATCTCGATGTGCTGGGCTCAAGCGTCACTGCCTATCTGAGCGCGTTGTGAGAGGAACATGGGACGCCTGCTTTCCTTCCTGTCTGACATGCTTCTTATCGTCATTGGCCTGTTATGGCCGGCGCTCGAAAAACCAGGACTGCGGGCAGACTGCCGGGTAATATCTTCTATGATTGCGCTATGATTGCGCGCGCCTGTAATTGGAATCGGTTTTCCAGACATCCAGGACATCCAGCGCCACCCCGGCATGCAATCCCTTGGCATCAAATACATAAGCCAGAATATTTCCCATAGTTCCTTCCGCGTTCGCGTCAGCCGATATGAGCGTGACCCCCGCATCGGCGCCAATTTTCCAGTCAGGCGAATTCTTCAATTCGTTCAGAGCCTCCTGGGTACGGAATACATACACATGATTGGCATCCTGCACGCCTGCCTGCAGGCCAGCGGAAACCGCTCCTATGCTATAATAACCGACAATCTTCCCGTTCTGTATGAGCGCTCCCTTTCCTCCCGCGCCGCCGACGATAAAATCGGCCTTGACTACATTTGGAAATACGAGAATGCCTGCTGCGTCTTTCGTCGTAGCTGCACAGGAAGCAGAAATCCGGCGGCATTCCTCCAGTGTTTCCATAACCGCCCTGTCAAGAGAAGTACTATGTTCAGTCCCTGCCGCTCGCGCAAGACCACAACTCATGGTCACCATTCCCATGATGAAAGTCACGACCGTAATTGTAATAGGTCTGATATCGGCTGCAGTATTGGACATAAACCTCTCCTTCCATAAAAATAACACTGTAATAATCACTAAAGACTAGGCAACATCTTATCAGTTCTCAATGAGTGCGTTTCCCTAGAAAAGAAAAAAAGCATAAGCGGAATATGCCAGGCTACACAGGACATTTGTTTTCTGTTAGGTTATATGGACCTATGATGAGGGAGCGAATGAATACATTATATGCGCTGATGGCGTTGCTTGCCATCGCAGGCTGCGCGCCATCCACTCCCTTTCGTCACGATTTTGCTTCCGGATACTATTCGCCAGACATTGAGCAATGCGCCCCTTATGCCAGGAGAGTATCCGGCATCAGACTGTATGGTGATGCCTATAATTGGTGGGATGAAGCGCGATCCCGGTACGGGCGGGGACACACACCCATTCCCGGTTCCATACTCGTGCTTAAGAAGACCTCCCGCATGCGTTCAGGCCACGTAGCGGTAGTAAAGGATATTATCAGCCGGCGGGAAATAAATGTTACGCATAGCAATTGGGGAAACAGTTCGCATGGTCGCCATATTATTTACGAGTCCATGCGCGTAGATGACGTATCATCCGGGAATGACTGGTCAGTAGTGCGTTTCTGGAACGACGAGAAAAACGTATTCGGCTTTCCCTATGCGGCCTATGGTTTTGTTTACCCCTGAGATTGTTGGCTTGCCTGGTTATTATACCCTAAAGCCAGCATGAGCAACGACAGGCCATAGAAAACGAAATTGATGGCAATGATAAGACTCAGATAAAATATGCTGAGCACAGGAAGCCCGCTCCAGAGCAGGAAGGCAAGCACCAGCGATATGATGCCTGACGCAAGCATCCATCCCCACTGGCGCGCGGGACGGAATTCAAACGCCAGCATTATTTCAAAAATTCCCTCTATGGTGAAGAAAATTGCCAGGGCCATTACCAAAGCAATCAGTCCAGCCAGCGGCGACCATAACATCCATCCTCCAATGACAATGGATAGCGCGGCGGAAAGAAATGACCACCAGTGCATCCTGGATCGGTAACTCGCAATCAACTGAAAAACGCCACTGACAAGCAGCAAGCTGCCAATAAACAACTCGGCCGAGACGGCGACAACCCCCGGCAATATCAACGCAAGGAATCCGATCAGGAGAAATAAGGCTCCCTGGATAATATACCATGCGCGATGACTACCTATATCATGCTCAATCTGCGTCCTTGCCGCCAATATATCATCGGTAAGGGTGGGACGCCGTAATGGAAAAGCCATAGTTTCCTCCTGAATTCATTGAGCCTCCAGGATACGGAAAACCGGCGTAAGGAATATAGAATGAATGTGACAGGGAGAATAAGAACAGAATAAGGGAAATTCCTGACGTATTTATAATTGTGTCTTTATTATTTTCATAAGACCGGCGACAGCTTTTATTATCGCTTCTTTATAAGAATTCTGACTTATTGAAACGCCTAGAAAACAAGGGATTTATGGATAAGGTCAAGACAGAGAAACCTCCAGGCAATAACCGTAAAAGGTCAGGTAAAAAACCCTACGGCATTGGAAAGGCCGCTACATAAAGGCAGTTCCATGCTTATCACGCCAGAGGAAGCAAAAGATATTAAATACGCTCAAGAAAGCGAAAGAAGAAAAGGCATATTTTAATATTAATTTTCCTGCGAGTGCAGCTGCCGAGTGAAATGCACAACCCATAACCATAGAGACATTCATTTATGCATAGCTGAAGCGGCAGCTTTTACTTTTAACCGCTGTTCTAATTTTAACATCAATTCGGAAAGGAGAAACAATTATGGTTAGTGCAAAAGCGAATAGGAATCCACGTGATTGGCAGGAGGAAGAAAGAGGCAATCGCTTCATGCCGGCGCAACGTGAACAACGTGATATGCGTGATATGCATGAATCCATGCCCGCTCAGCATATCTCTTATTTTGGCCCATTATCTCATTTTCTCATGGATATGGACCGGATGTTCGACAATGTATGGCGTAATTTCGGGTTACCCGCTAACTTCAATATGCCAATGCCGGGGCTTGGGATGAGTACGATATTCCAGCCCAAGATTAATGTTACCTCAAATGACAGGGAATATACGATCACGGCTGAACTTCCCGGTGTGGATGAAAGGGATGTAAGGGTGAGTATCTCCAGCGATGGCATGCTCACCATAAGCGGAGAGAAAAAGCAGGAATATTCGGAAATCGGCAAGGATGTCCAGCGTTCCGAATTTAGCTACGGCGTATTCGAGCGTTCATTGTACCTGCCGGATGATATCGATCCTGAAGGAATCGAGGCGCGCTTCAGAAACGGCCTGCTTATCACAACTGCCCCAAAAACGGAAACCGGGCACGCCCAGTCGCGCCAAATTCCTGTCAGTGGCGGCGGCTTTGAAGGTGGACGTCTTGCCAATGCCCCGGAACGCGGCGGACCAGAGCGCGGTGTACCCGAGCGTGGCGGACAGCAAGAGCGCGGCGGCGCTGCTGCCGGCCCAGGTTCAAAGAAGGCCGCTTAGGCAACGCTATTGCAAGGAGTCGCTTAGCCAGCGGCTCCTTCTTTCCCGACTTCCTCCTCTTTAACCCTCTGAAGGAATATTATTATGAAAATGCGTAATGTATTTATACTTATGGCCATAACTATTCTGGAAAGCGGGTTATTAATAGAAGCACAGCCTGCATTGGCCAATATTTCTTCAGAAGATTTTGTAAGGAAGGCCTCTGTTGCCAGCGAGTTCGAAATTGAATCGGGCAGGATCGCCCTTGATAAATCCCAGAACAAGGAAATTAAACACTTTGCTCAACATATGGTAGACGATCATAGCAAGATCGGCAACAGCATGAACTCAGCTCTGGAAACTTCCGGGCTCGGGATAACGCCAACCGGGAAACTGGACGACAAGCACCAGAAACTGATGGATAAGTTAGAGAATGCCTCCGCGGATGAATTCAACAAAGAATACGTTTCCATACAGACAGATGCCCATAAGAAAAACGTCAGCCTTTTCAGGGATTATTCCAAGTATGGTGATAATTCCACGCTCAAGACGTTTGCGGCCCAGACACTCCCTATCCTTGAGGAACACTTAAGAGAAATAAAGAAGATTCAAAGCAAGGGCAACTATTGAGTATTACACAGTAGAATTATAGCGCGATCCAATAAACTACTCCGTGGCCGCGCAAGCCGCTGGTGGTTTATTTTGTATCTGGCTGTTACTTTATGTAAAGGGTGTAAAGGGCCTGTACCGCCATCCGGGAACGGAGACCCGGGTTTACTTAAGAACGGTACAGGCTACTGGTGCCGTTTATGCGGCGGCTTGCGTTTATGCGATGGCTTGGGACATTTTCTCGGAAACCACATTTCCATCAGGCTCTATAATAAAGCCTGCATATATGCTTCCCGAATCATTCCTGCAGGTGGCGCTTGAGAAACGGGTTCGGACTGTCTGTCCAGCCATGCCATAAAAAGACGCATGTTATTGGCTTCACTGACTCTTATGTCTACCCCGCTCGTGGTGCGGCGTTTTGGCAGGGACATCCTCCCTACGCCGCTTTCGCTATGCCACACTCGATATCGCCGGTCAGACGATCATCCTTACTAGCGCGCGCGATATCCCCTACGGAGACAACTCCCGTCATCCGTTTATTCCTATTTAACACTATTAACCGCCGGATCTGCATCTCCTTCATTTTAGATGCTGCACTCTGCACGTCGTCATCTTCATAGATGTAAATAATTCTCGCCGTCATAACATCCCTGACCATCACATCGTCAGGATTATGGCCAGCGGCGATGCCGCGCACAATAATATCACGATCCGTCACCGCGCCTACAAGCCGGTCATGCTCCCCCACCGGGAGATAACCGCAGTCACAATCGCGCATATATTGCGCGGCTTCCCGCAAAGTCGTATCCGGTTGGATGAGTTTTACATCCCTGCACATCACATCCTTTACTTTCATATACCCTCCTCAGGCCATTGCAGCCTTTACATTAAAAATAATAACGAAGGAAACAAGTATATCAAAAGACGGATAAAGTAACCGTACCCAGTGTATTTTCAGCCAATAAATTACCGATAAACCAGCTACGCCCCAGCATTTACAGCCATTTTGCACTCTGGCAGAACGGCGTTACAGCGTTTTTATCCACAGGCTGCTAGCCTATGCTTTTGTATGAGCCGGAGTGGAAACTCTCTCCAATGCGGGAATATCTGGCGAAAGAAATGTATAAGGAGGTTATTATGCGAAGGCATTCTAATGAAAACCATTATGCTGATGACTATGGCTCACGTCCTCCGGGCCGCCGCAGCCAGCGCAGCAGGCAAGGCCGCTCCGCGGGGGAGAAAGAGGAAAGTTATCGCTCTCCCCGTTATAGCCGCAGACAAAATGAGGAATACAGTAATAGTGCTTCTTCATCCTCTTATGAGAGTAATCGCAGCCGCACATCTTCAAGCAGAAGAAGACGTGGCGGCTGGTTTGGCGATCCGGAAGGCCATTCACAGGCAGCGCATGAGGGGTGGCGGAACCCCGAGCATGGTCCAAGCGGATGGTTTGGCGATCCGGATGGTCATTCACAGGCGGCGCATAAAGGATGGGAAAATCCTGATCATGGTGAAAGCGGGTGGTTTGGAGATCCGGAGGGTCACTCGCAGGCGGCGCGCAAGGGCTGGCAGACCCGTTACTCTGAAGGCCAGAGAGGACACAGTCGCGGGAAAGGTATTCATGAAAATGAACGCCGTCGCGCCCGCCGACGTTACGGCTAGCCCTGATGATTATGCCATTACTGGAAAAGAGGGGATTTTTCATCTCCCTCTTTTATTTATACTTTTTCCTTCCTTCCTGAGTAACCGCCATCCCCACTAGGAATTATCCATTCACAATCGTACCGCCATTGGGATGCAGCACCTGCCCGGCCATATAAGAAGAATCTTCCGAAGCGAGAAAAATATAGCAAGGCGCGACCTCATCGGGCTGCCCGGGACGCCCCATCGGAGTATTCGTGCCGAATTTCGCGACTTTTTTCTCGTCATAACTTGCCGGTATGAGAGGCGTCCATATGGGACCAGGCGCTACCGCATTGACACGTATATTCTTTTTCAACAAGGATTGGGAAAGCGATCGTGTGAAAGAAACGATCGCACCTTTTGTGGCGGAATAATCTATCAGTCCCATATTACCCTTATAGGCGGTAATGGATGCGGTATTGATAATGCATGCGCCTTCCTTGAGATATTTCAGGGCGCTTTTCGTAAGATAGAACTGCGAAAACACATTCGTGTCAAACGTGCGTTTGAGCTGCTCATGGGTAATGTTCTCAAAGTCCTCCTGCTGATGCTGCTCGCCTGCATTATTGACAAGGATATTCAGCTTGCCGAACTCATTAATAGTCGCCTCTACCGCTTCTTCGCAAAATGCAGGATCCGCCACATCCCCGGCGATTAATACGCACCTCTTCCCCCCCTGCTCTACCAGTTCTCTTGTCGTTTGGGCATCGTTATCTTCATCCAGATAGATGATGGCTACATTGGCGCCTTCCTTCGCAAACCCTATCGCTATTGCCCGGCCGATTCCGCTATCCCCGCCACTTATCAAAGCTACCTTGTCCTTAAGCTTTCCGGCAGGCTTATAATATTTCATCCTGTCCTGCGGTTCCGGTGACATGATTTCTTCCAGTCCCGGCTGCCTGTCCTGATGCTGCGGCCTTATTTTCTGGGATCTTGACGCCATATCTATCCTCCTATGCTGCTTTCTGTGTTTCAAGTTCTACTTTTATCCAGCCCGGCCGCCGTTGATCGAACGCTTCAAATGCCTTGATCGCCGAATCCAGAGGATGCTGCTTGGTGAGTATTTTTAAGGGATCGACCGCCCGGGACGCGACAATATCGAGCAGCAGCGGGATATATTTCCGGTGATTGCAGTTTCCCATGCGCAGGGTAAGATTCCTATTCATTGCCTTACCGATGGGAAAATGTTCCACCTTATCCGGATACACGCCGATGATAGCTATCGTTCCCGCCTTCGCTACAGCTTCGACCGCCCATTCAAGCACCTGCGTGGGCGCTTTTCCGGGCTGCCATAATTTCTCCCGTGGATTTTGCCTGGGTGCTATTTTCCTTACCTGCTCCAACTGTTCCTGTCCTTTGCCCTGCAACCTGTTCTTCCAGTGAATCATACCATGTTCCGGCGATTCCGCATCCACTCCCACCGCATCAATGACCCTGTCAGCGCCAATGCCGCCCGTTGTGTCACGGATAGCCTGCACCGGGTCTTCCTCTTCGAAATTAATCGCTTCGGCGCCAAGTTCACGCGCCTTATCTAGGCGATCGGGAACGCGGTCAACCGCGATGACACGCCCCGCTCCCATCAGCTGGGCGCTGAGAATGGCAAACAGCCCGACAGGGCCGCAGCCGAATACGGCAACGACATTGCCATCCTTGATTTCCGCGAGATCGGCTCCGAAATAACCGGTAGGAAATATATCCGACAGCAAAATAGCCTCGTCGTCACTGACATTGTCCGGAATCTTTACAAGCCCTACGTTGGCATAAGGGACCCGGACTTTCTCCGCCTGCATGCCATCAAAAGGCCCGCTCGTTTTGGGCCCACCGAAAAACGCCGTACCTGCCAGTTTGCCATTGGGATTGGCATTGTCACACTGGGCAAAATATCCGTCACGGCAATAGGAGCAATAACCGCAGGCGATAGTAGACGGAATGACGACACGGTCGCCTACATGGAAGTTACGCACCGCGTCGCCAAGCTCCTCTATAAGGCCCACGCCCTCATGTCCCAAGATCGTGCCTGGCTTCATGCCTTCCATCGTGCCGCGCACCATATGCAGATCAGTCCCGCATATGGCGCTTGCCGTCAGACGGACAATCGCATCCTGGGAATCTTTAATTACGGGATCTTTTACGTTATCCAGACGGATATCGCCCACTCCATGAAAAACGACGGCTTTCATACTCTTTTCCTTTCTTGGTATTACCTTCAGGCTGCATAGCGGAGAACACTCACCTCGCGGCAGCTTCTGGCGCACAGCCTGCATATCTCGGCGCAACGCTGAAGTTTGGCGTCCTTTATCCTCTCGCATGACGCCGCACATGCTTCGCATACATCGGCGCAAACAGAGCAGACTTCCGTATGCATGTAGGAATTGCGCTTCATGAAATCCGCGGTCAGCTGGCACATGTCTATGCAATCCATCATGATGATCACATGGCTGGGACCGGCATGATCGCCTCCCACAAAGAGGCAGTAATTCGTCAGCGTGTCCAGGCACGTAGTCCGGCATTCCCAGCATAAATTGATACAATTATAATTCTTCATATTCGTCATATTCATATCTGTCTTCTTTCGGGACATGATCAGCTATCGCCTGGTTCCACCATTGGCTACGCCGTTCGCCGTATTATCCGGCTGGTTGGCAGTGGAATTCTCGTTACTATATGATCCCACGTTTCCCATGCTGTTGGAGGAATGCATCTTATAAGAGGCGTAAATGCCGTAGGCCACGACGACCAGCAAAACAAATATGGCCAGGGCCAGCAGGAAATTGTTATTCGCTCTCATATCCATCCTGTCTTTATGTACGTTATTATTCATAATATTCTCCTCCTCTGATTCAGTAAGTGCTGGGGGGATCGCTGGCCGGGAAGCTGTCAGCAATCATTTTATCTATCTGCTGTTCGCTGAGATTCTCACGTATCTTTTTATCCTGGATGTGCAGGGAGACTATCGTTTCATCGTCGTCGTTAATAAACGAGCCGATAAAGTCCAATACGTTGCTCATTATTTATGCCGGGAATGGAAAACGATTCCTTTCCCGTCCCTCTATGGTAAGTCTGTTATTTGCCGGAAGCGCGCCTGGAATAGGGCCTGCGCTCATAATTCCCGCTTCCGCGCTGTGAACGTCCCTCATATCCCCTGTATCCCCTGCGCGAGGATGAACCGGGCGGCGCTTCAGCATACCAGTCCCTATGAACAGCACTCCGCACATCCCCCGGCGAACGGTCACTGTAATCCTCTTCATCCGTCATATAACCTTCGCCGCCTTCAGGTTCGTATCCCCTGCCGCCGCGATGGGATGAGGAATACTCTCCTTCCTCCCACTCGCCACGTTGTCTCCGGGGACCCGTTTCATATTCCTGCTGCCAGTCGCCTTGGTAAGGCTGCCCGTACCTTCTTGATGAACGGTATTCGCCGCTGCCATAGCGGGATGGATAACGGCTGTATCCGTATTCTTCCCGCCTTCCGGGAGCGCCTGCATAATTATTCCTGTAATCATTCCAATCCCCGTAACTTCTCAGATAGGAAGGATAATTATTGGATGAACGGTATTCGCCGTACTGGCTTTCGTAAGGTTCCTCCCGGCCAAGTGCACGACTATATGGACGATCATCATAACGGCGCGATGATATGCGGCGCTCGCTTCTGCCATACTGTTCCCTGTCCTGATCGTAGGCGACATATCTATCTTCTGCACTGCGCCCCGAACCATAAATGGTATCGCCTTCCTCGATATCGCCTTCCTCGCTCTCCTGTAATTCTGTTTTATCCTTGCCTGACCGCTTCGTCTGCGTCCTCTGCCTACCTTTCCTCTTACCCGCAGAAGATTTACCTTCGGAATCCATTTCCCCATTGTTGCCGCTCACAGCACGAGTGCCTGCAGTAGTGATAATTTTTTCCCCGTTTTTGCTTTCGCCGCTTTCCTCGGAGGATTGTCCTTCTGAAGATAATTTCTTTGTAGAAGCTCTAGCCATATAAATCTCCTTATTTAAAATTGATGGTGGAAAACATAATCTTATTGTTTGACGTCAATAAAAGATGAAAGCCAGCCTTCGGCGGGCAATACGCATTCCGCTGGAAACCTGATGGTAAGTGTTTCCGACGCATTAGTTTTTAACCTTGTAAAAAAGCGTATTAATCGGTGAATAAAATTGCCATAGTGCGTTTTGCGGTCCCAAATAAGCAAATTATAAATTATTCTTTACCTGAAATTCTGATGAAATCCGGATACTACAAGATGATTGAAAACTGGCCTGCGAATGCCGAGGAAGGACGCATGATGCAGGCATCGCTGCGCCCTCGGATTCGTATTGAGAATGATTTCACCGAGATAAGAAACGTCGCCGGAGTGGATGTCAGCTACGACATCAGAAGCAATCTAAGCCGCGCTTTCATTGTTTACATGCCGCTTGCTACATTAATTCCCGCCCTGTCGGTGAAAGCGGAATTGCCGACTACTTTCCCTTACACACCGGGCCTTCTGTCTTTCCGGGAAATCCCCGTGATTATAAAAGCGCTTGATCTGCTTCCCGAAACGCCAGACCTGCTTATGGTCGACGGACAAGGCGTCGCGCACCCCCGGCGCATGGGGATAGCGGCGCATCTCGGAGTGTTAACCGATATTCCTTCCATAGGAGTGGCAAAATCGCGTTTGATAGGAAAATATCAGGAACCCGGGCCGCACAAGGGGGATCAAAGCCCGCTTACGGACAAGGGAGAAAGAATCGGAACCGTTTTGCGCAGCAGGGATAACGTCCGTCCCCTTTTTATCTCTCCCGGTCATCGCGTTGATCATGAAACGGCTGTTAAGCTGACCTGCGATTGCCTTACTCGTTACCGTCTGCCCGAACCCACAAGGATCGCGGATAAATTGTCCAAACAAAAATAACCTCCATATCGAAAAATTATTCCCTTTTTTCCTAAAATGCCTCTTCAGGAGTTCGGCTTATGAAATTCTTAAACCGGGAGGATGCGGGTAGGAAGCTGGCGGAAAAATTGATGTCCAACGAAAACGTGGCGCACGCGGACAAAGGGAAAATAGTCGTACTAGCCCTGCCACGCGGAGGAGTGCCGGTGGCATTTGAAATTGCCAAGCGCCTGTCGGCGCCGCTCGATGTGCTTCCCGTGCGCAAACTCGGGGTCCCTGGACACAGTGAGCTGGCTATGGGCGCCATAGCCGGTGACGGCGTATGCATACTGAACGACGATGTTATCAATCATCTCCGTATCCCGTCCGAAACAATCGAGCAGGTGGAAGACAAAGAGAATAAAGAACTGGCACGCCGCAATCAGTTATACCGTGGTGCCAAGCCTGCGCCGGATTTGAACGGCAAGACGGTCATACTGGTTGACGACGGCATGGCCACAGGAGCCAATATGCAGGCTGCCATCCAGGCCGCTAAGAAGCAACATGCCGCCCGCATACTGGTAGCCACACCTGTCTCTTCCGGCTCGGCCTATGCTACGGTCGGCTTATTGGCTGACAGGGTTGTGACGGTCGGAATACCCAATGCGTTTTATGGCGTCGGGCAGTTTTACGAAGATTTCTCTCAGACCAGCGATAATGAAGTCATGACGTTGTTAGAAAAGTCCCGATCGTTTCACTAAGCAACTTATCTTCATGATTACCTGGGTAAAGCCGGAATACTAACCGCGTTTTTATATCCCACCTTCACGTCCATTATGGAAATAAAATAACCGCAATTGGTCAAATGTCCGACCGATGATTTGCATTAGGAGGCAATATGAACAAAATACCGCATACGGAGGTAAAACCTGCCTATCATAAGCCTGTAACATGGATTCTGGTGGCGGACGGCTCCAAAGCCAGGGTGTATACACGCCAGAAAGTCAGATCCGTCGTGCCTGTAACCGGCGATCCAAGATGCAAGCACTATAAGGAAACACAGGAATACGATCTCTTGCCTCTTTATGGCATGAAATGGAAAGCGGAGTCGGTAAAAGATTATGATATGACCAACCGGGGGCATCCCAGGGAACGCTCGAAATCACATCAGTATGCTGCACGCTCACAGTCGAGTTCAGACATAGGCAGGGATCTCAAATTACGCTTCATGAAAACCCTGGCCGAAGAGATTGAAACCCACAGAAAAGATAAGCTGTTTGATCGCCTGGTATTAATCGCGCCGCCCAAATTGCTGAAAGAATTAAAGAAGCATTTATGCCATTACACACTGGAACTCGTTGCCGCCGAGCTGCCGAAAGAAATGACCAACTGCAGAAAACACGACCTTACAACGCAGCTGAGGAAACTCTATATTGTAAACAGCTGATGTCTTAGGGGGAGTCTATAAATAGCGTCTACGCCCTAATATATTATTTAGCATTTTCTCCTTCATTCGTATGTTCATTTCATTGGCAACATGCTGGAATGTTTTGTTGAGGATTATCAGGGAGCGGAAAACGAAGGAGAAACTCATGCGCAAGCTCAGATATGACAGAAAAAGCAAGGAAACCGGCAACACCGAGACGCTGATAGCAGTGGATGAAACTATTGAGGAAAAATTCGGCAATCTCCAGCGCGCTTTCAATGAAGGTTTCGCGGCAAGTTCAGGCGTGCGCGGCGCAACGGCGGAAACCAACGGCCGTATTGTTCATCCCGAGAAAAAGGACGACTCCTTTCCCAATGCCGTACCGGATTCCATTGAAAATGAGAATCCCGGCCTTGCCGATAATTGAGACTTCAGTCACGCCACAAGAGGAGTTTTCTTTTTAAGCAGGTGCTCCGCGCTGAAATCAAATATGGCAATGCCTTCCGGATTCTTCGGGCGCTGCAATACTTCTGAATTCCTAAGCGAATTTAATGTGTCTTCGTATCCCGACCTCCAGTGCGCTTCCATGCTGAGGCGCGAAAATTCAAAATCCTTCGAATATCCTTCATAACACTTATTGTGATAGATCAGATGCACTATATTATATACCTTACTGTCGGCATGCTCGCCCAATGCACGCGCTTCCGGCAACTGCCGCATGTCAGGAGGCAGTCTTTTAATTAAATGCGCAATCGCATGGCAGAGTTTGTGCTGTTCCTTGAACCGGTCTGTGTTGGCGCGGGTGCGGCTGGAATACTGGATATCTTTCACGCGTGTAAACGTATCAGCAAGATTTTGTGGAAATTCCCCGGAAGCGCTCCACAGATCAACCTGAAAGATCAGGCTGTCCTGGTGCACTTTGCTCTCCACCAGCCATTGCAGCGGCGTATTGGATATCAGGCCGCCATCCCAATAATATTCCCCATCGACTTTTACCGGGGGGAATCCGGGCGGCAGCGCTCCACTGGCCATGACATGCTCCGGCCTGATAGTACAATTCCTGTTATCGAAATCGATAAAATTCCCGCTTTTCACATGCACGGCACCGACATTGAAATGAATGTCGTTGCGATTGATACGATCAAAATCAACCAGCCGTTCAAGTGTAGAGCGTAATTCCGCGGTATCATAAAAACTTATTGGCGCAAGCGTTCCCTTGGGATGCAGCCACGGCGGGATAGAACGCGGTCTGAAAAAGCCCTTTATTCCCCAGAGCAGCGTACGGACAGCGCTATAGAAATTAAGCTCCTGATGGTGCGCATTATTACCAGTCACGAACGTTCTTACGGAGGGCGGGTAATAAAACAGGTCATCGAAAGTGGCCATCTCCCAGAATTTTCTGAGCTTCGTCACTCTTTCTTCAACCGGGTTGCCGGCAATAATAGCCGCATTGATCGCGCCGATGGAGATTCCCGCCACCCAGTCCGGCTCCAGGCCCGCTTCAGAAAGCGCCTGGTACACTCCTGCCTGATACGCTCCCAGAGCGCCGCCGCCTTGCAGCAGAAGCGCTATACATTCAAACGGCGAGCTATTCTTTTTTGCTATCTGCTTTTTGACTCTGCTTGTCATAGCGCATCCACTATCCTTATAGAAATGAAACAGGGGGATTAACAAATATTATCGATTATTCACAGATGGATAGGCATAGTAAATTCCTGAAAATAAGGAAACCATACTTAAAGGACCGGGAGTCATGCTTAAGGGAAAGAATGCTGTCGTTACGGGCTCCACAAGCGGCATCGGCCAGGCCATAGCGACCATGCTGGCGGAGCAGGGATGCAATGTCATGCTGAATGGTTTCGGTGATAAGGATAAAATCGAAAGCTTCCGGAAAGAGCTCGCAGACAGAAACAAGGTAAAAGTCAATTACTCCCCAGCCGATATGTCCAGGCCTCCGGAAATTGAAGCTATGATTAACGAAACAGCGCGTGTATTTGGCGGCATTGACATTCTGGTTAATGACGCAGGCATACAATATACTGCCCCGGTGGAAAAATTTCCTCCCGAGAAATGGGACGCCATCATTGCCGTCAATCTCGCATCTTCATTTCATACCGTCAGGCATACCCTTCCCCTCATGCGCAGGCAGAAATATGGAAGGATTATCAATATTATTTCCGTGCATGGGCTTGTCGCCTCTGTCGAAAAGATAGCCTATGTTTCAGCGAAACATGGCTTGGCGGGTCTCACCAAGGCAGTCGCCCTGGAGGCGGCCAACGATAATATCACCTGCAACGGCATATGTCCGGGATGGGTGCTCACGCCGCTTGTACAGAAGCAGATAGAGGATCGCAGCCGGAAGGAGAATAAAAGTGAGAAAGAGGTGAAAAGCGAACTTTTACAGAAACAGGCCGTCAAAGCGTTCGTAAAACCGGAAGATATTGCGGGCTTTGTCGTGTTTCTCTGCGGCCCTCACAGCAATTCCATTACCGGAGCCACTCTCACTATCGATGGCGGCTGGACCGCGCAATGAAAAATTTAGCGTGCTTACGCGGTCGCCAGACTCCTCGCACGCGTTTCTCTTGCCTGCGACTGTTGCGGTATTGCCTCCTCAAGGTAGTCATATAAAACCTTTCCATAGGGCAGTGTGAAATCCACTATCTGGTGTCTGCCCCCCACCACCCTGCGAACCGGCAGTTCGGCCACGCGGCAATTGATATGATGAAATAATTCCAAAGACGCAGGGCCATCCCACGCGCCGTGCACGGTGATATCTTCCAGGTGATACCCTACCAATTGAGCAATCTTCGGCCTGCCATCCACATCGGGAATAACTTTCAGGTTAACGTTCAGCTTGGCAATGCCCTTTTTCACATCATCGAGTTTGCTTTCCAGGCTCACATGCTTGTAAGCCATCGTGCCTACGGCCACGGTGATTTTATCGTAATGCAGCGTGCCGGTTAAGGTATCTTTTGTAAGACGCAGCCTCGGCTCACCCCATTTTTTAGGGAATCCCCATATTTCACGGCCCGCAGTGATGGGAGGCTCATCATTCAGGTACATCTGCACCGAAAAATTGCAGGGCTTGCCGTTAAATGTCGCGACAATGCCGCTGCCGCTTTCCTCATAATCCCCGAAACCCGAACTGTCAGGCATCCGCATCCATTCGTAAAAACACAGATTCTTCCTATCCCCGCTCGGTTCAAGCGGTTCCGGAAGAGCGGCACGCACTGCTTCCGGATCGCTTTCATAAGTTATGATAAGATATTCACGTTGTTTAAAGTAATAAGGACCTGCCGGATAACTCGGGCTGAAGGCCGGCATGGAAAGGGTCTTGATAATATCCTCTCTTCTCATATTTTCCTCCGAAAAAGGTCGGCCTAACGGCCAGTGCCATCCATGGCTTCCCCACCCGCTGACGAGTTAGTGCCTGTATTTCCATAACCGCCTCTGGTCCCGGACTTCATCCCGTTGTCTGTATTAGAGGCAGTCCCATCCATACCAGAGTTATTGCGGTTGCCGTATGTCCTCTGATTATCACTTGACATGGAATCGTTGCCGGATGTATTTCCGCTGTACATGCCGCCATCATTGGGCGAAGAACCATAGGCTCCATTTCCGGATGTGCCATTGGTGCTCGCCTGCGCCAGCAAAAGAGAATTAACGGCGACCATGTCATTGGCGGCAAGAACTGCAGGGGCATATGCCAAGGTTAAAGCGGTCAAAGCAAGAATATGTTTTTTCATGACTTTCTCCTTTCAAAATAATAAAATGAATGAATTACATATGGCGGCGGATTGCCTGCATCAATGCAATGGCTGGCACAAAGCGCCTCATGAGTTGGAAAAAAAATATCAGGGGAATATCCTTTGATAATCAATCCCGTCGTCTCATGGGCCAATCGTCTTATGATTCTATGCCAGGCAAGTCACAGGGACCAATAGCGCCGCCTTCCTGGAAAAGTGGATTAAACAGCGCAAAGATGCCATGCGGCATATGCCATTATCCATAAGGGTTCTGTAAGGCTGTATAAAAGGACGCAATAAAAAAGCCGGGCGACTAGCCCGGCTCCGATCAGTAAGGTTTTCTATCTACGTCTAAGGAACCTTTAAGGAATCATTCTCCTAGGTCAATATGCCCCCTCAGAGGGTGGTGGTGTTTTCAACTCTCGGCTCAAGGCCGTCTATTAAGGTTCTATCACTATAAGACCGCGGTTACCTCTAAAATGTCTAATGCATTCGTCGTTTTGTCCTTACATTTCGCTGTCTACAAACCCAAAGTACCTAATCATAGCTTCATAATCTATTATGCATATCACTCATTATTATAAATTATTTATAAAGGCGAAAATTACATACTTAGTGCCTTTTTATTTTATTACACGCGCAAGCATATCGTCTTCTGAGCTCCTAGCCGCCATTATAATACTGAAGAGTTATTCGATTAAGACATAAATTCAACACATAGGAGATTTACTATGTTCTCATCTGCAACGAAGGAAAATGCTGAAAATATCAAAAAAAATACAGAAAATCTCAAGCACAATATCAGGGTGACTGCCGACAGCGCAAAACAGGATATGGAACATGCGATGGATAGTGACACGCTGAATCGATTCACTAACGAGGCGGGGCGCAAAGTCCGCAGTTACTATGAAACAGCCAGTGGCAGCGTCAATGAATTGGCTGATAAAATGCAGGACGAAATTAAAAACAACCCGATGCGTTCCAGTCTGATGGCGCTGGGAGCAGGTTTCATATTGGGTGTTTTGCTCCGCCGCTGAAAATTGCGCAAAGAAGATTAATCATAAGGAAGGGGCACTCCGTGCTTGATAAGATATTAGGGTTAATCTTACTGCGCAAAGCCATGTTCGCCAGCACGTCTCTGATCGAGAGTCTACTGGCAGGTATCGCAGTTATTTTCATACTGGCGCTGATCGCGAATGTTCTTATCGCATCGCTCATAGTAGGCGGAATATACGTAGCGTATAACGCACTGATAGCCTACAATGTTACGCCTTTGACTGCCGCAGTCATCGTAGGCTTGTCCATCCTGTTAATTCTGGCAATTATTTTAATAGCCATATTACTGCTCACGCACCGGATAAAAAGGGTCCCTCAGCATTTCCTCTCCAGGGAATCCATTATTGCCAGGAATATTAATCATGTAATTGATTCCTTTCTGGAAGGATTTAACGCGGTATCATTGAGAAGGCGGACAAGATAATTATAATCCGGTTAGCGCACATGCAAGGTGATCCTTATTCTAAGTCCACGGAAACAGAGCATATCAGCGAAACACTCCACAGGCAGATATTTGACTCACTTTCCCACGATCTGAGAACGCCACTCTCCACCATTATTGGCTCTCTGGAAGTACACGAGCGGAAAAACGCAAGGCTCACGCAGGAAAAGAAAGATATCCTGATCCGTACCGCCCTCTCGGAGGCTTACCGGCTTGATAGTTTCATAACCAACATCCTGGATATGGCGAAACTCGAAGGCAACCGGGTAAAAGTAAGGCCTGAAACCTGCGACATAGAGCAAATGATCAGTGACTGCCTGCTCCGCCTTGGTCCCAAACGGAATGCATGCGCTATCCAGGTAACCCATCCTCCATCCGCTGTAAAAGTCATTTCCGATTACGTGCTGTTGTCACGCGCCTTGTGCTTAATCCTGGACAATGCGATAAAACATAACGGAAATAATCCTGCTATCGCTGTGGAATACGGCATAAGAGGGGATCAGTGGTTCATTAAAATAAGCGACAATGGCCGAGGAATCCCGGCAGGAAAAGAAAAAGAAATTTTCAAGAAATACGTGCGCTTTACTAATGCAGACCGCCAGAATGCCGGGACAGGCCTTGGCCTTGCCATATGCGCGCATATCATAAAACTTTTATCCGGAGAAATAACGGCGGAAAACCGTCCCGAAGGAGGGGCAACATTTACCATCGTTCTCCCCTATGAAAATATTCCTGCAAAAGAAAAAGGGACGTAAAGCCCCTTCTTCTAAAAAGGAAATACATTCTCGCCATTTTACTTCAGCGGAGGATGCACACGCCTTCCCGTAGCAACGCTATATATAAGACTCGCGATAAATAAAATGACAAATAAACCCGTAAGAAATTGTGCAACCTGTGCAAAAGTACCCGCCAGGCCGCCAAACCCAAGAAAGGCCGCAAGCACGGCAAGCACAAAGAATGTTATAATCCAGTTAATCATATGATGACCTCCTCATTGATGATGAATAACCAATACACCCGGCGTCATTAAATGATGATACGTAATATGCGCCCCTGCAATAAAGAACCGGCAAAACCGGCCACTTACCCGACCGCTTCCAGACTCCCGGGCAATTCCGTCTCCACGGTATCTGAATCCTTATGCATATAATTCATCCGATACCCGATACCGGCCTCCGATACTATCAGTTTGCCAAGTCCCGGATAGCATTCCAGCTTGTTGCGCACCTGCCCGATATAGACGCGCAGGTACTGCGTATCCTCTACATGCGCCACGCCCCAGATTTGCTTCAGTATCTGCTTGTGTGTCAGCATCCGGCCGCGATTGATCATAAGATAGCGCAATAATTCATATTCCTTGGGAGTAAAGGAAACCTTCTCGTTATTGACATACACTTCATGCCGCACCAGGTCCATCCGGATAACGCCATTGACGATATCCGGCTCTCCCGCCTCGCGCACGGACCATTTTCTCAAATTGGCATTGATATGCGCAAGCAACACTTCGATCCCAAACGGCTTGGTTATGTAATCATCCGCGCCGATATTGAGCGCCGCAGCTATATCCTCGTCTTCAGCGCGCACCGTGAGTACTATGATGGGCACTTGCGACCATTCGCGTATGGCAGCGGCGACTTCGGTACCGTCCATATCGGGTAATCCGAGATCCAAGAGGATGAGATCCGGTTTCACGGACGCCGCCATGCGTATGGCCTGCCTTCCCGTCTCGCTCTCTTCCACTTTAAAATGAATCGCTTCAAGAAAGATTTTAAGCATTCTACGGATTTCTGCTTCGTCATCCACGATCAGAATCCTGTTCTGTTTCTCATGCATAGGTCTCGCAATAAATAAAAAATTAAATAGAGTTATTAATGAATAGAAAAAATATACGCGAAGAAAACGCCTGATTCTCTTTGTTTGCAGCCGTCTTCGCAGGGATTTGACATAACTCTAATCCGCATCAATAAGTCTATCGTGAAGAAACAGGAATAAATAAGCTTTCAGTAAAATATGCCTGAACATAGGAATTCGGGCACAGTAAAATGTATCATTAGGACCTATCCGACCGGATACCTTTTATTTTATGCCTTCCTTATCATATGTCCTATTCCTTCCCATAGTTTTCTAAACCCGGTTTTGACATTCTGCCTTCTCAACTCAGAACGCTCCCGAGTAATTTTATCATTAGCAATGGAGGGTATATGGACAGGGAACAGGTAAAAGACTCCTGGAATGAACTGGCAGGCAAAATTTGCCAGAAATGGGCTAAGTTAACGGACAATGATATTGCCTTGCTTAAAGGCAGGAGCCGGGAATGCTAGGCAGGCTGCAGAAATAACACGGCATTGCCAGGGAAGAAGCGAAAAAGCAGATTAGAGAACTAGAGAGATCTTCTAGCCGCAGCGCAAGAGACGCGGCGGCATAACCTCTCTTAGGGTGTAGACCTGTACCTAAACCCGGTGCCGCTGCGGGCGCCGGGTTTATTATTACCCATAAACATCTACGGAAAGAAAGAGCTATGACAACCCAATCACTGCAACTGAGACCACAATCTGGCAAATCAGCCTATCGTGATAATTTATTTCTTCAAGCTCTGAAGAATGTGGATTACGGGCATCTCACCATTATAACGCCTGAAGACGAACGCCTTGATTTTGCCGGACACAGCCAGGGGCCTGCCGCCATGATATCCTTTCAGGACTGGGAAGTGTTCGACGATTTGATAGCACGCGGCGAAATCGGGTTTGCGGAAGCCTATATGGACGGAAGATGGGCTACCTCTGATCTGCCGGCATTGTTGACATTCGGCCTGGTCAACAATAAATCGCTTGAACAATTCCTCCACGGGAAACCTTTCTATGCCGCATGGCTGAAAATAAAATCATTGCTGCGCGAGAATTCCGTATCCGGAAGCCGCCGCAATATCAGGGAGCATTATGATCTGGGCAATGCATTCTACCGATTATGGCTTGACGAAAGCATGACGTATTCCTGCGCCCTGTTCAACAATGATCAAAAACTGAGTCTTGAGGAAGCGCAGCAGGCGAAATACCAGCGCATACTGGACAGGCTGGCCGCGAAACCCGGCGATCATATACTGGACATAGGATGCGGATGGGGAGGTTTTGCCCGTGCCGCCGCGCAACACGGAATAAAGGTCACCGGCCTCACTCTTTCCGAACAACAGGCCGAGCATGCGAAGGCGCGCATCAAAGAGGAGGGATTATCTTCCCTCGCTTCTATAGAATTGTGCGATTACCGCGAAGCGAAAGGCATATTCGATCATATCGTATCCATTGGCATGTTTGAGCATGTCGGGGAAAAATACTGGCCAGACTATTTCCGTTATGTAAAACGCCTTCTGAAACCGCAGGGAAAAGCCATGATTCAATCGATAACGCTGGACGATCACCTGTTTGAAACGCTGCACGACTATTCCGGTTTTATAGAGACCTACATCTTCCCCGGCGGCATGCTGCCATCCAAATCTCGCTTTAAAGACATGGCAATACGGCAAGGTCTGGAATGCCGTGAAATATTCGCCTTCGGCAAAGATTACGCCATTACGCTTGAGCATTGGCGCACGCGTTTTGATGCACACCGGGAAGAAATCATGAAACTGGGATATAATGAACGTTTTATAAAAATGTGGGATTTCTACCTATCCAGTTGCATAGCGTCTTTCACCAGCAACCGGACAGACGTTATGCAGGCGGAACTAACGCACAGTACATAAACAGTCCCTCTGCATTACAATATTAACCTGAGTTCTCAAGAGCGCCGTCTGGCGCGATATATTAAAGATGGATGCCAGATAACTCTGTTTTCCAGCAAAAACCTGTGGTTTTGGGGAAAACGGGTTTCTGGCATGACAACGCATAATCCCCAATGACTTATCCGATACCTTATCCAAAACTCAGGTTATATTAGGAAGTTTTCACTTCTCATCCGTTGTGCCAGGTTTCACCAGTTTGGGGGATTTACCCTGTTCCACCCGGCCTTCATTGCGGAGCTTGCGCCCTTTCATCGCCATTTCCTTATCTTTCAGCATTTCGCCGGTTTCTTCCTCAACATAACCTGCGGCTTCCTTGATAGATGATTTTACCTTGTTCATAAAATATCTCCCTATTGAAATAATGATAACCTGGAGTCAGTGTCCACACATCAGCCATGACACTCTCGCTGTCATAAACGGTTTTAACGCATTGCGGGTAAGTAATCGAAACGGAACGGGCCTTTCATCGATAAGGACGCAATGAACCTGTTACTGCCTCTCAATTTGTAGTTTTCTTATGATTTCCGGCCCTTTCCCTAACTGAGTCTTTAGAAATTATACGTTTAATTAAGGGACGAAATGAAGGGAGAATTTATGCAGACAAAATCCTATTACGCATATGCGTCTGCCAGCAATATACCGCCGGCAATCGACGAAACCGACAAGCTGATCCGTGAAGTGCACCGTCTTCTGGTATACTCAGAAGATATTCTGAAGAATGAAGGCGTGAAGGAACGCGCGGAAACTCTTGAATGGTGGCTGGATTCCTATCGGCGGGGACTGTCAGCGGCGCAGAAACTCTCCGAAAACAGCAGAGAATTCCTGACCGAAATGCGGGACAAGGTGGAACTGGCACTGAAAGAAATGCAACGCCTTGAAGACGAAGGCGGAAATCTTCCCGTCACCAAAGAGCAGAGACAACGGGTTGAAGATCTTACGCATGCCATCCGGCGTATCGAGAAATTAATTGATTCCCTCGGGAACAGGCCGTTCAGGCCCAGCAGGAAAACCGCATAACTACAAGGAGAGGTTTTATGGAACAGGATAACGAACTATTCGGTTTTTCCATTGATGCCCTGCTTGATGAAGAATTCGATGTGCTCGACGACGAGCCGCTGCTTCATCAGATCGCAGCCATCCCGGAATCGCCTGCCGAATGTAATTACTAAACAGGTTGCATTCCGTGAGGGAAATATGAAGAATATGGTTAAAACCATAACCAGCATCGTTTTGTTTATCGCATTGGTGTTTCTGGCTTGCAGTATGCTGACAGGATTTGGGGAGTAGGCTGTGCCGGTAAAAAAAACAAGCAAGGCCATGCATTATCTTCCATTGGCTTGTTTTTCGCTAATTTCAGCATGCGGCGTGTTCCTGCCGCCTTTTTCCCTGTTCCTGGCGACATTGGCCATATTTTCATATTGTTTAAATAAAGCATGCAATTCTTCGTCCGTCAGCCTTTCAAGACTGATCATGGTATTATGCGCGCCTTTGGTAGCGCGGATGAGTTCATCCAACTTAAGTTGCACTGCCCGCGTTTCGCGGTTCTGGGAATTCTGAATAAGAAATACCAGAAGGAAGGTGGTGATACTGGTACCGGTATTAATAACCAGCTGCCACATTTCCGAGAACTGAAACAGAAAGCCTGCCAGCGCCCAGAGAACTATAACCATACCGGCAATGGCAAAAGCAATGGGGTTTCCCGCAACTGCGGAGGCTTTTTCTGCCACTTTTGAGAAATGCTTATCGATACTCCGTCTCATGCATGGATATTCCTGTGGCTGATGAACAGCCAGAAACAATACTATTTTAAATAATAGGGAAGATATAAAGCGGGATGATTATCGGGGTCGCATCCCGATCAGCCAGAGTAAAATACCGCGCATAAGCCATTACTTTTTGCTAATAACCGTAAATAATATAGGCATCGTCGGGCGCACGTTCCCTGATGCCTACACAGGATTCGACTCTCGGCTGTTTTTCGGGTGGAACATTCGGAAGCCATACGCGGCACATGCCACGGGGCGGAAACATATCGTGCGGAATATAAGAGACATCCTCCTTGATATAATCACTGGATTCGCCCGGATTATAATTATAGGTCGTAGTAGTGGTCTCAAAAACATGGCGCTGATCGTCCGATCCATAATAACGGGTTTGCGATTCATCGGACGGATGCGTATGCGAAGCCGGGCTCGGATTAGGCTCCATATTGCTGCTGGCTTCGTAACGGCTGTTATTGCACGCGGAAACCAGAATCGCTAAGGGCAGACAAACCAACAACGCCGAAATACGCATACAATCCTCTTTCTTGCTGGGGGTTATATATTATTCAACAATTCTCCATGTGCCGTCTTCTTCGCGGCACGCAGTGCCGTGAGCCTTATGCCGTTTACCTTCCACATAGATAATCTGAGTATATTTGCGGCAATGCTGCCCCTCGGCATTCTGATAGCTGCGGGACGGTATGATCGTACCATGATGGCCTGTCTGCGGATTCTTCCATGTCCGGGCCTGACCGCTATCCATTGCATTCTGGGAAGCATGTTCATATGCGGCCTGATCGGCTCTGTCCAGGGAGGCCCCCACTTCATGCCCCAATATTCCCCCCAACAGGCCGCCGCCGACAATGGCAAGCGCATTGCCTACCCCGCCGCCGAAAGCGCTGCCTACCAGCCCGCCTGCCACAGCGCCCGCAGCGGTTCCTACATCCGATTTGTTCAAGGCGCCGCCATGCTCTATGCCTTTTCCAGGCTCACCGCTGGGTTCCGTACAGGAAGCAAGCGCAACCGCAGCCATTGATAGAACCGCTATAATTCCTGAGTTTTGCATATATATTCCTAAAAAACTGATAATTCTCCGCTATCGCATGGACACGCTAGAAAAATGGATAAATAAAAAGCCAGGTCCATGACCCGGCTCTTTATTGATAGCAGCTTCAGTAGCCAGAAGATGATTTCCCTTGGCCGCTACGCATGCCGCTGGAGTTTCCGCCGCCTGAACTTCCAGAACTGGAACCTGTTGGGTTTTTCTGGGCGCT
This sequence comes from uncultured Rickettsiales bacterium, assembly GCA_964454545.1. Lineage (GTDB taxonomy): Bacteria > Pseudomonadota > Alphaproteobacteria > Rickettsiales > JABCZZ01 > JABCZZ01. Next base: position 27,033 of record CAYVTI010000022.1, read on the forward strand.
GCCGCTCTGGTTTCTGGATCCCTGCTGGGTGCCCTGCTGGCTGGAATATTGCCCGCTTTTGGAACCCTGCTGGTTCTGCGAACGTTGCGGATTCTGCGTACTGTGTGTACTTGACGTTGACATAACACTCTCCTTCTACATCAATTGACCCTACGCAGGATGCGCAGCGCCTAGGAGAAAAGTAGAATGTACGGGCTAAGAAAACCATATGTTAGGGAAGAGGGCGCAATAAAATTCCCATAAACCGGCTGCAGGATTCTCAAGCGGCGGATACCGCCAGCAGAAGGTTGTAAATATCTCCCTGCTCTGATCTTCCTTTATCGTCCTTGTCCTTATTTCCCCATTGCGGGTAACGGCGGTTGAATTCGCTTATATTATGCATGACTACTTTCTTGAGAGAATGTGTGGCCGTAAAGACTGCGCGCTGGCGCATGGAGCTATTGCCATAGCTGCATATCTTATGCAGCATGTCTATATACGGCGCATACCCCAGCCTGCTGATATAGGGTTCGAGCTTTTTAATCCAGTCTTCAATGTCCTGTTTTACGGACTTGGTATCCCCTTCCAGGTTGATCACCAGTTCGGCATCCAGTCCATAACGCATAACGCGCCATTTATTTTCCCTTGCTACCCACCTGGGAGACGGAGGCACTCTTTCAATCCAGCTTCCGTTCTCGCTGAACCAGTGCGCCAGGAGATGCACGAATGCGACAACGGCCAGCGTTTCAGAAAGCGTGGCAATTCCATCGCATACCCGGATCTCGAGCGTGCCGAAGCCAGGACTCGGCCGCATATCCCACCACAAATCTTTAAGCGACCGGATAGCGTTGCATTTACGCAGGGTATAATAGAGGCTCTCATATTCATGCCAGCTGCCTATCTGGTAAGGCTGCCCTGCGGTCGGCAGCGCCTCGTAGGTGGTCGGACGGCACGCTGCCAGTCCCGTATCGTCTCCCTGCCAGAAAGGAGAACTCGCCGACAGCGCCAGAAGATGCGGTATGAAATAAAGAAAAAAATTATTATAGCGGATGCAGTCATCGCCGCTTTTCATACCGATATGGATGTGAGTGCCATACACGGTCATGCGGCGCGTAAGCCACTGGTTGCGATCTATCAGTTCATTATACCGCGGCGAAGGGGTAATCACGCAATCGGCATAGCGGGAAAACGGGTGGCAGCCGGTGGTGGAAAAATTTATATCCTGGCGCGTCCCTGCCGCTACGACTGCGTCCAGCGTTTCTTTCAAATCCTTTTCCACCTCCTGCACATTCCTGCACTTATCGGTATTGATCTCCGCCGTGCTCATATAAAATTCCTGCTTCAGCTTTCTTGTCGACGCAGCCTTAAGCAGCTCTTCCGATTTCGGCGTGAGATTAAGCGTATGGCGATCAATCAGTTGCAACTCGATTTCTACTCCAAGCGTCAATATGCCGGAGGACTGGAAGGTGATCTCATCCGGAGTGCCGGAGAAAGGCCAGCGTTCCATGATAAAACTGAGCAAATTTACGTTTCGCGCTCCCGGCATGTGAGATTCCTTATGGTATCTGGCGTGCCTGCAGCATCCGGAATGCCGGAATCCAGGCATGCAAGCGGCATAAATTCTGTATACCTGGAAAGAGCAATCTACCCCGCCATCCGTACGTCATAATCGCTTGCAATATTTCGCCGCAGCATATCCGCCATCAGGTAATCCCTTGCAAGTCTCTTGCCTTCATCCATGGCAGGCTGATCAAACGCATCGACTTTCCATAACTGCGCCGTAATCATGGTCTCCAGCATGAAATGCATCAGCAGCGCACCCATCGTTTCTTCAGAAAGCCGGGACAGAGAAAACACCCGCAACGGGCATTTCTTCTCGGCGAGAATCCTTGCCGTCGCAGATTGCTGGGCGACTACCAGGTTGCCGATGGTATGCTCTCCCAGGTAAGAAAGGGCTTTATCCTGCAGCGGCGGCACCGCCGCGCCCGCTTCTTCCTGCCGCAGGGTAATCAGGGTAATGAATTTATCCGGCGGCCCGTCAAGATAGAATTGCAGCTGGCTATGCTGATCGAATGGACCGAGGGCGCGCAATGCCGTTGTTCCCCGGCCATTCTTCCCCAGGCTTTCCACCCATAGCTGCTGGTGCCAGGCGCTGAACTCATGGAGGCGATCGCAGTAAGGCATCATGACCGCAACCGATTTACCCTTCTTAAGCAGGGCATCGTGCAGCGCGGCGCCAATCGCCGGTTCCAGCGCTTCACCCGCAAGGGTGCGCCTGGTCACCTCGGCCGCGCCCTGCCTTATGGCGCGTATATCCAGTCCCGCCACCTTTGCAGGCAGGAGACCCACGGCTGTCAGCGCGGCGAACCTTCCACAGATATTCGGATCATGTTTAAGGGTAGTGATTCCATGTTCCTCTCCAAGGCGGCGCATCGGATTGATGCCCGGTTCGGTAATAAAGATAAAATGGTTCTTGATTTCGTTCCTGCCTATCCTGTCCCTGACTTCATGCAGCAGAATCAGAAGTTGCCCTATGGTCTCCACCGTGCTTCCGGATTTGCTTATAACAAGAAATACGGTATTTTTCAGCGCAAGCGACGCCTGCAACTGGTCAAATGTATGCGGATCGATATTATCCAGAAAATGAATGCGGGTTTTTCCTGCCGTCCGGTCAAAGCGGTTGCTGGCCAGTGCTGCCAGCGCGCTCCCGCTGCGCCCTGAGGCGCCCATCCCAAGCACTATCATGGTGTCGAAACTGTCATTGATATGCCGGGCGACCTGCTCAATCAGCATGAAATCATCTTTATATTCTGGAACATTAAGAACAGGCCATGCATTGCTTCTCCTTCGGCCATTCAATCCATCCACTGCCTTTTTTGCTTCACTCAGGGCATAAGCAAAATCGCGTTTACAGGCACCGCCATTACCCGAAACGTCTTCAAAAGCGGCCCGTATATCCTGTGTGTACATAAATCAGTTCTCCTGTGTAAATAGAGTGGATGAAAAATCAGTGCCCCTGGCGCCTTATCAGCGCAGGAAACGTTTTGCAGGGAATGGCTATGTCATGCCAGAGCGACCAGTTCATGGCATACCAGATGAATACATAGTTGGGATTGCGTCCCGGTATAATAGGAAATTTATTGCCCGGCTCTGCCGGGGATGTAGACGACAGCCGCGCCTGATCATTGCGTATCCCAACCATATCGATTGAACTGCTGGCCCGTATCGTCACATTATCCTCGTGTATCCCGGCAAATTGTGCAAAGACAAATCATTATTTGCAGGATTAACTGCGCAGTTAATTTTTTCGATTTGTTTGGTGACGGACTTTTATAAAAGTCATATAAGGAATATTCCTTCCTGCACAAATCATTGATATTTAATTAGCTAGAGAGCCTACGATATCCATATCGGAATACCGCTGAAGAGACCCGAATAGTTTTTTGCGCCTGCGGTTCGGCGAATTTAGAGCATTTTTCGTTTTAGTCGCAGACAAAAACGAAAATGCGGGGAGGAGCTTTAGCTCCGGCTAGCGGCCAAGAGGGGAGCGCAGCCTGCGCGGCGCTTGAGCGCCATTAAAGAACGGGAGCGTTTTTGTAGTCACTGAAATCAAAAACACTTTAGCCGACAACGATTGGTAACCCTGCGCATCCACTGTATCAGCCATAATATGTATGATGAAAAAGCCTGTTTACCCTCACCCACACGGGTCTCCATATATGACGCGCGACGGCAGGATGATTTATGGTGATTTTTAATGCGCCGACGACGTCCTTGTTTTTAATCGCGTGCGCCAGCAGTGTGAATCTGTAGGCTTCCATGATACCGGAATCACGGCGTTGCTGCGCTTTTGCCGATTTGGCGTCAAACATATAACGGGATACAAATTTTGCATCGCCATCGGAAATGCGCCTGATATCCTCCAGCGACAGGCGATGGGACACCGAGCCGGTTCGGACGGTATAGACATAACCCGCGCTGTGTTCCACCACGCATAAAGCTCCACTGGCCAATACTTCCGCAAGCAGCGTATAATCTTCGCCAATGCGCATATCCGGGTCATAGTGTAGTTTTTTATCCCTGAGGAAGGCAGTGGAAAAGATCGGTTTCAGATAGCCAAGGGAATACCTGGCGCTGAAAAACGAGGTATTGCCCGCAATAAAATCCGCAAGCGTCAGCTTATTGAACTTGGAAAACTTTGCAGGATGGAACATGGGAAACATCGCCCCATTGACCTCCCGGTAGACGAGAACATTATCCACTACCGCATCCGCTTTTTTCGCTTTTGCAAGTTCCAGGCAGCGCGCCAGGCGTGCAGGCTTGAACGTGTCGTCACCATCAAGGACGGCAATCCATTCCCCCCTCGCATTGGCAATGCCCGTATTGCGGGCAATGCTCGGTCCCTTATTTTCAGGAAGCTGAAAGCATCTTATCCGGGGATCGTTAAAGTGCGTAGCCAGCGCCCAGGTATTATCCGTGGAACCATCGTCCACAATAATGATTTCCACTGCAACGCCTTCCTGATCCAGGGCGCTATGCACCGCCCGCCCAAGGTAATGATCAACATTGTATGCCGCAATGATAACGGAAACGTCGATATGCGATCTGGCTGCCCTCTGCATGGCAATTATTCTCAAATTCTGGGTTTAAAGGCGACCGCGGACAGTACGCCTGTATGTAAAGTGCCACGCAGAAGCCAATATGTCAGGCGCTCGGGTTCAAACACATGCAAAGGCAACATCAATGAGCAGAACGCGGCTTTCGCCAGCGCCTTGCAGCTGTTTATTACCCTGCCCGTAGCTTTTTCGCCAACATCTTCCGTTAACAGGACGCCGTGCGTCAGGCCAAATCTGAAATATCTTCTGAGAAGCCACAGCAGGCTTGCGCGCTCGCAGGTAACGGCTTCCGTTATTACCGCTTCCGGCGCATAGGCGATAACCGCGCCCCGCTTGTACACGGCGGAAAAGAAGGCGGTGTCCTCGCCCCCGGCGCGCCCAAGCTCCTTGCGAAACCGCAAGTCCTTAATCGCCGGCGCCAGCCTTCGCATAAGGACATTGCCACTGTAGACGGTTTTAATCTTTTCCTCCGTAAACACCGGCGATGTGGAATGAAAATTTCCCTTCCTGATCCAGTCCGGGCATGTATCGTTATACACGGCGTGCACCGGCCCAAGCACCACATCCGCATGCGTGCGCTCCATCGTGGACAGCATGGCTTTCAGCCATCCCGGCGTGACTAGTTCATCGTCATCAATAAACGCAAGCAGCGGAGCGGTGGCAGCATCAAGGCACGCATTGCGCGCAACCGGAATGTTGAATGCGGGCGCATACAGATACGTCATATCCATGCCTGTTTCCTGGGCAGTTTGCTGCACAATATGGCGTGCGCTGTCAATTTCATCATTATCGGCAATAATGATATGCAACTTACATCCGGCGGGAAGCTCCAAATTTGCGATGGAACAGATTGTTTTCGCCACATGAGCGCGACGGAAAGTGCAAATGCAGATATCAATATTTATTTCATATTTCATGCGTATATATTTCATTAGGAACGCGTAAAACCAGCATAAATCGCATAAATCCCGGCATCCTTTCAAGCTTGCGGAAATATTGCTCCCTTTGCCATTCATGAATTATCCCGGGATAAAAAATCCATAATGATTATGTATCTGCAGCGCCGCGAATATTATCTTCCTCTTATAAGCAAGAAGGGTACAACCATCTTCAGGAAGAAGAAGCATTCCATATAGAATATTCACGTGGCGGAAATTAGAAGTTCCCGGTGTCACCCCGAAATCAAGGCGGACAGGACGTGTTTCTGAACATGTCCTATACCAACAGCAAGAAAAATTCAGAGGTAATTACCGTGGATATTATGCATTCTAACGCATCCTTTCGCATGCCGCGCGATATTCCATTCCAGTACATGAATCGCGGAACTATTTTTAATGAGACGTATATGGAAACCTCGCCGGACAGCCTGAAATTCTCTCCGGCGCCCCGCAGTGTTCCGCCTTCGGTCTGCGTTATTATTGCCGCCTGCAATGCCGCAGGAACCATAGGTCGCGCAATAAATTCCGCGCTTGCCGAACCGGAAGTGTCGGAAATCGTCGTGGTGGACGACGCCTCGGATGATAACACGGCGGAGATCGCCCGTTCCTATGGTGACGGCACCGGACGCCTGAAAGTGCTGGAGCAGGAAAAAAACAGCGGCCCCGCCTCGGCGCGTAACCGGGCGATTGCGGAAAGTTCCGCATCATGGATCAGTATCCTTGACGCGGACGATTTCTTCCTCTCCGGAAGAATCAGGAAACTGCTTTCCTATGCGGGCAGCGCCGATTTTATCGCCGATGATTTATGGCAGGTCCCTGAACATGACGTCAGCGGCCCAAGAAGAAGCTTTCTGGAAGAGCCGCTGGCCAAGCCGCGATGGATCGGTTTTCATGAATTCGTGCTTTCCAACGTGACAAGCAGGAACAGGCGCCGGCGCGAACTGGGCTTTCTGAAGCCACTCATGCGCCGGCAGTTTCTTGTCAGTCACCGTCTCCGCTACCAGGAACATATGCGCCTGGGGGAGGATTTCGAGCTTTATGCGCGTGCGCTCGCGCTCGAGGCAAAGTTCATTCTTCTCCCGGCAAAAGGGTATGTCTCCGTGGTGCGCCGCAATTCCTTAAGCGAAAATCATTCCGAAGCCGATCTGATTCGCCTGCGCAATTGCAGCTGCCAGTTGCGGGAAGATATTCCGCTGGCAGAATCGGATAGGGACGCCTTGAGACAGCATTACCTGAGCGTGGATTGCCGCCTGCAATGGCGCCTTCTAATCAATGCTGTCAGGGCAAGGAACACCAAGGTCGCGATAAAGACTTTCCTGCGCCCCTACCCCGTGCCGCTTTATCTTCTGGAGCGGCTTGCCAGCCAGTTTTATACCCGCGTCATCAAGCGTTACAGGTGGAAGGCGCGGGAAAACATGTCCGTAGACACATTGCTGCATATATCAGCCAGTAGATAATAAACCAATAGAATTCCCGGGAGGACATCAAAAAGCGGTAAGCTGTTATCTGGCAGGCTGCAGAGTCGCTTCCTCGGCGACGCGCGCCGCCCATGCATTATCCTTCATGTGCTTTGCCTGGCTCTGGATGGACGCGCTGATGTCGGAAGGTTTCCCTCTCATCTCAGGCTGCGCCCCTAAAAATTCTGAGACTTTATCCGCCAGTTTCCCCTGCTGTTCCACCGGCTGGCGGGCGATGGTTTCCGCAGCGATCGCCTCAACGCGCCGCTGCTCGTCGTCGTTGAACTTGCCGTTGACGCTTGAGGAATCCTTGCTGGAGATGGCAGCCATGACATCGGCCATCAGGTAGGTTACCGCAGTTACCGCATTCCACAGATAATTCTTTGTTTTCGGATCACGTTTGTATGTCTGATACGTGTCCCACGCAAGCAGCGAGTCGGTTACCATAGAGCCATAGCCGAATATGCGTAGCGGTTTTTCCCGTACCCAGTTGACTGCGCTGCCAATAATTCCCGTTTTTTTGCCGGAATCTTTATTTTCGCCATTTTCATCTCCCGGTTCCCTGGCTTTTTCAGGGATAAGAAAAGACGCCAGCTTGGTAATTACGGAACTGAGGCCATAGAACAACCCGGCCGCTCCTCCCCCTGCGTTATACTTTCTGATTCCCGAAGCAAGCATGGCGCCTGCGCCTGCGGTATACGCCGCCAAAGTATTCTGCGCGGCATGGTACTTGAGAAGATTTCCTGCCGTGTGCGTATTGTTTGTATCTGCACCCGCATCCCCGGACTTACCCATCGTTATATTCTGGATAAAATCCGCCGTCCGCTGTGAGACTTTCTGTAAACGCTGCTCGGATTTTTCATGTCTGCCAAAGAGAGTGAGATTGAGTCCCCCGGATGTATAAAGCGTGCCGCCCGCTATTTTGTACGGATCTTTTGTCCTGATGCCGCTGCCTAGGAAACCTGCGTCACCGATAAGGTTCAGCACACCCGCGAGCGGAAGGCTGTAATGCCCGAAGAAGTCTCTGGCTCTCTCCCGCAAGGTGCGTTCCTGCTTTTCATCCGTTTCCCCGGTTATATCCGGCGTCCCTGAAATAAACCCGCGCTCGGCGAGGAAAGTGGTGCATTCTTCCCTGGTATTGAAGCCGCTTACCTGCAATACGTCGCGCCCGTCCACGTTGGCCGGCACGCATTGCCATCCATATTCTTCTATCGCCTTGCGTATTTCAGCAATTTTATCGGCAGGCGCGCTCGGCCTGGCTGTAAGAAAAGCCACCGGCGGCCGGTCATGGTTATAATGAACGGCGGCTTCCCTGATGAGCGAAGCGTCAGAAAAACGATAAACTACCATAGTCTAAATAATAGCGAAAATTGCCGCGAATCACAATTTCAAACAGGCTGATAAATATGAAGATTTTATTACATCAGATCATCAAGGTGCTGACAACGCTACGCAATTTCTTTTATGAGGATGGAGAGCAGTTTGCGTAGAACCGCTTGCAGCTTTGTAGCTTTGCCCTTGTCATAGGTAAACGGATAACGCTCATCCATATAGTTTTTCTGCGCGAGTTCGAGTTGCACGGCATGCGCCCCCTGCCCTGGCCTGCCGTAATAGCGCGTGATGTATCCGCCCTTGAAACGGCCGTTATAGACGGAAGAATAATGCGTTTCCTTCACGCATTTCACCAGCGCGGCGCACAAGGCGGGATCGGCAGATGTGCCATCGGCAGTGCCGATATTGAGATCCGGCAATACGCCGTCAAACAACTTGGGCACTATGGAGCATATGGAATGTGCGTCGAACACCGCTACTCGTTTATGCTGCATCTTCATACCGTCAATGACCGATTGCAGCTTCGCATGGTACGGCTGCCAGTATTCATGGATGCGCCGCTTGATTTCGGCTTCGTCCGGCGCCATGCCTTCCTTATAAATGGGCGTTCCATCAAACAGGGTAAGCGGGCAGACCCCGGTGGTGAATTTACCGGGATAAAGCGACGCATTATCTTCCCCGCGGTTGAGATCCACCACATAACGCGAATGCTTAGGAACCAGCATGTGCACGCCTAGTTCGCGCGCGAAGGCATAAAGGCTGTCTATATGCCAATCCGTATCCGGCAGGAGCTTCGCAGGCTCGGTAAACCTTTCCATGATATGCGCAGGCACATGGGTGGCCGTATGCGGCATGTTGACCAGTACCGGAACGCTGCCCTTGTGATAAATGTAGGTCTGCTCGGTTGACATGGTTGTACTCTACAGCTATCCCTGATTGAAGAAAAGGGGAGAAACATATGGCCGTTCCCGAAAAAACTCTGGCAAATTCACGCGTGATAAAAGCGCCGCGTGGCACGCAGTTATCGGCAAAAAGCTGGCTGACCGAAGCGCCGCTGCGCATGCTGATGAACAATCTTGATCCTGATGTCGCGGAAAATCCTGATGAACTTATTGTCTATGGCGGCATCGGCAAGGCCGCGCGCAACTGGGAATGTTTCGATAAGATTGTGGATACGCTGAAAGCGCTGGCCGCCGATGAAACGCTGCTGGTGCAGTCCGGCAAGCCTGTGGGAGTGTTCAAAACGCACCCTGATGCGCCGCGCGTGCTGATCGCCAATTCCAATCTTGTGCCGCACTGGGCAACGTGGGAGCATTTCCGCGAGCTCGATAAAAAAGGGCTGATGATGTACGGCCAGATGACCGCGGGATCGTGGATTTACATCGGCAGCCAGGGCATCGTGCAGGGCACGTATGAAACTTTTGTGGAGATGGGACGCCAGCATTTCGGCGGTGATCTCTCCGGCAGATGGATACTCACGGGAGGTTTGGGCGGAATGGGCGGCGCGCAGCCACTCGCTGCCACGATGGCGGGCGCATCAATGCTTGCCGTGGAGTGCGACGCAAGCCATATCCAGAAACGCCTTGATACGAAATATCTCGATCGCATGTGTACGAATCTGGACGAGGCTTTAGCGCTGATTGCAGACTCCTGCAAGCGCAGGGAACCGCTTTCCGTGGGGCTGCTGGGCAATGCGGCGGAAATTTTTCCCGAGATCGTCAAGCGCAGCATCCGCCCCGACATGGTCACCGATCAGACGAGCGCGCACGACCCGCTCAACGGCTATCTTCCGGCGGGCATGACGCTTGCGGAAGCGCAGGCGCTAAGAAGCCGCGATCCGAAAGAGATGGAGCGCCGCGCCCGAGCGTCGATTGCCGGGCAGGTGCGCGCGATGCTTGATTTCCACAAGCAGGGAATCCCCGTGGTGGATTACGGCAACAACATCCGCCAGATGGCATACGAGACGGGCGTAAAAAACGCGTTCGACTTTCCGGGCTTTGTACCCGCCTATATCCGCCCCTTGTTCTGCCGCGGCATCGGCCCGTTCCGTTGGGCGGCGCTTTCCGGCAATCCGGAGGATATTTACAAAACCGACGCAAAGGTTAAAGAGCTTATTCCGGACAATCCGCACCTGCACCGTTGGCTGGACATGGCGCGCAAAAAAATCAAATTTCAGGGTCTGCCTGCGCGCATTTGCTGGGTGGGGCTTGGCGAGCGCGCAAAGCTTGGCCTGGCGTTTAATGAAATGGTCGCTTCCGGAGAACTGAGCGCACCCGTGGTCATTGGCCGCGATCACCTGGACTCCGGCTCAGTGGCAAGTCCCAACCGCGAGACCGAAGCGATGAAGGACGGGTCCGATGCCGTATCCGACTGGCCGCTGCTCAACGCCCTGCTCAACTGTGCGAGTGGCGCAACCTGGGTGAGCCTGCATCACGGCGGCGGAGTCGGCATGGGATTTTCACAGCATGCGGGCATGGTGATTGTAGCGGATGGCACCAAGGAAGCCGCTGCAAGGCTGGAGCGCGTGCTCACCAACGACCCGGCCACCGGCGTCATGCGCCACGCCGACGCAGGCTATGACATCGCGATTGAATGCGCGAAGGAACAGGGATTACAGCTGCCGATGGTGGGATAGGCTTATTACCTATTAATAAATCAAGGATAATTCCCTAATTTATAATTATTCTCTTGACTTTTATTATAAAATGATCTTCCAGATTTTGCTGTTAAGTTGGAATAACTCATGCTATAAATAGAAATCTAATATTTGTTGAATAAAGAAAGGAGTCATATATGTCAGAGCAAGAACGTCTTGTGAAGTCTGTCTTAAAAGATGGCTTCGATCTGACCAATATTAAATTTTT
>CAYVTI010000023.1:0-37893 GCA_964454545.1 uncultured Rickettsiales bacterium
ATCACAAAAACAGACCACTGTAAATTATTGCTTTTTTATAGGTCTATACCCTAGAAAGATCTGGTGCGTTAGAAACAGCAATTCTAACATCATCATCAGTAATGGTATACTCGGGATCATAAGTAAGAGGCTTGCAGGACATAGGAATAAAAATTGCGTACAAGTCTTTTGGGTTAAACTGAGTATTTCCTTCGTTAAGTGTTCTTTCTACAGTTTCGTATAGTGTGCCTTTGGTAAGACGATCCAAGAGTTCCGTATTTGCATACTTGACCCAATTTGCAAGATCGGCTGCATTTTCTGAAGTAAGCCCACCATCTTTATCAAGACGTTCTATAATCAGATCAACGACTTGTCCTGAATTAATTATAACACCATCAAGTTTGACGCCCTTGAAATTTGCACCTTCCAAGTCTGCATCTTCAAGACTAGAACCTGTAAGAATTGCGCCTGTAAGATTAGCGCCTCTCATGTCTGTACCTCTTAGATCAGCTTCTATAAGAACTGCGCCTGTAAGATCAGCCCTGTTCAGATTAGCCCCCTGCCACATGGCACAAGTAAGATTAGTTCCAGCAAGATTGGCTCGAGAGAAATTAAATTGTTCGAGCCCAATGCCTGAATGTCCATCATCTAAGAAGTCCCCAAGGTTAAGTCCGCGGAGATCTGGTCCCCTGTTTTCATGAGCTATTAGATTATCAACATGACTGTTCCATTGATCCCTGTTGTCTTCGTAGACAAAAAGTATGAGGCTTTTATCATCTAACACAGCATGTTGTGATGCATATTGACCAAGTGATTTAAAAAAGTAATCTAAGTCCTTTCCTTTATTCATAAATATTTACTTTTTGATACACTGATATACTACAATACAATAGTACAAGTTTGACCGTATTATAGAAAGTTAAACTTTTTTGACAAAATAGATAATTATATGATAAATATATATTTACTTAACCCACATTAATTCAGACATATGTTCTGATGCGTCTCCTTAACCGGAAATTATTACAACCATTCCTGTCTGTTTTCAATTTAAAGGAAAAACACAGATTACAATAATTCTATGGTTTTTTGGGACAGATATTGTAAAAACCGGGGAAAGCGGATGTGGCGAAATTGGCAGACGCATCAGATTTAGGTTCTGATGGGGCAACCCGTGGGGGTTCAAGTCCCTCCATCCGCACCACCCTGCGCCTTCGGCTTCGGGTGGGCAGGCACTTAAATCTGGCGCACGAAGGCGGTCTTAAGCGTGGGAGTGTCCACCGGAGCTTCAGCGTAGGTGGACAAGGAAGGCAGACTCGAACTTCATCTTGCAATGCAGCAGCGCACATAAGCCACACTTCCGCTTGGCAAGCAGGCGCAAAACTGGTAGGAAATCCTGTCACCATGCGGAACAAAAGGTAATAACACTCTATGCTACTTGTGATAGACGCAGGCAATACTAATACGGTTTTTGCAGTTTTTTTAGGTGACAGACTTATCGGCCAGTGGCGCATGGCGACCGACGCGAGACGGACGGCGGATGAATACTGTGTCTGGCTGCTGCAGATGATGCATTACCAAAAAGTAAATCCCAAAGAAATAAAAGCTGCGATCATGTCTTCGGTCGTGCCTCAGGCCAATTTTGCCTTAAGAATGCTTGCTCGCCAGTATTTCAGCACGGAACTGCTCATCGTTGGAGAACCGGGCATAGAACTTGGGATTGAAGTGAAGATTGATCGTCCGCGTGAAGTTGGGGCAGACCGGCTGGTCAACAGCATCGCAGCATGGCATAAACATAAAAAGCCTTTGATCATAGTGGACTTCGGCACTGCTACTACCTTTGACGTGGTCAATAAAGACGGGGATTATATCGGTGGCGTCATCGCCCCAGGCATCAATCTGTCGCTTGAAGCCCTGCACAAGGCAGCCGCAAAATTACCTAACATCGCTATTGAACATCCTGCCAGAACCATAGGCAAAGACACGGTATCCGCCATGCAATCGGGTATTTATTTTGGCTATATCGGCCTTATCGAAGGCATAGTAAAACGTGTTATGGACGAATATGGCAAAAAAATGCAGGTGATTGCGACCGGCGGCCTGGGGCCGCTTTTTGCCAAGGCAACCCCCGTGATAAACACTCTTGAGCCCAACCTTATCATTGACGGGCTGAAACTGATTTATGAGAGAAATAAGAAAAGGAAACATAAGATAAATGACATTTAATTTTAAAGAATACAAAGATGAATTGCTTTTCGTGCCGCTCGGCGGCTCTAATGAAATAGGCATGAACCTCAACCTCTATACCTATAAAGGCAAATGGATCATGATCGATATGGGCATCGGCTTTGCCAATGACTACACTCCTGGCGTTGACATTCTTCTGCCCGATATTTCACTCATTACGAAATACAAGAAGGATCTGGTTGGCCTCGTGCTGACCCATGCGCACGAAGATCATATCGGCGCGGTTCCCTATCTGTGGGAAGAACTGGGCTGCAAGGTGTTTGCGACCCCGTTTACCACGGCCGTCCTCAAGGCAAAGCTTACGGATGACGGCGTCACCCGCAATATCCCGATTACTGAAGTGCATCCCGGACAGAAGATTAAACTTGATCCGTTCGAATTTGAGATGATTCCCCTGACCCACTCGATACCGGAGATGCAGGCTATCGCGCTGCGCACCGCTAGAGGCACGGTGATGCATACGGGGGATTGGAAAATCGATCCGGACCCGCTGGTCGGCCCGGTGACGGATGAGGCAACGCTCAAGAAATACGGCGATGAAGGCGTACTCGCCATGATATGCGACTCCACCAATGTGTTCATCGAGGGCACATCCGGCTCCGAAGCCAAAGTGCGCGACGGGCTTGCCAAGGTTATTGCAAACTGCAAGCACCGTGTCGTCGTCACGACTTTTGCATCCAACATTGCGCGGCTTGAATCCATCATACGCGCCGCGCAGTCTGTCGGAAGGCATGTGGCGGTTGCTGGAAGATCATTGCGGCGCGTCATCGCGGCAGCACAGGAAAGTGGCTATCTACAGGATATAAATCCCCTGCTCGGCGAGCGTGAAATACAAGACGTGACTAAGAATGACATCCTCATCATTTGCACGGGCTGCCAGGGCGAACCCATGGCGGCGCTTTCAAAAATCGCGCGCAGCGAGCATCCTAATATCCGCCTTACGCCGGGCGATACAGTGATTTTTTCCTCGCGCAAAATTCCCGGAAACGAGACCAAGGTGGATTTCATCTACAATTCCCTCACGAGGCGCGGCATTGAGATCGTCACCGGAAACCATGATCATGTTCATGTATCCGGCCATCCCTGCCGTGATGAACTGGCGCTGATGTACCAGATGGTGCGTCCTAAAATAGCCGTGCCCACGCATGGCGAGGCAAGGCATATCCATGAACATGCGAAATTCGCCCGTTCCATGCAGGTGCCGGAAGTCGTGGAAGCCAGGAACGGTTCCGTGATCCTACTGGCGGAAGGCAAGGCTCTCGAAATCGGCGATGTAGAGTCGGGCTATATAGCGGTGGACGGCAACACCATGATTCCGACTGACAGTGGAATTATCCGGACAAGGCGGAAAATCCGCGATGAAGGCTGCGTCGTCGCTGCCGTAGTCATAGACAAAGATAACGAACTGTTGAGCGCACCACGCATCTCCACACCGGGGTCCTTAGATCCGGAAGAAGACAAAGATCTTCTCTTAGCACTACGCGATGAAATCATCGATATCATCGAGAGGATCAAACCGAAAGAGCATACAGAAAAGATTTCCGAATCCATCCGCAAGGCCATTCGCAGCATGCTGCGCGAAGAGCTCGGCAAAAAGCCTGTGATTGACGTGCATGTGATGAAGGTCTGAAATGCTATTGCTGTTTATTAAGGCGTTCATATTCGGCATTGCGGTTGCGGCTCCTTTCGGCCCCATGTGCATATTGTGCATGCGCCGCACTATGGTACAGGGCTGGAGATACGGGTTTGCAACCGCCTCAGGCATTGCGATGAGCGACGCGATATATTCGGCCATCGCCGCACTGGGCATCACCAGCGTCTCCCATTTCATACTGGCACACAGTACCGAGTTTGATCTCATCGCCGGGATATTTCTCGGCTGTTTCGGAATAAAAATATATTTCAATAACAATGAAGATGTCGTCACCAGGAATGAGAAAATCTTCGTATCTTTGCCTTATTCCTTTGGCAGCTCAATCATCATGACCCTTACCAACCCACTGACGCTGATGTTCTTCATCACTGTGTTTACCACGCTTACGCCCAAAGGGGGATTTGATTACGTCAGCCGCATGGTGACGGTTGCAGGCGTATTTACAGGCTCGCTCTCATGGTCGGTTGGACTGGTAGTAAGCGTAACTTTTTTCCGCGATGTCATCAACGACAGGAAACGCATGCTAATAGACAAGATTACGGGCGCGCTGCTGATGGTATTTGGCCTTTCGGAAATCTGGCGGGCATTTTTCTAGATGCCCGTCGTTTCCTCTACCAGGTAAACCGGCCTTTGTTTGGTCTCGCAGTAAATACGCCCCACATATTCGCCGATAATGCCGATGCTCAGGAGCTGCATGCCTCCCATGAACAGAATCGCCACCATGAGCGATGCATAACCCGGAACATTGACTCCGAAAAGAAGAGTACGCACTATAATCAGCATCATATAGAGGAATGATATCGCCGAGATGAACGCACCCAGATAGGTCCATATATGCAAGGGAACCGTGGTAAAGGAAAATATCCCCTCCAATGCGAATTTCCATAAGTTCCAGTAATTCCAGCTTGTCGTGCCTGCCACTCTCGCCTCGCGATCGAAGTAAATAGTGGCCGTTGAAAACCCGGCATATGCGAAGATGCCCTTCATGAAGCGCGTGCGTTCCGGCAGGTGCTTGACCGCATCGATAACCTGCCTGTCCATCAGACGGTAATCCCCTGTATTGGGAGGGATCTTCACGGAAGAGATGGAATTGATGATGCGGTAAAACCATTCGGCGGATTTACGCTTCATCCACGAATCCCCGGGCCGGTTGCGTCTCGTAGCCAGCACCACCTTGTATCCCTCTTTCCATTTTTCCACGAGCGCCGGGATCATTTCCGGCGGATCCTGCAGGTCGGCGTCGATCGGTATCACCGCCTGCCCCAAGGCATAATCTATACCACAGGTAAGCGCCGCCTCCTTCCCGAAATTACGCGATAGGCATACTACTTTTATGCGCGGCTCCTGTAGATAATAGCGTTTCAGGAGTTTGACCGTATCGTCCCTGCTTCCATCATCCACACAGATGATTTCGTAATTCGTCGTGACCTTTTCCAGGCAGGGAATAAGACGCGCAAACAGAGAATCTATAGCCTGAGCTTCGTTATACATCGGGATGACGACGGAGATATCTGTTATCATAGTTTTATACTCTTTATGAATTTTTCAAATGCGCGCGCGCGGTGACTGATAGCATGTTTCTGCATGGCTTCCATTTCCCCGAACGTCTCTTTATATCCTTTTGGAATGAAGATTGGATCGTACCCAAACCCTCTCTTCCCACGCGGCGGGAAAACCAGCACTCCGTCTACCCTGCCCTCAAAAATATCCGTCTTTCCGTCAGGATGCGTAAGCGCAAGCATGCAGGTAAAATAAGCTGCCTGTCCCGACGGTTCAAGGTTTTTCTCTTTCAGTGCCTTATATACTTTCTGCATTGCGACGGAAAAGTCTTTGGCCTCCCCTGCCCAGCGGGCAGAATAAATCCCCGGCGCACCGTCAAGAGACGGCACGCATAAGCCGGAATCATCAGAAAGCGCATATTCCCCTGAAAGCCTTGCCGCCGACCCGGACTTTATCCGGGCATTTTCCTCAAAGCTGCTTCCTGTCTCTTCCGGCTCAGGCAGATTCAGTTCCGCCGCTGAAACCACTTCTGTTCCGAACGGGAAAAGCAATTCCTGAATTTCTTTTACCTTGCCCTTATTATGGCTAGCTATCACCAGTCTCTTCATGAAATCCCTAACGCCTGCCTCTGTAAAGTAATCAGCTCCGCAATGCCTTTTTTGGCAAGCTGCAGCATGGCGTGGAATTCATCTTCCGTGAAGGAACTTTCTTCCCCTGTGGCCTGCACCTCAACCAGCTTGCCGTTGCCGGTCATGACGAAATTAGCATCCACCTGCGCGCTGCTGTCTTCGGTATATTCCAGATCGAGCACCGGCACGCCTCCTACAATCCCGCACGATACGGCAGCCACAAACGAGTGCGCCGGGAATTTCTTTATATCTCCGCCTTTCTGGAGTCTCAGAAGCGCGTGATGCAGCGCGACATACGCCCCGGTGATGGAAGCGGTGCGTGTTCCGCCATCTGCCTCAAGGACATCGCAATCAATGGTAATCTGGCGTTCGCCAAGCTCCTCAAGATTTATTATGGCCCGGAGCGACCTCCCGATAAGGCGTTGTATTTCTTGCGTCCGCCCGGATTGTTTGCCCTTGGCAGCTTCACGCTGGCTGCGCGAGTGCGTGGCACGAGGCAGCATGCCGTATTCAGCAGTAACCCAGCCGCTGCCGGAATTGCGCAGGAACGGGGGAACGCTGTTATCCACCGAAGCCGTGCATAATACCCGGGTTGTCCCAAACTGGGCAAGGCATGAACCTTCGGCATACCGGCTCACCCCCGGTGTTAAGATGACCTGGCGGAGAGAATCGGGCGTGCGGCCGGAAGGACGTGACATAATACCTCTTGGATTTTTATAAGATAAAAGTGCTATAATACTAGCCCCTTGAATTCAACACATAAAGTCATATATATAACATGAACATAATTTGCCAGCAGGTTTGGACATGACTAAAGCAAAACACACAGATAATAAGCAAGCAACTGATAAACAGGAAGAACAGGAAAGACCTGTCATTGAACCGCATAAAGGCGAAGAACATGCTTTGCTTCCTTCACTGGAAGGCCAGATAAAAACCCTGGAGGAAGAAGCTTCCAAATATAAGGATTTGTACCTGCGGGCGATGGCCGAGACCGAGAATACACGTACCCGCGCCAAACGCGAAAACGAGGATACCGCGAAATACGCCACGACCAAATTTGCCCGCGACATGGTCAATATACTGGAAAACCTTGTGCGCGCCTCCAACAGCATCACTCCCCAGCAACGTGCGGAAAATGACATGATAAGGCAGGTCGGTGAAGGCATTGACATGACCGTACAGGAACTGACCGGGATTTTCGAGCGCAACGGCATAAAGCGCATCGATCCGAAAGGCGAAAAGTTCGACCATAATTTCCATCAGGCGGTGGCGCAGGTTGAGAGTAATGAAGTGCCCCCCGGTACCGTGATGGAGGTATTGCAGGCGGGATACATTCTGCATGATAGACTCTTGCGCCCGGCAATGGTAAGTGTAGCGAAGGAAGCGGCCGCATCCGAAACCTCGGCAGCTTGAAGAGGACACAATATGGAGCTTAGCATGATGAAGCTTATACTCATCCTGGTCATCGTATTCGTCATATTCGGGGCCGGGAAGCTGCCGCAGGTCATGGGCGATGTCGGCAAGGGCATCCGTTCCCTTAAAGAAGGGCTAAAGGGCGATGAAGAGAAAAAGAAGGATGAGCCCAAGCAGATTGCGGATGAAAACAAGGAGAACAGGGGTTAGAAAGGGATTAAAGGGTTTAGGGGATTTGTCACCCTATTCCCTCATTCCCTGATTCCCTTGCCTTGATACATGCTGGATTTTTCTTTCGGTGAAATAGCATTAGTGGTTTTTGTGGCGCTGGTCGTGGTCGGCCCCAAAGACTTGCCTGTAGTCATGCGCACGCTAGGGCGCTGGTTCGGACAGTTCAAGAACATTACCGACGAATTTCGCGAAGGCTTCCGAAGCGCCATGCATGGAACCTCGCTTGAAGATGTAGAGCAGGACATCCACGAAATTCATAAGGAAATAAAATATATCCGCGATCAGGAAGGCAACCTGCAGCGCGTGTATGATATTTCGGATTTTACAGATTACAGCAAGATAAAGCCTGCTGCAGAAAAGAAAATTACGGAATAGAAGTTATTTATTGTTATCTTTCTGAACCTGCCGGTATTTCTTCACATTCGCGCTATGCTCCTCCGGCGTGCGGGCAAAATTGTGGCCGCCGGTGCCGGTTGCAACGAAATAAAGATCACCCGTCTGGGCAGGATGCAGGACGGCAAGAATGGAAGCTTTTCCCGGATTGGCAATCGGGGTCGGCGGCAGTCCCCTGGACTTATAGGTGTTGAACGGCGATTTTATCATCAGATCATCATACGTAAGTGGACGGGGAAGTTTGTATTTGCCGCCGGTTACGGCATAAGCCGTTGTCGGATCGGCCTGAAGCAGCATGCTTTTTCTCAGCCGGTTTATATATACCGAGGCCACGTGCTGGCGTTCCATTGCAAGCCCGGTTTCCTTTTCTACGATAGAAGCAAGTATCAAAGCCTGCTGCGGGGTCTCAAACGGGAGGTTCCCCTCGCGACCATCCCATGCTTCCTGCAAAGTCTTCTGCATGGCATGGCGCATGCGCTCAATCATGTCATTGCGCTTATCGTCACGGGAATAATTATAGGTCTGCGGGAGCAGCTCGCCTTCTTTCACATCAAGCGTTATTTCACCAGCCAGCAGGTCGTCATTCTCAAGCATTTGCAAAATTTCCGAGGTCATCAACCCCTCTGGAACGGTAAAATGATGCACGACCGTCTTGCCAAACGCCAGCATATAGGCGACTTCCCTTTCCGAAATATGGGGAGGAAAGGCATATTCACCCGCTTTTATCCTTGAAGACTGGCCGCCAACAACCAAGGCTATCTTAAATACCAGCGGATGGCTGATAACGTGATTTTCCGCCAGCATATCGGCGATGGTTGTAAAATGAGTGCTGGGGGGGAAAACAATGGTAGTGGATTTTTCCAACGGGCCGGGGGTAAAAAAAGCAGCTATTTCCCAAAGGATAACCGCTATTATTACCGCAGACAGGGATAAGACCAGGTATAACGGCTTTTTCATATGAGTTACCCAAATAGTCCGCCTTCGCTTCGTTCCGGCGAGACAGCCCTGCTCTAAATCTCGCTCCTCTCAACTCGCCTGAAGGCTCGCCGAGCCAAAGCTCGAAGAGCAAAGGCTGGTGGGCCCGGGAGGAGTTGAACCTCCGACCTCACGCTTATCAGGCGTGCGCTCTAACCACCTGAGCTACGAGCCCGTATGTCCAGCATACAAAGAGGGGTTTTTGTAAGAGCACAGATATCAAAAGTCAAATGCTTCTTTATTTACCGGAAATATACGGAAAAACGGTTGACAAGCGTCCGTATATTATTATATTCGCCACTCCTAAATAAATGGAGATTGGTATGTTTGCAGTCATCCGCACAGGCGGAAAGCAATACACTGTTGCGCCGGAAGATGTGATTCTGGTGGAAAAACTGGCTGGCAAGGCTGGCGACAAAGTGGTCATAGACGAAGTGCTTGCCGTGGGCGATAAAATCGGCGCGCCTCTTTTGAAAGGCGCTTCCGTGAAAGCGGAAATCGTCGAGCAGGAGCGTGCTGACAAGGTTCTGATATTCAAGAAGAAGCGAAGACACAACTACCGCCGCAAAAACGGGCATCGCCAGCACCTGACTGCTCTGAAAATCACTGAAGTAAAAGCATAATTAGATAACGGAGTAAGACAATGGCACATAAAAAAGCTGGCGGCAGTTCACGCAACGGACGCGATTCAGACGGTCGCAGACTGGGCGTAAAGCGCTATGAAGGTGAAATCGTGCTTTCCGGCAATATCCTTGTTCGCCAGCGCGGAACCAAATTCTATCCCGGCAAGAATGTCGGCCTAGGCAAGGATCACACTTTGTTCGCGACCACGAACGGCACCGTAGAATTCCACCACAAATCCGGCAATAAGGTATTCGTTTCGGTAGAACCAGCCGCATAGCACTCTTGCGCTCCTGCCTGGTTGTTAATCATCCCTATACGCTCCTCCCTTAATCCAAAGGTTAATAAAAACATGGCAAAGCGAGCCCTCATTACTGGAATCACCGGGATGGTCGGCTCGCATCTTGCCGATTACCTGCTTGCGCATACCGACTGGGACATATACGGCCTCTGCCGCTGGCGCAGCCCTCTGGATAACATAGCCCATATCCTGCCGCAGATTAACCGCAAGGAACGCGTCCATATGGTGTATGGCGACCTGCGCGACAGCGATTCTATAAATGAAGCCGTGCGGGTTTCCATGCCTGATTACGTCTTCCACCTTGCCGCGCAGAGTTATCCTAAAACCAGCTTCACAGCCCCGCTAGACACCTATGAAACCAATATACAGGGCACATCGCGGGTGCTGGAAGCGCTCAAGCAATATAAAAATGATGCTATCATTCATGTCTGCGCCTCTTCAGAAGTGTTCGGACGTGTTCCCAAGGAGAAGCTTCCAATCAATGAAGAATGCACCTTCCACCCCGCCTCCCCTTACGCCATATCAAAAGTAGGCACGGATCTGGTCGGACGTTTCTATGCAGAAGCTTATAACATGACCGTCATGACCACACGCATGTTCACGCACACCGGGCCGCGCCGTGGCGACGTGTTCGCTGAATCGACGTTCGCAAAGCAGATCGCCATGATTGAGAACGGGCAGATTTCCCCGGTGATAAAAGTCGGCAATCTTGATTCCCTGCGCACCTTTGCCGATGTGCGCGATGCGGTACGAGCCTATTATATGCTGGTTACGGTTAAACCGATTGCAGGCGCTTATTATAATATTGGCGGAACTTATACCTCTACCGTGCGCGATATGCTTAATTATCTCATTTCACTCTCACCCAAGGCAAAAGAGATAAAGATTGAAGTCGATCCGGAAAGGCTCCGCCCTATTGATGCCGACCTCCAGGTGCCGGATACCTCCAAATTCCATAAGCACAGCGGATGGAAACCGGAAATACCGTTTGAAAAAACCATGCAGGATCTGCTCGACTACTGGCGCGAGCGGGTAAAAAGCGGCGGGAATTTTTTGACGCGGTAATTTAACGGCAACGCCAACCTCCGCGGGAGGATTAGCCCCTGCCACGACGACCACCATGACCACCCTTGGGACCGCCACTCTTGGGAGGGCCTTCATTGGGGCTGTCCCCCTCCCTCTTAGGACCGCCCTGCTCAGGAGGCGTAGTATCGCCTCCTGCATCTCTGAACCTTGCCCATTCTACAGCGTTAGCAAGACCGGGTTTTTCTTGCTGAAAAATAGTTTCTGCAACTTGTTTGGCCTGTTCTTCATCATTAAGGACTTGAGCAAGGGCCTTGAATCCATACTCCAACCGCATGAGGTTTGAACCATAATCTTCTTTAATATTACTTACAAGTTTATACAATTCCGCGAATTTTCTTGCCAAAGGATCCTCTGTAACTCCTCCCATAACAGCATATTCGGCAATAGTCTGGTGGACGCTTAACATTGTGAAATTGGCTGCGGCTCTATAAATATCTTTTTCCATGAATAGTGAAACCGGCAAGCGCGTGCCGTTACTAGCTTCTTCTGCCGCATTTATTATCCCAGACAATAATTTTATTACGTCAAAACCGTCTGGTAGCCTATCTTCGCTCAGGATAGTACGATTGTTGCGTAACGTTTCTATTTCTTGATTAGAAAATGTACTGTAAACTCTTAGAGCATTTCTTACATCTTTGATAAAAGCTCTGAAATCTTTCTGGAATCCATCCTCACCGGGATGCGGTTCTTCGGGAAGGTATGGAGGGGGTGGTTCAGGTGGTGCAGAAGTAGGTGGCGGTGGTGGTTCAGAAGGAGGCTCTGTTAAAGGCCTTACTGCTTTAGCAATTTCTTCCTGCATTTTTTCCGGGAATGTGGGAGGGGGAGCGGGAGGAAGTTTTGTTGGCATATCAATCCTTTGTTTTAATAACAGTTAAATAAAATTGTTTAACAATTGGTTAAATTTCACTACATACACTGTAATTTTTTGAGATAACCAAGTTATCCTATGCTCGATCGTCTCCTTATAGGTCTTGAAGACATTCATCTCACATTCGGCGGTAAGCCGCTGTTTGAGGATTTGCGCATGCATATCGTGGAGAATGACAGGATATGCCTTGTCGGCAAGAACGGAGCGGGCAAAACGACATTGATGCGGCTGATACTCGGCGAGCTGGAGCTGGACGGCGGCAAGCGTTTCGCCCTGCCCGGCATCACTATCGGCTATCTCGCGCAGAATGTTCCCTACCTGCCGGGTGATACGGTAAAACAATTTGTACTTTCCGGCCTTGCCGAAAAAGACAGAAGTGAAGACAAGCAACATCTTGCCGATATTGTGATCGCGCCGCTGCAGATGGATCCGGATGCCTTTATGGGAACGTTATCGGGTGGTCAGCTGCGCCGCGCCGCACTTGCGCGGGCGCTTGTTTCAGAGCTGGATATTCTCCTGCTTGATGAGCCGACGAACCATCTTGACCTTACCGCCATTGAATGGCTGGAAGGGTATCTTTCCTCCTACAGAGGCGCGTTTGTATGCGTAAGCCATGATCGTACATTTCTTGCCAATATCTCGCGCAAGGTTTTCTGGATTGATAAAGGCGCTATCCGTGTATGCCCGCGCGGGTATAAATATTTCGACGAATGGGCGGAGCAGATTATCGAACAGGAAGCGCGTGAACTGCAGAACCTGCAGAAAAAACTGGTTGCGGAAGTCGACTGGACGCAGGGCGGCGTTACCGGGCGGCGCAAGCGCAACCAGAGAAGGCTTAATGAGTTGAAGCGCTTGCGCGAGAAGCTCAAGTCAGATAAGCAGGCATTCAACCAGCGCATGCGTAAAATCGAACTCGATACACTTATGCCGGTACAGGCCTCAAAAATTATCGCCGAATTCAAGCATGTCAGCAAATCGTTCAGCAATAGCGGTAAGGAAATCCCCATACTCAGGGATTTCAGCCTGCGTATCATGCGCGGGGACAAAATTGGCATTTTAGGCAAGAATGGTTCGGGCAAATCTACATTCATAAAACTACTCACCGGTGAGATTGAACCGGATAAAGGCAGAATCTCTCGCGGCAAGACCATCGAGGTTTCCTATTTTGATCAATCAAGGAGCATGCTCGAACCCGACAAAACCCTGTGGGACACGTTATGTCCCGACGGCGGGGATCAGGTGGGCATCGGCAGCGGCGGGAGCAGACGCCTCATCCATGTCTGCGGCTATCTTAAACTGTTCCTTTTCGATCCTAAAATAGCGCGTGACAAGGTCGCCACCCTTTCCGGAGGCCAGCAGAACAGGCTCTTGCTTGCGAAGCTGCTTTCCAATCCCGGCAATGTGTTGATACTGGACGAGCCGACGAACGATCTGGACATGGATACGCTCGACATGCTGCAGGAAATACTGGCGGACTATGAAGGCACGCTTATCCTGGTGAGCCATGACCGCGATTTCCTTGACCGCACTGTCACCGAAGTCATCGCTTTCGAAGGTGACGGGATTGTGGAAGGATATCTGGGCGGATACAGCGACTACCAGGAAGCAAGGAGAAGAGAAGCTGGGAAGACGGGAAAGCAGGAAAATAAGAAGTTGGGAAATGCCCAGTTTCCCATACTTCCGTCTTCCCGGCTTCCAACTGCCAGGTTATCTTTCAAATTCAAGTATGAGCTGGAGAAGCTGCCGGAGAAAATCGCCGCTCTGGAAGCAGAACTGGCCGGATTAAAGGAAAAGCTGATGGATAGTGACCTTTATAGCAATAATCCCGTAATTTTTGACGATATAACAAGGCGTTACAGCAAAGCGCAGCAGGAACTGACGGCAGCAGAAACCCGATGGCTGGAACTGACGGAAATGCAGGGCTGAAGTAAATTCCAGCCTTATTCCCGAACTATGGTTGACAATCCTCCCAAGTAACATTATAAGTGCCTGCCTTAAGCCAGATTCTAGGAAAGATGTCATGAAACGCACATATCAGCCAAGCAAGCTCATACGCAAGCGCCGTCACGGATTCCGTTCACGCATGGCGACCGTAGGCGGACGCAAGGTTATTGCGGCGCGCCGTTCAAAGGGACGCAAGCGCCTGTCAGCATAATCTGCTGCCCAACATATGCCGATCATCACTGTAATCAGAAAACGCTCGGATTTCCTCCTGGCGGCAGGGAGCGGCTTTAAGTTCGTAAAACCTAGCATCATCATTCAATCGCGCAAACGCGGCGATACGGAAATGCCGTCCGATGAGATACGTATCGGTTTTACGGCAACAAAGAGACTCGGCAATGCCGTCATACGCAACCGCGCCAAAAGAAGGATGCGCGCAGCGGCAGCGAAGCTTGTTCCCCAGTTTGGCCTCCCCGGATGCGACTACGTTTTCATAGGACGCGAACAAACCTATAAAGGTAAATTCAGTGCATTGCTGGGAGATGTGAAACACTCCCTGAAACGCCTCGCCGATCAAATGTCAGGGGTAAAAGCACAGTAAATCAGTTCCGAGCGCATCCCTCAAATGTATTCACTCTTCTTTCCTGCCTTGAGTTATAGGAGGAAGCGGTTCAACCTGCTTTTCCATTTCAGGATTCTCTTTAAGGCACTCATGAGCTTTGCCTGATGGCGACATTACCTGTTCGAAAAGATCTTTCTTTGACACGGTCAGCAATATAGTAGGATTGCTGAATATTTCCTCTGCCGTAAGATTGTCATGCGCGAAAGATGAAAAAGCGATTACAGCTTTATCCAGCTTGGCACATGCTATCAGAGATGCAACAGGATAAGCATGCATGAACACCAGCGTATTGATTCCGTCCAGCATTTTATTCTTACTGGCGCTTTCCATGGTACTGAAAAGGATATCCCTGGTGCGCATGCGGCGATAATAAGGATTAAACAGGAGATGAGTATTATAATAGGGGATCATAACAGCCATTGATTCTCCTGTAGAAGGATTATCGCCCAGAAAAGGATATATGTTTTTTATCCTGAAAGCTTCATCCCTTTCAGCCACTATGACCGTCTTATCATCAAGCGCGCTGAGATAATGGATGAGGCTGTTTACATCCTGCGTTTTTGCTTCATATTCCGTAACATCGGAGAAACGCCTGCCCGGATCATAGGCCAGTATTCCCGCTATCAATAAGATGCATGCAATGACATGCATCCAGGGTAGCGGATATATTTTTCCCAATTTGCTGCAGATGAATTCGCCACCACCAGCAATAATTACTCCAGCCAGTGGAATGACAAAAGGAATAAGCCAGAAATCATGCCTGGAACCAGTGGAAGAATAATGAATGGTTATAATGAGGATAACCGTTATGGCCACAGCAATACAGGTAAACGAAAACAAAGAGTGCAAATAGCGGTTATGCATTTCCAGCGCCAATGGCAACAGTATTGCAACCAGATAGAGCGTCGCAGCGCAAGGAAAGAGATAACTTGACGCTGATAAGGGATAATACAAAGTCCTGTAGAGCATTACCGCCGGACTAAACGGGCAGCGGCTATAAGCATGGGAAAGGATCAGCGTATGGCACCACACACCATAAGTGCATACTGCGATAGCCGCTATAGTAACGTTTACAATGATCCATTGCACTGCATGTGCTTTTCCCGCCGCCTTCATGCGCAGGCTCATCATTTCATATACGACTATGGGAAGGACAAAGAATATGCAGAAAAAATGCGTCAGGCAGCCAAGTATCGCAAAGGCAGTATATAACAGGAGACTTCTGAAAGAATGGCTTATGCTCCAGCAAAGATAATAATACAAGCCTGCGGAGAGAAGAAACAGAAGAATCGTATAGTTCCGGGCAACGTATGACTGAATAATACAGCCATAGCTGAAGGCAATAAGCGCTGCGCAGCACATCCCGGCGAATTCCCCGCCAAGCAACTTGCCTATACGGTAATAGAGCGGGATAAGCGCTATGCCGAACAGGAGGGAAAGGCTGCGCACAAACCATATTTCATCGGAAATCTTCATCCAGTAATAACGTATGATATGGCCAAGCGGCGGATGAGCCTCATAAAGGGAAAACTGCAATACCTGCTTAAGCGACTTTCCTCCTGAAATACCAACATGAAGCAATTCGTCTTCGCTATAGTGGTATTCATTAACCCCTTCTATACGCAGGTACGTCGCGATAATGATAAGCATAATCATCCATACCCATATGAACTCTTTGGATATTGATGGATGATTTAAATCATTATCATTATGGTTCTGCATACATTTCAAGCATAGCCATACGCTTTGGAAAAACAAACCATGAAAGATAGTGAAATGATATCGTTGTGTTTAGGCACCGGCATCTTATTGCTTCTATATATCGCTTGCCTGCATGAACGTATTACGCCGCAGGTGACGGACAAATACCCCCCCCCCGCCGCAAGCAACGAGGTATTAAGCAGATATCACCCCGCATAAGCGAAGCGCATTGCGGGGTCTAGCTAAATACTGCAAGGCGGGGCCTAACAAGTGTGGGGTATGACATTTCTTACGCAGCAAACTGCGGGGAATATAATCCGGAGAGATTCAATCTAAAGATCAGGTGATATAAAAAAGAAAGAGCCACCCGAACTACCGGATGGCCCCTTTTCACGTACAGAATACCTTAAAGGAAATTCTGCAATATTAGCGGCCCAAGTTACCGGCAACATTGTTGAACGTGTTTGTAAGCGTCTTACCTACAAAAGTCATAGCGGCGATCGCTGCGATAGAAATCAGCGCCGCGATCAGACCGTATTCAATAGCAGTCGCACCGTCCTGGTTTTTAAGGAGAGAGAGAAACGTATTCATATGATAGCACCTTTCAATGTTTATAACCAATTTTGATATAACTTCCCTGCTTTTTGCAGGTCAAATCATACACAACCGGCATACTCTACCGATTTCATGATAGTACCAGATTCAGAACAACAACACAATATTTTTACATTGCGACTTCATACAATCATTTCAACTTGTGGCAATAATGCAATCCCAGAAATAATCATATTAATGTATTGTATAATATCAATTATTCCTTAAAAAAATTCTTGAATATATGGATAAAATTTTCAGCAAATGCAGCAGACAATTCTTAATTTTTCGTTAACTCCATAATGGCGGAGACTTTTTATAATCTGCAAAATTCTGCAGTCCTTCATCACGCTTTGAGACTACAGGATTGCTGACAGGCCATTTAACGGCGAGCTCCGGATCATCGAATTTTATTCCACCTTCCCCTGCAGCATTATACACTCCGGTTACTTTGTATATCATATCGACAGGTTCATCTCCCAAAACACAAAAACCATGCGCAAAGCCCGGTGGCATCCAGAATAAAATACCGTTTTCACCGCTTACCTCTATTCCGTAATGCTGGCCAAACGTCGGTGACTGAGGACGGATATCAACGGCGACATCCCATACCTTGCCTCGAATCACACCCACCAGTTTTCCCTGAGGCGGTGAATACTGGTAATGCAGGCCGCGCAATATCCCCGGTGCTGAACGCGAATGGTTGTCCTGCATAAAAATATGCGGCAGTCCCGCTTCCGCAAACCGCTTTAAATGGAAACGCTCGATAAAAAAACCGCGGGAGTCACCGTGGACATCAAGCTCAATCACCTTCAACCCTTCCAGTGGAGCATTAAATATTTTCATACTTCTCTCTCATGCAATCCTCAAGCCCCTGATGCCAGTCAGGCATGGATATATTAAAGATCATTTGTGCCTTGCTGCAGTCAAGCCGCGAGTTGGTCGGACGCTTCGCAGGCAACGGATACTCGCTCGCCGGTATAGGATAAATATGCCTCATTTTAATATCTACACCGCAGGCTCTGGCAATCTCGATGATCCTGACAGCAAAACCATACCATGTAGTATAGCCGAAATTACATAAATGATAAATGCCGGAAGGAAAAGCAGGCTTCTGCCCGGCAATTTCCAGCGCAGACAAAACCGCCTTTGCCAGATGCGGCGCATATGTAGGCGCACCGAATTGATCATCAATGATACGCAGTTCCTCACGCTCCTTGGCGAGCTTTAATATGGTGTTGAGGAAATTTCTTCCCTGGGCATCATACATCCACGACGTGCGGAATAGCAGGTATTTTCCGCCAATATCGGCAATGTATTTCTCCCCTGCGGCTTTGGAACGCCCATACGCATTCAGCGGCGCGGTGGCGTCCTCTTCATTCCAGGGGGTATCCTTACTGCCGTTAAATACGTAATCGGTTGAGAAATGGATAAATGGGATATTACGGGAGGCACAATAATAAGCCAGAGCTTCGGGGGCTTTCGCATTTATATTGAAAATCAGCTTTTCTTCTTTCTCTGCATTGTCTACCTGCGTGTAGGCCGCAGCGTTGATTACCATATCCGGCGCATATTCCTTCAGCCTGTCGGAGATCGTATCCGGTTCCGATAAATCAAGCTGCCTGCGCTCCAGAAACACCGAGTCCGGGCGGAAACGGCGTATTGCACTTGCAAGCTGCCCGCTCGAACCTATAACAAGCAGCTTCCTCACCAGATAGGTTCCTTCCACTGTTCGGTAAGGCCGCGCAGGTATTTTCCATAATCGCTATTCGGATGCGTGTTGATTAACGCCTCAAATTCCTTTGCGTCAATGTATCCCATCATAAACGCGGTCTCTTCTATACAGGCTATCTTCTGTCCCTGGCGTTCTTCTATCGTCTGCACAAACTGCGAGGCAGCGATCATGGAAGCCGGCGTGCCGGTATCCAGCCATGCCACGCCACGCGGCATGCGCTTTACGGAAAGCTTGCCCCGTGCCAGATAGGCGTTACTGACATCGGTTATCTCCAACTCACCACGCGCGGAAGGCCTCAGTGATCTCGCAATCTCAATCACGCTGTTATCATAGAAATATAATCCGGTGACCGCCAGAGAGGATTTAGGCTGCTTGGGCTTTTCCTCAATGGAAATGATGTGCCCGCTTTCATCAAACTCAAGAACGCCATATCGCTCGGGATCCTTGACCTGATAGGCAAAAATGATTGCACCCTCTTTTAATTTCATGGCGTCTTTCATCTGCTCATGCAGCAAGCTGCCGTAAAATACGTTATCCCCCAGAATAAGGCATACCGGCGAATTGCCTATGAATTCCTCACCGATAATAAAAGCCTGCGCAATCCCGGCAGGCTTTGGCTGTTCCTTATATGATATCCTGATTCCAAGTTTGCCGCCATCCCCCAGAAGCTTTTCCATAATAGGCAAATCATAAGGGGTGCTTATGATAAGGATATCGCGTATGCCAGCATGCATAAGCAATGATAGCGGATAATAAATCATCGGTTTATCGTAAATTGGCAGCAGTTGTTTGCTTATTACACCCGTCATCGGAGCCAGACGCGTTCCAGAACCACCTGCCAATATTATGCCTTTCATAACAACCTACTAAAATTATGATGTGTTTTTACTAAAATTTTATCTATTTGCGCCGACATAAGAAATCATAACATAATACGCTGATAAATATATTTATATAGCAATATTACTCTTTGTTTCCGATTTGAATGGATATAGGATTATTCAGAACCGCAATAGACATTTCTGCAACATAGCTATGTCATTTTAGGCACTATTTGCAACTACAAAAATTTTTTGATGCATGCTACCGCAACGTTAAGACTTTGTTAGCACATTTCCGGTTATATTGTCGGTTGGCGGCTGGCGGAACTAATTCTTTGTGTTCTACCGTTTTTTAAACAAAAGAGCATTGCGGAAATGTTTTTTTACATACGTTGGTTTTCGGGTATAAGCTTTATACTTGTGGTGCTCTCCGCAATTCTTGTGGGACATTATTTCAAGGAAAGAGCCCTGCATGACTTAATCGTCGTCGTAGAAGATAACAACACATCGCTCGCCCAGGGGTTCATAAACACTACATGGAAGGAATACCGCGACCGGACAAAATCCGCGACCGAGCAATATAAAAGGTTTCTTGCATCCCACATAAATTCCAATGAGTGGGAGAGATACAAGGGATTCAGCGAAATGTATTCCGCCCTTAATGATTTCAGCAAGGGAGTATTCAAGCACTTTGAAAGCATGCCGATCGCCGGGGTAAGCATATACACCACGGACGGCGTACGTCTTGTATCCATAGATCAGTCAAACGCCATATCCAGGCAGGGGTTAAAGGACAACAGCACCCGGCAGTTACTGGTCAGCGCCGATCCGCCCAGAATCGCATTCGGCGATAAGGCATTTACAAAAGCCCTGACAGGAGTAGTTACAAGCTCCGCACTCGATAACCAGCCGATAACCAAGCCCGACGGCACCGAAACCAAGGGATTCATCATAAAGACTTTTGTGCCGATAATACGGGATGACAGCCTTATATCCGTTGTGGAGAATTATAACCAGCCGGGCGAGAAAGACATAGCCTGTACGGAAACGAACACTTCGAACTGCGTAGAAGCCATCATAGAGATCCGCTACGATTCGACTACGGAATGGAAGAATCTCAACTGGTTTAAATTCATCGGCATATGCATCGTCATCGGAATATTCGTAGTGATCATATCCATGTTGCTCTTTACCTCTAATAAGGCAGAGGCGATCATCACCAAGCAATACGAGACTAACATAGAGCTTGCCGCTCAGACGGCAAGCGCGCAGGCGGAAAACCGGGACAAATCGCAGTTCCTTGCCAATGTGAGTCATGAATTGCGTACGCCGCTTAATGCCATCATCGGCTTTTCCGAGTTCATCAAAATGGAACGCTCCGGCCCGATCGCCAATGAGAAATACGCCGAATATATCCGCGATATCCACAGCTCAGGTGTCCACCTGCTCAGCCTGATTAACGATATTCTCGACTATTCCAAGGCAGAGGCAGACAAGCTAGAACTCGATATCAGCGATGTGGATGTCACCAAAACGGTAAGAAACTCAATGCGTCTCGTGAGCCCGCGCGCGGAGAATGCGCAGGTACAGCTGATTGAAGAAATACCCAGCGATCACTTTGTGATCAAAACTGACGGAAAGAAATTGAAACAGGTGATGCTGAACCTGCTTTCCAACGCCGTGAAGTTTACTCCTTCAGGCGGCTCGGTAACGGTGACAATGTGGCAGAATGTGGTAGACGGTTCCTTGTCCATCGAGGTGAGGGATACCGGCATCGGCATAGCGCCCAAAGACATTTCACGTGCAATGGCGCCCTTCGGCCAGGTAGATAATACATTGTCGCGTAAATATGAGGGCACGGGGCTCGGATTGCCGCTCACTCGAAAATTTGTTGAAATCATGGGCGGAACGTTTAATATCCAGAGCGAAGTAGGCAAAGGTACTGCTATTATCATTTGTCTGCCGAAGGAAGCCAAAGGCAGAGCAACCCCGGTTGTTGAGCAAGGTTCCAGTCAGACGAATTCGTAATTGTATGCGCGTGTCATTATGCAAGTAAATGAAATACCGGTTTTGTTTTCCGCCGATGAGATCCGCGAGCGGATAAATAACATCGCCTGCGAGATTTGCCTCAAAATGCCTCAGGATCTCATGATTGTCTCGCTGCTCAAGGGCAGCTTTGTGTTTACGGCCGATCTCATACGCGCGCTACATAATATCGGCATGCACCCGCAGGTAGACTTCATGACGCTTTCCAGTTACGGAATCGGCAAGGAATCCTCTAAAACCATCACCATCAATCGCGATCTGGTGGAAGAGGTCAAGGGCAGGAATGTGCTCATACTGGATGATATTCTTGAATCAGGCCGCACCCTGCAATTCGCCCGTAATCTTATTACCGAACGTGGTGCCACCAGCCTGAAAATCGCTGTATTGCTTGAAAAGCCAGGCAAACGTGAGATTCCTCTCAATGCCGATTTTGTCGGTTTTACGATACCGGATAAATTTGTCGTGGGGTACGGCCTCGATTACGCCAATTATTACCGCGAGCTCCCCTATGTTGGCGTTCTGGATATCCATTAATTTCTTTCCGAATATTTTTCCCGCTCGCTTCGTATAATCCATTGTAGTAATGTTCCGTTAAAAGTTTCTGGCGCGTTGGAACATAAAATCGACGCGCCTCTTGTATATATATTCATGGGGGATATATGAAAATGGTGCACAGGCTTATACTGATAACCGCCCTGACATTTGTCTCTAGCCAAGTCATGGCTTTTGAGGTGGACGACAACAGCATGAATACGCCCGGCAAGGAGCAGAAATTTTCCGATCCGGATGAAAAATCCCCGGTATTCATGACAGGCGCCGGGAACAAACCTTCAGGCAATACGGATAACCAATCCACCGTACAGTATAACTACGATCCGTCGGCGGGAACGTACGTTCCGGCAACGCCAGATAGGAAATAAAGGAGATAATATTATATTAATCAGCAACCTGTTCTGGTGATGAGGGGAGCAAAAGTTCTACTCTCGGGTTTCGTTCTCACGGATCGTCCCAATTGCTCAATTGCCTCTTCTAAATCTGTTGCTGCAAGAGGAGGGACTTTATTAGCTAATCCCGTTGTTTTTTGCAATTGCTCAATTGCCTTTTCTAAATTTGTTGCTGCAATAGAAGTATCATTGGTTAATCCCATGGCCTCTCTTGTCCCTTGCATCTGGCTAAAATAGAATTGTTCGAGCAATTTTTCTTGATGTGCCATTTGATAAAGATTCTCTGGTTCACAAACGATATGCCGTTGTTCTGCCAGCTCTTTACTGCCTTTGTACTCCTGAATGATACCGGGCCATTTTTGGGCATCTGCAGCAAGCTGCACTCGCGTATCAACCATAACTCTTTCTTGCTGCTCAGGAGTAAAACGAGTCCCTGTCTCTATTTCGGCTACCTGCACATTCTTCCCAGCAGCAAAGTTTATTGCATTTAACAGTTCCTCTTTCTCTATAGTAAAGTGATAATTATTTGGAAGATTATCATTAATAAATCTATTTATATCATCCGAAGACATTCTCAATAGTACAGAATAGTCTACTCCCACTTTACTTGGATTCTGAGAGAAAGGAGGAACAACGGTTGCCATAAACATTACCTCTGTTGATTAACTATTTGATATTATATCAAATGCAGCTATTAATATAAGTTAAACTTTTATTACACCTGCCAATAATTAAATATAATATATAGAAATCATAGAAACTTACATGAATTCCCTTTTTATATGGCATCACATCCCCCGGAAAATTACAATCTCCTTCATCTCCTCCACAAGCACCGGTTTAAGCGCTTCATAGATATCGTGGGGATTGGTGCGTTTGATATGAGGGCATCGGCTTTCTGCCTTCGCAGGAATGACAAGTGTTTGTGCCGCAAGAGAGGGGGGTGCACCCCGGAGAGATTCAAACAGTCTGCCTGAATATCCGCGTCAGCAGTTCAATGTCGTTGGCGAAGTCGCTCTCGGTCTTGCAGAGCTCCTCGATGCGTTTCACCGCATGCATGACGGTAGTGTGATCCTTGCCGCCGAAGCGCCTTCCGATCTCGGGCAAACTTTTGCTCGTCAGCTTCTTCGCCAGATACATCGCCACCTGCCTAGGGCGGGCGACTGTACGGGCGCGCCGCGCCGAGTGCATATCGGATACTTTCACATTGTAATGGCTCGCCACCTGTTTCTGTATATCCTCTATTGTTATCTGGCGGTCATTGGATCGTAAGAGATCATGCAATACTTCCTGGGTATTTTCGAGCGTAATGGATCTGCCGACCAGTGTGGAATGCGCCACGACGCGGTTCAGCGCCCCTTCCAGTTCACGCACATTAGAAGTGATTTTATGGGCGAGGAATTCCAGAACTTTCGGCGGCACGTATACGCCCTGCATCCTTTCGACTTTCGACTGCAGAATCCCTAAGCGCAATTCATAGGTAGTCGCGTTGATGTCGGCAACAAGTCCCCAGCCCAGCCGCGATCTCACCCGTTCTTCCATTCCTTCCAGGTCGGACGGCGAACGGTCGCAGGAAATAATGAGCTGCTTGTTCTGATCTACGAGGGCATTAAACGTATGGAAAAATTCTTCCTGCGTGGAGTCTTTGCCGCATATGAACTGAACATCGTCAATCATCAGCACGTCCACCGAACGGAATTGCTCCTTGAAAGCAAGCGCTTCCTTGAAACGCAGGGCCCGGATGAACTGGTACATGAACTTCTCGGCCGAAAGGTAAATCACCTTGCGTGACGGGTTCGTGCGCCTGATCTGCCACGCAATGGAATGCATCAGATGGGTTTTGCCAAGCCCGACCCCGCCATAGAGAAAAAGCGGGTTGCAGCCCTGCATCACCTGATCGTTATCGGCCACGCGGCGCGCAGCGGCATGGGCAAGTTCATTAGGCTTTCCTACGACAAAATTCTCGAACGTAAAGCGCGGATCGAGCGGCGCGCCTATATACCAAGAGGAGTCGCCGGCATCGGTATTCCCCTGCACGCCAATTTTCTGCGTTGACGACGGCAGTTCGGAAACAACTACAGGCGCGGATGATTTCGTAACTCCGGTTATATGTTCGTTCTTTCTAGGAGCCGCACCTGAGCGCACGCGGATTTCCACAGAAAGCAGCGAAGGATCTTCCACCTTCCACAGGCGGAGCATGTCTTCGGCGTAATGCGCCATAATCCACTCGCGGGTAAAGCGGGTAGGCACGGTAAACAGCGCCTGGCGCGCTTCGCAGCCCTCAAACTGCAGCGAACCTAACCAGCTTTTGAACGTAGCATCGCCGAGCGCGCCCTTAAGACGTTCCCTGACGCGTTCCCAATACTGGTCCGATGGATCATTTGTGATAGAATTTTTTGGTTCCTGCAGAGCTACATTAGCCATGTGCGCGCTCCTTCATGCATGATTCGGGAGCACGTACGGACACCAAATCCCCATACATACGGTGTATGTTCTTCAAATTCATTCTGGCCACTCCATTTTTATTTTTTTAATTAGGGAGCTTTTTTATTTTTTTACCGCAGCCTATGCTGGCTGCTTTTAGGCAAAGAAATTACATTTACAGAATTACGATCTGTACCAACCTCGCTTCAGAAAGATAAATACTAAGAAATTACGCTATGGATTTTACTTTAGCGGACAGCCTGCTCACCTTGCGTGACGCGGTTGCCAGCTTCAACACACCCTTACTAACGCCGCTCATGATAACCGGACGCGCGTTCTTCAAAGCATTTTGCGCCTCCGCTTTATTGCCAGCCTTCACAGCCGATTCAACTTCCTTTATCACTGTACGAATCCGACTGACACGCGCCTTATTCACTTCCGTGCGGTACTCTGTCTGACGAATACGTTTCTGCGCCGATTTATGATGTGCCATTATGTAAGCCCATGTTTGAATTATTTTACATTATCCCCTGTTGGCAATGCCCGCAATCTCTGCAAAAATTGCCAAAAGGGGGATCCGGATGTTATGAGCATTGACCTATATTGTCAATAGGCAATCTTTCAGGCACTATTAATATACTGTTTAACAGCGCCTGGAACCTAACAACGCCTAGAACAGGCTGTCTGCGAATTCATGCGCATCAAACGATTGCAAATCATCAATTTTTTCTCCCACCCCGATCGCATGGATAGGCAGGCAGAATTTGTCGGCAAGCGCCACCACTATGCCACCTTTGGCGGTTCCGTCGAGCTTGGTGACCACCAGTCCCGTCACCTGGACCATGGAAGAAAACACTTCCACCTGGTTAAGCGCGTTCTGTCCCGTAGTGGCGTCCAGCACCTGTATGACCGCGTGTGGCGCGCCCGGATCCAGCTTTCTTATCACCTTTATCATCTTCTGCAGTTCGACCATCAGATTGGACTTGTTCTGCATGCGTCCGGCGCTGTCGATAATCAATACATCCGCATGCTTCGCCCTTGCCTCCTCAAGCGCCTTATAGGCAACGCTCGCAGGCTCGGCATTTTCCTGCCCGGTCACCAGATCGCAGTGGTTGCGCTTTGCCCACACGGCAAGCTGTTCGACCGCTGCGGCGCGGAACGTATCGGCGGCGGCAAGCAAGACCTTATAGTTATCCTTTATAAGGCTGTGCGCCAGCTTGCCGATGGTCGTCGTCTTGCCGTTGCCGTTGACCCCCACCACGATAACAACATAAGGTTTGTGGCTTTTGTCGATTACCAGCGGACGTGCTACAGGCGCGAGCAATGCTGCAATTTCCCCGGCAAGCGCAGCGTGGATTTCCTCCGTCGAGATTTCCTTGTCCAGACGCTGCCTGCTGAAATTCTCCACAATCTTTGCGGCAGTCTTTGCCCCCATATCCGCCTGAACCAGCAGTTCTTCCAGTTCATCCAGCGTTTCCCGATCCAGCTTGCGCTTGGTGAATATATCCGCAATACCGCTGGTAAGCTTGTTGCTGGTCTTGCTGAGACCGGATTTAAGACGCGATAGCCAGTTCATGAAATCGATACCTGATAATTGTCATGCCAGCGCAAGCCAGCATCCAGCTGTTGGGTGTCTGGATACCAGCTTTCGCTGGTATGACAAGAGCAAACTATAACTCACTGCCTAAAATTTCTATTCAGCAAACTGGTATGGTTATCCATTCTGCATCAGTTTGATGGTGATGGCAGCGGCATCGGAAGCGGCGGTGCAATGTGGGGCACGGATAACCAGCGATTCCTGGTGCTTTATGGAATCCTTGACCTTGCCGTCCTTGCGGATAATCCCAAGGCAGGGCAGCGACATTTTCAGGAAACTCATGCAGGCTTTGTTAAGCGTATTATATGTCTTCTCCCCTTCCTTAAGGCTCGATGACTGGTTCACGACGATTTCCATATCAGGCGCGAGATTTCCTGAAACGCATAACTTGATGAAAGCATAGGCATCGGTAAGCGATGTCGGCTCATCAGTCACCACGACGATGCAGCGCGAAGCGATATGGGTAAGGGCACGCACGTGCTCTTCCACCCCAGCGCCCAGATCGATGAAAACCGCATCGTATTTGCCCGCAAGCTTGATAAGGTCTTCCTTAAGGGAAGCAAGCTTTACCGCTGGAAGCGCGGCAAGATTTCCCGAGCCAGAACGCCCCGCGATGATATCAAAATTTGCAGTATAGGGAGTGACGATATTTTTAAGCTGCGCGTCCGAATAAAACACCTCACTCAGATCATGCTTGGGCGTAAGCCCCAGTTGGACATCAATATTGGCAAGCCCGATATCACCGTCAAACAGCAATACCTTGCGCCCCGTGCGCGCGATGAGATGGGCAAGCGTAATGGCAAGCCAGGTCTTGCCTACCCCACCCTTCCCTGATGCAATCGCTGTTATGTTGTTCGGTGCTTTTGTCATTATCCTGCTGTCAGTTTTTCGTATTGGTATGGCGCAGCAGCAATTCCGTAAGCGTCAGCGGATCAATATTTACGAACTCGCCGATGATGCGTGATGAATTGCTGGCGTGGGAGAAGGCAAGTTTTCCGTTGTACGCTGCCGTCAGAACGCTTCCGTAGCGGCGCGCCGCGTCTATGCGGGTCACGAGCAAACGGCGCACGCCGAGCGGAGAGAAGGCGCGCACCATGTCGTCCGCTTCCGCACTGTCGCTTCCTGCAGCGGCCACCAACACCGGCTCTATGGCGCGATCCAGCTTGATATATTCGGCAAGCTCGCGCAGATCGCTCACATTATAGGGGTTTACCCCTCCCGTATCTATCAGTATCCGCTCATGGCGTGAATATTGCTGCAGCAGGCGCCATAGCTCCCCGCGATTGTCCGCAACATTCAACTCCACGCCCAGTATGGTGGTAAAGGCCGACAGTTGCTCAACGCCGCCCGCGCGCTTGTTATCCGTAGTGATGACGACCGGCTTTTTCTTTTCCATGACTATCTGCGAAGCCATTTTGGCAATCGTCATGGTCTTGCCGGTTCCTGGCGGCCCCACCAGCATGATGGCATAGGTTTCCTGATCCAGCGGCAGTGGCGCATACTGGAAAGTCGCCGCCATCAGACGGGTCAGATCCACACGATCGTCTTTTCCCTGCAGGCAAAGATGACGGGCGGTTTCAAGCATCTTGACCGTTATGTCAGCAGGCGTGGAATGAAAGCGCAGCATTTCCTCAATCCGCTCCAACACAGGCTCGGGAGTAAAGGATGCCGCATGCAGGAAGGAAGTCACCGGAGGCACAACCTCATGCTTGGGCTTGACGGATTCGCCAGGTTCCGTCGCAGCTGTAACGATAATCCCGTTGCCATTGCTTGCGCGGCTCGAGGAAATGATAATAGCATCATTGCCCAGCGCCTCGCGAATCATCTGCATCGCGTGCTTCATATCGGGAGCGTTGAAGGTCCTAAGGCGCATGTTAGAAACTCCCTGCGGTCGTAGTGGCCAGAGTTGGGAGTGGAGAATTGAGAATGGCAAATGCATGAACAATACCGCTCACATTTTCCTCAATTCTCAGCTCTAAACACTCAATTCCTACTTTCCTCATATCTGCCCCAGCGTCTTGATTTTGGCACGCGGATGGATCTCATTCTGCGAAAGCACCAATGTTGAAGCGCGGAAACGCTCAATGATGGAGCGCACATAAGGGCGGATGATGGGAGTCGTCAGCATGACAGGGTTTTCCCCCTGCATGGCGAACTGCTCATATTTCTTGCGTATCAGGGTGATGAATTCATGCACCTTGCTTGGCGCAAGATTGAGCGTGCGCTCCTCAGTCCCGGAACCTGTAAGCGATTCGGAAAATGTCTGCTCCCATTGCGGCGAAAGGGAAACCACGGGAATGTATCCCGCCTCCACCGTGCAGGCATGGCTTATCTGGCGCGCAAGGCGCATGCGTACATGTTCGGTAATCAGCGTCAGATTCTGGCCTGCCCGCGATCCTTCGGCGATAGCTTCTATGATGGTCGGCAGATCGCGTATGGATACGTGCTCGGCAAGCAGGTTCTGCAACACGCGCTGTATGCCGCTGATGGTGATCTGGGACGGGATAACCTCGCTGATCAGCTTCTGCTGTGTTTTCGGCAAATCATCAATCAGCTTCTGCGTCTCAACGTAAGACAGCATTTCCGGCATATTGTCCTTCACCACTTCCGTCAGGTGCGTGGTAAGCACCGTTGGAGGATCAACCACCGTATAGTTCTTGAACAACGCCTCTTCACGGAAACTATCCATAACCCACATTGCAGGCAGGCCGAAGGTAGGTTCCATCGTCATTTCACCCGGCAAATCGATTTTTGCGCCGCTCGGATTCATGACAAGCAGCATATCCGCTTTCAGTTCGCCACGGCCGGAATCGACTTCCTTTACCTTGATCACATACGTATTGGGCGGCAACTGCATGTTATCCTGAATACGCACCGGGGGTATAATAAACCCCAGATCACGCGCCATCTGCTTGCGCAGCGCCTTGATCTGCTCGGTCAGGCGGTTACCCTTCTGATAGTTAATGAGCGGCAGCAATCCATACCCAAGCTCAAGCCGCAATATATCAATATGCAGCGTGTCGATGATCTGTTCTTCCGATTTTGTTTCCCCGGAAACGCCCGTCGTATCCGTAACCGCCTGAGCGCCTGGTTTCTGGGGTTGTCCCGGCAGGGATGGTTGCGCGGCTTCCTTTTTTTGCTGCTCGGTCATCTTCCATGCCACATATCCGGTTATGCCGGAAAGCAGAAGAAGCGGCAGGCCGGAAAACCCAAGCAGCGCGCCGATAAAAAACAGCAGGCCGCTGGTCACGGCAATCGCGGAGGGAGAACGGCCCAGCTGGCCAAGCACTGCCTTCTCAGCCGATCCGGTAGTGCCGGCTTTAGTCACCAGAAGACCGGCGGCCGTGGAGACAATCAGCGCAGGGATCTGCGATACCAGGCCATCACCTACCGTCAGTACCGTGTAGGTTTGCAATGCCTGCCCGAAGTTCAGGTTTTTCTGGATCGTGCCGATGATAATGCCACCGACAAAGTTGATGAAGGTAATGAGAATTCCGGCGACAGCGTCGCCGCGTACAAATTTGCTTGCACCATCCATCGCCCCGTAAAAGGCGCTTTCATCTTCCAACTCTTTGCGCCTTGCTTTCGCAACCTTTTCATCGATCAGCCCCGCAGAGAGATCGGCGTCGATGGCCATCTGTTTGCCCGGCATGGCGTCCAGGCTGAAGCGGGCGGAGACTTCGGCGATACGGCCTGAACCTTTGGTGATGACCACGAAATTGATGATAGTAAGGATCATGAATATGATCCCGCCGATAAGCACCTGCCCGCTCGTCACCAGCGTGCCGAAAACCTTGATGATCTGCCCTGCCGCATCCGAGCCCAGATGCCCGTGGGACAATATGAGGCGGACGGAGGCGATATTAAGCGACAGCCTCAGCATCGTGGCGATAAGCAGAATCGTAGGAAACGAACTGAGCTGCAGCGGCTTCTCAACAAACAACACCGTCATGAGAATCAGCACCGATACGGTAATGGAAATGCTGAGAAGCAAATCGAGCATCTGTTTGGGAACCGGCACAAGCAGCACCATGATGATCGCCATGATTCCAACCGCGAAGAAAATATCACCGCGTTTAGACACCGCATCAAACACCCGCTGCAGTGTCGGCATATTCATGCCTATCTGTTGCTCGGCAGCCATAATCGTATCTGGTTAGACGTTTTCCTCACCATATGTTTTGAGTTTATTCCGTAATGTCCTGATAGAGATTCCTAGGATATTGGCCGCATGCGTGCGGTTTCCGAGACAGTAATTGAGTGTATCCAGAATCAGCTCCTTCTCAACGCTTTCTACTGTACGCCCCACCAGTTCGCTTCTGTTTACGGCAGGAGATCCTCCAGCAACCTGAGCCGCAGACGCCATTGTGCTCTGCTGAACATTGGGCAGGGTAACCGCATCCGCCGATATTTCGTCGCCAGACGCGAGCAGCACCGCCCGGTGCATGATATTCTCAAGCTCGCGCACATTGCCTGGCCAGCTGTAATGTAGCAGCTTGTCCAGCGCGTTCTTTGCAAGCTTCCGCACAGGCACGCTATTGGCCTTGGAATATTTCCCGATAAAGAATTCCGCTATCGGCACGATATCGTCCATGCGCTCGCGCAGCGACGGCAGGTGTATGCTGATGACATTGAGGCGGAAATACAAATCCTCGCGGAACGTTCCCCTCTTCGTCTCCTGCTGCAGATCGCGGTTGCTGGTCGCGATAATGCGCAAATTCACCTTGACCGGCTTTGTGCCGCCTATGCGGTCAATTTCGCGCTCCTGTAGGACACGCAGCAATTTGGCCTGCAGGCGCACATCCATCTCGCTTATCTCATCGAGCAGAAGCGAGCCGTTATTGGCTTCCTCGAATTTACCGATGCGGCGCGCCACCGCCCCGGTAAACGCCCCTTTTTCATGCCCGAACAACTCGGACTCAAGCAGCGCTTCCGGAATGGCGGCGCAATTTACCGAAATGAAATTATTGCCCGCACGCTTGCTCTTCTGATGTATATACTTGGCAATAACTTCCTTACCAGTGCCAGACTCCCCGGTAATGAGCACGCTTGCATCCGACCCCGCCACCTGATCGGCCAGCTCAATGACACGCTTCATGCGCGCGGAAGCGTGAATGACGGTATTGCTTTCTTCCGTAATCGCTTCGAGCACTGCGGCAATCAGATCTTCATCCGGCGGCAGCGGCACATATTCCTTGGCTCCGGCCTTGATGGCGGCAACCGCCACGTCGCTGTCCGACTGCACGCCGCAGGCAACCACCGGCACGATAATCCTTTCCGACTCCAGCATGCAGATAAGCCTTTTTATGTCAGCTTTCGCGTCGATCATGATCATGTCAGCGCCCTGCCCGTTACGCAGCAGCGTAAGTGCGGAATCGATAGCAGGCGTCTGCGACACTTTCGCACCCCGGCTGCGGGCAATCCTGCTTGCCGAGCCAATCTGGCCTTCCAGTTCTCCAATAATCAATAAACGCATAATTATATTATATCTTATCGTTCTTTATGATTTCCGTCATGGTAACGCCGATGCGATCTTCTATAACCACCACTTCGCCGCGGGCAATCAAGCGGTTGTTTACGTATATATCGATGGGCTCGCCCACTTTGCGCTCAAGCTCGATGACCGCGCCGCGGCCAAGCTTCAGCAGCTGGTTCACCTGCATCGAGGTTTTTCCGAGCACGACCGAAATCTGTACCGGAATGTCATACACCGCCTCCAGCGTAACGTTGCTGTTTTCACCTTCTCCCGCCGGCGGACTGGGATTCTCTGGATTGTTTGTCATTAGGATACCCTTGTTTTTACAATGATGGTTTCTATGTCACTCCATAACCTCGCCATGTCGCGCTCC
Source organism: uncultured Rickettsiales bacterium (assembly GCA_964454545.1). GTDB lineage: Bacteria > Pseudomonadota > Alphaproteobacteria > Rickettsiales > JABCZZ01 > JABCZZ01. The sequence goes on from CAYVTI010000023.1 coordinate 32,175, forward strand.
CCATAACCGTTCTTCCATGCAACACGGCAGTCATTCTCTTTCAAATCAGCGTCTTCCTGCACGAGCAGTTCTCCGTTGAATTCCAGCAATAAAGGCCGCAGGCTGTCAATTCTCTGTTTTAATCCCGCGCTCATGCCTACAGGAACCGTCACAGTCACTTTCGGCTCATCTATAATCAACGCGAGGCATTCTTTCAGAGTTGCTTCCACAGTCGCATAAGGTTCCGCCTTCAGGGCATCATTAGCTATTTTCTTCGCAATAGCCACGACCGCTTTGTTCATGACATCCTGCCGCGAAGCAATATATGACGCATGTTCTTCTGCCGCCAGGGTTATGCGGCTGGCGATTGTCTCCAATACCGACTTTATTTCCTCTTCGCGCTTTGCCGCTTCATCTTGGGACTTTGCTTCTGCGGCGGCCAATCCTTCATTATAGCCTTGGACGCGGCCGTCCTCCCTGGCTTTTTGCAACTGTTCCTCGGTTATGAGAGGCGCGATATGCTGTACAGTTTCAGTGACAGAAGCTTCTATCTGTTCTTCCATTGCCAGCAATTTCTCCGCAGCCTCAGGAAGCTTGTTGTCTTCCTGCCCGAAAGACACAAAGCTCAGCCGTTGGATACGCGAAGAAGTCTGCAATGGGGTAAATGTGTTCATATCAATATACCATCTGATCAGCGCCGCCGGGTTCCGCAATCACTATCTCGCCTTTTGCCGCCAGGTCCTTAGCGGCATTCACTATAACCATCTGCGCCTCGTCCACATCGCGTATGCGCACAGGGCCTTTCGCTTCCATATCTTCACGCAAAATCTTCGCCGCGCGTTCTGACATATTGTCAAAGAACAAGCTTTTGATCGTATCCGACGCCCCTTTAAGCGCAATGGCAAGCTTATCCTTGTCAATGACGCGCAGCAGCGCCTGAATACCAGTACCGTCGATCTTCTTGAGATCCTCGAAGGTAAACATGAGCGCGCGTATGCGATCCGCAGCCTCTTTGTTGCGTTCCTCGAGAACAGACATGAAGCGCGCTTCGGTCTTGCGGTCGAAGTTATTGAATATGTCAGCCATCATCTCGTGGCTGTCGCGCTGCTGGGTCTTGGCAAGGTTGCTCATGAATTCCATGCGCAGGGTCTTCTCAACTCCCTCCAGCACGTCCTTCTTCACCGCTTCCATCGTCAGCATGCGCATGACGACTTCCAACGCCAGGTCTTCCGGAAATACCGTGAGCACCTTGGCAGCATGATCGGGTTTTATCTTGGATAGTACCAAGGCAATCGTTTGCGGATATTCGTTTTTAAGATACCCGGCCAGCACGTCTTCACCGACATTGCCCAGCTTGTCCCATGTCGTTTTACCCGCAGGACCGCGGATATCCTCCATAATGGTGTCCACGCGTTCCTTGCCCAGAGCCTTTATAAGCAGGCGTTCTGCGGTATCGTACGTGCCAACCACCGCACCGGAAGCGCTCATCTGTTCGGTAAATTCCACGTACAGGCGCTCCACCGTTTCCGAGCTTACTTCCCCCAGCGTCGCCATCGTGCTTGAGATTTCCCTGATCTCATCGTCATCCATCATGCCGAAGAGCTTGGAAGCGCTTTCTTCTCCCACGGACATCATAAGAATGGCTATCTTCTGAGGGCCGGTAAGCTTGCGGTAATCGTCTTTCTGCTGCGTTGCCATTCTATATAGCCATTCCGTTTTACTTTTAAGTTATGTACGCTTCGCCGCCCATTGGCGTATGACGTTCAGTGCCTCTTCCGGATGCCTTTCAAGCAACTCGTTCAGCTTGTTGTAACTGGACGATTTCACACGCCCAGTGACCCGGCTTATATCGATGGATTCTTCTTCCGTCTCAGCTGCCGGAGCAACACCGCCGCTTGGAGCGCCGCCTGTTCCTATTGCCATAGCAGCGCCGCCGCTCAGCGACGGGATTTGCGGAGAGGTCGCCGCCTCGCTGACAGCCGCCGCCATTGTAGTCTCCATGATGCGCATGACTATCGGACGGATGATAAGCAGGATAACGAGCGCCGCCACGCCACCGAATACCAGCGTCTGTATGACACCGTGCAGATCCTGCTTGAGGGATTCGAGCATGGACATGCTTCCGGCTTCTTCCGCTTCCGAAATGAAGCGCATATTCACGATCTGGACATTATCACCGCGCTTCTCGTCATATCCAATCGCCGACTTCACCAGCGTCTCTATCTGCTTACGCTCTTCATCCGTGCGGGGGGTATATATCTGTTTGCCCCCCTTATCGTCCGTATAGGTTCCGTCCACCATCACCGCCACGGAGAGCTTATTCACTTTACCGGTTTCCTTGACATGATTCTGCACGGTTTTGGAAATTTCATAATTGGTGGTTTCATCGGTTTTTTCCACCACCCGGTTCGAACCGCTTGAGGTCTGGTTTGCCTGCGCATTCGGAAGATTATTGGCAGCCGTGCTGTTTGCCCTGCCCGAACTTTCACCGGACTGTTCCTTTTCCTCGCCTGTCTGCACAGAACGGGCCACCTGGCCATTAGGATCATAGGTTTCGGAATTTGTTACCACGCGATCAAAATCGATATCGGCATTTACGGTAACCTTTACTTTGCCCGCGCCCAGCGACTTCTCCAGAAGCGACTCCAGTGTATTTTTCATTCTGCTCTGATAAGCCACCCTATACTCTTCAGCGGTTGACGCCATCACCGAGACGTCATTATCATCGCCGTTCCCGCCGGACAGCAGGTCGCCTTTGCTGTTAAGAAGAGTGACTTTGGAAGGTTTAAGACCAGGAACGGCGGCAGCCACAAGGTGAGTGATCGCGGCTACACGCTCCTTCGTAAGCTCAGAACCTCCACGTAACTTCAGTACGACCGAAGCGGTGGGTTCCTGTTTTTCGCGGCTGAAGATTTCCTGCCTGGGCATCACCAGATGCACACGCGCCGTTTCCACTTCCGACAGCGAGGAAATGGTACGCGCAAGCTCTCCTTCCAAAGCCCGCAGCATGTTTATATTCATAACGAAGCTGGAGGTTCCCATCGTCTCGCTGCGATCGAATATTTCATAACCTACTATGGAGCCAACTGCCGGCAGCCCCTGCTGCGCGAGCGACAGGCGCAGGCGAAGCACCTGGTCGGTCGGAACCAATATCTGCGTTCCATTGCCGTGCAACTCGTAAGGCACACCCATCTTGTCCAGTTCGGAAACGATTTTCGCGCTGTCGTCCATGGAAAGATCGGTATAAATGGGGGACATCTGTTGCGAGGAAAGATGCGCCGACAAGAAAACAAAAACTCCGAGAATTACTATCAATGTGACAGCTAACATGGCCATTTTTACCTGGCTCATGTCTTTAAACATCTGTAATAAAGCTCCCATGAAAAAGTACCGCCAGCCCTTTATTTAGTCGCATATTACCTTCGGTTGCACATTATATGGTAAAATAAGGATCGCGTCAAAATGAATTTTTGCGATCTAGGTAAAAATTGCCTAGTTAGAGAAATTTTATAAAAACCATTATATTACAGCACAGTGTGTAAATCGCACCTACTGCATATGCATTAAATCCGTCTCTATATGCAGATGTATTTTCATTTCATTTGTTTACGATTTCATTGGCACTGAGGTTATTTTGCTACAGAAAATATTTCTTTCGCATGTTTAGAAACTATTAACACTTTGTGTGCTACATTATGTTCCGGGCATTCGCTGACGAATTAATTTCTGGTAAACAAAAATAACTGAACCTATAGTGCGCATATGAGCAAAAAGATTCTGATAGTTGAAGATAACGATCTCAATCTGAAGTTATTTAATGACCTGCTGGAAGCACACGGCTATGAAACTGTAGAGATACGGGACGGGCTTGATGCAGTTGCAGTGGTAAAGCGCCACAAACCGGATTTAATCCTCATGGATATCCAGCTCCCGGAAATATCGGGCCTCGATGTCACCAAGAAAATCAAAGCTGATAAGGAAATATCACATATCCCGATCATCGCCGTCACTGCATTCGCAATGAAGGACGATGAGGAAAAAATTCTCCGCGCCGGTTGCCAAGCTTATATTTCAAAACCTATTTCAATCGTCAGCTTTCTCGACACCATTCGCAAGTTCCTTGGTGAAAGTTAGGGAGCGCAGAACATGCCAGCTGAGATTCTCGTAGTCGACGATATTCCCGCCAATGTGAAACTGCTCGAAGTCAAGCTGACCAACGAATATTACGACGTTATTTCTGCGAAGGACGGTTTTGAGGCCATTGAGAAAGCCAAAAAGCATAAGCCTGATCTTATCCTTCTAGACGTGATGATGCCGGGGATGGACGGCTTTGAAACCTGCAAGAAACTTAAGGAGGATGCGGAAGTATCGCATATCCCGGTGGTCATGGTCACCGCGCTTTCTGAAATCACCGACCGCATACGCGGCCTTGAGGCGGGAGCCGACGATTTTCTCACCAAACCAATAAACGACATAGCCCTCTTCGCCCGCGTCAAATCGCTTGTGCGCATCAAGGTGCTGCTTGATGAATTGCGCCTGCGCGACAAAACCGGCCTTGAAATGGGCGTGATAGACGAAGGCAAGAACACCTTCACCCAGAATGTCGCCGGGTCACGTCTCATGATCGTGGACGACGATCAGGTGCAACTCAAGAACATGATGGACAAACTATCGAAAGAATATGTGGTCGAAGGTGTAGCGAAGCCGGAGGATGCGGTGAACGTCGCCATGAAGAGTGACTTCGATCTGATTATGGTTAGCACCCAGCTGTCCGATATGGACGGGCTGCGGCTTGCATCGCAGCTGAAAAGCCGTGAAGAAGTGCGTAACGTTCCCATCCTGATGCTGGTCGATGAGGATGACACAAAATCCATGCTCAAGGGGTTGGAGCTTGGCGTCAACGATTACATCATCATGCCGGTGGACTATAATGAGATGGCGGCGCGCATCAAGACCCAGATCCGGCGCAAGAAATATCAGGACGCGCTGAAATCCAATTACCAGCAGACTATTTCGCTCGCCATTACGGACGGCCTGACCGGTCTTTACAACCGCCATTATCTCAACGCCCATCTGGACAACATGGTCAAGCAGTGCATCCATAATAACAAGCCGCTGTCGCTGATGATCATGGATATGGATCACTTCAAGCAGGTCAACGATACTTATGGCCATGACATCGGCGACCAGGTGCTGAAACAGCTTGCCGACATTATAGTAAAGACAGTACGCAGCGCCGATCTGGCGGCGCGTTTCGGCGGCGAGGAATTCGTCGTGCTTATGCCGGAAACCGACAGGAAACAGGGAATGGATGCTGCGGAACGCCTGCGCAAGATTGTTGAAAACTACGATTTTAAATTATCCCATCCCGTGGGCAGCATCAAGAAGACCATCAGCATTGGCGTTGCCTTCCTTGATGAGCTTGGCGATTCCGGCCAGAACCTTCTCAAACGCGCCGACGAGGCGTTGTATAAAGCCAAAAATGGCGGGCGGAATAAAGCCGTAAGTGATGAGATTTGAAGGCTCAAGCCCTATTGACGTATAAATTCTTCCTTACTACCCTTCGGTGCAGATGCCTTCGCTGCCTTTATAGCGGCTTCCATAGCCGGATCTTGCCGTATCAGATCGGAATGATCTTGACCCCGTCCCATTACGTTTGCCCTCTTTAAAGCCTCTCCAGCTTCATGTACTTTTTCACGAATCACTGCGCCTACCCCCTGCAACCGCTCTGTGATTCCAC
>CAYVTI010000024.1:0-37347 GCA_964454545.1 uncultured Rickettsiales bacterium
AGGTTTCCGATTTCCGGCTGCTGAAATCGGCGTCAATCCCAGCCGCGAACGCACCTCATCCGGGGGTCATAATCCCTGCGCAGACATAGGCGACGTCTATTTGCCATGTTCATCATTATCAGCACGAGAAACTGCGGCTTTATTAAGCTTTACAGCAATTCGCCGCAAGTCAGCCAGAAGCTCCTCATCCGCAATCCTTCGATGATATTCTTCAAGCTCAAACTTCAATATTCGACCCCATCCTGCACGTATTATTAAGCAGCTTCAGATACCGTCTTAATGTTATCGAACGTAGCTCTATATCTTACATTTTTATCTACTGGTTTATCCTGACGATTGGTAGAAATTATATCGAAAATTACATCTTGTTCGGTATCAGAAACGAATAACATCTTGGCAACAAGCTCCTCACCATCGGTAAGATAAAGCTTTACTGGATCTCTATCTGCCTTGGTTTTTAGAAATTTTATGTCATCGTTTGTCATTGCTTCCACCTCACATGTAAATTACCATTTGTTGATTTATTTTCAAGATTTATAACCCCCAGACCTCGTCAGCTCTGTTGTTATTACCATTGTTAGAATCATTATTCTGCGAAGCGGAAGAGCTATAATTTAACGGATCGAGATGGGTTATATCCGTGCGGGTTGTACTGCCTCCCATTGCTGCGTCACTGCCATCCCCATCCTTTGGCGCAAATTCCCCGCCTCTGCCTTCCGGATCCCCCGCAGGCCAGCGTGGGTGTTTGGAGCCGAAGTCGGAACTATCAATGGCAAACTCTAATTGTAAATATACCCTGGTAATCCAAACCAAACTATATCAGCCATATTCGGTTTCTTGCTCAATTTTTGCCATTCCGTTTTTATACGGTTAATTACATAGTTAACATCCTGATTCTGCCACCGCACATAGCCTCTAACTCACGCCGACTGCACAGCAACTAAGTATTCTTCATTCCCTTCTTTTACTGTTTTACAACGAACCAAAGAACCAGGAGGAAATTGCCATACTTCATCTTCCGGATCATAGTTTGGAGTGGGAAGCACCTTAAAAACTCCATTCCCCATATCTATTGCCTGTGTTGGACGAATAGTGGGACTTCCCTCCTCAGGAAGGTCTATGTATATTTCTACAAGCTTGTTAGAAGAATTTTGTTCCATTGTATTTTCCTTGTCATTACGAACGGCTCCGGCGACACCGAAAACACATAGCAGATGATGCGTACCCGGCTGATTAGTATTTTACGCAGCCGTGCGCATGCTATCTGCTATCTTGCCGATGGCATCTTGCAATTGACGAGCTTCTTCTATCGAAAAGCCAGTACGGATACTAAACTCCCACTCGTCCAGTGCTTCAAATGTTTCATTTATAGTATTGTTGAGAAAATGAATCTCATCTGTTGATAAGATTACATTTGCTTCATTTTTTTTTACATTTACTATTTTCATATCTGCCTCATTCATTTTTTAACTTTAGACTGTCGAAAAAATCCTTACCACTTTCCGGTTTAAATGCGGTTCCGCCATCTGCACTAGCAGGATCTCTGAACACAATGGTTCCCGTCGAACTATCCCAATACGCTGTACGGCCTCTAGGAAGCTTCTTGGTGGCATCCGGATTCTCAAGAATATCTTGAATATGATCACTAAATCCATCTCGTGAACTTATATCAGGAAACTCGTCAGTATGTTTATCATATGCATGACCATTTGCTATCTGATCCGCTAACTGTTCTGCATCAGCTTCGGATAGCCCTGTAGCACTATCTCCCCCATTTGTCATCCCCGTACTTGTCCCAACATCTGGCGCGTGCGTAGGCACAGTGTTTCCAGGGCTGCCGCTTGAACTATCTGACATCAGATCGCCAATCATGCTCCTTACGCGCGAAGCCAAGGATACCGCACCTTCCACACCCAGGGTTTCCAAACCGCCGATGGCAGTCGCTATATATTCAAGCATATTCGAAGAATCGATCCTGTCATTATCGGGCTCGCCGACATATTGCGGCGAATTGGAAAATGCGCTACCGATAGCATCACTCTGAGCCGTATCATTCGCAGCAACATGGATTCTTCTGCCTGAAGGTTTGATGATCGCGCTCGCCACATCCCTTCCCGTAGCCGCACCCGGCGGCAATCCATTGGACTCTCCGTCCCTGTCGCGGGTGGTGAACTGCCCGCCGCCGGGACCGGCGCCGAGATGATACGGATTGTACTTATTGAATTTTCTGATTTCAGGTTTCCGATTTCCGGCTTCTGAAATCGGCATCAATCCCAGCCGCGAACGCACCTCGTCCGGGGTCATAATCCCTGCGCCGACATAGGCGACGTCGATATCGGCGGCCTCCTTCGGATCCTGCTCGCGCATGTCCTGCCAGATGAATTCCAGGTCGGGCGAGGAGAAATCCGCGCGGATGACCCGGTTCATCAGGTCGCTCACATAACGCATGAGCGGCGCAAGCCCCTCTTCCATGGCACGCGACTGCGAGCTTTCGGCAGTCGCCCGATTCACATGGCTTACGAACGGCTCCGGCGACACCGAAAACACATAGCAGATGATGCGCGCGAGAAACTCGTCATACGTATCCTTAAGCAGCGGCGTTTTCGTCTCCTGGTACTTGAACTCGCCCGGCATGAAGCGCAGGCGGCGGCGCATCGCGGAATTGCCCGCGAGCATCGCGTCGAAATGCTTCTGGAACGCGACGATCTGATCCTGGTTCCATTCCTTCGGCAGGCCGATGAAGGCGTCCGGCTGGCTGCCGTCGCGGTAATATTCGAGCTGGTGCAGCGCGCGGCGTATCAGGATATTCACCGTCATCACCACCTGCTCGACATGGCTATAGCCATAGACCTTGTGGCTGCGTGGGTTATGCCTGAGATACATCAGTTCGTCGCGCGTGTAGTCCACAGCCGGCACGCCCTTGAGCACCTGCTGGTAGGCCGGGTCGGGCGGCAGCGGCGTGCGGCCTGTATCATCAATGAGAATTTTGATCGTCGCGCCGTCGATGAGTTCAAGTGCATAAAGCTGCCCATCACGGGAAGTGCGTTTATAAATGCAACCGGCGTCGATGACGAATATGTCTTCCAGCAGTTGCCGTAGCCAGCCGCCGAAACTGTTTTCCTTATCCGGGCTCTGCAGGAATTCACTGATAGTGGAGATGCGGCTTGCCTGCTCCGGCGTCGGGCGCTTGCCCACAAGCTGCGCCGGTTTTACGCGCACACTCCAGTTAAGCGCCTCCACCTGGTCCTTGCGCGTCTCGATCACCGAGCGCAGTATGTCGCAGTTGTCGGCAAGAGCGCGTAAGTCGGCAAATGACAACGGCTCGGCGGAGCGCGGCGTGTAATTGAGATTGTAACCTGTCGGGTAATCAAACCTGCGCCCCGCAACATTATCCGGCGCAATGGGCTCAAGCGGCTGATTCGGGCCGAACCACGAATCGGGCGCTACCCCGCTGATGACATAGTGCGCCGCCTGAACGGCACGCGCGACAAGCGACGGACTGATCGGTTTCTGGGTCATAGATGTTTTGAGTGACTGGTTAGGTTGGAAATAAATCTGGAATCTCGAATCTGGAAAATGGTTTCAAGATTCCAGACTCACAGATTCCTCATCGGCCATCCCCGCGTAATAATCGAGATACCCGCCGCCGCTCATATGCTGGACGGCGTAGGCGTAGACTAGGCTGTCGCCTTTGTCAGGACTGCGGCCAATGCGGCGGATGATGGTATCCTTGGCTTCCACCTGAATGCCGCGCACGGTGAGTCTCCAGCGCGGCGCGGCCAGATCGGACAATAATTCTCTGTCGGGTGGCAGCGCGATGTTATCATCTCCTGCCGGGTCGAGCGCTTCGCGCAAACTCCACCACCACTCAGCGCGTTTATTCACAAAACTGAGCTGCCCGCTTCTGTCATGCGCAGAGCTTGCCTGCGCCGAGTTCATGGCATGCGCAGAATTACCGATGACACGCCTGAGCGCATCGAACACGCTGGAGCCGACGCCTATCACGTCCACATTGACATTGCATTGTGCCGAACCGCGCGCCGCAAGGACAATCTGTGCAACTGTATCACCCGTCTTTGTCACACTTCCCGCATAGACTTGCTGCAGCGCAAACCAGTTGCCATAGCGCAACGTGATGACGGTTTTATCATTACCGCCACGCGCCACATCCACGCCGATGGCGGAAAGTTTCGCTGACTTATCGCACACATCAAATCGCGCGATCGCTTTTTCGAGCCAGTCGGTAGGTATGAGCTGGTATGGGTTGTCGGAGCGATCGGCAGTGAAATCGCCGTAAAGCAATTTGGAGCGCAGCGGCTCCGGCAACGCCTGCAACGTCGCCTTGTAACCCGACTCCATGTAATAAGGATTGTCTTCCACCCGCGCCGGGACAAACGTCCGGCTTTTGGGCACGATGAGCTCTCCCCTGTGGGTGAAAGACTCGCCGCTTTCAACTTCGGTATCCTTGCCGCCGATGGTGGTGAACCAGCGCAGTTCGCAGGGCTTTGCCGGGTTGGCATGGGTATTATCCAGCCAAGGGGCAAAGAAGCGGATAATCCATTCGCCGTCGCTGTCGGTCGGCGGGTTGCCGGTCGCAATCACGCGGCAACGCTGCTTTGGATCGGCACTTCTGAGCCAGCCGCATAATGTGCGGAACTGCATTTCGCTGAAATGCGCAAGCTCGTCGAACGCTTTCAGGTCATGCGGCCTGCCCTGGTACTTGCGCTCGTCACCGATATGCTGCACGGCGCCGAATTCTATGCTGCGCCCATCCTCAAGCGTCCATATCATCGTCGACTTGTTATACTTGCCAAGCTCACAAAGCAGCTCGGTCGTGCGATCGATGATCGCCTTGAGTTGCGGGTATTCGCGGCGGAAAATGATGCTGCGCTTATGTTCCGTGTGCGCCGCGCCGATCAGCAGATCGGTCTTGCCGCCGCCTGCCGCGCCGCCGTAAAAAAGTATATCGGCCTTGCTGGTGAGCGCATCCGTCTGCGGCCCCGGCAAAGGCTTCCATGATGTGGACATATTGTAAATGGATTGCTTTCAGCGCCTGGAGGAAGTTATAGCGACGACTAGCGAGCAAGGGGAGCGCAGCCTGCGCGGCGCCTGAGCGCAATTAAATAACTGGTTCTCTTTTTATCTTCGCCAAAATCTCGACCCTCTCCAGCGCCGCCATGCGCACGGTGAGCGGTGAAAAACCAGCAAGCGAACAGGCCAGCACGAAGTCACGCTTATCACGCAGCAGCCAGCGTCGCGCTTCCGCGCTTTCCATTTCATCTTCTAGATCAATAAACGCCTGATGAATCACCGCGCACCACAGATGCCGCTCGCCGCGTATATTGGTATAGCAATCGTAAATCTTATAATCAGCATAATTGTAGTCGAGCGCGTCGAACCCTGCGTCAACACTCATGTTGTCGGGGTGGGTGTGCATATTTACCGTTATGCTGAATTTTTTGGGTAATAAAAAACCCGCTCTGACTTTCGCCACGCGGGTATTTTTTAAACGCAATTATTCACTCTGGTAACAACTATAAAATTCACTCACGATTCTGTCAATAGGGAAAATATTGTTTCTATTTTTCCACCATCACATCAAGCCCGATATCGACATTCTGCACGGAGTTCGTGAGCCTGCCGACCGAAATAAAATCGACCCCCGTTTCGGCAATCGCACGCACATTTTCGAGTCTTGCATTTCCGGAGGCTTCGAATTTTATGCGTCCTCCGTTTATCTTCACCGCTTCACGCATGTTATCCAGACTCATATTATCAAGCATGATTCGCTCTGCGCCTGCAGCAAGCGCCTCCCTCACCTGTTCCAGTGTGTCGCACTCTATTTCGATCGGCAGCTTGTTTGCATTGCCTTTTACGGCGCGCTCAAACGCCGCGGTGATACTGCCGCAGACTGCAATGTGATTATCTTTGATCAGTATGCCGTCATCGAGACGCATGCGGTGATTGGTGGCGCCACCCGTGCGCACGGCGTATTTATCGAGTTCACGCAACCCCGGCATGGTCTTGCGCGTATCGAGGATAACCGCTTTGGTTCCGCGCACCGCTTCCACATAACGTGCCGCAATAGTCGCAACCGACGACATTCTCTGCAGCAGGTTAAGCGCCACCCGCTCAGCGGTGAGAATAGCGCGTGCATTTCCTTGCACTTCAATAAGCGCGGTTCCGGCCGCCGCCGTTTTGCCTTCTTCCACTTTAATAACCGTTTTTATCTCAGGATCAACATGCGCGAAGACCATCTGCACGACCCGCCCGCCGCACATCACCATTGCTTCGCGGTTTACGAATGCAAGCCGCGCAACAGCGTTTCCCGGCATCAGGAGATTCGCCGTCACATCGCCGCTACCGATATCTTCGGCAAGCGATGCTGCAATGATACGCTCGACTTCCTTCACATTTGGCTTCATATTAGTCATAAAGAGTATTAATAATGCACGCGGAGGAGCGAAGCGACGATTAGCGAGCGAATGCGGACGCAGCCAGCCTTCGCGGCGCATGATCGCCGAAGAATGGGGCGCCAAGGCGCGAAGCGTCTGAACGCGAAAAGAATATACTACAACTATGGAAACCGTAAAACACTATTTTGACGTGGTGATCATCGGCGCGGGCGGCGCGGGCCTGCGTGCCGCGCTTGCCGCCCAGAATAAGGAGGCGAGCGTTGCCGTCATCAGCAAGGTACCGCCCACGCGCAGCCATACGGTCGCAGCGCAGGGAGGAATCAACGCCGCGCTCGGCAACAGGAGCAAGGACGACTGGCGCTGGCATATGTACGACACCATACGTGGCTCGGACTGGCTGGGCGATCAGGACGCTATTGCCGTCATGTGCCAAAGCGCGCCGGATGCGATACGTGAGCTTGAACATATGGGCGTCGCTTTCACCCGCGGCAAAAACGGCATGATTTACCAGAGAGCGTACGGGGGGCAATCCACGGAATACGGCACAGGCGGTATGGCTTACCGCGCCTGCGCGGCTGCCGACCGTACCGGGCATGCCATTCTGCACACACTCTACCAGCAAAACCTGCGCGCAGGCGCGAAATTCTTCATCGAGTTCATGGCGCTTGATCTGCTTTCTGGCACGGGCGGCGTATGCGCAGGCGTTCTTGCGCTCGAATTTGAGACCGGCAACCTGCATATTTTCCATTCCAAGCAGCTGATCATTGCCACCGGTGGCTACGGCCAGATTTATGCGCAGACCACCGCCTCCACCATCTGCACGGGTGACGGCAATGCCATGGCGCTGCGCGTAGGCCTGCCGCTGCAGGACATGGAATTCATCCAGTTTCACCCCACCGGGCTTTTCGGCGCGGGAGTGCTCATAACAGAAGGCGCACGCGGCGAGGGTGGAATGCTTGTGAACAGGCTGGGCGAGCGCTTCATGGAACGCTACGCGCCTTCCTACAAGGATCTTGCGTCGCGCGATGTAGTGAGCCGCGCCATCATTCAGGAAATACGCGAAGGACGCGGATGCGGCAAGAATCGGGATCATATCGAATTGAAACTGTCGCATCTTGACCCCGCCGTCATACAGGAAAAACTTCCTTCAATACGCGACATCGCAAAGACTTTTGCAGGCGTGGACATTGCTCGCTTTCCGATTCCCGTGCTGCCTTCCGTGCATTATACGATGGGAGGCATTCCGGGCATTACCAGCGGCCAGGCGGTGAATAAGAATGGCGATGCGGTGCCGGGATTATTCGTTATCGGCGAGGCGGCATGCAACTCAGTGCACGGCGCCAACCGGCTCGGCTGCAATTCATTGCTTGACCTGATGGTATTCGGGAAAATCGCCGGGGAAAATGCCGCACATCATAAAAATATGAGTCACCCTGGCATTGATTCACATTCCCTCTACAAGGCGACCGAGCATCACAACTCCCTGCGCGCATATAACGGCGAGTTCACGCCCGCGGAGCTGCGCAAGGAAACGCAGGCGGTGATGCAGAACCATGCAGGCATCTTCCGCGACGAGCAATCGCTGAAATCGGGCCTTGCAGCGCTTGAGTCCATCCGGCAGAAACGCCACCACGCCCTGCTTGTGCGTGATAAAGGCTCCATATGGAATAATGACCTGATCGAAGCAGTCGAGCTTGATAACCTGTTGTACCTTGCCATCGCGACGATGGCATCAGCGCTCTACCGCACCGAAAGCCGGGGGGCGCATTACCGTTCCGATTACCCAAAACGTAACGATAAGGATTGGCTCGTGCACACCTTGTTTACGATGGAAGAGGATGGCAACTTTCATCTGTCCACACGATCGGTGCGCAAAACGGAAGGCGACGCGCCTTATTTCAAACCGGAAATGCGGAGCTACTAAAAAATCAATCGATCTGATCTTCACCGTCAGTTCTCGGCAGATCCGGCAGCTGCGGGCCTATTTCCCCGACATCCATGGACTGAATCTTAAGCAGGATGTCGCTGACCACGGGAGCCGCTGCCGATGCCCCGCCGCCGCCATGCTCGACGATCACCGCCGCGGCATATTTCGGCGCCTGCACTGGAGCGAATCCCACGAACCATGCATGATGGCGATCTTCCCATGGAAGCTTGTTCTGATCCATGCCATGCCGGATAAGTTTCCTCACCTGCGAGGTACCGGTTTTCCCTGCCATCAGGAAACGCTCGTCCTTGATGCGGTGGCCATATGCCGTACCACCCGGTGTATTCACTACCGCGTTCATGCCCTCGCACACCGCCGCAATATAATCATCGGCGATACCGAGCGATTTGAGCTCGGGTTCCTTTTCCGGCGCGACAAGGCGCGGGTTTACCGTAAACCCGCCATTCGCGATGCGCGAAACCATGACCGCAAGCTGCAGCGGCGTGGTAATGATATATCCTTGCCCAATCCCCACATTGATTGTATCGCCTCCCTGCCACGCCTGGCCGTAACGCGCCATCTTCCAGTCCTCGTCCGGCATCACTCCCGCCTTCTCGCCCGGCAATCCGAGCCCGGTGACCTTGCCGAGACCGAGCTTGCGCGCCATTTCCGCCATATTGTCAATCCCCAGCCGCTCCGCCATCGTATAAAAGAATACGTCGCATGACCCCATGATGGCTTCGCGCAGGTTGACGGAACCATGTCCATTGGGCCGCCAGCAGGTAAACCTGTGGTTGCCCAGCATGAAACTCCCGTTGCAGAACACCCGGCTCTCCTGATTGATGACCTTGTTCTCAAGCGCCGCAAGTCCCATGGACAGCTTGAACGTGGAGCCGGGAGGATATTGTCCCTGTATCGCTTTATTGAGAAGCGGGTTGCGCGGATTGGCCTGCAACTCCCCCCAGTATTTGGGCGTGATGCCCTTGCTGAAACTGTTGGGGTCATAGCCAGGCACGGACACAAGCGCCAGTACGTCACCGTTATGCACGTTCATGACGACGGCCGACGCGCTTTCTCCGGCAAGCCTTGCTGCCGCATATTCCTGCAGCTTGCTGTCAATGGTGAGCCGTATGTCCTTGCCCGGCGTTCCTGCCTTGCGGCCCAGTTCCCGCACTGCGACGCCATGCACGTTCACTTCAATTTGCTTGACTCCCGCAGTGCCGCGCAGCGGCATTTCAAGCATTTTTTCAATGCCATTCTTCCCTACCTTAAAATCCGGAAGGTATTCCAGCTTCTCCTCATTGACCTCGCCTTCCTCATTTTTTGCAACCGCGCCTACATATCCGATAAGATGGGATGCATTTTCGCTGAAAGGATAATAGCGCACCTGCCCTATATCCATAAATATGCCGGGGTAATTGAGCCGGTAGAATTCAAACTGCGCCAGTTCATCCCGCGTCAGATGCTCCTTGACAAGCACCGGAGGCGCGTGGCGTGAAGTCCTGGCCTGCGCAAGAATCTGCTCTATGCGCTCGTTGCTGATCTCCAGAAGCCGGGCAAGCTGCTTCAACGAATTCCTGCCGGTCGTTCCGGTCTCTGTATCCAGAAATAACCGGAAATTCTTTTTATTCGATGCAAACTCGGCCCCGTGCCGGTCCAGGAGAAGCCCGCGCACCGGCGCAATCAGCTGCAACTTTATCCGGTTTCCTTCCGCGAGATTTTTATATTCATCGGCACGGATAAATTGCAGATAAGAGAGCCTTCCCAGCACCACGCTCATTGCGGCGATATTGGCAGCGCCGAATATGACGGCGCGCCGGGTAAGCATCTTTTTGGCATCGGAGGGATTAATCATTCAACGCGCGGTAAATATGGGTGAGAATAAAATGCATGAATGGATAGGCAAGGCAGGAAGACAGCCATTGCAGGAATTGATATCTGGCGGGAAGCACCGCCCTGCCCTGATACAGGTCGGTCACCAGCCAGATAAGCATCATGACAAAGGCGGAAAGCGTTATAAACCGGAGCCAGACCACGACGAACGACATATGGTTGAAGGTGCGGAACCTTCTGATAATCACCAAGGCAAAAAGCATGTTTATGAGCGAAGACACCCCCAGTGGAACGCCGTTCAGCGTATCCTGCACTATGCCTATGAGGAATAAAAACCAATAGGGCAGGATGCCAGGACAGAACACGGACCAGTAATAGATATTAATGACGGTGAAGAGCGGCATAATGGGGCAACCCCCCGGAATACGGCAGAAAACAGCGCCAAACAGCAGCATTATAACGGTAAAGGCCGCAGGCGTAACCTTCATAGATAACCGTTCCAGCCGCCTGCGGGAATATTGCATATTTACCCTTAAGAAACCAATAGTTAACCAAGCTATTGACGTAATTCCAAAATTATCGTATTGGTGTGCGCCTTAACTTACAATAAAAGTTTATATTAATGTTTATATTAATATAGTCAGTAAAATAGAAGTAGAAAGTAACGGTCATGGCAGTACCTAAAGCGAAAACAACGAGATCATCCCGCGGAATGCGCCGCTCGCATAATGCGCTGAAAAAAGTGAATGTAGTGGAAGACAGGACTTCCGGAGAGCTCAAGCGTCCGCACCACGTGTCGCCGGATGGCAATTATAATGGCCGTCAGGTTACCAAATCAAAGGTCAATAAATAGACAACCTTGCCTATGCGTGGACTGTGCCCGGGCCTGTTGGAAATCAGGGTTGCGTTCATGTAAGCTGCTTTCGATGGGTACAGCGTGACGCAGTTGCAGCCGTTCTTTAAATAAGAATTAAGGATAGAGGTTCCGTTGTCAGACAAGATTGTTATTGCGTTGGATGCGATGGGTGGCGACGAAGCTCCTTCCTGCGTCGTTGAAGGCGCGGGATTGCTTCTGCAACACTATGACAACGTGCATTTCCTGCTGTATGGAGAAAAGACAACAATAGAACCTCTCCTGAAACGCCATCCGCGCCTTGCGTCGTTCTCCGAAATTATCCATACCGATGTCGCTATCGCGGCAGACGAGAAGCCGTCCGTTGCGTTGCGGCGCGGCAGCAATTCCAGCATGCGCCTGGCCATTGATGCAGTCAAGGAAGGCAAGGCCGACTGTATGGTTTCCGCAGGCAATACCGGTGCGTTAATGGCCATGTCCAAAATCGTGCTGCGCACGCTGCCGGGTATATCAAGGCCAGCCATTGCCGCGCTCGTTCCCACTATCAGGGGGGATAGCGTGATGCTTGATCTCGGCGCTAATATTGAATCGGGCGCCAGCGAGCTTGTGCAGTTCGCTTTGATGGGAGATGCTTTTGCACGCATCGTATTATCCGTAAAGAATCCCAAAATAGGTTTGCTCAATGTCGGTTCAGAAGAAATGAAGGGCCATGATGAAATAAAAGAAGCATATAATGTCCTGCGCAATAATGAGCTGGGGCTTGATTTCTACGGATTTGTAGAAGGAAACGACATCGCCGAGGGCACGGTGGATGTAGTAGTTACCGATGGCTTTACGGGCAATGTCGCGCTCAAGACCGCGGAAGGCGTCGGGCGCATGGTGGGCCATTATGTAAGCAACGCCTTCAGAAGCTCCCTGCGCTCAAAGCTCGCCTACCTTATTGCCAAACCGGCGATTACAAAGTTACGCAAGTCCCTTGATCCAAGGCGGCGCAATGGCGCCATGTTCCTGGGCCTTAATGGCATTGCCGTAAAGAGCCACGGCTCGACCGATGGCTATGGCTATTACCACGCGCTGCAGGTCGCCATCGAGCTGGTCTCCCACCAGATCAACAAGAAGATTCTCGAAGAACTCAAACTCACCAATATGCTGGAAGTAAAATGATCTCCGTAGTCAGAGGATATGGAAGCTATCTGCCCGAACGCATCGTAAAAAACAGCGAGCTTGAAAAAACACTCGACACACAGGACGCCTGGATTATTGAGCGCACCGGGATAAGGCAGCGCCACATCGCGGCGCCGGAGGAGATGACATCGCATCTCGGAACCAAAGCCGCCGCAAATGCACTGGCAAACGCAGGGCTGTCCCCGGATGACATCGATCTTATCGTGGTTGCCACCGCAACACCGGACAACACCATGCCTTCAACGGCGACGAAGATCCAGCATATGCTGGGAATGACAAAGGGCGCTGCATTTGACGTCAACGCCGCCTGCTCAGGTTTTGTCTACGCCTTGTCCATAGCGGACAGCTATATCAAAAGCGGCAATGCGAAACGCGTCATGGTGATTGGTGCGGAAACCTGTTCGCGCATCCTCGACTGGAGCGACCGTTCCACCTGCATATTATTTGGCGACGGCGCAGGCGCGCTCATACTGGAGGCGGCGGACAAGACGAAGGAAAAGCGCGGCATCCTGCACATCCGGATAATATCCGATGGCCAGTATTACGATATTCTCAATACGACCGGAGGCGTATCCTCCACGAAAACAGCGGGGTTCATCACGATGAACGGCAAGGAGGTGTTCAGGCATGCCGTGGCGAAAATGGCGGAAGTGGTGATGGAAGGCCTTGCTACATTAAATTTCACTCATAATCAGATTGATTGGGTGATTCCCCATCAGGCGAACGTGAGAATTTTGCAGTCCGTCGCAAAAAAATTGGGAATTTCCGAAGAAAAACTTATATCCACCGTTCCCCTGCACGCCAATACTTCTGCCGCTTCCATACCGCTCGCCCTATCCGATGCGGCCTCAAAAGGCCAGATACAGCCGGGTCAGTTACTGGTAATTCCCGCCCTGGGCTCCGGACTCACATGGGGGGCTTGCATTATTCGCTGGTAGGTGTTAAAAAACCTAGTGATTTAATCAATTATTGAGAAGCTAATACAATGACAAACAAAACTTTGACCCGTGCCGATCTGGGCGCTTGCGTATATAAAACCGTAGGGATTCCGCTGTCATCCGCCACACACCTGGTAGATGCCGTTATTGACGAGATCATTGATGCGCTTTCTTCCGGAGAAGCGGTGAAGCTGTCTTCCTTTGGCACATTCAGCATGCACAAGAAAAAACAGCGCATAGGCCGCAATCCCAAGACTGGCGTTGAAGTACCGATAAAACCGCGCACCGTGCTTTCCTTCACTGCTTCCAACATCGTGAAAAAGTCTGTTAATCAGTCTTTGTCCAAGAAATAAGTATTATCTGAATGTATGAGGCGGCGCGTCTTAATGCCAGCATTGAACTATTGGCGCAATGCGAACTGGCATGGAAGGATATGCGCCCGCTTCCTGCTGATGTCATCGTAAACCGCTATTTCAAGGAACGGCGCTATATCGGCTCCAAGGACCGGGGAGCCATCGCCGCATTTTTTTACCTTATCATCCGTAATTACGCGTCTCTTGCATGGCACGCAAGGCAACATGCCCTTGGAGGCGCGCGGGCGCTTGCCATGGCTGCCATTCTTCTCGTCCAGAAAAAAACGCTTCCGGATCTCCATAATTTGTTCAATGGCGACAGGTTCTCCGCCGCCAAATTAGATTTGGCAGAATCCGCATTCGCAAAAGCAGTGGCAGGGAAAGATTTTCTCCTTAAGGATATGCCGGATCATGTGCGTTACAATTATCCTGAGTGGATGGAAACAGAGATACAATCATCGCTGGGGGCGGATTGGAAGAAGGAGATAATCGCGCTGGGGGAAGAAGCGCCCGTCGATCTGCGTACGAACACGCTCCTTACATCCCGCGACGAATTACTCGCAGCGTTGCATAAGGAAGGCTACGAAGTCGAAGCCACTCCGCTTTCGCCCATTGGTATTCGCATGCGC
The DNA here is from genome assembly GCA_964454545.1 of uncultured Rickettsiales bacterium. Lineage (GTDB taxonomy): Bacteria > Pseudomonadota > Alphaproteobacteria > Rickettsiales > JABCZZ01 > JABCZZ01. Next base: position 14,135 of record CAYVTI010000024.1, read on the forward strand.
ACGCGCGCGCCGATATTCACAAGCATTTACTTCAAGCAGGGCTGGTTTGAAATGCAGGACGAAGGTTCCCAGCTTGCAAGCCTGATGGCCGATGTAAAACCGGGGCAGAAGGTGATCGATTTTTGTGCCGGGGCAGGCGGAAAAACGCTCGCGCTCTCGGCGCAGATGCGGAACAAGGGACGCCTGCTCGCCTGGGACACTTCGGAAAAGCGCCTGCAACAGATGAAAGAAAGACTGCGGCGGGCAAAAGTGGATAACGTGCAGATACACGCTCTGGAATCGGAACATGATTCTTTTATTAAACGTCATAGAGACTCTGCGGACTGTGTCATCGTGGATGCGCCGTGCAGCGGCAGCGGCACATGGAGACGCAACCCCGATTTGAAATGGCGTTTCCGCACGAATGATTTGCAAGAGATCATCGATCTTCAGAAACGCATTCTGGACAACGCTTCGAAATTAGTAAAAGCAGGCGGCCACCTGCTGTACATAACATGCAGTATTCTGGAAAGCGAGAACAGAAGCCAGATTGATGCATTCTTGTCACAGAATGAAAATTTCTTGGTTGTCAGAAAAGATAATTTATGCTCTAACGACGATGAGAGAAAAATAATGCTCGGTAACCCTCTGAGGTTAACCCCTTATAAAGATGGTACCGACGGATTTTTTGCTTCGCTGCTGCAACGCCTGAGATAAATTTCCATAGGGAATTTTTCAAAGCGTAAAAGGAAGCCGATCCGTAATAACAATAGAAGGCCGGAACATGCAGAAAAGAACAAATAGCCTTAAAGTGTTTTCACACACCGTAAAAAAAATTTTCCGCTCACGCAACGTCATCATCATTTCCGAACATAAAGTAGACCACGTTCCGCTGAGCACGGTGATGCAGGTACTCATGCTGCTCGGGTTCCTCGGTTTCTTTTCCGGCATATCCTACATTACCGGCAGCTATATGGCGTCGCGTTCGGTCATCATGGAGAAAGAGCGCAAGATCATCAGCAACGCTTTGGAGAAGAACCGCATACATGACGAAATGAACGCTCTTAAAATCGATCTGGCGCGCCTCAGCCAGAACGGGAGCGAACTGAATGCCTATAGCAAATTCTTGATCAACCAGCACAGCGACGGCGGCAGCGAGGACCTTTCCCTGGCCGCCATGCCGCTTGTTGACGGCAATCTGTTCGGGCAGAACACCGGTAAATTGCTCGACAGGATTTCCTTCCTTGAAAACCGCATCAGCGAAATAAAAGATGAGAACGAGCATCTCGTTACCGTCATACGCGAACGCACGGACAGAAAGATAAACTACCTGCAAGACGTCATATCCATGACCGGGCTTGATGTGGATCGCCTGGAGGATATGGAAGCATCACAAAGCAATCTATATGCCCCCAAGGCTGCCAATGCCTCGCCCGCCGTGCCTCTGGAGAACGTATCCGACAAGAAGAATGCTGATAATCAGGGCGGTCCCTTCATTCCCTACGACAAAAGCTGGTTCAACACCACGGAACAGGCTCTCGTTGCCGATGTCGACAGGGTTGTCACGCTATATGATATCGTACAGGCGCTACCGCTCAGCCAACCGATCAATGAGGCTCGTCAGGTCAGCCCTTTCGGTAAGCGTGTCGATCCTATCAACCACCGCTGGGCGATGCATCCGGGGCTGGATCTGGCGGGCCCAACAGGAGCCAGGGTGTTTGCGACTAACGCAGGTGTGGTTATAAAGGCCGGACGCAAGCCTGCTTATGGAAACATGGTTGATGTCGAGCATAAATTTGGTATAGTAACACGCTATGCACACCTGAGTAAGATCCTCGTGCATCCAGGCGACAAAGTCGCCAGGGGCCAGCTGCTTGGCATACAGGGCAGCACAGGCCGCAGCACCGGGCCGCATTTGCACTACGAAGTGCGTATAGACGACCATCCCGTTAACCCACTCAATTTTTTAAATGCAGGTGAATATGTTTCTCAAGAATAAGACGATTCAGAATGATGTCAGCAACGTAGCCCCGGTTGTTAAGAAAACGCCGACGCTTATTTCTACCGGCACGAATATCCTGGGCAACATTGTCAGTGACGTAGTGGTTGACATTGACGGCTCGGTCGAAGGTAATGTCAAGTCCGAGCAGGTGACGGTGCGCGCCAACGGTAAGATAGCTGGCGATATAATCGCGAACGCGGTGCATATTTACGGCGAGGTGCGCGGGCTGATCAAATCGCACGCCGTGCATATCTACTCCTCGGCGCGTATCACCGGCGTCATCATCCATCAGTCATTGACGGTCGAAGACGGCGCGTTCCTCGACGCGAAATTCAAGCGCATGGACAAAACCGATCCTTCTTCAGCTGTTTTTATAAAAGATGAGGATGACGACGACAACCTGATCGAGTCCACCCCCGGCACCAATACCCTGCGCCTGATTGGTTAGGCCTACACCTTAATATTATATTGCCTAATGATGCATCAGCCGTTAGAGTTCCGGAAAATCTAAGATTGATATGAATAAGCCAGATACGAAGATCATTTCGCGCCTGTACCGTTCAATGCTGCTCATACGCCGCGTTGAGGAGCACATTTGCGAGGTATATCATACAGATGCCATAAAAAGCCCGGTGCATCTCTCCATCGGGCAGGAATCCATCGCTACAGGTATATGCGATCCGCTCCTGCCGGACGATACGGTGTCAAACACCTACCGCTGCCATGCGACCTACATCGCCAAAGGCGGAGATCTCAAGCAGATGATGGCCGAGCTTTACGGGAAATCGGGTGGGTGCGCAGCCGGAAAAGCAGGCTCCATGCACCTCATTGACATGCAACACGGCATCATGGGCGCTTCCGCCGTGGTGGGCACGACCGTTCCGGTTGCAGCAGGCTATGCCCTTGCCATGCTGCGTGATGCGAAGAAAACCGGTAAGCAGCGCGTTGTAGTTGCTGTTTTCGGCGATGGCGCGACTGAGGAAGGTTGCATGAGTGAAACCCTGCATTTCGCCGCATTGCATAAACTGCCGATGCTGTTCGTCTGCGAGAATAACCGCCTGGCGATTCACTCGAAGCTTGAAACCCGCTGGCCGGACGAGGCGCTTGCGCGCGACCGCGCCCAGATATATGGCATGGAGACCCATTACATAGCAGATGGGGACGTATTCGCCATTCGCGATACCGTTTCAAAAGCATGTGACGCCATTCGCTCCGGGGAAAGACGGCCAGTCTTCATCGAATGCGCCACCTACCGCTGGATGGAGCATGTCGGCCCCACCGATGATCACGGCCAGGGGTATCGTAATGTGCAGGAATATGAGCGCTGGAAGGAAAATGACCAGATAGCACGGCTTGAAAAAATGCTCTCCGCAACGGAAGTAAAAACCATTAAAGCAAGCATTGAGCATGAGTTGAAGCAGGCTGTTGAATTTGCGGAAACCTCGCCATATCCGGAAAACTCCGAATTACACCGTAATGTATATGCAGCATAATTTTGCGATTAAACCACCTATGGAAAAACAGGATAGCAAACGCCTTATCCGCTACGTGGATGCGATCGCCGAAGCCTGCGCGCAGGAGATGGAGCGCGATGAAAAAATATTCGTCTTCGGCCTGGATGTGGACGATCACAAAGCCATACAAGGTTCCACTGCAGGACTTGTGGAAAAATTCGGGCATGAGCGCTGCTTCGGCACTCCCCTTTCCGAAGACGCAATGACAGGCATTGCTATTGGCGCGGCAATGGCGGGATATCGCCCCGTGCATGTGCATATACGCATGGATTTCATGATGCTTGCCATGAACCAGCTTGTTAATATCGCCGCCAAGGCCCATTACATGTACAACGCGCAGGTAAAGGTCCCGCTGGTGGTACGCACCATGATCGGCCGCAGCTGGGGCCAGGGCGCGCAGCACAGCCAGGCGCTTCATTCCATGTTCATGCATGTTCCGGGACTCAAAGTCGTCGCGCCTTCAAACGCTCATGACGCGAAAGGTTCCATGATTGCGGCCATCCGCGACGACAACCCGGTTATCTTCATGGAGCACCGGCTCATGTGCAACATGCAGTCCTACGTATCGGAAGAACCGTATATCACCCCGCTCGGCCAGGGCCGCATCATGCGCGAAGGCAAGGATATCACCCTGGTCGGCATTTCCCACATGGTGCTTGAATCTTTGCGCGCAAGCCATTACCTGGAAAAGGCGGGAATAGAGGCCGAGGTCATCGATCCCATATCCCTGCAGCCGCTTGATATGGAACTTATAGTAAGTTCGGTCAAAAAGACAGGCCGCCTGCTGGTCGTGGACAATGGCTGGCTGACCTGCGGCGCAGCCTCCGAAATCATTACACAGGTGATTGAAGCGCTGCCGGACGGAATTCAGGGAAAACCGGTAGCAGTAGCGCGCATGGGATTTGCAGGCACTCCCTGCCCTACCACCAAACCGCTTGAGAACCTGTTTTATCCTAATGGCAAAACCATTGCGGAACGGGCTTTCCGCATGGTAAGCAAAAATGGGAAAATTGATCTCCCGCCTGATCACGAAATCAAGGAAGTTGACGAATTCAAGGGTCCGTTTTAATCTGTTTTCCGCATGATAGCAATTTCTAAGGAGATAAAATGCTGATAATGACTATGAGCGTATTCATTACCTGCATGGTCATTACTGCCATCATTACGGATATCACCAGTTACATCATCCCCAACCTGCTTGTCCTGATCATTTTCCTTACCTATCCCATAATTGTGCTTACCGCACCCGTCATGCCTGATTGGGAAATGGGTCTTCTGATAGGAGGCGCTACTTTTTTTGTAGGTTTCTTGCTATTTGCCATCAAGGCCATGGGAGGAGGAGATGTAAAATTCCTCTCTGTCATCGCATTATTCACCGGGAAAACGGTATTCCTGGAGTTTATCATCTATGTCGCGCTGATTGGCGGCCTGCTTTCTCTTGCCTTGCTATCCGCCCGCCCTATTGCCGCCTATGCGCTGGCAAAATGGGGAAGGCATGCTTCGCCCCTGCCGCGCATACTTTCATCGGGAGAGCCTATTCCTTACGGCGTGGCCATTGGCGTGGCATTCCTTATCTTGCTGTGGGACGGAAGAATAAGCGGTATTGCGCTATAACCGGCATCGCGTAGTAAATGCATGTTGCTTGCAGGATAACAGCCTCATGGCATGAGGTATGCCTGAAGCAAGCAATTAGAGTATTTTTGATTTAAGTGACTACAAAAACGCTCCCGTTTTCTAATGGCGCTCAAGCGCCGCGCAGGCTGCGCTCCCCCTTGGTCGCCAGCCGGAGCTAAAGCTCCTCCCCGCATTTCCGTTTTTGTCGCAGACAAAAATGAAAATGTTCTAGCTGAATATAAAGATGCCGTGATTTTTTAATTTGAATATTTGCCATAATTAATATATCTCAGAAGAGTACCAGTTTCTGGGCTCCGGGGTAAGTGAGAACGTCGAGGCATCATCTATGCGTCTGATAATCATGTTCATTGCCATTGCGCTTGCCGCTGGCGCATTTTTTATCACCATGCATTTCACGTCCACCAACAGAGAACCTCAGCTCCAGCCGGTGCCCGTAGTCGTACCCCAAACGCAGGTTCAGGAAGTTCCTACCGTTGATATCTATACTGCCAAAGACGACATACCTATCGGCACTGTCATAACGCAGGAAATGCTTGATTTGCATCCGTGGCCTAAGAATCTTCTTCTTCCCGATATGATTATTGTCGATTCTTCCCATCCCAGCGAAGCGCTGAAAATGATCACGCGCACCCCTTTCCAGAAAGGCGAGCCGATGATTATGAACCGGCTGGCCAATGAACATGATCCAAGCTTCCTTGCCGCATCTCTGGGCGAAGGCATGCGTCTCGTGACTATTGCGGTGGATGCGATTTCAGGCGCGGGCGGCTTCGTATTTCCGGGAGACCGGGTGGATGTGCTGATCACCCATGACGTCACCACGGGGTTTGTGAATGACAAAAAGGAAGATGTGAAAGAACCGATAACCGAAGTGCTTGTTTCCGATGTCCGGGTAATGGCGACTAACCAGAAAAGCACGGCGCATGGCGGCGATGCTCCGGTAGTGCCCGCTAACGTATCGCTGGAAGTTTCCGCTGACAATGCCCAGAAAATCCGTCTTGCGGAAAACGCAAACGGCCGCCTGTCCCTGGCGCTACGCTCGCTCAAGGATAGGGATAAGGCAACCGTCGCACATCCAAGCGCCATTTCCGATCTGTCCGCCGTAAGAGTGGTACCCAGCGCCGAAAGCGACGAGGTGATTGTTGTGCGCGGCGTGCATGCGGAATCCGTAGGAGTAAAGAAGCAATGAGATTTAAGCTTACGCCGGGAAAGCCGATCACAAAAGTGGTTATTACTGTTGCCACATTTATGCTCGCCTGCGCGCCCATGTCCGGCATCCTGGCGGCATCCGGTCCCAAACATGTGAAAACGCTTCCTGCCGGCGGCGTTCTTGTCCCAATAAGCCGTTCAGAGCTTGTCGTGGTGCCCAGGGACATCGGGGAAGTCATCGTCGCGGATCCTGACACGGCCGACGTGCATGTCATCGGTTCAAGGCATATCGCCATTATCGGCAAAAAGCTTGGCCATACCAACATCCGCCTGTTTGACAAAGAAAACCGGCCCATCCGCCAGTTTGACGTCATTGTAGGCTACGATTTGCCGGCAATACGCAAAGCTCTGCACTTCTTCCTGCCGCATGAGCACATATACGTAGATCTGGTCAACGCCAATATAGCGCTTACCGGAGAAGTAAGCGACGCGTCAATCGTGGATAAGGCACTGCGTATAGTTAACCAGTTTATCAACCAGCCTATCCAGCCAACGGGCGGCGCAAGCGGGGGCGGAGGCGGAACAGGAGGCGGCTCAGCAGCAAGCGCAGGGCCTACACCCTATCCAAGTGGCGACATGCCTTCCATACTGAACCTTCTCAAAGTTTCCTCGGGCCAGCAGGTCATGCTCCGCGTGCGCGTGGGTGAGGTGCAGCGCAATGCGCTTAAGAACCTCGGCGTCAGTCTCAGCGGCCTGGCAAATCACGGCCGTACCATCGGCGCAACGCAAAACAAGCTAACGGTTTTTGATACGCAGATAAATACCGGCCAGAGCAACGTCCCGGTTCCTGTTACTCCTCTGGGGGTTGGCGGAATCCTGCATAATACCAATGATGCCGGATTCCTTCTGGGAACGCTGACCAGCGGCGGATTTGCTTTAAGCGCTGCCATTGAAGCGCTGGAGACAGAGGGACTATTGAAAATCCTTGCCGAACCTGACCTGGTGGCCATGTCAGGCGAGAAAGCAGAATTCCTTGCGGGCGGGCAATTCCCCGTGCTGCAGCCAGGAGTTGGCGTGTCCGCTGGTGTTACCACGGTAACATACCAGTCTTACGGCGTAGCCGTGCAATTCGTTCCTTATGTCGTAGCAGAAAACCGTATAAGGATTGCGGTGCAACCGGAAGTATCTGAGATAGATCAGTCGGGACAATTCAATACGCAGGAAGCTCCCGCGCTGGTAACGCGCCGCGCCAAGACGACAGTGGAACTTGCGCCCGGGGAAAGTTTCATGATCGCCGGGCTAATGAGTGACCGGCTTAATTCAAGCCTGAATCAGATTCCTGGGGCGTCCTCCATTCCCGTGCTCGGCGCGCTGCTCAGGAGCACGGCATACCAGCGCAATGAAACGGAACTGGTCATAGCCGTTACGCCTTATATCGTAGATCCCATGAAAAGCAGCGATGTGAGGCTGCCGTCGGACGATTTCCGTCCCGCGAGCGTCATGGAGCAGTTTTTCTATGGCTCTCTCGGAGCCATGTCGGGAGCGGAATATAAGAATGCGCAGATGCCAAGTTTGGAAGGACCTATAGGGTTTATTACAGATTAATGAGGGAACAGGTGTTGGGGTTATGATTAGAAATTATACATATATACTGGCGTTGGGTGCTGCGGTTGCGGCTTGCACCCCCGCCCCTCAGGAAGCCTATTTCAACCGCGGCGAACCGGAAAGCCTTCTGGACATATCGACGGAGGTGGTGAACGTAAAGATTACCTCTCCGGCATCCGTGCAAAAGATTGTCGATGTTATTAACAAGGAACAACCGACTCGCGCCCGGGTAAGCTGCCAGGATTCCGATCCGCTGTGCAAGGAAGTTAAAAGCGTCATGAACCAGTTCGGTGTAGCTGTGAAGTATAAATCCTCGAACGCGAACAATGTCGCTTTGGTATATGAGCGCATTATGGCGCGCAATTGCCAGAACAGGTATATTGACAATATTTCCAATAATTACAACAACCTGAATTATCCGACGCTCGGGTGTTCCATCGCTGCCAACATGGTGCAGATGGTAAGCGACAAGCATCAGTTTACCAATCCGGCGCTTATGGACGATTCGAGCGCCACCAAACTTTTACAGGCGATAACCAATTACAATGCTGTGGCAAAACCTGACACCAGTTTCTCGACAATGGTTGAAGGCGGGGGTGGTGGATCCAGTGGCGGTAGCAGGTAATTCCGGTTAGTATCCAAGGAGCTTTTATGAATGCACAAAGCCAGGTGATGGCGATAATACCTCATGAATCAGACCTGGAGTTCGCCAACCAGATAGTGGACAGAGGGGACGGCACGCTTGCCCACATAGTCATAGGCAGCCCGCTGGAAGCCGTTCCAGAATTTGCGAGACGTTCCCATTCGCCCCATTATCTGCTTATAGACGTGGGCGAACGTGGGCATGACATATTGCCGGAAATCGACACCATAGCGGAATATTGCGAGGCCGGGACGCGCGTGGTGGTCATAGGCTATGTCAATGATGTCAGTTTTTATCGTGAACTCAAAACACGCGGCATAAGCGAATATTTTACCAAACCGGTAAAAATTGCCGATGTAAGGTCGATGCTCTTTGCCAAGCAGCATATTGCCACCGGCCGGAAAGGCGAAGTCATTTCCTGCATAAGCGCCGCATCGGCAGACGGGGCCAGCACCGTTTCCATCAACACGGCTTATGCGCTTGCAACCGAATATAATAAATCTGTTGTGCTCGTAGATATGGATTACCAGTTCGGCATGATCGCGAAGAACCTGGATCTGACGACGCAGTTCGGCATCAAGGAGCTGTTTGAGAATCCGGATCGCGGCATCGACTCCACCCTTATCGAACGCATGCTCCTCACGTACAAGGACAGCCGTTTGCGCGTCATCGCCGCTCCCAATCAGCTGAATTATATCCCGGAAGTGCATGATGAGCTTGTTTCCCATCTCATTGCCACGCTAAGTAACGATTTCGATTTCGTAGTCATTGATCTTCCCCATATCTGGACCCCGCTGATATCCTCAGCTATCATCCAGTCCACCCGGACGATCATGGTGGCACAGCTCTGGCTCAGGTCGATAACCCATTCTTCGAGATTGCTCGCCACATGGCGCAGGATGGGAATAAAGGATGCGCAGATTTCGCTCGTGGCCAACCGCAGCGGCGCAAAATTCAAGGAGGCCGTCAGTCAGAGTGACTTTGAGCGTGTCTGCGGACTTCCGTTCGTCGCGAATTTTGACAACGATACAAAAACCGTCATCACTGCCGAAAATAACGGAAGGACCATTCTTGAGGGCTCCAATTCGGACTTAAGCAGGCAGTTCAGGAAATTTGCCGGCTTCCTGTGCAAGGCAGATAGCGATATGAATTCCGGCACCGCCGTAAAATCAAGGCTCGCGGGACTCATGAACCGGAAATAATTCCTGTTACAGAAGCCCGTTGCTCTTAAAGGAATAATATTTATTTCCTGCTATTATCAGGTGGTCATGCACGCTTATGCCTAACGATGCGGCCGCCATTGATAGCTGTCTCGTTATCTCTATATCATCACGGCTTGGCATCGGATCGCCGCTGGGATGGTTATGCGCCAGAATAAGGGATGACGCCCCAAGATCGAGCGCCCGCTTCACCACTTCGCGCGGATAAACCGGCGCATGGTTTACTGTGCCCGTGTGCTGTACTTCGTCGGTAATCAGCACGTTCTTATGGTTGAGGAACAATACCCGGAACTCTTCAACCTTTTTATGCCCCATGCTGACGCGGCAGTAATCGAGCAGCGCCGTCCATGACTGTATGATTTTCCCCTGCGACGCTTCTGCCTTAAGCATTTTCTCGGCGGCCGCATGGATGGCTTTTATGCTGGCAATGGCCGCATCTCCCATACCGTCTATTTTGGCAAGCTCCAGCGGAGCGGCATGCACCACTTTGGAAAAGTCGCCGAAATGCGTCAGCAGTTTCTTCGCAAGCGGCTTGGTATCCATGCGCGGGCTTGCGCCATAAAGTACCATTTCAAGCAGCTCATAATCGGCAAGCGCCTGCGCGCCGCTCTTCAGAAAACGTTCGCGCAGGCGGCGGCGGTGTCCAGCATAATCAGGGAGCGAGGAACGAGAAGCAAGGGGCGAAGTCAATATTTCCTCATCCTCATTACCCGTATTTTCCTCAGCCTCGTTCCCTGCCACTCGTCCCTCGCTGCTATTTATACGGTGGATGATGCCGCCCGGTCGGAGACAGCGTAAAAATCTCGAAGCCATCCCTGGTAACAGCCAGCGAATGCTCGAACTGCGCCGAGAGTGAACGGTCACGCGTAGTAACCGTCCAGCCATCCTTCTCGTTAAGGCGCGTTTCATACCCGCCCGCATTAATCATCGGCTCAATGGTGATGAACATCCCTTCTTCAAGCACCGTGCCGGTACCCGGCTCGCCATAATGCATGACGTTAGGCGGCGTATGAAACACCTTGCCCACCCCGTGGCCGCAATAGTCACGCACCACTGAATAATTATGCTTTTCCGCGTAGGTCTGGATGGCATGCCCGATGTCCCCTATGCGCTTGCCTGCCTTCACCTGCTCGATGCCCAGCATCATGCAATCGTACGTCACCTGCGTCAGGCGCCTGGCCTTGATCGGCACCTCGCCTACCCAGTACATGCGGCTCGAATCCCCATGCCAGCCATCCACAATAGGGGTTACGTCGATATTGACAATATCACCTTCCTTAAGCTTGCGATCGTCCGGTATGCCATGGCATATGACATGGTTCACCGAGGTGCATATGGATTTCGGAAATCCACGGTAGCCAAGCGGCGCAGGAATCGCCACGGCATCAATAATCATCTTGTGGCAGATATCGTTCAGGTAATTCGTGGTGACGCCAGGCACCACATGCTCCACCATGGCGTCAAGCAACTTCGCGGCAAGCGCGCCGGCTTTGCGCATGCCTTCATAATCCGCCTGTTCCTTATGTATAACAATACTGCGATTTGCTGCTGACATTATGACCCTGTTATAATAAACTGAAAGAGAGGTTACTTCCTCCCGGCTTTCTTTGCATTCCCCTCCAAGCGAGGCGATTATACATTATCTGTAATTTATATGTAAGGCTCTGTTATGTCTACTGCCTGTGTTATCGTTATCGGAAATGAAATCCTTTCAGGGCGCACAAGGGATGAGAACCTGGCATGGCTTGCCGCGGAACTCAACAACTCTGGCGTACGGCTGCTGGAGGCAAGGGTCATTCCCGATATCGCCCAGGCGATCATAAAGAGTGTCAACGAATGCCGCGCGATATATGATTATGTGTTCACCACCGGCGGCATCGGGCCAACGCATGACGACATTACCTCCGCCTGCATCGCGGATGCCTTCGGCGTGAAATACGGCCCCCATGCAGAAGCGGTCGGCATACTGACCCGGCATTATGGCGAGAACCTCAATGAAGCGCGACTCAGGATGGCTTACATACCCGAAGGCGCAACCCTTATTCCCAATCCCGTCAGCGCCGCTCCCGGCTTCATTATCGGCAATGTCTACGTCATGGCCGGGGTGCCGCGCATCATGCAGGCTATGTTTGACGGCATCAAGCATACGCTTAAAGGCGGCAAGCCGATGCTGTCGGCTACCGTCAGCTCTTTCGTCACCGAGGGGGTTATCGCCAGGAAGCTTGCCGAAATCCAGAACGATTTCCCTGACGTCGAAATCGGCAGCTATCCCTTTGTCCGCTACGGAAAACTCGGAACCAGCCTCGTCTCCCGCCACACCGACCCCGATCGCCTTAAGGAAGTGCGTAACACCATCGCTGATCTTATCAAAGGCGTAGGTGGTGAAGTTATTGAAGAACAGCCCGTTACAGCCTTATAACCTCTCCGGAAAATCGCTGATAATCCCGTTCACCCCTATTCCGGCCACCCTGGCAATATCCTCCGCATCATTCACCGTCCATGCTATGACGCCAAGGCCCAGATCATGCGCCTGTTTTACCTGCTCCGCAGTGAGCCGCTTGTAATTGGGAATAATCGCGCGCATGCCATCGGATTTGGCTTTTTCAACCTGCCCCGGCCCGATGTCGACAAAGCTTGCGCCTGTGTAAAGCACAGGAAATTGCTTTGCCACCTCCCGCAGGCCGCCATGCTGGAACGATATGAGACAAAGCTTTTCCGCATCCCAGCCGCGCGCAATATATTCCTGCACCAGCCTGGCAGTGGGCAATGCGGCTTCCGCCACTTTTACCTCGATAAAGTAATGCGCGTCCCTTCCAAGCGCCTCAAGCACTTCGGCAAGCATCGGGACATGTTCGCCCCCTTCCATCCGCAGTTTCCGCAACTCCGCAAGGGTGAAATCCGCGACTTTCCCCTTCCCGTCCGTCGTGCGATCCACCGTATCATCATGAATGACCGCCAGCTCACCGTCTTTGGATAAATGCAGGTCGAGCTCGATGCCGTCCGCACCCAGATCGATTGCGTTCCTGAAGCTGCTTATCGTGTTCTCGGGAAGCCGCTTCGGCGCTCCCCTATGCCCTATCTTAAGCGGCATTCGCGGTCTTGGAGAGATACTGCCGGGCAAGCTGCTTGCCTTCTTCCACCGCAGGCTGGTCGAAAGCGTCTATCTGCCATAGCTGCGCCGTGATCATCGTCTCAAGCATGAAATGCATGAGGAGCGCGCCGATGGATTCCTCATTAAGCTTATCGAGGGTAAGGATACGCACCGGACGGTGATTCTTGGCGAGCGTCTGCGCGGTCGCCATCTGTTCCGCCTCCATTAAATCCCCAACGGTATGATTATTGAGGTAGCTGAGCGCTTTTTCCTTGGATGTGGGTATCGCCGCGCCAAACCCCGCCTGCTTCAGGAAAATCATGGTGATGAATTTATCGTTCGGCCCGTCAAGATAGAGCTGCAGCTGGCTGTGCTGATCCGTAGCGCCCAGCGCCCGCAGCAATGTGGTTCCGTGCCCCTTCTTGCCGAGGCTTTCCTCCCATAGCTGCTGGTGCCATGCGCCGAGCGTTTCCAGCCGGTCGCAATAGGGCATGATCACGACAACGGATTTGCCCTTTCTCAGCAGTACATGATGTAAAGCGCCACCAAGCGCCGCCTCAGACGCATTTTCGCTGAAAGTGCGCTGCACGACCTTTCCGGCGCTGCGGCGGATTGCACGTATATCGAGCCCCGCCACTTTCGCAGGCAGCAAACCCACGGCAGTGAGCGCGGCGAAGCGGCCGCCGATGCGCGGGTTATGCTCAATCATGCTGATGCCGTATTCCTGCCCTATGCGGCGCATCGGGTTCTCACCCGGTTCGGTGATGATGAAGAAATGCTCCTTTATAGCATTGCGGCCGAGTTTTGTTTCGGTTTCGCGCAGCAACACCAGCAATTGCGCAAGAGTTTCCGCCGTATTTCCTGATTTGCTGATGAAAAGAAAAGCTGTCGTTTTCAGGTTAAGCGAAACAAGCAGCTGATCGAAAGTGAAGGGATCAATGTTCTCGACAAAATGGATTTTCGTTTTGCCCGCAAGGCCGGTGAAAGGGTTTCTGGCGAGCGACACCAGCGTGCTGCCGCCACGGCTTGACCCCCCCATGCCCAGCACTATCAACGTCTCGAAATGATCGGTGATGCGTTTCGCGGTATCTTCGATAATTTTAAAATCATCCTCCTGCTCGCCGATATTAAGCAGAGGCAACGCATTTTGCCTCTTATAATCATGCAGCGCAGCCACGGCTTTTTTCGTTTCTTGCACCGCCTGATCAAAATCCTTTTTATCCGCCCCTTCCGCGCCAATGGCATTGCTGAAAGCGTTGGTTATGTCCTGCGTATATGTCATTTCTTCTGCTCCTCCTCTTGCGGTATTCCGACCATAACAACGAGCGGTTTGGCTGTAAACAGCTTTCCTGCCAACGCGTTAACCTGAGGGAGTGTTACGGCGTTTATATAGCCGTTGCGTTTCTCGAGATAATCGATCCCCAGATGGTAACGTTGCATCTGTATCAGGTATTCCGTCAGCGCGCCCTGGTTATCAATGCTGAGCGGAAAAGATCCGGTCAGGTAGCGTTTGGCACTATCCAGTTCGGACTGCGTCACGCCTTTATCACGCATTTTATCCTGTTCCCCGAGAAAAACACGCAACGCATTTTCCGCCTGCTCGCCGCGGGTAGCAAAATGCACAGAGATATAATTTGCATGCGCCAGTTCATCCGCCTCGCTGTCGGCATAATAGGCAAACCCGCGCTTGTTCCTTATTTCCTCGCCCAAGCGTGAAGAGAAAATATCCCCGCCAAAGATATGATTGAGAACGACCAGAGCGTAATAATCCGGATCATTGCGCTTGACCGCAGGCAGGCCCGCCTGCACTACCGTCTGCGGAAACGGCGCCTTGATCATCGCCGGCTTGCCGTTGCCCTGCGCTATGTTTACATTACTAACCGCCGCTATCGAGGATGTGCATTTGGAAGACGGAAACAACTGCAGCAACAATTTTTTAACCTCTTCTGCGCCAATATCGCCAACCACCGCCACGTTCTTTTTGCTGCATGCCATCATGCGGCTCTGGAACTGTTCCAGATCCTCGTGTTTCACCGCAGAAACCGACTCCAGCGTGCCGATCCTCGGGTTGCGGTAGGGATGGCTAGGAAATGCAAGTTCTTTCCAGCTTAACGAGGCAATATAGGTCGGATCTTCCTGCACGCGCTTTATCTCGCTCAGGAGCGCCTGGCGGACACGTTCAACCGCACCGGCATCAAAGCGCGGCTTGTTCAGGGCCAGAGACAGCAGATCGAAAGCGTTTTCCCTGAATTCCGATATAGACTGAAGGCTGACGGCGGTATTATCTTCGCCCGCATCGCTGCTGAAGCGTATGGCATGATCCTCAAGCGCGCGGTTAAAAGCGAGAGAGTCCATATCCCCCGCCCCTTCGTTCAGCATCTGCATGGCAAAATAGGCAAGCCCTTCCCTGCCTTTGGGATCGTAGGCCGCGCCGCTGTCCGTAAATTCGATCCTGACGGTCACCACCGGCAGCGAGTGATCTTCTATGAGAAATGCCTTCTGGCCATCTCCGCCGGTGACTTCCTGTACTTTTGTCGCAGCGTGCGCGGACAGGGAAACGAGAATGCAGCTTAGGAAAACCATGACAAGACGCATCACTTATTTCCTTCCTCGGAAAGCAAATATCCCGTTACTGAATTCTGCGGCTGAAAGATGGTAGCGGCCGCATCCTTGATCTCATCGGTGGTTACTCTGTCAACCAGCGCAGTCCACTGGTTGAAATAATCCGCGGGCAACCCGGCCATGACAAGCACACCTACGGTTCTTGCTATATTGCCCAAGCTGTCACGTGCATAAAGCGTATCGGCTTTGAGTAGTGTCTTGGCGCGGTCGATATCTTCTCCGCTGTCCTTCGCCCGCGTAATGGCCTCCAGTTCCTTGTCCAGCGCGGCTTCAAGCTGGGGCAGCGAAATCCCGGCCGCAGGGAACGCCTGTATCCTGAACATTCCCGGCCCAATCGAAATCCCTTCGTAATCCACGCTTATCCCGGTCGCGATCTTCTGCGCCACTACCAGCGACTGGTAGAGCTTCCCGGTAGGGCTGCCGCCTACGATCTGCTCCAGCACGAAGCCCGGTATGAGCAGGTTCTTGTCAGAGGTATTGGCGCTGGGAGCCACATAGAAACGCACCAGTTCCGGCTGTTTCACGTTCTTATGGTGAAGCGAGATGTGGCGCGGCCCGCGCTGCGGCGGCTCCACCCGCCAGCGGCGCACGTATTTGTCACCCGGTGGCAGGCTGCCGTAATATTTCTCCGCCAGCGGCTGCAGCTCTTTACGCGTAATATCGCCCGATACCACCAGCACCGCATTGGCGGGATGATAAAACTGGCGATGGAAATCAAGCACGTCTTCGCGGGAAAGCGACTGCATTTCGTGCATCCATCCGATAAGCGGATTATGGTAGGGATGGTTGCGGAAAAGCATGGCCTGCATTTCTTCCGAGAGCAGCGCTTCCGGCTGGTTTTCGATTGACATCCTGCGCTCTTCGATGATGACCTCACGCTCCTTGCTGAAATCCTGTGGCGTCGGCGCAAGGTTCAGCATGCGATCCGCCTCAAGTTCCATGACCATCGGCAGATGTTCCTTCGCGATATTGACGTAATAGGCCGTATAGTCATCGGTGGTGAACGCATTGAAATTCCCGCCGTTTCTGGTCACCAGGCGGCCAAACTCGCCACTTCCCGCCTTCTTGGTGCCCTGGAACATCATATGCTCGTTGTAATGGGCAAGGCCGGAACGCCCCGGAAAATCGTCCGCCGCACCGACACGGTACCACAGCATATGTGAAATGGCGGGCACGCGGTGGTTGGGAATAAGCACTACCTGCATGCCGTTTTTCAGGGTAAACGCATCTATTTCCGTTCCTTCACCGGCAACTGCAGGATGCGCGAATGCCAGAACGGCCAATATCGCATATAATAACCTGATCATGGCATTTGTTCCTAAAAAAGATCGCCAAGGATGCCTTTGCTTTGCGGCGCGATTACCGGCGTTTCACCTTCCGTTGGCGGCTTGTTGCTGGCCTTGTCTTTCTTCAGCCTGTCCGCTTCCTTCGCGGGATCGACAACCGAGTCGCCACTGCTGGAAGTGAACAGGTACCTGCTATCCTTGGACCCAATTCCGCTCTCATTTTCGTTCAGGAGGACCTGGCGGATATTCCTCTGTGCCTTATCCGCCCCGGCATTGGAAAGGAATTGCGAATCGGAGTTGCTGGGTAATGCGGCGGAAGAAACGGCAGGCACGGCAGTCGTGGCCACAGAAGATGAGGCAGGCACATCCGCAGCGCCTATCACTTTGTTATGCGCCTGATCCTGCACGGAAACGCCCGGCGTATATTCCGCCCCGGACTTGGGTGGCCGCAGGTTGAAATCCGGCGGCACCGTAAGCGGCGGACGCGCATAGACCTGGAACTCATCCGGCCCCTTGCGGTTCAGTCCCATTTTCTCCCTGAAACTGTCAGCATCTCCGCATGCGGAAAGCAGAATGCATGCCGTCAAGAATATATGGCGAGCCCTGTACATAATCAAACCGTTTTCTCTCCCTGACATTCGCGTTTTCCGGCTATTATATTGGTAAATACAAATATAACAACCCCTATGAATATGAAGCTATCGGCCATATTGAAGGCTGGCCAGTGACAGTCCCCGATATGGAAATCAAGAAAATCCGTCACAACCCCGGCGCGCAAGCGGTCGATGAGGTTGCCGATGGCTCCGCCGATAATGAGGCCAAGCGCCAGGGCGGCAATTCTTTCCTTCGTCTTAAGCAGCCACCACACCAGCATGAGCGTGATGATGGAAAGGCATACGGGCAGCAGCAGGGCAATCCAGCTATGTGCGTGGGCTAGCATGCCGAAACTTACGCCCCTGTTAAAGATCAGCACAAGGTTGAAGAACGGCAGCAGCTTGAGCGGCAGCGCCGTGGATTGCGCAAATGCGATGATAAACGCCTTGCTCAGTTGATCACAGAGAATGACGAGAGCGGCCACCAGAAATCCGGCCATACGAAATTTCGCTTTAAGCACTTGTAACACCGCTTCTTAAAAATGATTATATCCGGCCTTGGCAAAATAAATATCATTCCCGCTTTTATCAATCATTTTTACTTTGCCGCCGTTATTTATACTGCCGATAAGGGTAATAGCCACGCCTAATTTTTGCGCTATCACCTGCAATTTTGCCTGCATTTCGGGAGACGCCGTAAAAAGCAACTCATAATCGTCACCGCCTGCTGCGATAATTTCATAAGGATTTTCCACCATCGGCAATGTTTTCCTTGCCGCATCCGACAGGGGCAGCCGCGCCCACTCGACCGTAGCGCCAACCCCTGAATTCCATGCAATATGCTGCAAATCCTGCATGAGCCCGTCAGATATATCCATGCACGCAGTTGCAATATCCCGCAGCACCTGCCCTGTTTCCACACGCGGGCAAGGCAACTGGTATCGCTGAAGGAGATAGTGATCCGTGGCCTGCTCTGATAGTATATCCTTACCCGCCACTGGCCACTGGCCACTGGCCACTTTTAATCCAAGCGCCGCATCGCCGATAGTCCCGGTTACATACATGTTATCGCCCGCCCTTGCGCCATTGCGCCGCAATGCCTGCCCGCGCGGCACGGTTCCAAGCGCAGTGAGCGACAGGGACAGAGGGCCGGGCGTAGCGGTTGTATCCCCGCCCATCAGCGTAAGCGAAAAAGCGTCCTGATCCATGCGCAACCCTTCGGCAAAAGACTGCACCCAGTTTTCATCCGTTTCCCTGGGCAGCATCAGGGCAAGGAAATAGCCGCGGGGCTTCGCGCCCATCGCCGCCAGATCGGACAGATTCACCCGCAGCAATTTTCTGGCTATCAGGGAAGGAGGCTCATCGCCTATGAAATGCACGCCCTCCACGATGGCGTCCTTGGTGACTACCAGCTCCTCATCCGGCGCAATGCCAAGCACCGCCGCATCGTCCGTAAGATGGAAGGCGCCTTTCTCCTTCTCCGAAAGAGGCGCAAAATATTTCCGGATAATGTCGAACTCATTCATGTTTTGTCCGGGTACTGACAATATTCCCTTACCGCGCACCGGCCGCATTCGGGCCTGCGCGCCTTGCAGACGTAGCGTCCGTGCAGGATGAGCCAGTGATGCGCATGATCCTTATATTGCTCGGGGATTATTTTCTCGAGTTGTTGCTCGCACATTTCCGGCGTTTTCGCATTCGCAAGCCCGATGCGGTTCGCAACCCTGAGAACATGCGTATCCACCGCTATCGTAGGCTTGCCGCGCGCGCAGTTGAGCCAGACATTCGCGGTCTTGCGCCCCACGCCCGGCAGGGTCTGCAAAGCCTCCCTGTCTTCCGGCATCCTGCCGCCAAATTCCTTTTCCAGCTTGAGCGACAGGCCGATGATATTTTTAGCCTTGGAATTAAACAGCCCTATCGTTTTGATATAGCGCTTGAGCCCTTCTTCGCCAAGCGCGATCATTTTCTTCGGCGTGTCCGCCGCCTTGAAAAGCGCGGGCGTCGCCTTGTTCACGCCAGCATCCGTCGCCTGCGCCGACAGCACGATAGCAACGAGCAGCGTAAAATCGTTGGTATAAGCAAGCTCGGTCCTCGGTTCGGGGTCGATGGACTGAAACACCCTGAAAATCGAAGAGACATCTTTTCTGGTCAGCGGTTTTCGGCTCTGTAACACCATATGTTTGCGGGAGGAAAATTACGCCATACGCGCTTGGTAACCCTGCCCTTTATCCCTATCTGGCGCTGATGCTTCTCGGAGACCGGAGACAGCAGCCCGTACGTATACTGAATGAACATCCCGTCTTCCTTGATCACTTCAAACGCGGCATTCACGATCGCATGGCAGACACTATCCGGCATGGCAAGCAGCGGCAGGCAGGAAACCACGGCAGCCACATTTTCTATATTATGCCTGCGCAACAGATCTTTCAGGTTCCTCGCATCTCCCTGCAGGACGATGGCATGTGGAAATTCGCGCTTCAACTGCTCAACAAAGCTGTAATCACGCTCTATGACCACCAGGTTGTTCTGGCTGACTTGAGACTGGATTGCGCGCGTGATTACCCCGGTGCCCGGCCCCAGCTCCACTACATACTCACCCGGTTTTACGCAGGACAATTGCGCCGCTATCGCATCGGCAAGGCTTTTGCTGCTCGGCACAGGAACACCTACATGGTGTGGATTTCTGAGCCAGCGTAAAAAGAACAGGCGTCTTTCCCGCGACAACACTAAAACTCAACCCTGGCGCGCCTTAAAGCGGGGATTTTCCTTATTGATAACATAAACACGGCCTTTGCGGCGCACAACGCGGCAATTCTTGTCACGTTTCTTGGCAGATTTAAGCGAGCTCAGTACTTTCATATAATCCTCTCATTGGAAGGCTGACTGGTCTAACGGGAATAGGGCACTGTGTCAATAGAAAAGGGGGTAGGGAAGCAGGGATTAGGGAATATTATTTTCAGCGTTTTCTTTCATCGGAATTAATCTTCCCCCATAAACTCTAGCCCTAATGAAATTTGCGTTCAAGTTCGGAGGCAACCTGCTTGATCATATCGTCATTGCCTGTACGCACCAGATGATCTGTTATGATCGACCGCGCAACAGAAACGGCAATATCCACCACATGATTCTGGACGTCCTGCAACGCCTTGCTCTCCGCCTGGGCAATCTTTTCTATGGCAAGTTTCATGCGCTTATCAAGCGCGGTTTTAAGCTGGGCCTCAGCCTGTTTCGACATGAATTCGGCCTCGGTTTTCGCCCCGGCGAGGATTTCTTCCGCCTCTTTCAGGGATTCGCGCTGTTTCTTCTGGTAGGAAGCAAGCACCGCCTGAGCCTCTTCACGCAGCCGCCTGGCTTCTGCCAGCTCTTCGGCAATCTGTGCGGAACGCGCATCAAGTGCGCGCGTAATCATGCGCGCAAGCGGGCGGAACGCCAACAGCAGGAATCCCACAAAAGATACCAATACCCAGAATTCAGGGTCCAGATAAAATGCCTGTTCGCTCATGCCGCGTTTTCCTCCGCCAGGTCCAGATCGCTCATCGCCGATTCAAGTTCCTTGGAATTAGGTTTGTGATTGACCACTATTTCCACTATCCGCTCCGCAAGCCCGCCTGCAACCGGCATAAGCTTCCCCATCACGTCCTGCTTGGCCCTGCGTATACCGGCATCGGAATCGGCCAGTTTCCTTTCAAGCACGCGATCAAGCTCTTCCTGCTGTTTCTGTGCTATGGCAGCGATGCGATCCTTGATATTTTCAATAACCACCTTTGCCTTTTCCCTGCCTTCGGCGAGCGTCTTTTCATAGGCGTCCTGCACGCGCTGAGCTTCAGACTGGAGGTTCTGGGCCTGTTCTATATCCGCCTCAACCGTACGCGCACGCAGGGCGATGACGGACTGGACACGCGGCAGCAAAAAACGCGCAAGCAATATGTATAAGACGACAAAAGAAACCGTCAGCCAGAAAAGCTGGGAGGAAAAACTTGTCGGATCTAATTGCGGCATTGAACGGATACCTTAAGGGTTATTTCACTACGTATAACACAAGAATGGTAACCACGAAAGAAAGCAGTCCCATGAACTCGGCGAGCGCCATACCCATGAAAGCAAATGCCTTGATTTTACCTTCCTGCGACGGATTGCGCGCGATGCCGTTAAGCGCGGCGGCGAAAATAAGCCCGATACCGATAGCGGCGCCGCACATGCCTGTGGTGGTAAGGCCTGCGCCAATGTATTTTCCAAGAAGTTTAAGTGCCTCTACGTCCATGAATCAATCCTTTCGTAATTAAAGTTTAGTGCATATTAAGGGCGTCATTGAGGTACAGGCTGCACAACAATGCAAAAATATATGCTTGCAAGCATGCAACAAATATCTCAAAACCGGTGAATATCAACAAAAAAGAAAACGGAAAAATCCCTATCAATCCAATACCTACGAACGACGCCATGATTTTGAGCAGGATATGACCGGCAGTCATGTTGGCGGCAAGACGGATGGAGAGGCTTACCGGACGCGCAAGGTAGGAAAAAAGTTCTATCACTATCATGAACAGGGCCAGAACAATCCCGACCACGCCGCCAGGCAATCCCTTAGGCAGGAAAAAATGGAAAAAATGCAAGCCATGCTTATAAAATCCTATGAAGGTGACGCCTATAAAAATGAACGCTGCGAAGGCGAACGTAACGATAATATGGCTCGTAACCGCAAACGAGTAAGGAATGAGACCGGCAAGATTGCAGAACAATACAAACATGAACAGGGTGAAGATAATCGGAAAATATCTGGTTCCTTCCGGACCGGCGCTGTCTTCCACCATGTCAAACACGAACTGGTATCCCATTTCCACCATAGCCTGTAAACGCCCCGGCACAAGCGCGCGCCTGCGCATGCCAAACCCAACAAAGAACGTAATCGCAGCAACGACCAGCGCCATCCACAGGGACGCATTGGTAAACGCAATATTATAGCCCGAAAGATGGGGGAAAGGGATTAAATTCCTGACTTCAAACTGTTCAACCGGGTTCACGCGTTACTCTGCCTTTGTATCTTCTTTACCTTCTGCCATTTTCAGCGTCCGCATGACCGTCATGAAACCGCCAGCCGACCCCAGAAAAAAGCACACTATGAACAGCACCGGGGATGTGCCAAGCCACTGGTCCAGATAATAACCGGCGAACCCGCCGACCAGTGATCCGGACACCAATTCGACGCTTACCCTGGCGACAGCAGCGGCTTTTCCACGCGCAGGCCTGGGCTTGCGATCGAATTTATCATGAAACTTCCGTATGTTATCATTCAGAGTTTCAAGTGATGACAACTTGTCCCGTTCTGTCATGAGGCTTCTAAGCAGTTAAGGCCGCGCTGTCAAGCGTTTTGCCGTTATTTTTTTACATTTTTCGCCAGGGCATCATCGATAAGCTTGCCCAGGGCGTCCACCCCCTGATCGCCTTCCTGCCTCTGGCCACCGACGAAGAAAGTAGGGGTGGAATGGATTCTATATTCATCTCCCGCCTCCTGCGTCACGTCAAGCACCTGTTTCTTGAGCGCGCCATCATTCATGCAGCTGTCGAACTTCTGCCGGGACAGGCCGCCGAGCAGGGCGATATTAGCAAGTGAACCTCTGAAATCCTGCCCATATGCCCATCTGGCCTGAGTTTTAAACAGCACCTTCACGAAATCATGCCTGCGGTCCCTGTCCGCGCACTGCACCAGCATGGCTCCCGCAAGCGCCGAACCATTGAGGGGATAATCACGGTAGACCAGCTTTGCCTTGCCGGTATTAATGTATTTTTCCTCAATCTTCGGCAGGGTCTCGGTATAAAAATGTCCGCAATGCGGACAGGAGAGCGAAGCATATTCGACGATCGTGACCGGCGCGCTGT
>CAYVTI010000025.1:0-34488 GCA_964454545.1 uncultured Rickettsiales bacterium
TCCGACAGGCAACGCGCGAGGTAACCGCTGCCTATATAGCGTGTGGTATTGATCCCAAGAAAAGCGTCGTTTTTCCTCAATCAAGCGTTTCGATGCATAGTGAGCTTGCATGGATTTTAGGTTGCCATACACCGCTTGGCTGGCTGAACCGGATGACGCAGTTCAAGGAGAAAACCGGGAAGAACCGGGATAATGCGCCGCTTGGCTTGTATGGTTATCCAGTGCTTATGGCGGCGGATATCCTTGGCTATAAAGCAACGCATGTGCCGGTAGGTGAGGACCAGAAGCAGCATCTTGAGCTCGCGCGCGATATTGCCGGGGCGTTCAACCGTTTTTATGGCGTGGATTATTTCCCTCTGCCGGAACCACTTATTCTTGGGGCAGCGGCCCGCGTCATGAGCCTGCGCGATGGTACCAGAAAAATGAGCAAATCGGATGAGTCGGAATATTCACGTATTAATCTTACGGATAATGCCGAGACCATAGAACTTAAATTCCGCAAGGCGAAATCCGACTCCATATCCAATATATCCTATGATCCGGATAACCGCCCGGAGGCATCCAATCTCATCAACATCTATGCAGCCCTTGCAGGTATTTCGCGTGAGGCGGTAGTGAACGAATTCGGCAGCAGGAACTTTTCGGAATTCAAGAAAGCGCTTTCCGAGCTTGCGATCGATAAATTATCCCCCATCACGGCCTATATGCGCGATCTGCTCAGGAATGCCGATTACATTGATTCCGTGTTAAAGGACGGTGCGGAAAAAGCCAATTCCATAGCGGCGAAATATATGCGTGAAATCAAGGAAATGGTGGGGTTTCTGAATTTCTAGCTTACGATAGAATAAAGCCGTTCCCCGTTTCCGGCATATGTTCTTCTGATTGAGTAATTACTTTTTTCAGTGATCGGGGATAAATGACGTGCTCCAGTTTAAGCACGCGTTGCTTGAGCGTCTCCGGGGTATCATCTGGTAAAACGGGAACTGCCGCCTGCATGATGATTGGCCCTGAGTCCATTTCCGGTACGACATAATGAACCGTGCACCCATGAATTTTCACGCCTGTGGCGATGGCCTGTTCATGCGTGTTGATGCCCTTGAAGGAAGGCAGCAGGGCAGGATGGATATTAAGCATTCTGCCCTGCCATTTATTTACAAAACCCGGAGTGAGCAGTCGCATGAACCCGGCAAGGCAGACATATTCCGCGCCGCTTGCGGTAATCGCTTTATGTAATTCCTCATCAAATGTTTCGCGATCCGGGAAGTTCTTGTGTCTTATAATTTGTGTGGGAATTCTATTTGCTTCCGCCCTTCTCAGGCCATAGGCATCATCCTTATTGCTGATGACCAACACAATCCTTCCTGGAAAATCGGGTTCAGCGCAGGCGTCAATCAGGGATTGCAGATTGCTGCCGTTTCCAGAAATCAGTACCGCAATCTTCTTTTTATCAATACTCACAGATATACTACGCGTTCTTTTGCCTGCTCCACTATCTGGCCTATCGTATAGATGGTCTCGCCTTCTTTCTTGAGTATGTTTATCACATCGTCGGCCTTTTTCGGATTGACAACCATAATCATGCCTATGCCGCAGTTAAAGGTACGCAGCATTTCCGGCAGGCTGATATTGCCTTCTTTCTGCAACCACTGGAATATACCCGGCAATGACCAGGATTTGAGATTGATCTCAGCGGAAACATTATCCGGCAATACGCGTGGCGTATTTTCCGTAATCCCGCCGCCGGTTACATGCACGAGCGCATTCACGCCACCATTCCGTATTGCAGCCAGGCACGGCTTCACATAAAGGCGCGTAGGTTTGAGAAGCGATGCGGCAAGCTGTTTATTGCTTGCCCCGCCGAGATTAACCTGCTGTTTCTCTATGATATGCCGCACCAGGGAAAACCCATTGGAATGCAACCCGTCAGAGGCAAGCCCTATGATAATATCCCCGGCAGTTACGTTTCTGGGCAGTATCTGGTCACGCTCAACCGCTCCGACGGCAAATCCTGCAAGATCATATTCTCCTGCCTGATATAAGCCTGGCATTTCCGCAGTCTCGCCGCCCACCAGCGCGCAGCCTGATTGCCTGCAGCCTTCTGCAATGCCTTTAATAACGTTTTCGGCTACATCCACATCCAGTGCGGAAGTTGCAAAGTAATCCAGGAAGAATAGCGGCTCCGCGCCCTGCACTACCAGATCGTTTACGCACATGGCGACCAGATCGATGCCGATAGTATCGTGCTTGTTTAGCGCCTGAGCCAACTTTACTTTGGTTCCAACGCCATCCGTTCCTGAAACCAGTACTGGATCTTTAAAGCCGGCGGCTTTCAGGTCAAATAAAGCTCCGAAGCCTCCTATTCCGCCCATCGTGCCGGAGCGTGCGGTTAATTTGGCCATTGGTTTGATCCGCTCGACAAGTGCGTTGCCAGCGTCTATATTCACTCCCGCATCAGCGTATGTAACCTCGGATTTTTTCATGCCCTGCCTCAAGAAATTTCCTGATTATTCCTATAAAATCGTATGGTTTGCAAGTATTTTACTGCTTTTATGGAGTGTTTCCTTTTCTGCGCTTGCGGCCCATGATGAATTCAGCATCGATGACATAATAGTGGATTCCGACGGGAAAGATACGAACGATGCCCGTACCAAAGCCTTGTCCCAGGGGGAGGTGGATGCGTTCAGGCAGTATGTAGGCAAACGCAACCCGGCGAAATCGGCGGATATTATTGCAAAAACGTCCTCATCTGATATCACCCGCCTAATCAGCGGCTTTGAAATTCTGGAAGAAAAAATCACTCCCAACCATTATCACGCGACGTTACGTTACAATTTTTCTCCTCTGGCAGTGCGTGCCATGCTTCCACCCCCGGAAGGACAGCAGCAGAAAGAGGATGCCGAACACCATCAGAGCAAGGCGGTTCTCGTTATTCCGGTATATAAGGAAGGCAATACCCTGAAGTTATGGCAGGATGATAACAAATGGCGCAATATCTGGTATGAATCCGCACTTGAAGCCAGTGGCGGCATTGTGATTATGCCGCTTGGCGATTTGGATGACCGCGTGGATGTGGATGATGCCAACGTGGAAAACGCGACCACGGCGTCGCTTGCGCGTATGTATGGCCGCTATGGAGTCGGGGAGATTTATATCGTCTTTGCCTATTACAATAAAAAAGCAGACCCCAAACCCACCTTGGAAGTCACGCTGAAAAGGCTTCTGCCGCTACCGGGCAAGGATGAAACGTCGCGTATGGATTATATCATACGTTCTTCGGAAAATCTGGATACCCTGATGGCAAGGGCATCAGGCGATATTGCCCAGCATCTGTATAAGATACAGACCATAAATCCGAACAAGATTGAATATGACCGCCTCAAGGAAATCAACGCCCGCGTGAACACCACGGATATCCATGAATGGCAGGCATTGCGCCAGAAGCTTCTGGCGCATGGCAATATCGTTGGCATAAAGGTCACTTCCATTTCGTTTTATGAGACCCAGATGGTCATAACCTTCAAGGGTACGCCCGATATGCTGGGGAAAACGCTTGTAGCGTCGGGATTACGGGTCATGCAGGACGGGAATGATCTTGTGCTGATACTGAAATAACAGCTATTTCAGCAGCTAATTATTTCACAGGCGGTTTTAAAAGTTGCAAAAAATCAACTATTGCAAGCCATGGATTGTTGCCAAAGCGCCAGAGATTATTAAAATACATAAAATACAGATACTTACTTGATGACTAAAAAATAATCAGCGGGTATTAAAGCCACAGTATACATGAATAAAATTTTGCTGGCGTATAGATTCTCAACAGAGTTATCCACAGATATGGTGGATGGAATTTTTGAGACTTTAAGAACAGGAAAAAATCCTTTCAATTTGTATACTAATAAACCGTCGGATGATACAAAAGATTATTGCATAATATACGCCACCAAGTATATTAATTTTCTATATAAAAGTTACGTAATTTTTTATGTCCAGCACAGGATTGAAAGTGAAAATGGAAACTACAGCAGAAGACATGGCGTATGGCGCCGATTCGATAAAAGTTTTAAAAGGTCTGGAAGCGGTAAGAAAACGCCCCGGCATGTATATAGGCGATACGGATGACGGTTCTGGCCTTCATCATATGGTGTATGAAGTAGTCGACAATGCGATCGACGAAGCGCTGGCTGGATATTGCGACAAGGTGGAAGTGATCATAAACGCGGACGGTTCCTGCACCGTGACCGACAACGGGCGTGGCATTCCGACGGATATCCATGAAGGCGAGGGGGTTTCGGCTGCAGAAGTCATCATGACCCAACTGCATGCCGGCGGTAAGTTCGACCAGAATTCCTATAAGGTTTCGGGTGGCCTGCACGGCGTGGGCGTATCGGTGGTGAACGCGCTTTCCGACTGGCTGCTGCTTGCTATATGGCGTAATGGCAAGGAGTACCGCATACGTTTCGTAAATGGGGTGGCGGAAGCTCCGCTGGAAGTGGTGGGAGAGGCGCCGCAAGGCAAGCGCGGCACTGCCGTTACCTTCATGCCATCGAAGGATGTGTTTGCGAATGTGCTTAATTTTGATTATGCGACCTTGGAGCACCGGCTGCGCGAGCTTGCATTCCTTAACTCAGGCGTGCGCATCTTCCTCACGGATTTGCGTACATTGGAGCCAACGACCACGGAGTTTTATTATGAAGGCGGAACGGTTGCTTATGTAGCCTATTTGGATCGCAGCAAGGCTGCGTCTCATCAGACGATCTCTATAGGCGGCGAGAAG
The DNA here is from genome assembly GCA_964454545.1 of uncultured Rickettsiales bacterium. GTDB lineage: Bacteria > Pseudomonadota > Alphaproteobacteria > Rickettsiales > JABCZZ01 > JABCZZ01. The sequence goes on from CAYVTI010000025.1 coordinate 4,775, forward strand.
GATGGCATCAGCATCGATATCGCCATGCAGTGGAATGATTCCTATCATGAGAATACGCTGTGCTTTACTAATAACATCCGCCAGCGTGACGGTGGAACGCATCTTGTAGGGTTCCGTGCCGCGCTTACCCGCATCATCAATAATTACGCAGTGGAAAGTGGTATTGCCAAAAAGGAAAAGGTAACGCTCTCCGGTGAAGATGCGCGTGAAGGCCTGACCTGTGTGCTGTCGGTGAAGGTGCCTGATCCGAAATTCTCATCACAGACTAAAGACAAGCTGGTCAGCTCCGAAGTTCGTCCCGTCGTTGAAAGCCTGGTGGCGGATAAGCTGGGACAATGGTTTGAAGAACACCCTCAGGATGCCCGCATTATTATAGGCAAGGTAGTGGAAGCGGCGATTGCGCGGGAAGCGGCGCGCAAGGCACGCGAGCTTACCCGGCGCAAGGGCGCGCTCGATATGGCCAGCTTGCCCGGCAAGCTGGCTGATTGCCAGGAACGTGATCCGGCAAAGTCTGAACTCTTCATCGTAGAGGGAGACTCCGCAGGTGGTTCCGCAAAACAGGGACGCAGCCGCGCTACGCAGGCCATCCTGCCGCTCAAGGGAAAAATTCTTAATGTTGAACGCGCACGTTTCGACAAGATGCTTTCTTCCGCCGAAATTGGCACGCTGATCACGGCAATTGGCACCGGAATAGGGCAGGAGGAATTTAATATCGATAAAATCCGCTACCATAAAATCATTATCATGACCGACGCCGATGTGGACGGATCGCATATCCGTACGCTGCTTCTGACGTTCTTTTACCGCCAGATGCCAGCAATTATCGAACGCGGTTATCTCTACATCGCCCAGCCACCGCTTTATAAAATCAAACGTGGCAGCCAGGAGACTTATCTGAAGGATGACGCGGCGCTGGAGGACTATCTGATCAAATCCGCTATGGAAGATGCGGAACTGCGTCTTCATGACGGAAAAATCATCAGTGGGGATCTGCTGGAATCCTGGATTCAGGATACCATTAAAACCGCCGGCTATGTAAAGGCCTTATCGCGCCGTATCCCGGCGCATATCATTGAGGCGGCCGCACTCGTAGATCTGTTTGACATGGATGTGACTGAAGATGTTGCCTTTGCGAAAGTTCCGAGCTTCATCAAAAAAATGAACGAGCTTTCCAGAGACGGTGGTGGCTGGCAGTGCGCGTTCAAAGAAACAGGGTTTGTCGTTACGCGTACGCTGCGAGGTGTGGAAGAACGCTATGTGCTGGATGAAAAACTGTTCATGAGCCGCGAGGCGCGTGAACTTCACGAAAATGCGAAGGCGCTTATGGCGAATTATTCCAAGCCGCTGGCCTTCTCGCGCAAGGGAACAGACGTAAGCATCATGACGCCTACGGGATTGTATGAGACGATTATGGAAATCGGCAGGAAGGGTACCACCATAAACCGCTTCAAAGGTCTCGGCGAAATGAACCCGGAACAATTGTGGGAGACCACGCTTAACCCGGAAGCGCGCACGCTGCTCAAGGTGGAAGTGAAACATGCGGAAGATGCCGAGGAAGTGTTCACCACGCTGATGGGCGACGTAGTGGAGCCGCGTCGCGACTTTATTATCAATAACGCGCTGAGCGTTGCTAATCTGGATGTGTAAGACTGCGTCGATTATTTCTTTTTCATCCCGAAAATGCATGTTTCACGGTTGATCGGCATGATGATGAGGCACTTTGTTTTATTTATTCCCAGTGCTGGGAATTTATTCTCTGCGTAAAGCGCCTGCAACTCATACCGCAACTTTTCATTGGGGTATATTGCGGCGTCCTTCAGGACTCTCAGGTGGATTGCTTCCTCAGGTGATTGTAACATTTCTCCATGTGTATCGGAAAAAAGCATAAAGGCGTCCTGATCGCTGGAGAGAAATGTATGAACGCTCTTACTATCATAAGTGGAAATATAGGGAAATCTCACATGAAATTCATTTTCCTGATTTTCAACAAGCATGGATACCAGGAAAGGATCGACGGTAGGCGCTGTCGATATAGGTAACAGGATAAGCTTGTAATGATTGTTTTTAGCCACTGATTCTAGAAAATTAACAACTGTAATATTAGGATTGGGTGATGTAGTAATCAAATTGGGGTAGCTCTGATCTTTGCCTCTGAACTTATCCATCCATTTTGAGAGAGGATGAGCTTCTGCAACCTGCATTGCACAGTACAGCTGCAGCGTTGCTAATAATACCATCACGCTGTTGCGCAGATACCATAGATATCCCCGCATTAATGCGGGAATTAGAAAAATGAGCAACAGCAGATCTATAATAACGGTAACTTTACGTTGGACAAATTGTACGGAGAGCAGCGTGACGATTAGAGTAACAGGAATTATAGAAAGTGAGTAATAGATAACTTTGTTGTATAAGATCTTTTTTTTAACTTCTGTCGTGAGAAGAAAGATAAAAGATACTAATCCCATTGTGATGATCATGATAAAAGGGACTATACCCGTATTCTTAATGAACGCCCTCAATATATTAACGGTTGACGGTCTCTGGCTGAGTATGGCCAGGCTGCCGAAGCTGCAAGTGTATATCCATTCAACTAATTTGGCTACAAAAGGCAGATAGAACAGTACTATCAGTACGTATAGGGAGGTAAATGCGGACTCAATGGGAGAAAGGCGTAACCTGCCAGCTTTCCAGTATGTCCATGCTGTTCTCGCTATTCCGGAAACCGACAGCAATAATGTGGCAGAAATAACTGCCACGGCGATTCTATAAAAGAACTCTCCTTGTGTGTGGTCATCGAAAACGGGCGAATATGATACAATCTTATAATTCACCAGTGCCGATATTATAAGGATAGATGCAGCTATGAATGCGCCGAGCACTATCCTATAACACTGCGCTGAGGTTATATGCCTGCTTCGCCAGGATAAGAAAAGGAATAAGGCAGATAAGGGGGCAAGATGATTAACGGTTTCTACAGGGCGTACGGCAAATGCCGCTATAGTAGCCGCGACAAAATAGATCCTATGGCGCCCGTCTTGTAGGGTATCCGAGCGGATGAGGTGATACAATGCGGCCAGGATTGCCGGTAGAAAGGCGCTTTCATTGAAAGCCAGCATGGTGCCTGGCCATTCTGTACATGGCAAAAGCCCTAATATGGCTGTTCCTAATATGGCTTGCGCGGGTTCCAGCATGAGCCTTAGCAGGAGATAAATGTAAATGCAGCTTGCCAGAGTGCATGCCAGCGTAATAGCTCGCGTAGTGAACATCAAATCGCCGCCGGAAATGATCTGAAAGGGGACCTGCAGGATATAAAAGCCGGTAGGCCGCCACTGATTGGCGCGGATATAATACAGATTAGTGATAAATTCAATAAAATGATGGCTGGCAAAATGCTTATATAAATGATAGGAACTGGACAACTGCTCGTCGGCATCTGCGACTGGAAGCTGTGTGTTATGTAGAAGCCAGATAAGCTGAACCAGCAGCGGCAGGAATACAGCCAGAATACAATAAACCCACTCTTTGTGGCGTAGTCCAATACTCAATGATGAAAATTTCATGCCACTTTATATACGTCAGTAATCTGCTTTTGTGAGCGTATATGGATTGTGTTGTTATCCAGCCTATAGGAGAAACCGTATGCTTCAGCAGATGGCTGTTCCGCTGTTAGTGTGACTGCCGTGAACTTCAGGCCATGCCACGGGCATTCCATGCGGCAGTCGTCATGAAGCTTTCCGTTCACCAGATTGCCGCCTTCATGCGGGCAGGCGGCAGGCCATATGAGCACGGCGCCATCGTGGCGCAATAGCAGGAAATCAACGGCTCCCGTGCTGCGTAACTCCTTTTTGCCCATTGCCACGGTATCCAGCGTTATGCTGGCATCCGAAGGCAGATCCGGGTAGATGGTATTATTGGTCAACTGGTTGGAGTTGTAATAATCGGGAGGATCAGAGAGAAAGCTGTAACCCTTTTCACGCAGCTTATAACGCGTGCCGCGTATGTCTGCATCTTCTTCCTGCAACCGCACATTGAGCTTGTAAAACATCCTGCTCAACAAGACGTGAAGAGGTCTTAGAAAACGGTGAGAGCTAATGATCCATTCGAGTTTCAGGCGCAACGTATTGCCATCCCCCTTGTCTTCTATTTCCGTCATGGAAATCGTGTTGTGGATGAAAATGACGCCTGCCAGAACAAAGTTCTGGTAATAAAGGCCTTCGTCAATTCTCATGTCGGTGACCGTAATCAGAAAAGGCCATTTTCCCCAGCGTGTTAGGGAACTGGCAAAATCATGCCCTAGGGCAATGCGTATATTGTCATGATATGTGCGATGAATATAGGGTCTATGAAGCTGATCCATATGGTTCCACTCCACATCGATCTTGTGATAAGGCATATCCAGGAAAAACTCTCCACGCGTGGTAGCCTGTTTGGGATCAAAGTTTGCTATGGAGTCAAATAACTTCGAAGGGCGTATGCAACGTATACCGCGCTCTTTGGATGACATGGCCTATTTCTCTAACTGGTAATAAATTGGTTAATAATCAATACAATCTGGAGCACAACAGAAATATGACACATAAACCAAAAATGTGCATACTGCAACCTCGAAGGCTATTTTTATAGTTTACTATATATATGCAATCTTTTAGTAAGATTGCTCTGTATTATAAATGTGGCTAAGTCAAAGGCTTTTATGAAAGTGACATTGTTGGTTCCTGTCTGGAACGAGATAGACAGCATACAGGTTGTCATGCCTAAAGTTGACAGAAGCCTTTTTGAGCAGATCATCGTTGTAGACGGAGGTTCTACGGATGGCACTGTTGAATGGAGCAGGGAGAATAATTACGAGGTCTATGTCCAGAAGCAGCGCGGCCTGCGCAAAGCCTATCAGGAGGTAATGCCTCTCGTGCGGGGAGACGTCATTATCACCTTCTCGCCTGACGGTAATTCTCTACCTGAGGTTCTGCCGGATCTGGTAAAAAAGATGCAGGAAGATTACGACATGGTCATTGTGTCCCGTTATCTTGGAAATGCTAAAAGCGATGATGACAGTATGGTGACGGCGTTCGGTAACTGGTTTTTCACCACGCTCACCAATGTACTGTACCGGGCAAATTATACCGATGCCTTTGTAATATACCGGGCCTACCGCAAACAAATATTTTTTGATCTGGGATTTGATAAGGATGATGGGTTTACTCTGCCGGAAAAACTGTTTTGTACCCGTGTCAGCATTGAACCACTCCTATCTATGCGTACTGCCAAGCACAAGCTGAAGATTGGTGAGATACCGGGCGATGAACCACCCCGTATTGGTGGCGTGCGTAAATTACAGATTATCCGCTGGGGATTGGCATTTCTCTATCAAAGTTTTGCTGAACGATTAAAAACATAGCAGTGTAAATTGGCAGGCGGATGCATTCATTCCGGCTTAACGGTTTGACAGAGGCGTAGCAATCGCTATTTATAAGTGAATTCGTAAAGAAAGGACATACCTATGGATTTACGTCCCTACATCAATGAAAAACAAGTGCGCAAAGGCATCGAGCTGATTGAAAAGGGGGATTTGTTTTATCAGCCCTTTATCTTGACGGATGATATTGAAGTAGGGGAAGGACAGAATTTTGTAGATCGTTACGCTGGGGTAAATTCTGTCTTTGATCTGAATGTCTATGCGCCTGATTATGTCCATATCAAGGGAAAACGTGCGCCTGATCTGAAACATTTCAGGAAATGCAATCAGGAATACCGCCAGATATACGAGCATTACACCGATGTCATATGCCAGCAGTTCGATAATGATATTTCCACCCTGACCTTTGCGGAGATAGGCTGCAATACTGGCCTCAATCTTTTCAACCTCGCGGCGCGCGGCGCGAAGAAATGCGCAGGCTATGACTGGAATGACATGTCTGTCATCTTCGGCTGGCTTAATGACATACTGAATGTGGACGTCCGTTTCCGGCAAGGCACTTATGATAATCTGAAACACCAGTTTAACTTTGACGTGCCGGAGGCGGATGTGATGATCAATACCGTATTCACCAACCATCAGTGCGACATCCTGCAGTTTCTCTGTTACCTGTGCGACAGGGCGAGAAAAGGGGTGTTCCTTTCCTGCCTTACCCGCAAGGATAATAGCGATTACGCCATTTATTATCCGCCTTTGCCGCCTGCTAAAATCCTGGATACAGGCAGGCCGTTCCCATTATATTTTAACAATGGCGTGGAGATAAGCGAAAAACTGCTTCTGCTTGCTCTGGATTGTCTTGGGTTTGGCGAAGTAAAGGTGATAGATAAGTTTGTGCCTTCCACTGCATGGGGAGACTTCCAGTCCGGCTTTAGCGTTTATTATGCAAAACGCACTTCAGATATAAGAAGTGCCTATTATCCGCGAAGGAATCTTTTATTTAAGAAATTAAGAAAATATATCTCCTAATCTATTTATAGCAATCCGGTGTAGTCTCTGATTGTACTATTTATACGTACGGGCGCTGGCTATATCTGCAAGGACTTTACGTAGCTTCTCAGCATTACAGGGTTTGGTTATGTAATCAAATATGCACAGATTGTGTGTTTTCTTTAAGTAATTGAAGTTTTCATATTCGGTGAGAATAACGATAGGAATGCTTCGTATCACAGCGCTCATCACTTCGATTTCATTGAGGATCTCAAAGCCGTCCTGCCCCGGCAATCCGAGGTCAAGTATAATAAGATCAGGCAGGATATCTTCGTGGGACATGCACTTGTTGAGATAGGGGATAACCTCATTGCCTTTTTTGAGTCGTTCCAGCGTATATTTGATTCGGGTTTCTTCGATGATAATGCCCGTATAAACGGCGTCGCTGATACTGTCTTCAACCAGCAATATGTGGATATTCTGGACTACTTTTACTGGTGGGCCTGCCTGACTGAGTTCCTGAGGATACTGTATCATAAATCGCTCCGTTTTTTAAGCTGCTATGACGTTTTCAATTATGAATTTGATAACGAATCCGCCTTCCCTGCCTTTGACCGCATAATGTGTGGCCCCACACATTATCACCCGCTCTTTCAGCGCTTCATCGTCATTTCCGGTATACACCACGATCGGCAGTCCAGGATGGGTGCTGTGTAAAGCAGATACGGTCGCCGTTCCTGTACTGTCGAGCAGGTTGAGATCAAGGAGGACTGCGGCAAATTCCTCTTTATCGAGTAAATCAAGGGCATCAGAAATGCGAGGCGCCGTGGTAAAATCGTAACAGATAAATGACAGGCTTTCGCTTAGCATACGCTTTATCATGAATGCGTCGCTGGCTGAATCTTCTACGATAAGAATTCTGGCTTTATCCGTCATGTACGTGTTCCGCGGTTCTGGAGTTAATCTTAATCATTTTAGTATATTTCTATTAACATATAGTTAAAATTGTAATTATTTAGTGCAACAAAATCATAAGTTGTGTTATTTTTAAAGCAATATAGTCCCATATAATGATAATAACAATTATAATACAGCATATTAATAAAAAATGATGTGAAAGACAGAGCATGGTTTCTGACGCCTTAAAGATACTATATGTCGATGATAATGATGGGGACATAGAGCTTACGGCATTAGCTGCTGCAGAAAGCAGAATAGAGTGCAAACTCCATACTATGGGGGACGGAATGGATGTGCTGTCTTATTTAAGGAAGGAAGGGCAATATATAGCTTGCTCCGATCCGGATGTAATTATCATGGATTGGAATATGCCCAAAATGGGTGGCCTGGAAGTATTGGAGCACATACGTTCCAACGAGGCGTTCTTGCATATTCCGGTTATCATATTCACCAGCTCCGAAGCGCCCGGCCATATAAATGCCGCTTATGAAGCTGGCGCCAATTGCTATATAACAAAGCCGGTGGATTTGGATCAGTATATCAAGTCTATTGTTTCCATTCTGCATTTTTGGTCCCTGACAGGTAGAATAACGCAAAAGAATACACAATCTGAAGTTGACTATATAAATAAATAATAATACTCATAGTTGTTACAATTATTATTTATAGGGACTATATGAATAATATTAGCCCACACCTGATAGAAATATTGCTTATTGAGGACAATCCTGGCGATGTCGAACTAACCCGGGAAGCGTTCAGTGATTCCAAAATCAGGAATAATGTTCATATTGTGACGGACGGAGAAGCGGCCCTTGATTTCCTTTACCGGCGCAACGGCTATGAGAATGTGGTAAAGCCGGACGTAATCCTGCTGGACATAAACCTGCCTAAAAGGGATGGCAAGGAAATATTGAACGTCATCAAGAACGATGCACAGCTTAAGACCATACCGGTTGTCATTCTTACAAGCTCATCCGCGGAACGCGACATAGTCAAAAGTTACCAGCTTCACGCGAACTGCTATATCACCAAGCCGGTCACGCTTGAGTCATTCATGGAAGTGGCTAAATCGGTGGAAGAGTTCTGGCTCGGCGTGGTCAAGCTTCCCGGTACATTGGAGAAAATATAGTGAGGGTCTTCCTATGAAATCCGCAAATATAATACAGGATGGTATAGAGGCATTAAAGAGAGAGAATGAATTATTAAAAGACGAGTTCGACAAATTTATCTATTCCATTTCTCACGATTTCAGCGCACCGCTGCGCGCCGTAGTGAATTTTTCCAAATTAGTTAAAGACGGATATGAACACGCCCTGGATGATAAAGGGAAATATTACCTTGCGTTCGTGGTAAATGGTGGCGAGAAGGCGCAGTCGATGCTGCGGGGATTGCTGCAATATTCCCGGCTGCATACCAGAGTGCATGCGTTTGAGCCTACGGAAGTTTCCGAATTGATAAGACGATGCCAGGAAGCGCTGAAAGAAAAGATTCATACCTGCGCTGCGGATATTATCATTAAGGATCCTCTGCCTGTCATAACGGCGGACGGCGATCAGATATACCAGATGTTCCAGGCATTGATTGATAACGCGCTTACCTACCGTAAGCCGGATGTCTCGCCCTGCATTCATATTTTTTCGGAAGAGCAGGAGACATACTGGAAATTTTATGTCGAAGATAATGGTATAGGAATTACAGAAGGAAACCGGGAACGCATTTTTGAATTGTTCAGAAGGCTGCATACTGAAGAGGAATATAGTGGGATCGGATTAGGCCTTGCGATGGCCAGGCGTATTACCGAATCTCATGGAGGCACCATAGGGGTAGAGCCTTCCTCAGGCAGTGGCAGCAGATTCTGGTTTACCATCGCAAAACAAGAATCCGATGTCGTGGTATTGGAGAAATCCTTTGGTTGAAAGGTCTGGCATGCCGGTAATTATATTACTGGTGGAAGACTCGGAGAGCGACGCTTCCCTTATGCAAGAGTGGCTCGGTGAGGCAGGGAGCGAGCGGTATGAGATACATCACGTGCATAATATTGCCGAGGCCATATCCGCCATTGGCGGCGGAAAACCGTGCCATGTCATTATGCTTGACCTGTCGTTGCCGGATTCAAAGGGGTTGGAAGGCTTCAGCATCATTCATAACATCGCGCAGACGATACCTATCGTCATCATGACCGGCAATAATGATGAAGCGCTTGCTCTAAAGGCGGTTGAGGAAGGAGCGCAGGATTATCTGGTCAAGGATAGCGCCAATAAGGATGGAGTCAGGCGCGCCCTGCGCTATGCGAGGCAAAGGAAGAATTTTGAAAGCGACATCATACGCCAAGCAAATTTTGACAAGCTGACAGGACTGGCAAACCGGGCTTTGTTCGACAGCCGCCTGCGGATGGCGCTGGGAAGGATGGCCCGCAATGACCAGAGCATAGGGCTGCTGTTTCTCGATTTGAATGATTTTAAGGAAATCAATGACACGCTCGGACACAAAGCCGGGGATCACGTATTGCAGGAAATAGGCAGACGCATCGCGCAATGCGTGCGCACGTACGATACGGCGGCACGCCTTGGCGGTGATGAGTTCGCGGTTCTGATTGAGGGAATATCCAAGCCGCATGACTGCATGGCAGTTGCGCTTAAGCTGATCGAACGCATCCGTGCGCCGCTTGGCGTAAATAACAAGGAATTGATGGTGGGTGTAAGCATTGGCATTGAAACCTGCGATAGCCCGAACCTCCTGTCATTTGAGGATATCATAAGCCATGCGGATCAGGCCATGTATTCCGCCAAGATGAAAGAAGACAGCGCTTTCTGTTTTTATACGAAAGATATGGAAGAGACGCATGCGGTACGGATGAAGATGGAAACGGATTTAAAGAGCGCGATAAGCAATAATGAGTTTGTGCTCTGCTATCAGCCCAGGCAATCCCTTAAAGATGGCAAAACCTGCGGTGCTGAAGCCCTGGTACGCTGGCATCATCCTGAACGGGGGGTGATATTGCCTGCAGAATTTGTCGATATTGCCCGGGATATTCATATGCTTGAAGAAGTGGAGCAGTGGGTAATAAGCCATGTGTGTGCGGACATAAGGCGCTGGCAGGATATAAATCTTCCTTTCACTTCGATATCGGTGAACGTATCCGAGCAACTGTTTGGCAAGCCTGGTTTCGTTGAGTTCATATGTTCACTTATCAATGACGCCGGGTTTAATGCTTCCGCGCTATCCTTGGAATTATGTGAAAACTTGTTCCTGTTCCCTGATGAAGCGCATGCCAGAACATTTTCCCGGATACGCGAAATAGGGTTCGGGGTAGCCATGAACCAGTTCGGCATCAATACGTCATCCCTGCGATCCCTGAAGGCAGATATGCTGAACGAGATAAAATTTTCTGCCGCTGATTTTAATATGCGCGCCGATGGCAGTAATAAAGACCTGTTTCTAATGAAGGCGGTTATAAACTGCGCGCGTTCTCTGGGATTGAAAGTGACGGCCTGTGGCGTGGAGTCAAGGGAGTTGAGGGAGGTGCTGAAAGAAGGGCAGTGCGATGCCATACAGGGGTTTATATTCGGCCGTCCCATGCCTGCGGAGTATTTTGAACTATGGCTGAGGAGTGAGGAAAATGTAGGCGTAGAGAACCAGCCTGCCTTTCCGATAGCGATTTAAAGTGGTCGAGGTTGGCTTCACGTGGCTGCGCCACGCGTAGCCGAAGCGTGGTGGGCGATACAGAACTCGAATCTGTGACCTCTACCATGTCAAGGTAGCGCTCTAACCAACTGAGCTAATCGCCCTTATGCAACGCTTGCAGGAGCGGCATAATAGCGATCTATTCCCAGAGTGCAATAATTAAGAAGCAAGGGCAGGAGTTTGGCTGCCGGAGGCAAAATACCGGTCAAAGAAACGCTGTTCCGCCCTGAGCAGGGAGTCTCCGGTTACGATATCGGCGGTAACGAAACCACGCTTTCTAAGTCCTTTTCTCAACCAGTCATTGCCCATATACCCTATGATCAGATGCCATGCCAGCTGGATGCAGACAACGCTTTGGGGCGCTGTCATGTCAGGCGCAAGAACGATGATGCCAAAGCTGACAGCGAACATAAGCAGCGCAGGCAACCACAATTTGTGATAAAGCGCCCACAGGCCGCTGAAGATAAAAGCCTTCCAGTTGAATCCCTCTTCGACAAATTTTGCCTCTTCATAAGGGGAGGGCAGGGACGGATTGATATGGACGGTATATACGTGGATACGGCTCATAAATTTATTAATGCTGTTATGTACAACTGTATAGCAAATATTACCATTTGAGGCAAACTTTTCCTATCGCAAGCCCTATAATTCCTGCGCCTATCATGGGAAGATAGTGCCACTCTAAAAGATGCATAATCGAATCAGTCTCTTCCGATATCCGAAGTATGAGGCCCCCGATGGAAAAAGCGGCCAGAACCGCCACGCTGCCTGCGGCGTAATAATGCGTGCTGGCGTATTTGCGGATATTGTAGAGAATAAATGCTCCCGGAATAAGAGAAAGAGCTATAATGCACAGCAGGCACTCCATAGCATGATTGGGGGGAGGGGAAGGAGGATTGTCCGCTATGAACTCCACCGCCATAATGAGACAGAATAAAAGAAAAGCCACGAAAGGCAGCAAAGCCAGTTTCTTTTGCTGGTACACATCCGGGAAAGCCAGCAGGGAAGCGCTCAGCAGGGAAGACGCTATGATCCCGGCAATAGCGGAAAGTTCGGCGAAAAACAGGAAGGAATGCAGTTTTGTGGCAAAGTCCGGCCGAATGCCAAGAAAAAGAAGAGAAAGGATAATATAAGCAGCTGACAAGCCTGTCCATTTCAGGAAAATTCTTATGGGATTTGGGGCGGGCGGGACAACCCCCATCTGTATGACCAGGTTATTAATAAGCTGCTCTGTCTGCATCTTCATCCGTTCAGCTTCTTTCTTAAGACCTTGTAGGCCCGGTGTGCGGCCACTTTTACCGCTGATTCCGTCATGTTCATCTTCTGCGCTACTTCTTTGGAAGTATGCCCTTCATTATGCAGTAAACGCAGTATGGCTGGTTGCTTCCCGGGTAATTTGTCTATCTCGTTCTTTATTAATTCGTAAGTTATAGGGGAATTGGTTACATTGTCATCGCTTATGGCATATGCTTCCTCCAGATCTACGGCATAGCGCAGGTGATCGGCATATATTTTCCTTAAATGATCCTGCAGCCTGAATCTTGCGATAGCGAATGCCCAGGGCTTGTAGGGGCGGTTTCCATCATAGGTATGCCGTGCCTTATGGATGGATATCAGTATTTCCTGCACTATTTCTTCCGCGTCGGCGTATGAGCTTATCCGTTTCGAGATATAGGGACGAAGCAACCGGCCAGTAGCCTGCAGCACGGCGGAGTAAGCCTTCCTGTCGCCGCCAAGCGCCTGTTTCATAAGCTCTTCTAAACTCTCTTTATCTTCGCTCATATTTCATCTAAAACGAGAATGTAACCATTTCAACCCGTCACCCGAATCATTCTGTGTAACGCGTCAGAGGATAACCTTATGAAAGCTGTAATACAATCGGCGATTTCCACGTACAAAACAGTTCTATACTGGATCAATGTGTTACGTCCAGTCATGATGCTGATAGTGCGTTTATGGATCGCACGTGTGTTCTGGCTTTCGGGCATGGTCAAGATACGTGATTTCAACAACACCATCTATCTTTTCACCCATGAATATCACGTGCCATTGCTGCCGCCTTATGTGGCTGCGGTTTTCGGGACGACATTCGAGCTTTGCTGTCCTATTTTGCTCGTCTTGGGCCTGGCGACGCGCCTTGCGACACTGCCTCTTCTTGTTATGACAGTGATCATCAATTTCACCTATGATAACAATATCGAGCACGCATACTGGGCGATGCTGCTTGGCATGATTTTATGCTACGGGCCGGGAAACATATCGCTCGATTACCTCATATGTAAGAAAATCGGAAAGGAGCAGCCAGCATGAACCGAAGGGAATTTATAAAATTCGCCATAGCAGGCGCCAGCACGCTGGCATTTTACAGGAGTTTGCGATTTGACGCTGCTATATCAGCGGAAGCTGTCATAGAAAAAATTTACAAAACAAAGGAGGAATGGAAGAAAATGCTTACCGATGAACAATATAATGTTTTGCGCGAGGAAGGCACGGAAAGGCCTTTTTCAAGCCCGCTTAACAATGAGAAGCGCGCAGGGACGTTTGTCTGCGCCGGATGCGGACTCGAATTGTTTACGTCCGATACCAAATTTGACAGCGGCACAGGCTGGCCGAGTTTCTATAAGGCCATAGAGGGGCATGTGGAAACCAAATCCGATCACAAGCTCATGATGGAGCGGACCGAGTATCATTGCGTGAGTTGTGGCGGCCATCAGGGGCACGTATTTAATGACGGCCCCAAACCGACCGGGTTACGTTACTGCAATAACGGCGTGGCTCTGAAATTCGTTCCGAAAGAAGGATAATATGTCTGAGTATGCTTACTCTGGATTGCTTCGCTGCGCCTGCAATAATGCGATAAAGTGCATGTTGGTGATTCTTTTTATGCTTATGACAGGAGGCGTTATGGCTGACAATACCAAGACTGCGACATTTGCCGGAGGCTGTTTCTGGTGCATGCAGGGGGAGTTTGCCGGCATTGACGGCGTAAGCAAGGTCGTTTCCGGATATACGGGCGGTACGGTGAAGAATCCTACCTACCATCAGGTCTCAACAGGCAATACGGGGCATGTGGAAGCCATAGAAGTAACCTATGATCCCGCAAAAGTATCGTATCAGAAGCTGCTGGATATTTTCTGGGAAAATGTCGATCCGCTGGATCCGTATGGCCAGTTCTGTGATAAAGGCTCGCAATACCGCGCGGGTATATTCTACCATGACGAAGAACAAAAACAGCTTGCCGAGAAATCGAAGGAAAAGATCAAAGAGCGTTTCAAGGAGCCTGTGGCTACGGTCGTCAAGCCCGCTTCTGAATTCTATCCGGCGGAAGATTATCATCAGGATTATTATATCAAGAACAAAACGCGCTATAAGCTCTACCGCATGGGATGTGGCCGTGACGAAAGGCTCAAGGAGTTGTGGAATAAATAGGTTATTTATGGTAATTAGTCCTGCATTATGGTTATTAAGGTCTCGATTACCAGTAAGTCCTTACTTTACCCGTTTAATATTCTGATCGGGTCCGCTATATGCTGGTATGGGCTGGTGCTTGTGGGAATCAGTAACCCCATATGGTCTATAATCACGGTTATTCTTGTAAGCGATCCGGATTTGACTACCGCAATTACATTAGCGAGAGTGCGCGTTATTAACACCATCGTAGGATGCGTCGCGGCGCTCGTAAGCCTGCTCGCATTCGGATATAGCCCCTGGAGCAGCTTTCTTACAGCGGCAGTTATTGTGCTGGTGGTGACCTCCGTTGAACATTATCCCGCGAACTGGCGGCTGACGCCTGTAACGGTGGTCATAGTCATGGATGCCAGCAGGAAAGCGATGACATACCATGATGAGATGTTTAATGCCATTGCCCGCGCAGGAGAGATAGCGGCAGGCTGCGCCGTGGCGTTAATCATAGCGATGGCGCAAATCAAGCTTACCAGGCTGTTGCAGCATACAAGCATACTGCAACATGGTGGAGATTGATTACATACTATTACGTTTAGGCTCCGCCAGATCGCGTAATACGTCGCAGGTGAGCTTGTCTTTCATATTCTGTTTCATCAGAAGAAATATCTGCTCGCTCATGTCCACCTTGTTCTTCCAGTTTTCTCCTAGCCCGGTGCGCAGGGTTTCCGGCAGATCCAGCTTCATCTTGTTATCGCTGTTTACAAAAACCATACGGAACGTATAGTTAGTCTTGTTATCTGCAGGCATCTCCGCCCTGACGGTTATCCGGTCGCCGGCAGCCTGTTCGCCCACGTAATGAAAGTCGGTTGGCAGGCAGGGCATGAGCTGGTAGCGGGAAAATTTGTCCAGTATCTCATAAGAGTTGGGCGTCATGGTCTCGTGGCACAGCTTTATATTATTCTGCATCACGCATTGCTTGATGGCGTCCAGGCCATACATGCCCGGCGTTACAGCTTTGGATGCAAATGATATGAACAATAAAAATATGTATAATAGTCTCTTCATCAGGCTACTTCACCTAATAATTCCACGTTAAAACAGCGCTGGTAATACTCGGCGATGACTGGTTTCTCCGTTTCATCGCATTTATTCAGGAACGTCATGCGGAAGGCAGTCTCTACATTTTCAAAAATTCTTGCATTCTCCGCCCATGCGATGACAGTGCGCGGGGACATGACGACAGACAAATCACCAGATTTAAAGCCTTCACGCGTGAGATTGGCCATTGCTACCATCGACTTGATCAGGGCTTTGCCTTTGGCATTGTTATAAGTTGGGGATTTGGCGAGCACGATGGCGATTTCCTCAGCTTCGGGCAGATAATTCAAAGTGGCGATGATGTTCCACCTGTCCATCTGTCCCTGGTTGATGGGCTGTGTGCCATGATAGAGCCCGCTGGTATCCCCCAGCCCCACGGTATTCGTGGTGGCAAACAGGCGGAAATAAGGGTGCGGCGTCAACACGCGATTCTGATCAAGCAGCGTGAGCTTTCCCTGCGCTTCGAGCACGCGCTGTATGACAAACATAACATCAGGGCGTGCGGCATCGTATTCGTCAAACACCAGCGCGACCGGGCGCTGGATAGACCATGGCAGAATGCCTTCCTGGAAGGCGGTGACCTGTTTGCCGTCCTGCAGCACGATGGCGTCTTTTCCTATCAGATCGACTCGCGTCACATGGCTGTCGAGGTTGACGCGCACGCACTGCCAGTTAAGCCGCGCCGCGATCTGCTCGATATGAGTCGATTTGCCGGTGCCGTGAAATCCCTGCACCAGCACTTTGCGGTTATGCATGAACCCCGCCAGTATCGCCCGGGTGGTCTCTTCGTTGAAATGATAGGCTTCGTCAATCTCCGGCACGTGGTTGTTGCGGTGGGAATAAGCCGGAATTTTAAAGTCCGCACTGATGCCGAAGGCCTTATGTGCGGAAACGGTGATGTCAGGCGCTTCCATCGCCTCGTCTTTTTTACTTTTCATCTTGCTTGCCGTAAATTTTAATAAGCATCTTGTATGCGTTGGTTATCTTCTTGAAAGTCTCTTCCGATGTCTTGTCCCCTTTATTAACATCAGGATGGTGCTTTTTTACAAGCTTTTTATATTGTGCCTTGATGACGGGCAAAGTTGCATCCTGTTCAAGATCGAGGAGTGCAAGCGCATCAAGCTCTTTTTTACCGGGACCGGGACGCTGGCGGTATTGGTATCCGGCGGGTTTCTCGCCCAGCATTTCAAAGAAACTGTCGCGCAGCTTGTCACTGCTGAAAAAGACTTTTCCTTTGCCAATCCTTTCTGCCATACGCCATGTGGGCTTGTGGCCGTGAGCGGCGCTGTCCATGAAATCTTCTATTTCTTTCCGGCTCCAGCCGTCAAAATAATCCCATGCTTTGTTGAACTCGCGCACATGCTCAAGGCAGAGATACTGGTATTCATCCGTATTATAACGGGACCTGGGCGCCTTATATTCACCGGCTTCAGTACAATCCGGGACGGCGCAATACCCAACATAGACAGGCTTTTCAACAGCTTTTTTCCGCATATTTGCATATTAACGATAATTTGCTGCTTGGTAAATCGTGATTTATTGATACTATAGCTTGTAGTTTTTATATTTTGTTATATAAGCATGAAACCCTTTCAATTGTATTGAATTACAGAATGATAAACGTACCCAGAAAAACCGAGTCCCAGTCTCTGAAATATGCAAGGCTTGCGCTTAGCATAATGACGGAGCGCGGCGTGGAGCCAACCCCGGTTAACTATGCCGTATGGTACCATTATGTAGCGCATGACATAAAAGAGCTGAACGAGGAAATTGATAAATTTATCAAGACGAAGACCCTTACCATTTCGGATGATGTTAATATTTATCTTTTCAATAAATATGTTGTGCCGCCGGATAATAAAACTGAGGAGAAAGTGCATGACGCATCCCAGAATGCCCAGACGGTGCTGGGTGAGATCATGGGGATTATCGACAGGTTCAGCGGGGATACCGAGACGTATAATAGCCAGATTGACGCCCATGTAAGCGATTTATCAAAAAAGATTACCGATCCCGCGCTGAAGGAAATGGCGAAGGAAATCATCAGCCGCGCGATTGCAATTCGCGATTCAGGTTCCGCGTTGACTGCGAAATTGGAAGAATCAAAGCGGGAAGTGGTTGTGCTGAAGGAAAATCTTGAAAAAGTGACCCACGAAGCCAATAAGGATTTTCTGACCGGTGTCGCCAATCGCAAGGCGCTTGAACAGAAGCTGGAAGAGATGACGCGCTGGTCCCGTGAGAACAATAACGCCGACTTGTGCCTGCTCATGATTGACATCGATCACTTTAAGAATTTTAACGATAAGTTTGGCCATCTGATCGGCGACGAAGTTCTGAAGAAAGTTGGGCGTATTCTGCTTGACACTGTGAAAGGCAAGGATTTCGTGGCGCGCTATGGCGGCGAGGAATTCGCCATCCTGCTGCCCAGCACGCCGCTTGTTGGCGCATTGATTGTGGCTGAGAATATTCGGAAGAATATGAATGAAACGCAGCTTGTCCGCAAGGATACGGGCGTGCCCGTGGATGATGTGACCGTTTCCATAGGCGTGGCGCGTTACCGTCCCGACCAAGACTCTGTGGCGGTATTCATAAGCCGCGCCGACGATGCCCTCTATCGTTCAAAAATGGGCGGGCGCAACCGCGTCATGCAGGAGTCTTTCGCCTGAGACTGCAACTGCCTGCGCACATTAATATTGACAGTTGGGCAGGATAGGCTAAAAGTTCCCTCCGGTTTCCTCAGGGGAAGGGGCATTAGCTCAGTTGGTAGAGCGCTTCCATGGCATGGAAGAGGTCAGGAGTTCGACTCTCCTATGCTCCACCATTTACTATTAAATAATAAGAAACTATCTCCCTGAATCATACACATTAACCAACTAGAAATCAGGGATGCTGCACTTTGTTACCTGTCTCTTGGGTTACCTGGCGCTCGTCTTGCTTTAGGAATACGAGGCTGATGATGGTGAGGAGTGCCAGGATCACCTGAGGTAGGGTCACGATTCTCTGGGCGTACATTTTGCTGGGTGAACTTCTTATGCTCCGATATGGCCCCTGTATAATGCTGCTCTATACCGGAAATGAAGGTTGTCACCGTATTGCAGGCAGCCATCATCTGTTGTGCGTCCTGGATTTCTTTCGGGGTAGAATCCGGAGAATCGGCTATCATCTTATTTATGCTTCTGAGCACTTCTACCCTGTCCGTTATACTTGTTTTGGGCCTTCTTCCACTTAGGTCACGAGGGCTAGGATAATATATCAACCGTGTGTGTGCACCTGCCACAGAATGAGTATTTTCGGAATAAAGATCTACATGGCGGCCTTCCGTTATAACGGTCATAGTGTCTATAAACCGATCAAGTTGTGTTCTGGTAGGTGGGGGGAAATCCAGAGCCGTGGGGTGAAGCTGTTCACGTTTCGACATAAGTTCCTGGTAACGTTTTGTGAGGGCATTGATGTACTCTGATTTATCCGCATTCCAAGCAGTTTTATCATCTTGCGCCATTGTAAGTAGAAAAGGATCGAGCTGGCTATCAGCATTTCGAATCTGTTTCAATGCTGCTTTCACACCTTCATTATATAAAGCTTTTATTGCAGATGTATTTGGCGCTTCCATATCGGTTTGCAAGCGTTGCTGTTGTCCAAATACTCCTTCAAGAGCTCTTTTAATAGCTGCCAAAAAAGGGTCATCATCCATATACAACTCATAAGTAGCTTTTGGAACTTACAAGCTACCAGATAGTCATTAAAAAACTGTTAATTTTTGTTGATCAAAATCAAGTTACAGAAAAAGAGGATACTCTAGGAATTCTCATGGTTTTTAGCGTGTAGTGGAGTTTCTCCTGTGCTCCACCAGCCTTTTCAATATGTTACAAGCTATTTTTTTGGTTGCCTTGACAGCATACAACTGACTTAAGTCCTCATTAGGTCCAGAAATAAGAAATCCTTACTAATGAATGTATGATATTAAAAGTTTCTGAGCATACAGGTTATAGGTAGAGGAATAGACACTGAAGATACCTTGGGTAAAATGAGCACGAAAGCGGCATGATTACCTCTTAGTGCCCTAACTTAGCGCATATAGGTATCCGTAAAAACGGGATCATTCTGCAAAACGCTGGCCTTGTTGATAGTAAAGTTATGGCTTTCTGACTCATCTCACATCAGTAAATTTCAGGCCTTCTTCACCCAGAATTCATACATGCCAGCGAATGCCGTGGGAAACTTTTGTTCCAGTTCATCCCAGCGGGCAATGGACATTTTAGCCGTATCATGCGGGAACATCTCTTCATAAATCCTTGTATAATGCTGGCCGCCGCCCGGTTTCAATCCCAGGAATTCGAGTCCGAGCGTGTCCAGCATTTCGCCGATTTGCGGCAGGGTGTAGGTATGCTCAATGACATGAAAGAGCAGGTCCCGGCATTCTGAGATGGTATAGAAATCCGCAAAGCCCAGCACGGCTTCCGTCCACTTTCCCAACGCTCCGTTCAGGATATCCCTTCGGCAGGCCCGTATGTCTTCCGGGGTCGGCGAATATCCCTTTGACGCGATCCATTCCCTGGCGGCGATAACCGCCTGGCGTCCCCGCGTGCTGTAGAGGGCGATTCGCATCATGCCGCCCGGGGCCAGCAGATTGGCAAGCACGCGCCATCCTGCCATAGGGTCCTGCATGTGATGCAGTACGCCCGTGCATTCAATCACGTCAAATTTCCGGTCCAGCTGCGCGAGGTTCAGAATATCCGCTTTCATATAGCGGATATTGCCTATGCCAAGTTCACGGGTTTTATGCAGTGCATAGGCAAGGCTGCTCAGGCTCAGATCAATTGCGAGCACTTTGGCTCCGATGTAATAGGAAGCCCAGATCGCCTGGCGTCCCGTCCCGCAGCCTGCAATCAGCACTTCCGGCGCATCCTGCACGGCAGGCAATTTTGCCTCGGGCAGGCTTGGCAAATCGGCGTGGATGGAGTCGCGCAGGGTCCAGTGATTGCGCTTTTCAAGCAAATGCCAGCGTGGGTAGGGGTTGGCTTCATACATGGATTGCACCTGCTGCGAGGTTTCATCACCATTGCCACTGAGGGTTGGTATTTCATTTTTAAGGCGCAGTTCGAGGCAAGGCGCGATAATGGTTTTTTCCACGATTTCTTTTAAAGAGCCAATAGCATCCTTTTGCACAGAATCTGCTATCCATTCGGCGTTTTGAAGCATCTTGACCGGACGGTAGCAGGCGTAGATCAACAGAGTCCAGCATGCCTGCAGAGATAGCCTGCTGCCGTGTGGCGTCCCCTCCAGAGATTGGGTCAGGGTTTCTATTATTGTTGTTTCTATGGATGTCTCGTTATAGGCATATTCATTGAGGTAGCATTGCTGCGCCAGTGCGCTCATGAGCGGCAAATGAGCGGACATCATCTCTTCGCTAAGCTTGTGCGCGTAGGTAAGGCACAGTATTGTGCGGCGCACTACGGTAAGTGCATATTCCATACGGTTGTTGGGTAGGATATGCTGCTTCAGGAGCGTTTCCATGAGTGGCGTGCCAAGCGCCTGAGTGAGCACGCCTGAATTTATCGCCTGCTCAAGCTCCGTGCCATAGTTGCGTGCCGCTACATCGTAAAGATGGGAAAACGCCGGGCTATACAGGACAAGCTCAAGTCCTGCCACCGCCACACAATTGCTTTGCGACTGATGCATGCATCTGATGACAAGGGGGAATAGCGCTATATCTTCTTCAAGCAGCACCGGCTGCATAAGAGGGTACACTTTTCCCAGCATTGCCATATAAATACGCCAGCATTCATTTGCTTCAGGCGCCTGTGCCAGCATTTTGCGCGCCTGTGCCAGGGCTTCAAGATACTGTCCTGTTTTCTGCAGGGCAAGCACGAGCTGGTGGCGCGTGGGGAGATTATTGGGTTTCAGTGCAAGTGCCTGGCTGTAGAAGCGAATGGCCTCCTCCAGCCGTCCGTGACGATCAAGCGCATGGCCGTAGCACCAGAGTGTCTGTGCATTATCAGGGGCACGGGAAAGGGATTCCTTGAAAAACGCTTCTGCCTGCGCCAGTTCGCCCTTGTCTGAGGAGATCAAGCCCAAGAGAGTGAGCGTGTCCGGCTGGTAAGGGTAGCGATTCAACAAAGCGATGCATGCCTGATACGCCTCATCATATGCTTTGGACAAATAATATGCATGCGCTTTTTTAAGGAGTGCATCCAGCGAAGCATCCTGAGATGCGGACTGAACAGTTTCCGCCGCTCTGGCTGTCTTATCCTGCGCGCGCCGTGCCTTTCGGTTCATACCCTACTCTTTTTAAGAAGATTATAATAGATCGTAGAGTTTTTAGTCTACTCATTACTAAACTTCTCCGGCACGCATTCCAATAAATTTCCGTAAAATTATTTCCCTATCATTTACAATGAAATTATTGCTCACCATCCCGGGCCGTGAAAGAAATACGGCGGTCCCCATGCGCCCCAGTCCCAGTTCGAATCATAATACGCCTGCGGCGTCATTTCTTCCTGATTGGCAAGCTTCTGCTGTAGTTCATGCAGTTTATACTGATTATAAGTTTTCTCTGAGCCGATATAGAGGCAATGGCATACCAGCGGATCGGCATAGACATATTTTGTCTTGCCATCGTGCGCGCATCGGATGAAGCGGTGCGGCGGCAGGCGGTCCAGCATTGCCTGGCGTTCCGGCGTATTCGCCGCGCGCACGGTAAAACCTGCGGCAGCAAGAGCATCCTCCTTCTCCCTGATTCTTTCCTGCTTTGTCTCGCAAGCCGTAAGACAGCACATGGCGATAATAGAAATAACGGCAGAAAATAGGTGGCCAGCCCGCGCCGCTTTTGAATATTCCATAATAACCTCCATTTCAACATGGAATCCATATGGAAAACCTTATAAAATATCTATGCAATTATTCATACCTATGCAGCTTGTGTCCCTCTTTCCTGAGCCAGTTGCGCGCCGATTGCGCCTTGGGATAAAGCGTTTCCACAATCTTCCAGAACCGGGGGCTGTGGTTCATCTCTACCAAATGCGCCATTTCATGGGCGATGATATATTCCAGTATGTCCTGTGGCGCGAAGATCAGCAGCAGGTTGAAGGTAATGACCCCTCTGCCGTTGCAGCTTCCCCAGCGTGATCCTGCGGTGCTGATGGTGATTTTCTTCGGGCTCTTTCCTAGCGCCTTGGAAAATTCCTCTATAGGTTTTGCGCAGGCCTCAAGCAGATGTTTCTTCAGGAAATCCTTTACCCGGCGTGCGGTGAATTGCGGTTGACAATGCACGATGATGTGCGAAAGGGTTTCATCCATGCGGCTTACGCCTCTTCCGTCCATGCGTTTAATCGTATACTCCTTGCCAAGCACTAGTATGGTAGTGCCGTCCGAAAGCGGAACGAGGTAATCCGTCTCAATATTGGCAAGCACCCAGCTGCTCTTGCTCTTCAGGAATTTCATCCCGACGGTGAGCGGCGCTCTTTTCGGCAACGTCATGACCACCCGGTCTTTGGCCGGGGATATTCTGAGTGAGATGCGTTTCGCTAGTTTTGTCCGCCGGATGGTCAGGGGGATAATCCTGCTTTCAAGCGTGATTTCAGTTCTTTCCATGTTTCAGTAGTTCACGCTGTTCCCGCTGCCAGTCCCGTTTTTTGATCGTTTCACGTTTTTCATATTCCTTTTTACCCTTGCCGAGGCCAAGCAGGAGCTTGGCAATCCCACGATCATTAAAATACATCTTTAACGGAATAAGCGTGAGTCCTTTTATCTTAATCTGTCCTAATAATTTATTGATCTGTTTCTGGTGCAGCAAAAGTTTGCGCGGGCGCTTAGGCTCATGATTAAAGCGATTCGCCGCCTTGTATTCCGGAATGTTGAGATTGAATATCCACAGCTCGCCCTTCATCTCCCCGGCGTGCGCATCCGCGATATTGGCGCGTGAAGTGCGAAGCGATTTCACTTCCGTACCCGTAAGCACGATCCCCGCCTCGATATCTTCCAGGATGGAATATTCGTAACGCGCCTTGCGGTTCTCGGCGATCAGCGTGCCGTTATTTTTTGGTTTCTCTGCCATGATACTTTACAATAAGCTGGTCACCCGGGTGCTGGCGTCTATCCTGCCTTCGGTGACGTAATCCTCGTGATTATCGTCGATCTTCTCAAGGTTGTAATAATAGTTCACCATGAGGCTGGCGGACTGCTTCATGCCCTTGGGCGAGGTATCGCCAAGCCAGTTGATGTTTTTAACCCTGGCCCCGTTGGTCAGATGGAAGTGGGCAACGGGATCAAGCGCATGCTTCTTGTTCTTCTCGTTCAGCAGATAATGGGTGCACAGGCGCATCATGACCGGCTTTATTGTATCGGATAGCTGGGGATTCGCTTTCCAGTCAGTTTCCAGCAGTTTGCCAAGGCCTCTGGCGGCGTTCTCATTATCCGTCAGATTCCTTAGTTCCCGCACCTCCTTTGCCTTGAAGATGGTCTCATCCCCCTTGGCAAGGATGGGATCAAGCCATGTCCTGAAATTGGGGATGGGGGAGAGCGTTGAAAAATGCTTAATCTGCGTCATTTCCCTGCTGAGCTTGTCGACGACCCTTTTGATTAGGAAATTGCCGAAGCTGATGCCGGCAAGTCCTTTCTGGGCGTTGGATATGGAATAGAAAATCGCCGTGTCCGCCTCATTCAGGTCGGTGAGCGGGGAGGCTTCGTCCAGTATCTCCTGCACGCTCCCGGCAAGCCCCTTGGTGAGCGCGACATGGACGAAAATAAGCGGCTCGTGCGGCATTTTATTATGGAAGAAGGCATAGACGCGCCTGTCCGTATCGAGACGGTTCTTCATGTCGTCCCATGAGCGCACTTTGTGCACCGCTTCATAGGCCATGAGCTTTTCCAGTATGGCGGCGGGCGAATTCCAGTTTATCTCTACCAGGTCGAGCAGGCCGATGTCAAACCAGGCGGAAAGGATATTTTTCAGATCATATTCCAGCCCCTTTAAAGCAGGGTTCTTGCCGATAAGCGGCACCAGATCGGCGCGCATGTCGACCAGAAACTTGAAACCGTCCGGCAGCGCGTTAAACCGGCGCAGAATGATGCTGCGCGGCGTTATGAGAGCCTCGCGCAGGTCATTTTCCAGCCTGGCCGTATCTTTCTTTTCGCCGGTGCTTAAAAGCGCATCGATGGATTTTCCAAGCCGGTTGCGGTCAATATCGAAATCATAGGCCAGCAGGTCGAAAAACTTCACCCGCCCGGCATGCGTAAGGGTGAGATAGGTCTTACCCAGCTCCACCGTATGCGCGCGTGCCGTGATTTCCCCGCCCTTGCTGTGCAGGCAGCCGCGCATTTTCCTGCGCAGGTGCTCCATATCCTCCTTAGGGAGGGTGGGGTGTATCTCCCCGGTGATGGCGAGGCGGGCGGTGCCGCTCAACTCACGCCATTTCCTGAGTATGCCAACCACGGCCTTGCGGCGCAGGCTGGCAAGCGTTCCGGGCTGTTTCATAGCTGCTGTTTTTGCCATATTAATCGTCTGGTTAGTATGAGAAAGCTATCTATATAGCATAATCCGGCAAATTACCAGTTGCCTTTACGTAGTTGGATTGTTATAGGCATAGCGGCAAAACGCCGTGCTGCTGCAGCTCAGTGGTAGAGCACGTCATTGGTAATGACGGGGTCGAAAGTTCAATTCTTTTCAGCAGCACCATTTTTTTTGGGATATCTGATATCCCAAAAAGATTTTTTACGGAATTTTTACAGCCATAGAAAAATATTTATACCACAGCTACATGAACGGGTTAGCTTCCGACGACAATTGGAGGCGCTATGGATGCTGTATTTATCCTTATCACGGCAGGTTTCTTTGCATTGCTTGCGGATGAAACGCCGGAAGGCAAGAGCATCGTTGAATTGGCACATACCAGATATAGCGTGCAGCCTAAATATATCATTACGGAAGCTGGAGTGGGATATAGACTCGTGGAGAAGAATTAGGGTATAGATCTGTAAACATGGCAATGGAATACTATGTCCGATACAGAAAA
The DNA here is from genome assembly GCA_964454545.1 of uncultured Rickettsiales bacterium. Taxonomy (GTDB): domain Bacteria; phylum Pseudomonadota; class Alphaproteobacteria; order Rickettsiales; family JABCZZ01; genus JABCZZ01. Next base: position 30,338 of record CAYVTI010000025.1, read on the forward strand.
TAAAATCCCCTCAGAGTATAATGCAAAACTTTATGGCCTGAGCCTGTCGGCGCTGGGCGTTGTTTTCGGGGATATCGGAACCAGCCCCCTTTATACCCTGAAAACGGTGCTTGCCATCACCGGCGGCACTCTTGACTCGGGTGAAATCATGGGTTCCCTGTCACTGCTGATCTGGACATTAATCATGGTGACGACGGTCAAATATGTATCCTTCGCCATGCGCGTCGATAACGACGGGGAAGGCGGCATACTGGCGCTGATGTCACTGCTTGGCGTTAAGATGAAACCACGGCCTTTTATCGTTGCAATCGGCCTTATGGGAGCGGCGCTGATATATGGCGATGGGGCTATTACTCCGGCAATCTCCGTGTTATCGGCGCTGGAAGGTCTGAATATCGCCTTCCCTTCCTTCCAGCCCTATGTCCTGCCTGCTTCAGTGATTATTCTTATTGCCTTGTTTGCCATACAGCCCAAAGGCACCGCAAAAATCGGCAGCAAATTCGGGCCCGTCATGGCACTGTGGTTTATAACCATAGCCATCCTTGGCATATGGGGCATTATACAGCATCCTTCCATATTATTTGCCATAAATCCCGAATATGGAATTTCCTACCTGTTATCCGGTGGGCCAAGAGGATTCCTGGTGTTAGGCGGCGTGTTTCTTTGTGTGACCGGAGCCGAAGCCTTATATGCCGATATGGGACATTTTGGCGCCCGCCCAATCCGGTTTGCATGGTCATTGCTTGTTTTCCCAAGCCTTGTGCTTAATTATGCCGGACAGGCAGCTATTGTGCTGGGGGGAGCGCCCACCACGGATAATATTTTTTTCCGGCTATGCCCGCCCATGCTGCTTGTGCCTCTCGTGGTGCTTGCGACTGTCGCCACGATTATCGCGAGCCAGTCTATCATCACCGGCGCGTTCTCCATGACACGGCAGGCGATCCAGCTTGGCTGGCTTCCGAGATTACAGATTACCCAGACATCGGCGGAAGGCTATGGCCAGATTTACGTGAGCGTTGTCAATTGGATGCTGATGATTGTCACCGTAGGCCTTACGATAGCATTCAAGAAATCGGATAATCTGGCAGCGGCTTACGGCATAGCGGTTTCCGCCACCATGCTTGCAACTTCGGTATTACTGTTCATCGCGATGCGCGAAGTCTGGCACTGGAGCCTTATAAAGGCAGGAATAGTTGCGACCATGTTCATTATAATCGACACTTCGTTCTTCCTGGCCAATCTGTCGAAAGTTGCTGAAGGCGGATATGTGCCCCTCATTCTGGCCATTCTTGTCTACAGCGTTATGGTCATATGGCATAAGGGAGCGGAAGCAGTTTCAGCAAGGTTGCAGGAAGCCATTATCCCCATTGATATATTCATGGCGAAGGTGGCAAAAAGCGATATCGCCCGTGTGCCGGGGACCGCTGTTTTCCTGACACGCACGTTAAAAGACGCGCCACCGGTCATGGTTTGGCATGTGAAGCATAACCGTGCCCTCCATGAGAAACTTTTTGTCATTACAGTAGTGACGGAATCCATTCCCTGGATCAGGAATAAACAGCGCATGACTTTTCAGGAAATCGCGCCTCATGTCTGGCGTGCCGTTGCCCGTTACGGTTTTATGGAAAGGCCTGATATTCCCGCACTGCTTAAACAGGCGCATGCGCAGAAATGTAATATTGATTTGTCCGATCTCACCTACTATGTAGGCCATGAAACGGTAGTGCCCGGTAATGATAGAAACCGCCTGCCGCGATGGGTAGAGGCAGTATTCTCCTTCATGCAGCGCAATTCCCTGCATGTCAGCGATTATTTCCGGCTGCCTTCCGACTCGCTTGTTGAAATCGGGCGGCATGTAGCGATATAATAAGGAGTTGCACAGAGATATTTTTACGTTTATTTACGCTCTATACCCTAATCAATACACTTCCTATACGTAGAAAACTCCAGAATAAGCTTATTCCCCCATTATATCATTTATATGGATAGTGAAAATATCCCATCTTCCCGACCAGATCAAAAACAGGACAAGCCCGACTCGCACTCTGTCCACTCACAATGGATGGAGCTGTCGTTTGTGGCCTCCAGCGTTGCAATTCTTTCCGATTTTTTGGGATTATTAGCCGCCAGGCGTAACGCTGCCAAAGCAGTGGTGGCCACAGTAATAACCAATATTGCCGCGTGGGGTACAGCGATTTATGCCCAGTATAGAGCGCATAAAATCGGCGTGAAGGAAAACCAGCAGGATAAACAGGAGCTGCTGGAGAAAGCAAAAGAAACCGCAAGGAACGCCGCAAGAGAAGAACTCTCCGGCCAGCAAAGCCCGGTATCATCCGGTAGCAACAAATGGCAGCGGAATATCAGTCAGGAATCGTCCTTAGCCAAAGATTCTGCCCATACCCCTTAATAATGCAGGATGACATCCATCGTGCCCAGTACGGTGTAATCTCTATTGGGAACAATGTTCCTCGAGGGGTTTGCGTTGAAGGCAGGCCTGTCGATGGAACGATCATAGTCGATTTCAGGACGGAATTCGATTTGTGGCGAAAGCCAATGCTGCCAGCCGATGCCAAAATTGGCATATCGGGTTTTAACACCGGTACGCTGCCCCTGCATGTCATCATAGAATTCCGGGCGGAACGAGAGATTATCAAGCGGCGAGAATTGGTAATTGAGATAAGCCACGGTGGCGAACACATTGGCTGTACAGGTCAGATCGGTAGCACTGTCACATTGAGCAGCGTTCGGCGCATTGAACGGGATGTATTGTGGAGAAAATGGTGTTCCGCCATTCGCAATAAAACCCTGTACGGCAGGGTTATTGATATTGGGAACATTCCTCTGATATAGGTCGTACAATTCATAGGACAAATGCCATTTGTCGTTGAATTTATGGTAATAGGTGAAACCATACCATTGCAGGTTATTATACCCCCATTCGCCGTTATTGATACCATCAACGCAAGGATAAATGTCATCATCACCATTGTTCCATGTATAACGTGCGCAGGCAACGAGGGTTGGCTGGTAACCAGGATCTTTCTTAAATGTCGAGTTGGGATATATCGGGTTGGGATCAAGGTTGGACAATGTCTTGCCTTTATTCCATATTGCCGTCTCGGTTCCATCCACTATTCCCAGTTGCAATATAAGCTGTTTGGTGGCCGCTAAAGTGGCGACCAGTCCTTCATTGGTATAATTGTCGAAACTGTAGGTCATCGAATGGGAATACATGTAGTTATTGGGCGCAAGCTGCGCTTCAATATCAGGGATTGATATGTAGCGTCCTAACCGCAATAGCAGGCCTTCAGCCACCTTAGGGATGTATAATTCACCATACTCCATGGGAAAATCGTAGCCGTTAATGCGGTTATCTTTCAAAAGCTGATAGCTTGCGATGCCGTAGGCTGTGGTATAACGATAGTTTTCGCCATACAGTCCTGACAGGCGGAATCCCCAGTCCACGTGATCCGTCTGTACCGTATCCGGAACACGTTCTATGTAGATAACGGCTTGATCCAGCTCTGCCGTGTTCGGGGTGTACATATAAGCCATCGGCGCATTGCCGCCGCGCTTTTGGGTATTGCTGCTGATGTTAAAGCCGCCGTTAACCCAGCCATAGATTTGTATATGGCTATCCTGCAGCCATTTGCCGGTGGAAGTATTCGCAATGGCTGTCATGAACGGGCTATCTATAGAATTGGGACGGTTCACTCCAATTGAGGTAGTCGCGCCATAAGGCCATTCGGTAAACGGCATCGGCGGTGTGGATTCTGGTGTCGCAGGCCAGCCTGCGCGATGCGATGGAGGCGCATTAGGATCAGCAGGTGCGGTGGCATGGCCTGTTTCAAGCGCATAATAATTGAAGAACCGGCTGGCAACATCATCACCCAGATAACTATCCAGGCAGGAATAGTTGATGTAGGGATCGCAGGTTTTGGCAGTATCTTTGTTGTCCGCCAGCACAGGTTGTGTAAGTGCAATAATAAATAATACCGCTGCTGCGGATAATTTCTGTATGTTTATCAACTGCATCTCCTGAAATAACTATTCGGACAATGCGTGACATATACCAGTCATGATGTAATTAGGGTATAAAAATTAAGTGAAAGCCGTAAAAATTCCGTATATTAAGCTATGGGAATTACCGG
>CAYVTI010000026.1:0-32045 GCA_964454545.1 uncultured Rickettsiales bacterium
CCGTGGGTGAGGTGGCCGCCTGCGGCAAGCGACTGGCCGAGGATGGTATCTCCGGGTTGCAGCAGCGCGTTAAATACGCCCTGGTTGGCCTGCGAGCCGGAATTGGGCTGCACGTTGGCATAGCTGCAGTTAAACAGCTCTTTTGCGCGATCGATGGCGACTTCTTCCACGATATCGACAAACTCGCACCCGCCGTAATAACGCTTGTGGGGATAGCCTTCGGCATATTTGTTCGTGAGCGCCGAGCCCTGCGCTTCGGTTACAGCGCGGCTTACGATGTTTTCAGATGCAATAAGCTCAATCTGAGTACGCTGGCGATTCAGTTCTTTTTCCATCGCCGCGTAAATAATGCTGTCGCTTTTTGCCAGAGATTCGCTGAAGAATCCGTCCTTGCGCGTATTCACATGGGCGCCGCTGTCCATCCTGCTTGCTGCCTGAGTGGCCATTTCTCTTTCCTTTTTAGTATGTTATTGTATCTGAGGCTCTTAAATCCACAGGCAGTATACTTAATTCTGTTGCCAAGACAACGGTAATTATCTGAAAAGCAATAGGAAACTAAATTTTTCCTGATTAAACGGCAGGGTAAGAGTCCTTATTGCCACACCATTACTGGCGTAATATAGGCTCTGAAACCGCAATTGAATGATGAGTGTATACGCGTTTAAAACGCGGTCATCAACGCTGTCAATTATTAGTGTTTAGTTTAAGCAATAGCGCCAAGAACCTTCTTTATCGCCAGCAGATCCTGCCAGGTGACGCGCTTGCTGCCCGGCTGGCGCAGGAGGTAGGAGGGGTGGTAGATGACGGCGGCGTCGTAATCCTTGTCCATATAGGGCGTTCTGTAGGTATAATTCTTCCCGCGCAGCCGGGTGATGCCCTGCTCGGTGCCGAGCAGCGACTTGGCGGCGACGCCTCCCACCATGACGATGAGCTGCGGATCGATGAGCGCGATGTGTTTTTCCACGAACGGCCTGCATGCCGCAAGCTCGTCCGCGCTCGGCTGGCGGTTGCCGGGCGGGCGCCAGAAGAGGGTGTTGGTGATATAATAATTGCTGCGGTCATAGCCGATGGCCGCCAGCATTTTACTGAGCAGCTTGCCGCTCACACCGCAGAACGGGATGCCCTGTATGTCTTCATCCGCGCCCGGCGCTTCGCCTATCAGCATGAGGCGCGATTCCGGGTTGCCGTCGCCAAATACGGTGTTAGTCGCGGTTTTCTTTATCGCGCAGCCTTCGAAGCCGCATACGGCGTTTCTTAGATCTTCCAGAGTTGCCGCTTCATCCGCCAGCCTGCGCGCTTCCGCGATACTGGCCGCGACGGAGCTATGCAGGGGCAGCGTAGCGGGAGCGGCAAATTTCGCGACGGAAGGCGCGGGATTTTTTATGGCCGGCTTCGGAGGCACATTACCCGGAATTTCTTCTTTTACCTCGGAAGCGAAATAATTGCGCGGCGCATCGTCGGAGGCTTCGTCCACCCCGGCATCGATGTACCACTGCAATGTTTCAACTTCCTGGCGCACAGGCATCATACGATAAAACTCGCCTCCGTGCGTTTCCTTATCTCGTCGGCGCTCACGCCTTCTGCGGCTTCAGCAAGCCGCAGCCTGCCGTTCTCAATCACAAACACGCCGAGCTCGGTGATGATCATGTCCACGACATTGACGCCCGTGAGCGGCAGCGAACATTTCTTTACGAGCTTCGGGCTGCCGTCCTTGGCGTTATGTTCCATGAGGACAACGATTTTTTTTACGCCGGCTACAAGATCCATCGCGCCGCCCATGCCCTTGACCATTTTGCCCGGGACCATCCAGTTGGCGAGATCTCCGGTTTCCGACACCTGTAGCGCGCCGAGAATGCTTAAATCTATATGCCCGCCGCGGATCATGCCGAAAGAGGACGCACTGTCGAAGTAGCTGCTGTACGGCAGTTCGGTGATGGTCTGCTTGCCCGCGTTGATGAGGTCAGGATCGACTTCATCTTCGGCAGGGAAGGGACCCATGCCGAGCATGCCGTTTTCGCTCTGCAGGATGACCTGCATGCCTTCAGGCACGAAATTGGCGACCAGCGTCGGCATGCCGATGCCCAGATTCACATATGCGCCGTCATAAAGCTCCTTGGCAGCGCGCCTGCACATTTCGTCACGTGTCCATGTCATAATGTCTCCTCAAATGCTTAGGGAAGAGGGGTTAGGGTTTTACATATCCGCCCCGAAATCCCTATACCCTTACCGTCCTATTCTCAATCCGCTTCTCGAAATTCTTGCCGGCGAACACACGCTGTACAAAAATCCCGGGCGTATGGATATTGTCCGGATCCAGTTCGCCGTTCCCGACAAGCTCCTCTACTTCCGCCACCGTTACCTTGCCTGCGGTTGCCATAATGGGGTTAAAATTGCGCGCAGTCTTACGGTAAACAAGATTGCCGGAATGATCAGCTTTCCATGCTTTTACAATAGCGAGATCGGCGGTGAGAGCGGTTTCCATCACGTAGTTCTCGCCGTTGAACTGGCGTGTTTCCTTGCCTTCCGCAACCACGGTGCCGTAGCCCGTTCTGGTGTAAAACGCCGGGATGCCTGCGCCGCCTGCGCGTATGCGCTCGGCCAGCGTGCCCTGCGGATTGAATTCGAGCGCGAGTTCCCCGGAGAGGAACTGCTGCTCGAATATCTTGTTTTCGCCCACGTAGGATGACACCATTTTCTTGATCTGCCGGGTTTTGAGCAGGATGCCGAGGCCGAAGTCATCCACCCCGCAGTTATTGCTGATGATGGTCAGGTCCTTAACGCCTGATTCGCGCAGCGCCAGTATGCAATGTTCAGCAATGCCGCATAAGCCGAAACCGCCCGACATGATGGTCATGCCGTCAAACAGCAACCCTTTCAGGGCTGTCTTTGCGTCAGGATAAATTTTGTTCACATAGGCTCCTTTTTAGAAGGGGCTGAGGGATTAAGGGGCTAAGGGTAAAAAGCCTCTCAGAACCTTAATCCCTTAGAACCTCATTCATCTAAAACCCCGGTGGTTTTTCTGGATCGGATGTTACCGCCATAACTTTAAATAGTCTACCCATTTGCTGCGGCGACAGGAGCCGCCCTACTCCTGACAGGATTTTTTCCTGCTGTTGCGGTGAGGCGCTTTTGCATAAGGCGGTGGCACGCAGCTCCGCCCCCAGCCGGGTGAGAAACGCGCCCTGCCCGATAATATCCCAGGCATGCGCGCCCGCTTCAACGGCTGCATTCTTGAGCGCCCTGAAATCCACATGCGCGGTAATATCAGCTTCGCCCGGATCTTCCAGCGGCCCGGCATACTGGTGCGCTTTTACCGCCTGCAGCGTATCGGCCTGTGTTTCGCCGTCATAGCCGTAATCGATGATGAGCGCCACGCCGCCATACATTTTTATGTGGGTGGCGATCTGGGCCATGATTGTAACTGACATAGGTGAAGATTCGCGCACTATTTTTCCTTCCGGCGTAAACACCAGCCTGTTGTCCATGACGTCTATTTTTCTTTCGCCTGTGTCCGTATACTGATGGATGGGCAGCGCGTCGAAAAATTCATTGGCAACCAGAAAAAGCGGTAGTGGCGGCAGGTTCTCAAGTGAATCATGCCAGTATATACGGGTATGCGAAAGCTTGAGCGTGCGCGTCTGTATCTCGCGTAAGGCAGGGCTTGCCTCTATCAGATGGATATCGATATTTTCATGCAATCCGGAATTGCGCGTGACGCGCAGGATGTCTTTCATCAAGGTGCCGCGCCCCGGACCCATTTCGCAGATAATGGCCTGTGATGCGCAGGTGTGGTGCCAGCGGTCATCGAGCCATGCACCGATGAGTTCGCCGAATACCTGGCTTATTTCGGGAGCGGTGGTGAAATCGCCTGCCGCGCCGAAGGGATCACGCGTGGCATAGTAATGCGAAGCGCATACCGCCATATATTTGGCGACGTTCATGGGGCCGTGCGAGCGTATATGCTCAATGAGCTGTTCTTTGAGCGGCATAAACCAGATACAGGCCGACAAGAAGCATGGGGATGGAAAGCAGTTGCCCCATCGTTATATAGTCAGGCAGAAAGTGGATGAAGGAATCCGGCTCGCGGAAAAGCTCGGCGGTACTGCGGGTGATGCTGTAGCCGATGAGGAACATCCCGCTTAGGAGCCCGGTTTTCTCAAGTGCGCTGGTCTTTGTGGCGGTCGCCAGCAGGATCACAAAAAGCAAGACGCCTTCGAGGCTTGCCTCGTAAAGCTGGCTGGGGTGGCGGGGCAGGCCGTCGCTATCCGGAAATATCATGCCGAACGGACTGTTTGTCACTCTGCCGTAAAGCTCGCCATTGACGAAATTGGCAAGACGTCCGAGAAAAATCCCGATGGGGGCGACCACCGCCATGATATCGGTCAGGCGCAGGAATTTAATGTGATATTTACGGGCGAAAAATAGTGCGGCAATGCCGGTGCCGATTAATCCGCCATGAAAGGACATGCCGCCATGCCAGACCATGAGCGCTTCCAGCGGATGCTCCAAATAAAAATCCGGCTTGTAAAAAAGAATGTATCCCAGCCTGCCGCCCAGGATGATGCCGATGATGACCCAGACCATGATATCGTCATAGGCTTCTTTGCTGAGTATGGGCGGTGAAGTTTCTGCATTAAGCTTGCCCGCGAGCCACCAGCCGGAGAGCACGCCGGTGAGGTAGGCCAGCGCATACCAGCGTATGACCAATGGGCCGATCTGCAGCGCAACCGGCGATATATGCGGGTAAGCGAGCATTATAAATAAGGATCAGCCTTCATCAGGTAATTCTGCACGTAGTCTTTCACGCCGTCTTCAAGTGAAGAAAATTCAGCGGTGTAACCGGCCTTGCGCAGGCGGTCGATTTTGGCTTCCGTGAAATACTGGTATTTGTCGCGCATGGTCTCATGCATATCGAAATAATCGATTTTCGGCTCTTTGCCGAGCGCTGCGAAAAGCGCGCGCGCAAGATCGTCAAAGCTGCGCGCCTTGCCGGTTCCGACGTTATAAAAGCCGGAGATTTTCGGGTTATCGAGCAGCCACAGGACGACATTCACGCAGTCTTTCACATGGATGAAATCGCGCATCTGTCCGCCGTCTTTGAAGTCCGGGCGGTAAGATTTAAAGAGTTTTACGGGCTTGCCCGCTGCCGCATCCGCGAATTTGGTTGCAACGACGCTGCGCTGATCTTCCTTATGGTATTCGTTTGGACCATAGACGTTGAAGAATTTGAGCCCTGCCCATTGCGGCGGGGAATGTTCGCCAAGCGCGATGGATCGTGCGATATAACGATCCACCAGATGCTTGCTCCAGCCGTAAGGATTGAGCGGGCGCAGCGTATCCAGGTATTTGAGCGACGCGTCGTCCTCAAATCCCTGTGCGCCATCGCCGTATGTCGCAGCGGAAGACGCGTAGATAAAGCGTTTGGCGTTCTCCGCGCACCAGCGGAAAATCAGGGTAGATAGCGTCTGGTTGGTTTCCAGAAAGAGATCGACATTGGTTTCCGTGGTGGAAGAGATCGCGCCCATATGGATGATGGCGTCCAGTGAGCTTGCATACATCTCAAGCCAGTAGAACAGGTTGCCGGACGGGATGATCTCATAGACGGAATGATTACGCAGGTTGCGCCATTTATCCCCTGTGCCGAGCGTGTCGCATATCACCACGCGATGCGTTCCGCGCGCGCAGAGTCTGGCCGCGATATTGGAGCCGATAAACCCGGCGCCGCCGGTAATCAATATGGTCTGCATAATCATAAAACCCAGTTGGAGTTACATTATCCTAATTTGTTTATTCTTTTATCGTGCCTGCCGCCTTCATAGGCGGTGGTGAAGAACTGCCTTACGCAGTCGGCCGCGGTTTCCGTTCCGATAAGACGGGAGCCGAGGCATAGCACATTGGCGTTGTTATGCTGGCGGGAAAGGGAAGCTGAAAGCCCGTCATGGCACAGCGCGGCGCGTATTCCCTTATGGCGGTTGAGCGCGATGCTGATGCCGATTCCTGAACCGCAGATCGCGACGCCGTACTGCGCCTTGCCGGAAGTAACAGCTTCCGCCAGCAGGTTGCCGTAATCCGGATAATCGACGGAAGTTCCGTCATTGGTTCCGAGATCAAGCGCGCTGGCGGCGTACTCCTTCAGGAGTTCCTTAAGGAGCGCCTTGAGTTCGAAACCGGCGTGATCAGACGCGATTGCTATTATGGGTTTATTCATTTATTTATACTTTACTTAATTATGTATTATACCGTGGTTAAGGATCACAACAAGATATAAAAAAGATGTTAGATAATTACAACCTGTATATATTTCTCCCTTTTGCCTTTCTGTTTGGAATTTCGACGGGTAGCTTCGTATCGATGGCAAGCTATCGCCTGCCGAGATCGCAGGAAATTGTTTTTAAGCCCTCCTACTGCCCGAATTGCAGCACGCCGCTGCGTGTTGCCGACCTTGTGCCGCTTTTTTCCTGGCTTTTCCAGAAGGGGCAATGCAGGTATTGCCATACAAGGATAAGCGTGCGTTACCCGTTGGTGGAATTAAGCATGGGCTTTGTTTTCATGGCGATAGTCTATTTTAACGGCGTTAATTCTAATACCGTGCTGCTTGCGTTGCTTGCCACGGAGCTTGCCATACTCATCGTCACGGATCTGGAGCATTTCATTATTCCGGACAGCATCCAGATCGCCATGCTGGCGACTGGCATGGCATATCAGTTCCATAACGATTCCGAAGCGGACGCCGTTCTTTCTTCAATAGCATTTGGCCTTACCCTGGGCCTGGCTCTCCATTACGGCTATATATTTTTCCGCAAGAAAGACGGCCTGGGTTTTGGAGACGTCAAATTTTTCTGTGTCGCGGGAAGCTGGATACCGCTCCTTGATTTCGTGCCGTTTCTGTTTTTATCCGGCCTTATGGGTATCATAACAGGGATACTATGGCGTCTCTCGGGCCGCGGGCCTATATTTCCGTTCGGACCGGCGATTGCCGTTTCTTTGTTTGTAAATGTGCTGGTGCCCGGTATATTGTCGCGCGTAATGATGTAAGACAGTATAATATGATAAGAATTTTCCATTCCCGCCGGTTCTGGATTGCCACGCACGATACGGCAATGGCGGGCGCGGCCTTCCTGCTTGCGCTCTGCCTGCGCCTGGGCGACGACATAAGCGCGTATACCGGCATGGACAACCTTATTCTGTCCGCGCTGCTCTGCTCGTCCGTATCATTTGGCATATTCTACGTCATGAAGCTTTACCGGGGGTTGTGGCGCTACGCCTCCACCCCGGATTTAATCGCCATCATCAAATCGGTCACTGTCGCCACGCTGCTGTTTTACCTGACGTTGTTTCTGGTCAACCGCCTGGAAGGCATTCCGCGTTCCGTTCCTTTTATCCACTGGCTTTTGCTGCTTGCCATGCTTGGCGCGCCGCGTTTTCTCTACCGCATATGGCGCGATAAAAGACTTGGCTTAAACGTCAGTCTGGGCGCCGATAACCGCATTCCGGTAATACTGATTGGCGCAGGCGACAGGGCGGAACTTTTCCTGCGCGATACCCGTTCCGGCGTTTCCTCGCAGTATGTGGTGGTGGGGATTGTGGACAATAAGACCAGCCGTATCGGCAATTCGATCCATAATATCACCATCGATCATACGGAAACCCTGCCGCAATTGGTAGAAAGGCTGGCGGAACGTGGCCTGAAACCGCAGAAGGCGATACTGACTTACGATACACTGGAGGGAAGGGAAGTCCGCCATCTGTTTGGTATTACGGAAAAACTTGGCATTCCGCTTGCCCGTATGCCGCGCCTCAGCGAATTCAAGCACGGGGTAGAGGACAAGATGGAGATCCGGCCAATAGCGGTGGAAGATCTGCTCGGCCGCGCGCAGAACGTGCATGATAAAAAACCCGTGGCGCAATTTATCACGGGCAAGACCGTGCTGGTCAGCGGTGCGGGCGGTACGATAGGCAGTGAGCTGGCGCGGCAGATCGCAGATTTCAATCCCGCGAAGCTTATCCTGTTTGAGCTGTCCGAATACGCGCTTTACCAGATCGATATGGAACTCGGCAAACAGTTCCCGCGGCTTGAACGTATGGCGATCATCGGGGATGTCAGGGACAGAGAGCACCTGGAAGACCTGTTCGCGCGCGAGAAACCGCAGATTGTTTTTCATGCCGCCGCCATCAAGCATGTGCCGCTTGCCGAGGCTAACCCGGAAGAGGCCATGCTCGTGAACATATTCGGCACGGAATGCGTTGCGGAAACCTGTGTCAGGCACGGGGCGCTTGTCATGGTCATGATCTCGACCGACAAGGCGGTGAACCCCTCAAGCGTTATGGGCGCGAGCAAGCGTGCCGCGGAAAGCTATTGCCAGGCGCTTGGCAATGGCGAGAATCCCGATAATAAAACACGTTTTATGACGGTGCGCTTCGGCAATGTGCTGGGTTCGACCGGATCGGTCGTTCCGCTTTTCCAGCAGCAGCTTGCAGCGGGCGGGCCGCTTACCGTGACCCACGCGGACATGATGCGCTATTTTATGACGGTGCGCGAGGCGGTGGAGCTTGTCCTGCAGGCGGCGGCGCTTGGGGATGATAACGGTGAGATCTATGTGCTGGATATGGGGCAGCCGGTGCGTATCCTCGATCTGGCCGAGCAGATGATCCGGCTTGCCGGGCTCAAGCCGTACAGTGATATAAAAATAGAATTTACCGGCCTGCGTCCGGGCGAAAAGATGTTCGAGGAACTGTTTCACCTCTCCGAAGTGCGCCGGACCGCGCATGAAAGCGTCCATATCGCCAATCCGCGCCATGCCTCGCTTTTGGATATTCAGAAGCTATTCTCGGAACTCCGCGGGGCATGCATGAAACGCGATACAAAGAAGGCGGTAGGCCTGCTGCAGAAGCTTGTTCCCGAGTATACAAAGACGGGGTGATTAGAGCATATTTGATTTCCTTATCCAAAAATCAGGTTATATTATATTGGAGGCGCGTTACAGTGAAGACTGTGAGCCTTCGGCCCCGTGCAAGCGAAGCGCGACATGGGGGACCAAGGGCGAGCGCAGCCTGCGCGGCGCTTGAGCGCCATTAAAGAACGGGAGCGTTTTTGTAGTCACTTAAATCAAAAACGCTCTATGAGAAATATCTAAAATTGATAATGCCCATTTCCACACAACAGTTATACACATAGCGAAAAATGAGTGGATGAACATCATTATAAATCAATGGCTCATATTACTCAGCGAACAAATCCGTAGAAAGATAACGTTCCGCAGAAGAAGCCGCGATCACCACAATCAGCTTGCCCTTCATTTCCGGCCGTTTGCCGACTTCGAGCGCGGCGGCGATCGTGGCGCCTGAAGATATGCCCACGGGAATGCCTTCCGTCCGCGCCACCCTGCGCGCGATGGAGAAGGAAGTTTCGTTGCCTATCGTGATGACTTCGTCAATCACCGAACGATCGAGATTGTCGGGAATAAAGCCTGCGCCGATGCCCTGGATTTTGTGCGGGCCGGGCTTGCCGCCGGAGAGCACGGGGCTGTCCTCCGGTTCGACCGCGATGATCCGGATATCCGGTTTTTTCTTCTTAAGCACCTGCGCCACGCCGGTAATGGTGCCGCCTGTGCCGACGCCGGTGACGAATACGTCAACCTTACCTTGCGTATCATTCCAAATCTCAAGCGCCGTTGTTTTGCGGTGAATTTCCGGATTCGCCGGATTGCTGAACTGCTGCAGTATCAATGCCTTCGGGTTTCCTGCCACTATCTCCTCCGCACGTTCGATCGAACCCCGCATGCCCTTACCTGCCGGAGTGAGTTCAAGCTCTGCGCCTAAAATCTTCAACATCTTGCGCCGTTCGAGCGACATGGTTTCGGGCATCACGAGAATGAGTTTATAACCCTTCGCCGCGCAGACGAACGCGAGCGCAATCCCGGTATTGCCGGAAGTAGGCTCTACCAATACGGAATCAGGTTTGAGCTTCCCAGCCGCCTCGGCCGCTTCCACCATCGAAAGCGCAATGCGATCCTTTACCGAGGAAAGCGGGTTGAAGAATTCGAGCTTTGCGGCAATATCGGCCACCACCCCCGCTTCTTTCGTGATCCGGTTAAGGCGTACCAGTGGCGTGTTGCCAACGGTCGCAAGGATATTTTCATAAATTCTTCCGCGTCCGGGAGCATCAAGCTTTGCGGGCTCGAATTTCAAAACGGCTGCTGTCATAATGTATCTCCTATCACTGAATGATTGCTCAAATGTTAAAATCGTTCTTTTCGTCCGCCGCCTTACGGATATTGCGGCTGCCGGCCTGCTGGTACAGGTCGTTGATCGAAATGCCTTCCATATGCTGCAGGATATTCGCCTGCACTTCCTTCATGATGGGCAGGATCACCTTGTTGCCAAGCGGCGTTGAGGACGGTACGCCTTCATCCTCGCCCACCGCCTTGTAAATATCGGCCAGCGTGATGCGCCGCTTCTCTCGCGCAAGCAGGTAACCGCCATGCGGCCCGCGCACGCCTTTCAGCACCCCGGCATGCACCAGTTTCTGCATGATCTGCTCAAGATAACGCGGCGGCATATTCTGCTTCTGCGCAATCTCCTTGCTCGCAATGCGCCCGTGGGCGCCGTTATACGCAATATATAACACCGCCTCCATGGCATAGAATATTTTTCTCGGCAGTTGGATCATGCTTTCTTCTTTGCTTTTAAACCTGTGGAACCGAACCCGCCTGCGCCGCGTTCACTTTCCTCCAGGGCCTTGACCGTTTCCCAGGCAATACGGGTATATGGCGCGATGATGAGCTGCGCTATGCGCATGCCGCGCGTGACTGTAAAATCCTCATCGCTATGGTTGACAAGGATAACTCCGATCTCTCCCCGGTAATCCGCATCTACCGTGCCAGGAGCGTTAAGCACAGTGACTCCGTATTTGAGCGCCAGGCCCGAACGCGGCCTTACCTGCGCCTCATAACCGTCCGGCAGTGCGATGCTGATGCCAGTTTTCACCAGCGCGTGCCTGCGGGGCCTTATCACCAGATCGCTATCCACCGCCGCGAGCAGATCCATCCCGGCGCTATGGGATGTGGCATATTCGGGAAGCGGCAGGCCTTCCGCATGCGGCAATAATTGAATGGCAACTTTTGTCATATCAGTATCCCTTGTGTAAGTGGTTAACAAACACCCTTTAATGTCTTGTCTTTTTTATTAACATGTTGAGCGATTTTCCCGACCAGCCTCGCAGCCAGATCTTTCTTGCTTAAAGAGCCCCACTCTTCCGCGCTGTTTCCGGTAATAAACAAAGCATTGGTATTATCTTCTCCAAATACTTTTGAGCCGGAAACATCATTGGCTACGATCCAGTCGCATCCTTTGGACTGGCGCTTGGCAATGGCATTTTTCTTAAGGTTGTCGGTCTCCGCCGCAAACCCTATGACAAGCGCGGGACGCCCGGTTTTAAGATGGGAAAGCGTATGCAATATATCAGGATTAAGCGCAAGATCAATCGCGGGCGGCGTTTCATTCGCCCTTTTTTTCATCTTTTGCATCAGCGGCTTCTTCGCCCGCCAGTCGGAAACAGCAGCGCAGCACACCGCAATATCCGCAGGAAGCGCCGATGTGCTGGCAGCAAGCATTTCCTCCGCCGTCTCCACCCTGACCACACGTACCTGTTCAGGAAGCGGCTCTGCGGACGGTCCCGTAACCAGCGTTACCTCGGCGCCCGCTTCATGAAGCGCCTCCGCTATCGCGTAACCCTGCCTGCCTGATGAGCGGTTGCCAATGAAGCGCACCGGATCGATCGGCTCATAGGTCGGGCCGCTGGTCACCAATGCGGAAAGCCCTTCAAGCGGCCTTTCGCCGGAAAGCTCACGCAGTATTGTTTCAGCGACGGTATCCACATCCGCAAGCCGCCCGTTTCCGGTTTCCCCGCAGGCGAGCTCCCCGTCCGCAGGCTCTATGACCCGGATATTGTCCTTGCGCAGCCTTTCAATATTGCGCTGCGTGGCGGAATGCTCCCACATCCGCGTATTCATGGCCGGGGCGATGATGACCGGCTTGTCAGTTGCAAGCAGCGTGGCAGTTGCCAGATCATCCGCCAGCCCGTTCGCCATCTTCGCGATGATATCCGCGCTTGCCGGGATGACCGCGATCAGATCGTTCTCGCGCGAAAGCCGTATATGCCCCATCTCGCTTTCATCCTTGAGAGAGAAAAGATCGCTGTAAACTTCACCGCCGGAAAGCGCCGCCACGGAAAGCGGGGTCACGAATTCCGCGCCGCCCTTCGTGAGGATGGCGGTGACTTTGGCGCTGCGCTCACGCAGGCGGCGGATAACATCCAGCGTCTTATAGGCAGCAATGCTGCCGGTGATGATGATCAGAACGGATTTGCTCATGGGAATATGTATAATTAGAAATATACACATATTATTGTGTATTATGTGCAGAAGTCAACCAGATTAGCGGGACTAGAGGGCGTATATAACACTTCTTGTCACCTTATCCGCCATAAGATATATAAAATACATTATGACTGAACCCGCTATCCGTATAGTTGCCATGCCTAAGGATGCGAACCCTGACGGGGATGTTTTTGGCGGCTGGATTTTAAGCATGATGGACGTGGCCGGATCCATACCGGCAAGGCGGATTGCCAAGACACGCGTGGTTACGGTGGCCATGGAAAACGTGCAGTTCTTGCTGCCGGTATTCATCGGCGACTGCCTTGAATGCTATTCGCACATAGAAAGAATCGGCAACACCAGTATCACTGTCCGCGTGGAAACGTTCGTCGAGCGCAGGGAAACCGGGGAGAAACTCAAAGTGACGGAAGGAAGGCTGGTGTACGTGGCCATTGATAAAAACCGCAAAAAGATCAAAATAAACCTGTAATTATGGCGCTTTCAGCTACTACCAACACCGACAGCCAGTTGCGCAGGACGGTGGACGCATGGCTTGACTGGCTGGCACATAACCGGTCTTCCTCGCCCCATACTGTGATCGCGTATGAGACGGACATCAGGAATTTCCTTGATTTCATCGGCCTGCATACGGGAAATACAGTGACCATTTCCACCCTTTCTGCCCTTACGCTGCGGGATTTCCGCAGCTGGCTCACCGCAAGGCATAATGACCGCCTCGCAGCCAAATCCACCGCCCGCGCATTATCCGTCGCCCGCAGTTTCTACCGCTATATGAAAAAGCAGGAAATAGCCGATAATCCGGCTATATTCCATATACGCACCCCGAAACTTCCGAAATCGCTGCTCAAAGCCCTGCTGAAGGAACAGGCCCTTGCCTCGCTTGGCACGGTAGGCAGCGAACATGAGGCGATGTGGGTACAATTACGCGATGTGGCGCTGCTTACCCTGATCTATGGCTGCGGGCTGCGCATCAGCGAAGCGCTGTCGCTTACGCCGTCCGCCATACCTGCAAATGCCAGTTCCATCGTTATAAAAGGCAAAGGGAATAAAGAGCGTATGGTCCCGATCCTGCCCCAAATTCATGCTGCGATCGCGGAATACAGGAAACATTGCCCCTATAACCTTGAAAATAGCAAGCCCTTATTCAGGGGCGCACGCGGCAAGGCGCTCCGGCCGGAACTATTCCAGAAGGCCATACGGGATTTACGTGCTGCCCTCGGACTGCCTGACACAGCAACCCCCCACGCCTTCCGCCACAGCTTTGCGACTCATTTGCTCGCCAGCGGCGGCGATCTGCGTACTATCCAGGAGCTGCTGGGACATGCGGATCTGTCCACTACCCAGCGCTACACCAAGATCGAACACGAAAGATTCTTAAACGTATACAACAAGGCGCATCCACGCGCTTAAACAGGGTGTAGGCCTGATAAATTACTTCATCAGGGTATTCATGGTGGTAATAATCGCCGGCCCCAGTATGATGAGGAACAAGGCTGGCAGCAGGAACATAATGAGCGGCACGGTGATAAGCGCAGGAATGCGTCCCGCCTTTTCCTCGGCGCGCATAAGGCGCTGGGTACGGTAATCTTCCGACATCACGCGCAGCGTATCGGTCAGGCTGGTTCCGAATTTTTCCGATTGCAGCAGGGAAGTCACCAATGTGCGAAACGCCAGCAATCCATTGCGTTCTGCAAGGTTATTAAGCGCCTGCGCACGGTCATTGAGCAGGCTTAACTCTATGCGGGTGCGGTTTAACTCCTGCGTCATCTCGGGATGCGCATGCCCCAGCTCCCTGCATACCCGCAAGAGAGCGCCGTCGAGCGCCAGCCCCGATTCCACGCAGGCGAGCAGCAGGTCCAGAACATCAGGGAAGGAATGCTGCAGCACTTTCTTTCTTTTTTCCTGCCTGTTCTTTATAATCATGTCCGCGCCGAAAATTCCCAGTATCGAAAGAATAAACGCCACAAGATAGCCCAGGGCGCCCGCATCTTTCTGGGTCGCCAGAAAAGCCGCCACCCCAAGCAGAAACACCGAGATTATACGACTGAAAAGCAGGTAATATATATGGGCGTCCGGCGACTGTATGCCGGCCTGGTAAAAGCGCAGCTGGTTTTTCCGGTGGTACTCTTCGATGTCGACTCCAAGCAGCGTAAACAGTTTCGAAAGAAGCATCGCAAAGGGCGATGGTTCTTGTTCAGAACGCAGCTGCTCCATGAAATTGTCATCAGGCCCTGCAGTGTCTTTGGTTTCCATCATGCGCTGCAGGCGCTCGTCGGTCTTTTGCTTTCTGGAAATGGCCTGCACGACCAGCATATAGAACAGGAACACAAGAGCGGCGGAAATGGCTGGAAGTAATATTCTACTGAGCACTAAAGGATACCCTCATATATCTATGTTGATCATCTGGCGTATGACCACCTGGGAAGCAACAATCAAAGCGGCGGCGGCGGCAAGCATGATATTGCCGGTCACTGTCGTAAACAACGGCTCGAGATAAGAGGGCGTAATATAATACAATACGCCGAACTCCAGTATGGGTATCCCGCCCAGTATGTAGGACGTAGCCCTTCCCTCAGAAGTCATGGCGCGGATTTTCGCACGCAACTGCTTGCGTTTCCTGATGATAGAAGAAAGGTTGGTCAGCACTTCCGTAAGGCTGCCGCCGGTCTCCTGCTGCACGGAAAGAACGACAACAAAGAAGTTGACGTCCGCCAGATCGAGTTTGTCCGCCATGCGCCGGAGCGCCTCAGGCAGGGTACGTCCATACGAAACCTCGTCGGTCACCTGTTTGAATTCATCGCGCACCGGGCTTTCCATATTCTCGGAAATCATGCGCATGGCCGTATTGATCGGATGACCCGAACGCACGCTGCGGACGATTAAATCAATCGCATCAGGAAACATTTCAAGAAATTTCTGGTTACGTTTGTGAATTCTTAAATTCAGGTATTTCCACGGTACGGCGTAGGAGATAGCCAATGCCGCTGCAAATCCCAATATACCAAATTTCCGCAAGACAAAGGCCACACTTGCAAATATAACCAGCATCACAAGGAAGAAGATTCTGCGCTTTTCCCATAAACCGGCTCTGGATAACAGCCGGTAGGTAAACATCACTCCTGGCAACCGCCAGACGAAAGAACCATCTGCGCCAGGGGCATTCTTAAAGAGTTTGACGTCCTCCTGGGCAGGATCATATATCCTGGTGTCTTCCATCATCCGTCCTAGCAGCGTCTTCTTACGCTGGGACTCGCCGCCTGACACGGACGGGATGGCAATCAGCAGAAATACCACAAATACCAGCCCAGCCGCCGCAGCCGGAAGCAGTAGATTTTCCATAAATTTTAAAGAACCTGTTACAAAACAACAGCAATAGTAGCGGATGAAAGCTTATACCAATTATACAGTCACTTCAACATTTAAGTAGGAACGCACCCTAGGGTTTTCTTGACATTCCATGCTTACATTGACTATGAATCAGCGTATGTTTAATTCCCTTTCTGATAAAATAACCGGCACCCTTAACAGGCTGCGCGGGCGTGGCGTGCTTACCGAAGCGGACATTGACGCGGCATTCAGGGAAGTGCGCATCGCTCTCCTTGAAGCGGACGTGGCGCTGCCGGTTGTGAAATCCTTTATTCAGAGCCTGAAGGAAAAAGCCATCGGCGCCGAGGTGATAAAAAACATCTCGCCGGCGCAAATGGTGGTAAAACTCGTGCACGATCACCTGACAGAGCTTCTGGGAAGCGAGTATGCGGAACTTAATCTTAATGCCACACCGCCGGCCGTCATCCTGATAGCAGGCCTGCAGGGGTCAGGCAAAACGACCAGCACGGGCAAGCTCGCATACAGGCTTAAGAACCGATACAACAAGAAGATACTGCTCGCATCGCTCGATACCTACCGCCCAGCCGCCCAGAAACAGCTTGAGGTCCTCGCCTCACAGGCACTGGTGGGCTCGCTGCCGATAGTAGAAGGGGAAAACCCCGCTGAGATAACGAAGCGCGCCCTCACCACCGGAAAGCTGGAAGGTTATGACATTGTATTGCTCGACACGGCGGGACGCCTGCACATAGACGACGAGATGATGCAGGAACTGCAGGAAATCAAGCGGCTCTCCAATCCCCTTGAAACCCTGCTGGTTGCGGACTCGCTCACCGGGCAGGACGCGGTGAACATCGCGAAGCAGTTCAACGAAAAGATAGGCGTCACCGGCATCATCCTCACGCGCCTGGACGGCGATGGGCGCGGCGGCGCAGCGCTCAGCATGCGCTCCGTGACCGGGCAGCCGATCAAGTTTGCGGGCGTAGGAGAGAAGCTCAGCGACTTCGAGGAATTCCATCCGGCGCGCATCGCCGGCCGCATCCTCGATATGGGCGACGTGGTATCGCTCGTAGAGAAAGCAGCGGAAACCATCGACAGGGCCGAAGCGGAAAAAATGGCGGCGAAAATGCAGCAGGGCTCTTTCGATTTCGACGACCTGCTGTCACAATTGCGCAATATGAAGAGGATGGGGGGCATCGGAAGCTTGATGGGCATGCTGCCCGGCATTGGCAGGATCAAGGAAAAAATGGCGGATGCCAATATCGACGAGAAAGTCCTTGCACGTCAGGAAGCCATCATCCTTTCCATGACGAAAAAGGAGCGCAAAAACCCAAAGCTGCTCAACGGCTCGCGCAAACAGCGCATCGCCAGGGGCTCCGGCACCACCGTGCAGGAAATCAACAAGCTGTTCAAAGCGTGGCAGCAGATGGAAACCATGATGAAACAGGTGAAAAAGCTCGGCCAGAAGGGCTTCATGCGCAGCAATAATCTGAAGAATTTTTTACCGATGTAGGGGTGGTAGGGGTGACAATCTTGCACCCATGATCCTGCAATTCCTCGCCGCTTGCCCGGTCCCCATGCGCCAGATCCGCGGTGTCCGAAAGCATGATAAATCCCTTCCTGCCATCGGAAAACGTTGCTCCCGCAACTGCCAGCGTTTCCCGCTTCATATCCCCGCCTTCCGCCGCAAGAAGTCTAAATGGATTCACATCCTGCAGATCTTCTGAGTCGATCCGCATCGCCTTATAATGGTGGCCGTTAAACTCAAACGGCAGTTTCGATCCATTAGCGCTTAACTTGGCTTCATAACCACGAAGGCTTTGAGTGACATCCGGCTTCAGGCAGTCGATATGGATGTGCAGCTGATCCTGGCTGCGTCCCAGAGAGGAATTGATCGCCATCCCTATTTCATCCCGCCTGAGTTCGCGACCAAGCTTCCGAAAAACAAATTTTCTCGCCTGCCATGCCGCCTGCCAGTAATTGACCGCATCTTTCAAAATAATCTCCGGACTCTCGATACCGGAAACACGATTCGTTGAAATCAGGAGATACTGCGCTATTCCGTTGCGATCCTTAAGTACCGCATACCCTTTTTCCTCATCAGCATATTCGCAAGGTGACGGAGTTCCTTTCTTCACCTGATTTTCCAGGCACTGATCATGTACGATATGCCACAAAGCCAGACGCTTATTATCCACGGCACAAACAGCAAACAACACTGTTCCCAGAACAAGCAGAAACGCATAATGAATACCTTTGTTTATCATTTCCATGTATCACTTGTTATTCAACAGCAGTTCGTTGAGGATATATTATATCAACAATGATTGACAACAAGCAATGACGGAAGATGTGCCGTTATTTATTGAGCTGAATATAATAATCTCAAATGTGCAGGACTCTTTTCTCCTCAAGGGAGAGGAAACTTTTCGGACTGTCCCGGATTAAGGTGGGTTGTTTATGAAAGCCGCTCCAACATGAAATACATAAACGTCCGATGATTGCCGTCAATTAACGACTAGATAGACAATGTCTGATTTTTTTTACTTCAAGTATAAACGCTGCCTGATCTTCGTTTCTGGGGCGCGGAAGCATTATAGGAATAATTTCTTTTAATGTTCCATTTTGTATTATCCCAATGCGGTCGGCAAGCGCTACCGCCTCTTCAAAATGATGGGAAACCATAATGATCGTCTTTTTTGTGGCTTTCCAGATTTCCAGTATGTCTGCATGTAACTCATCGCAAATAAGCGGATCAAGCGCAGAAAACGGCTCATCCATCAACAACACATCTGACTCTACCGCAAGCGCGCGTGCGATGCCGACACGCTGTCTCTGACCACCAGACAATTCTCTCGGATACTTTTTAGCAAACGTCTCAAGATGCACCATCTTGAGGTACTTTTCAGTCAAGTCCCTGACTTTTCTTTCTCCAAAATTCCGCATACGTGCTGCAAATGCAACATTATCCTCAACAGTCAACCATGGAAGCAGCGCATAAGATTGAAATACCATTCCGACATGCTTAGGCTTTACCAGTGTGCCACTGGTGGGGTTTTCGATTCCGGCAATCATCTTGAGTATTGTCGATTTTCCGCATCCTGATGCTCCCACCAGGCAAAAAAATTCTCCACGATTTATGGAAAGCGAGAAATCATACACCACATGAACTGGTGGCGTTTCATAGGATTTATTGACATTCGTAAAAGCAATCTGAGTATTGTCCATCAGTCAAACCTGAATCTTTGGGCAAAATGGAGCAGCGGTTGCCATATAAGAAAATTCATAAAAGTAACAAGGAGAATCATCGCTACCAATGTCGCTACAAAAACCGAATTCTTTCCTTCGGTATTTGAGTCCACCAGAAGGCTTCCTAAACCCAGCAAGTCTTGCGAAGCGGTTCCATGAGGAATATAGGTATGCAGCACTTCCGCTACGATTACGACCGTCCACCCCTGAGCCCAAGCCAGCAGTGATCCGGTTATAACAAATGGCAGGATGGCGGGAAGCGTAATATGCCAGAATTTTCTAAAACCGTGGACGTTAAAAACAGTCGCTGCTGACTTAACATCATCAGGAATAGTTTGCAGGCCACCGATAACAGGAAAGACGATATTCCAGAGCATGGACATAAAAATGACAAATATTGCTGCAAATTCAAATGCGTTGTAAGCAGTAAAAAAGACGATAACGACAGGAAAGAATGTGAGCACAGGTACCGACTGTAAGATGTCGGCTATCGGAAGAAAGATGCGCTGCGTAAGCGGAGTACCGGCGATGAATAAAGCGATTGGAATGGCAATCGTCAGCGAAACGATATAAGCCAGAAACATCCGGTAAAAAGTATTAACTGTTGCGGTTAGTATGTCTCCGAAGGAAATCAGGTTTATGTCAAAAGTATTTCTGGGATTTACGAAGTGAAAGGCTGTGATTGTTAAAATAATAGCTATAGCGATAACGATACCAATAGAAACAATATGATGTCCGAGCGTCGTCTGATAGAGTATATGAGGACGACGAGGATGATAGCGTCTTATCTTAAAACCCACTCTCCTCCCATCGTTCATGATCTGAGCCTTTCACGTCTGGTTTTATTAGATGATATGTTTAACGTAATTCTTCTGTTAATCAATAAGTTATTTGTGCCGGTGATCCCTGTTGCACACGTTATGAACCGGGTATTATCAAGAAGTTATTGATGTTGGAAAGCAGGTTTTAGAGCTTAAGCGGGTGGCATGAGCAGGAACCAGTGGGACTTCTCGCCCGGAATATTGGCCATCACCTTCGCCTTTTTTTCCGGAAAAATTTTAGTCGGGGATTGAATAACGTCCTAAATTGTGGAACTAAGCATAGGTTGGCTGGTGCCAGAAGAAGTGTGCATCAGCCGATACACTTCTTTCGCAATCATCCATTGCTCGCGGGTCTGGGTGACGAGGACGCGGACTTTTGAAGAGGTATGCTGTATTTGCAGTGCTTCGTAGCCGGTTAGCTTTACCTGGGCGTTTTTGCCGTCATCAAAATATAGACCGAGGAAGTCCAGCCCCTTGCAAATACGGCTGCGTACCAATACGGAGTTTTCGCCTATGCCGCCGGTGAAG
This sequence comes from uncultured Rickettsiales bacterium, assembly GCA_964454545.1. Classification (GTDB taxonomy): domain Bacteria; phylum Pseudomonadota; class Alphaproteobacteria; order Rickettsiales; family JABCZZ01; genus JABCZZ01. The sequence continues at coordinate 20,321 of CAYVTI010000026.1, forward strand.
GCAAGGGCGTCCACGCCGTCCATCGCAGCGGCATACGCACCAATATATTTTTTGACACGATATACATATACTTCCAACGCAAGGATCGCTTGTTTGTCGCCTTCAGAGGCTTTCTTTTCAATGTCCCGCATGTCATTACCGAGGCCGGAAAGTGCAGCGAGGCCGCTTTTGTGATAGAGCGCATCCTCAACTTGCTGCGGAGACAGTCCGAATTTACTGTTGAGGTAGGTAAAAATACCTGGATCAACGTCGCCGGAACGTGTGCCCATGACCAGCCCTTCCAGCGCCGTCATGCCCATAGACGTATCAATGGAAACACCATTCTTGATGGCACATACGCTTGCACCGTTTCCCAAATGGCAGCTTATGATGCGCAGTTTATCGGCGGGGGTTTTCAGTTCCTCTGCAACACGTTCTATGATGTATCGATGCGATGTGCCGTGAAAACCATAACGCCTGAGACCTGCCTTGCGCCATCCTTCCGGTACGGCGTAGGTAAAGGCATAGTCGGGGATAGTTTGATGAAAAGCCGTGTCAAACACCGCCACCTGCGGCACTTGCGGCCATGCCTTCTGTGCCATTTTTATGCCCGCAAGAATGGGCGGGTTATGCAGCGGGGCAAGCGGCACGCAGACTTCTATGTCTTCCAGTACCGCGTCGTTGATAAGCGTGGAGTTGCTGAACAGGCTGCCGCCATGTGCGATGCGGTGGCCGATTGCATCAACCTTGTGCTGTCCTTTTTTCTCAAGCTCTTTCGGGATCGTAGCCAACACATCCTCTATAGAGGTGATGCGCTCTATCTCTGATTTGAAGCATTGCTCGCCGGTTGCCATGTCAAACACGCTGAATTTTACGGACGAACTTCCAGCATTGATTACCAGAATACGCATTTATTCTACCTTAAGCCAGGTAAGCAGCTCTTTACGCATGGCATCTGCCATCAGTACGGCAAGTGCACAGGAGCCTATACGCGATTGTACACCATCCGAACGGCTAGTGAGTATAATCGGCACTCTGGTACCAAGAATAATCCCTGCCGAAGATGCGCCACCAAGCAATATAAGCTGTTTGGCCAGCATATTTCCCGCTTCAATGTTGGGGGCAAGAAAAATATCGGCATCACCTGAGACAGGAGATTTAATCCCTTTAACCGTTGCTGCTTCCAGGCTAATAGCATTATCATAAGCAAGCGGGCCATCAAGGATTGCCCCTCTTATCTGTTTGCGATCAGCCATCTTGCACAGGCAGGCTGCGTCCACAGTGGATTGCATAGCCGGGTTTACCGTTTCTACTGCTGACAATATTGCCACCTTTGGAGTGCCTGCCTGCTCGCTAACTCCGATCAGGAAGTCTATTGCGTTCTGCACAATATCTTTTTTGGCAAGTAGATCAGGAGCGATATTCATAGCAGCGTCGGTGATAAGGAAAGGCTTGTGGTAGTTTGCTGTAGCAAGTGCAAACACATGGCTGATACGCCGCTCGGTACGCAGGCCGTTTTCGTGCTTGACCACCTCACTCATCAGTTCATCGGTATGCAAGCTGCCTTTCATCAATGCCTGTACGTTTCCTGTTTTAGCAAGTTCAACACCTTTGGCAGCAGCGGCGTGGCTATGTGGTACATCCACCAGTTCGTAGGATTGGACGTTAAGTTTCTGTTCATCGGCAATCATCATGATTTTGGTACGCGGCCCAATCAGCACGGGTTCAATCAGGCCTTCCTGTGCGGCATCAATAGCCCCCTGCAAAGCATCATGACTACAGGGATGCACTATGCCCGTGCGAATTTTCGGTTTTGACTTCGCACGCTCCAGAAAATGTTTAACAATATGATCCACATTCAATTTTTGCTGCATAAATTCATCCCATGATGTGATAGCCGCAATCTATATAAGAAATGTTGCCTGTTATATGCCGGGCATCATCGCTGGCAAAGAATGCGGCCATAGCGCCGACATCTTCTATGGTTGGGATGTCATGCGCAGGGGCTTTACGCTTTGCTTCGGAAATCAATTCCTCGAAACCGGCGATGCCGCTTGCCGCCCGTGTCAGTATCGGCCCTGGAGAAAGTGCGTTGACGCGGATACTCCCTGCGCCAAGCTCGTGCGCCAGATATTTCACCGTTCCTTCCAGCGCCGCTTTCACCGGCCCCATCACACCATAATGTTCAATCACCTGTTGGCTGCCATAGTAGCTGGTGGTGATCAAGCAGCCGCCTGCTTTCATAAGCGGCTCGGCAAGATGCGCCATCTTGATGAATGAATAGCAGGAAATGTCCATTGCGGTCAGGAACCCATCCCGTGAACAATCGGCAACCCTGCCGTGCAGGTCTTCTTTGGGCGCAAAGGCGATGGAGTGCAAGAGAAAGTCCAGCTTTCCCCACTGCCTTTTGATAGTATCAAACACTGCTGCCATCTGCGCTTCATTCTGTACATCCAGCGGTAAAAAAATCGGTGTATTCACTTGGCTCGCCAATGGCTGCACATGCGGCTTGGCTTTTTCATTGAGGTAGGTAACCGCCAGTTCCGCGCCTTCCGCCTGAAACGCTTTGGCGCATCCCCACGCGATCGAATGCTCGTTGGCGATGCCAACCACCAAGCCTTTCTTTCCTTCCAACCTTCCGTTCATGCTGCTTTCCTTATTTTGTGTTTCAAAAGCCATGAGGCAATCTTAGGCCAGTTATCGGTAAGCGCCTTACTGCCCATGAAGAGGCCGATATGGCCGCCTTGGGCTAAATCCTTCACTATATGGGTTGCCGATGTTCCGAAATATTTATCGGCGCTGAATACCTGCTCTTTAGGGGTTATGTCATCCTGTTCGCCTGCAAGCAGGTAGAGTGGGCAGGTGATGGTTTTGGGATTAAGCAGCTTACCGAGGCCGGAAAATTTGCCTTTTACAAAGCGGTTTTCCCGGAACAGGTCGTGTACCGCCTGTAAATACCAGCGTCCCGGCAGGTTAATCGCATATTCGTACCACCGCTCAAAATTTTCGCTGCGTTTGACATAAGCCGGATCATCAATGTGTTCGTAAAGCTCGGTGTATTTTTCCACATATTGTTTGTCAGGGTGCATGTTCTTGAAGCCTTCGAGCATCAGGCTGCCGCGCATCAGCCCGCCGCCCGTGGCGACCATCTCCTCATAGAAGCTGAAAGGCAGCGTATCGGCATATTCCTTGATTGCGCCGTCACCGGCCTGCGTATCAATGGGTGATCCGGCCAGCACCAGCGACAGTACATTTTCAGGATAACGCGCCGCATACATGCTGGCTATCCAGCCGCCCTGGCACAGGCCGATGAGATGCACGCGCCCGCCCAGATCGCTCACGGCAACATGGATTTCCGCCAGATAATTGTCAATGTCATAGTCTTTCATCTCCGGCGTAGCGCTGTGCCAGTCGGTGACTGTCACACGTTTTATGCCATGTTGCAGCAGCGTTTCCACAAGGCTTTGCTTCTTATGAAAATCGGCGATGACGGAAGTGTGACCTGCATAAGGCGGCAAGATCAAGACAGGTATTTCGCTTTCGGAGCCTTTTGCAGAAAAATCCCGCAATGTAAGTGTATGCAGCATATATAGTGCCTTGTTCGGACTTGCCCATTCCGGCTTTGGCTTTGCCATATCCGTTTTGATAACCTCGTTCAGGAACTTCATGTTCTTCTGTTCAAGCTCCAGCGCCTTTTCCCCCATGTTCATGGCAACGCCGAGCGGCCAGAAAAACGGTATGCCTACTTCGGGAAAATGGTGCGTCTGCCGCACCCTGCGCGTTATTCCTTGCTTAGCCATTGCAAAGCCTCCTTTTCCTGATTTTTGTCAAAAGCGCGAATATCAGGATGTACGAACATCCTGACTAAAGAGGCCACCCAATGCTGCCAGTTATGTCCGGCAATCAGGGCGGCGCGTTCAATTTTCTGATGGTGGCTTTTAACAAAACCCATGTGCTGCTCAAATGCCGCGACGTTTTCCCAGCCGTTGAATTTTGAGGCGTCGAGCAATAGCTTTAATGTGCCATGCTGCCGGATAAGCTCGTCGGCCTGAGGCGCAAACTGCCGGAAGTCGTCGGCTTTAAGTGTCTCCGGCACGGAGACCTTCACTACATTGGACGTGATGCCTTCTATTTTTATCATACCGTGTGCCCCCATAGCAGGAAAAGACCGATGTCGCCGGGAAACCCGCCGGGATATTCAAGCACCCGCGCGGATATGTGAAACCCTTGTGGCCTCAGTTCATGCTCCCAGCGTGTGTATATCTCCGCCGCTTCGCCGCGCAGTGTATTCTGCCAGCCGGTTTCCATGACGTTAATAGCCCTTCCGCCATCCGTGCAGAGATCATTAGGAAACCGCAGCATCATGTATTCTTTTTCTCCATGCTCCGCCGCTTCACGGGCGCTGTGCAATATGGATTGCCAGTTTCCGTCGCCTACGTGCTGGTTGATAAGTTCGGTAACCTGCTTTTTATGCAGTTCTGTAATGTGGCGGTGTTCTTCCTGTTCCTTCATGACGGCGGCATACCGGAAATTAGCCATCAGCCCCTGAAAGTCTTGCACGCTTAGTTTCCCTTCCGGTTTTCCCTGTACTGGCTTTTTTTCCGGGGTGTGCACCAGATGGGTGTGTAAGCGCTTGTCTACGGCCTCAAATAAATGCCCCATGTTCGGCTTCTTCTGGGGTTGACCGCCAATGGACAGGTCATTTTGCAGGGTAATCGCCCGCACGAGGTCTGCGCGGCTTACGATGCCGATGATATGGCCGTCTTCCAGCACCGGCACTCTTTTAATGTGGTATTCCGTGAGCAGATTGGCAATGTCCCTGACATCCGTTGTTGCGCTTATGGAAATCACCGGGGAAGACATGATTTCACGCGCCTTATAGGATTGCGTTTTTATCGTGCTCAGAAATTCCGGTGCCATAGTCTCACCCTCCGCAAGCAGGTTAAGCCACCATTCACGCTTTTCTATCTGTTTTACCACGTTCCGGCCAGTCAGGTCGCCCTCGCTGACCATACCGACCGGGTTCCCGTTGGCGTCCACCACAGGCAAGGCGCTGATGTTATTTTCCAGAAGCAGCCGTGCAATATCCCGCGCCGGCGCGTCAGGCGCAACGGTGATAACCTTGGTTGTCATTACATCTTTTGCTTGCATTGCCTATATATAAACCAGTAGCGATTATATAAAGAGGTTGTAATACTAGTATCCTGAAGCAAACTATCAACTGCCAATAGGGATTTTGTGCAGTAATTTATTCTTACGGGACTTATAGGCATTGAAGGGCTTACCAGAGCCTTTCTCAAGGGCAACACCGAAATTTTTGAGAATACCACGTATCTGATTTGTGGTTTCTACTCGCATATTGACGAATCTGGGAACGAATCCTTATTACGGTTCTTGTCTTATGGCTTTCATAGGTTTTTACACTGACTTCCTGGTAAAAGCCGGTTCTTACAATCTGCGCCAGGCCTTGAGCATCATTCTTATCGGTCTTGTTGATCTGGTTCTTTAAAATTGCATTGGCCTGACGGGCGTCTATGCATACCACTGGTAGTCCCAGTCTTTAAGTGAGTGGTAGAGCCAAGTAGAAACTGGGCCGCTCTCCAGGCATATCTTTTCTATGTCTAGTCCTGTGGCTCTCAGGGCTTCGGCTACGCACGGACGTGCGCGCGTACGTGAGGGTAATGCCTGTCCTATAGCATAATACTTGGAAAATAGGCGTCTTTGGACGCCATTATTCAGTAGTATCTATGCCGTATTTTTGCCGTACGTTTTCTGCTTGGCAACAAAACGATCTGATAACATACTGATTCTATTGGCGACCCCTACGGGACTTGAACCCGTGTTACCACCTTGAGAGGGTGGAAAATGGTACATTCTGAAGTAACCAGAGACTTTCGTAACCCGCTATATCCCTTTATTTAAGCCATTTGACATTTCAGCTTGTGTCCTGAAATTTCTCTCCGTATATTAGGCAAATATTAGGCAAAGAATTTTACCACCGTGTTTAGGAGAGATTGTGGCAAGACAAGTACGGGATGCGAATTTGGAAACCAGAAACGCAAGAAGGCGGCTTAAAGTACAAAGCAAGCCTTACTGGGCAGCGATAAATCAGGGTTTGCACGTTGGTTATCGCAAGCGCGGCACCGGTGGAACATGGATTGCCCGTCGTCTCAGTGAAAGCGGAAAGTATAAGGAAACCAGACTTGGCACTGCCGACGACTTCCAGGACGCAGACAACATAACTGTATTGGATTTTGTACAGGCTCAGGATGCGGCGCGAAAATGGAGTGTTGCAGAAATACGCAAAGAACAAGGGATAGAGCATGTTGCGAATGGTAAATATACTGTAGAGGACGCAATACGCGATTACCTTTCTCATTATGCAGTGGAAGGCAAAGGCTTAGCAAATACGAAATCCAGTATAAATACCCACATATTGCCAGCGCTAGGTACAATTGAGGTTACGAGGCTGACTGCAAAAAGAATTACAGAATGGCATCATAATCTCGCTGCCGCACCTGCAAGATTGCGTACAAAAAAAACAGCAGAGAAAAAGAATACCCGCGCAATTGATAATAAGCCGGATGCAATTCGCGGACGCCGTGCCACCGCTAACCGTGTACTAACCATTCTTAAAGCAGCACTCAATTATGCGTGGAAGGCGGGCAAGATTGAAAGTGACATTGCATGGCGTAAGGTAAAACCGTTCAAAAATGTGGAAGCGCCGGTTATCCGGTATCTCAAAAAAGAAGAATGTACCCGGCTGGTGAATGCTTGTCCGCCTGATTTCCGTGAAATGGTACAAGGAGCATTATTTACCGGCTGCCGATATGCGGAGCTTGCCAACCTTATAGTCTCCGATTTCAATAAAGATTCCGGCACTATCCTAATTAAAACCAGTAAAAGCGGGAAACCACGCCATGTTGTACTGACAGAAGAAGGCAGAGCTTTTTTTGAATCAGTGACCACCGGCAAGGCGGGCAACGCTCTTATTTTTACCCATGATAAAGGCGCAAAATGGGGCACATCTCATCAAAGCAGGCCACTTGCTGAAGCCTGTAAGAATGCAAAGATAGAACCGGCAATCTCTTTTCATATCCTGCGACATACTCACGGTGGCCTGTTAGCAATGCAGGGGGTTCCCATGCCAGTAATAGCCCAGCAGCTTGGCCATTCTGATACCCGGATGACAGAAAAACATTATGCACATCTAAGCCCAAGCTACGTCGCAGAAACCATAAGGCAGCATTTCCCTACACTGGGGCTGGTTGCGGATGACAATAAAGTAGAGCAATTTAAGCCCAAAAAGCAAAAATCTGGCAATGTACGTTAGACACCATAGAACACATACGAACATTATTGGACACTAATTTTATTGCAAGGGGATACCATTTATGGTATATAATACTAAGAGTGGGTGGACAGTGAATTTTGTTGATCGCCGCGCTGTTAAAGAAGTCGAAAAGCTGGCAAAAGATGTACGTGCCCATTTGGAGCGAACGGTAACCATGATTGAAACGCATGGTCTGGATCAGGTGCATGAGCCGTATGTCAAGCATGTTACCGGCAAGCTATGGGAAATTCGCGCTAAAGGCAGGGATGGAATAGCGCGGGCGCTTTATGTGGCGGCGGTGGGCAAGAAGGTGATTATCCTTCATGCCTTTGTGAAAAAGACGCAACAAACCCCGGAGGAGGCAATAGAGTTAGCAATAAAACGGGCAAAGGAGCACGGATATTTATGAAAAAGAAAAAATTGATGCCTTTCAAGGAAGTCAGCAAAAAATGGTTCAAGGATAAGGCGTTCCGCGAAGCATACGACGCGCTTGAGGATGAGTTTGCGCTTGCGGGCGCTTTGATTGAAGCACGGGCAAAAGCTGGCCTGAGCCAGTATGAAGTGGCAGAGCGCATGGATACCACGCAGCCTTTTATTGCAAGAATGGAAGGCGGTAGACAGTTGCCCAGTTATGCTACCCTGTTGAAATTTGCCGAGGCGACCGGCACGAAGTTACATATTTCCTTTGTGTGAGCGCAAGCATGAAAGAGAGTGGAAAAACCTATCCAGTACCGGTTAAAAAGAAGCTTATAAGAGCAGATGATAACTTAAGTTTGGCCGCTCGTCATTTTGTTAACTATTACAGCAAAGGAAATGGTGATGCGGATGGCCTTATCAGTGAGATCAAAGGATACAGTGCGAAGTTAATGTCTGAAATCATTATACAGCCACAGGTATATGATTCGGAAAATGTGAAACATCACAATATAAAAGAAGGAGTTATAGATTTCCTTAAGAATATAGGAAAACAGCCAAAAGAACGGCTGTATATGCGATTTGTAAATTTCATTCTAAGCAAACGCAGCACTATGAATGCAAGTCCTCCCCAAAAATATAATGAAAAAGTCATATGGATACTGGCTGAATATATCGCTAGTAAAGCAGGAAGAGAATCTTTCTCATATGGAAACGAAGGTAATATTCCAAAAGGAAAAATGTTTAACCTGTTAACGGCAACTTTGAGATGGTTACATCTATTTACAAGTTTAAATTACAATTACTCACCGCCTGAAATTAAAGATAATGGAGTGCTTAAAGTAATCAAGAGGATTACCAAAATTAAGAATAAATATATAAATACCGGAGAATTCCCCCCGGAATATGATTGGCTTTCCCACCCATCAGGCAATCCCTATTATATGACATGGAAAGAATACGAGGATAGACTAGGTGCATAATTAGGCCCCTAATAGCTCTCTATATTAATTAATAATTTCTGCAATGCTCTAACTGTTCCAAGAAACAGTGAGGAGTGTTATGCAACATCAAGAAATATATACTGTCGCAGATTTTCTTGCGGCATATCCCATTTCAAGAAGCAGTTTTTACCGTGAAGTACAATCTGGACGTCTTCGCATAACTAAAATTCGTCGGCGCTCTTACGTCGCTCGTGTAGATGCAGAAGCTTGGCTTACAAAATTGAGAAGTGAGAAATTATGAGTATTTCCACGTTAAAGACAGAGAACAGACAAATCAATGAAACGAATATGCCGCTTGGACTTCCAATTCTTTCCTTTTCCGAACTTCGCCAAAAGAACATACCTGAGCGGAAGAAATTACTGCCCTGGCTTTCCGAGAGCGGACTGGTGATGATCTACGCACCGGCAGGATGCGGAAAAACCTATTTTACGCAATCCCTGACCATATCGCTATTAAGCGGCGCATCGTTTCTGGCGTGGAAAGTCATCGCACCAGTATCGGTACTATATATTGATGGCGAAATGGCACAGAATGATTTTCGTGACCGCTGGCTAACCCTTATGTCCGATCCTGCTATAGGTGATAAATTATATACGCTCTCTCATGAGGATTTTTTTGAACAGGAAGAAACCGATCTTAATCTTGCCAATGAAATACAGCAAAGCCGCCTGAAGGCCACTATAGAAAAACACCCTGAAATTAAGGTTGTCATATTCGATAACCTGTCATGCCTGTTTCCAACGCTCAGGGAAGATAAGCGCGACGATTGGGTAAGGGATGCACTGCCGCTGTTGATATGGCTTCGCAGAAGAGGCATAGCAGCCGTATTACTGCACCATACCGGCAAAGGCGGAGACCAGCGCGGAACAGTCGCCCGCATGGATGCACTAAATACCGCCATTAACCTGAAGCCCATTGAAGGCGTGGAAACTACAGGCAAGGCGGCTTTTGAGCTTCATTTTAAGAAATCCAGAGATTGCCACGGAGCTACCATCAGGCCGCTTTCTTGCAAGCTGAATAAAAACGACGATGGTTTTCTGGTGTGGACGTATGAGTGTTTGGAAGAATCCGCAGAGTCTAGGCTACTTAGCTTGATTGATGAAAATGGCGGTGAAATGTCCGGTAGCGATGCAGCAGCGGCTATGGGAGTAACAGCCAGCCGTATTTCTCACCTCAAAAGCGACCTCATAAGAGACGGAAAACTGCAAAAGGCTAAAGCACTAAAATTTGCAGAGAAAGTTGATAGTTATGTTGATAGATAAAAAGTTGACAGAGGGTGTTAATTTTCATGAAAAGTTGATAGGGAGTGTCAACTTCTTAGCCAAGAGAAACTGCCATGTTGAAGCAAAAGTTGACGGCAAATCACTCTATCAAGTTTATAGCGTCAAAAACTATCAACTTTCTGGCACTACACCAAAAGTTGATAGCGAGTTGACAGCAAAGTTGACACACTGCCCAAAGTGTAAATCTAGGGTTAATTCTGCATGGAAAAGATGCCCTGATTGCAATATCGCTCTCCGTACTGAAAAATGGACACCAGACGACTGGCAATATTTTTGCAATGAACGCGCTGGTATATTGGAACATGACGGTAAATATTCCCGTGCTGAAGCTGAGCGCATAGCATACCAAACCTGTATTATCCGGTGGATGAATGAGAATCCGCCAACGCACAACGACATAAACACCTGCCCACCGTGCCAGAAACAGAATAATCAAGACTCAATCCCTGTTTTGAAGAAAGGCGGCCATATCTGGCTGCACGATAAATGCCATGCTGGTTGGCTTGAGAGCAGAAAACAAGAGGCAATGGAAGCGCTAGCGAAAATAGGGATAATGCAAAGGTAAAGTATGAATGGACATTCACCACAAATTCCTGAGGGGATGATTACCGAAGGAGAAATTTATACTAGAGCGTGTGTTTTTCGGGATTCTCAAGGACGTTTTTTGAAAGGAAATAGCGGCAACGATAAAGGTAGACCAAAAGGAAGTAATAATCGCCGTAAGAGAGCTGATCCCACCTATGTCCCTGAGTGGCACTTAGCCGACTGGAGAATTTTTCATAAACAAAAGATGTGCGAGCATAATGGCAATAAAGCACATGCTGATCTTTCCTGTATCGCTATGTGGCAGGGGTTCAATCGTCCCGCATGTCCGCTTAATCAGTGTGCGGTGTGTAACCGGGCGTTCCCTATGTATGAAGGATATTTCTCAAATTCCCCACAAGAAATGCCTGTCAATATAGAAGGAATAAATGTTCATCATCGCTGCGCCAGCCAATTCACCTTCAAGCGTAAAGAAGAAGCTATGGCAGCCTTACGTGAGATTGGCCTGCGGTTTTGATGGAAAAACTAGAAATTCCTGTGTGAAGATACAGAAAGCTATCTTCTGCACCTGTTATTATAAAATTCTCATTACAGGCATAAGACCTGTTATTTACCTGTAGCACCGTGAAGAGCCTATTCACACCATACTTCGCATGTTTTTTTAGTATTTACGTCATAGAAAGTCGCATTAGTGCAAATTCCATTTGGCTCGCCTTCAACAAATATAACTTTGTCTCCCGCATTTACATTAAAGCAATATGTTTTTGCACTAAATTTTTCATCATTGATAAGAAAGAATTCATCATTATGTGCAACCTGAATGATATATTTTTCTGCCCCAATAGAATTGGAAAATAACATTAAAAATAAAACGGGTATAATAACTATAATTTTCATTATGTTCTCCTATCTACAATTTGCTTTGGCGTTTGCAATTGTATTAGCATAGCATTCCATTGAAGCTCCCCTACTTTTAATAAAGCTACATAGCGTAGCGATTAATCTTTGCTGATTCATACAGTCTTCATAGGTATTATTTGCTTCAGTCTCAGCTTGCTGCTTGGCTGCTATTCGCTGTTCCTGTTCTTTCTGCTGTAGGGCTGTAATACGATTATCTATCGCATTAAGTAAAAGTGTATCATTATTCGAAATTTCAGTCTTAAATTTA
>CAYVTI010000027.1:0-2131 GCA_964454545.1 uncultured Rickettsiales bacterium
ACAGAAGATATAGAACGCTTCCATTTTAATAAGGCCATCGCGAGAATTCGCGAACTCTCCAACCTGCTTAGTTCACTGTCGGACAAGAAATTAGGTATGGCAAGGCAGGAAACGGTCAACACGATTATTCATCTTGTCGCCCCTTTCATGCCACATCTTGCAGAAGAAATATGGCAACAGCTCGGCAATAAAGACATGCTGGCTGCCCGTTCCTGGCCGAAGGCCGATCCGGCTTTATGTGCAGAAGATGAAATCACGATTGCAGTGCAGGTGAATGGCAAGCTGCGCGCTACTCTTTCCTGCGCGCCGGATATTTCCCAGGTGGAACTGGAAAAGCTTGCGCTTGCCGCCAAAAGCGTGCAGGATTCAATCAAAGACAAGCAAATCAGGAAAATCATCGTAGTGCCGAGGAAGATTGTAAATGTTGTGGCTGCTTAATATAGGGGGGGCACGCCGCCCACAGTTCCGCCCTGTGAAATCTCCCCTGCGGGGGCGCCGTACGGCACTCCTTTGCGTTCCTGCACAATTTGCAATATGCAACTGGCTATTTGCAACTTTCTTTTTCCTTACCGCCTGCGGTTTTCATCCTATGTACGGCGAACATTCCGCTTTTGCGACCAATACACCGCTTTCCGGTAACCTTATTATATCCCCCTTGAAAGGACATGACGGGCAGATACTTAAAAATGCGCTTGAAGACAGGTTAAACCCGGAGGGATTGAAATCCGCCAATCCTGAATACAGGCTGGATCTTACGCTTACTAAAACCCTGATACCGGCGGTAGTAAAGAGCGACGGCACCATCCAGCGTTACGACGTGCAGTTTGATTCCAATTTCAAGCTTATCAGGATAGCAGACGGCAAAATACTTCTCACCAGCAATATGCGCCGCACCGGCAGCTATAATGTGGCGATTAACGCCAACTTCGCGACCTATGAAGCGGAGCAGGATATCATTGAGCGTACTATCAGGGAAATAGCCGAAGATTATGTGCTACGAATCTCAGGCTATTTTGCCGGAAAGTGATGAACTCTTCCTATGAAAATCGGGACGCGTGAAACAGGAGCGTTTTTAAGCCAGCCGGACAGGCAGGCGCAGGCTGTGTTGCTGTATGGCCCGGATGCCGGGCTGGTCAGGGAACGCTCAAAACAGATTGCTTCCCATATCCTGGGAAAAACTCCCGATCCGCTCAACCGCATTGAGCTTAGCGGCGCGCAAATTAAATCCGATCCCGCCATCCTGCTGGATGAATTGAATGCCCTGAGCCTGATGGGTGGTTCAAGAGTTATCATCATACGCGATCCGGTTGAGAAAATTGAGGAGACGGTAAAATCGGCATTCTTGGAAGGCAGAAAGAACACTACCTACCTGATTATTGAAGCAGGCGAGCTTTCCACCGCTTCATTGCTACGCAAACTTTTTGAAAAGGAAGACCATCTTGCCTCCGTCGCCTGTTACCTTGATGACGATCGCAGCGTTGAGGATGTTATCCGCACTACCTTCGCCTCCCTTCAGCTTAATGTCACCCGTGACGCCCTCATGTACCTGGTTAGGAATCTAGGTAACGATCGTATGATTACCCAAAAGGAGCTCGAAAAAATAGCGCTTTATATGGGAAATGAAAAGGAAATTACTGTGCCTATCGCCATGGCGCTAACCGGGGATAATGCCTCGGAAACAATGGAAGATCTGTGCCACAGCGTGGCTCTGGGGAAGGCGGAAGAATCCAATAAACTGCTGGCGCACCTGCTACATGAAGGGACACAGGCGGTAGCCATCATTCGCGCCTTGATACGTTATTTTCAACGATTGGACATGGCGCAGGCCTATATCGAATCCGGGCAGAGCCGGGATCAGGCCGTCAAAATGCTTCGCCCGCCGGTATTCTATAAATCCGTTCCCCTCATCGAACGCGCCCTATCACGCTGGAATTCCTCGAAGATATCCTCTTCACTGAACCTGCTCCTGCGAACGGAGAAGGAGATTAAGTCGGGAATTGTGTCCCCTACATTACTTGCAAGCAATGTGATAGTGGGATTGCAGGGGAGTAAAGATAGCCGTGTAACACAACATTAATATAAACCTTAATAAATACTTAATGTTTTTTTATTAATATATCCATAACTCAAC
>CAYVTI010000027.1:2141-20995 GCA_964454545.1 uncultured Rickettsiales bacterium
GATCGTGGCAGTAAATGACCTTCTTGAATTATGGCGAAGCGAAGAAGGTGGAATTCGTAGTAGATTAGATGAATTCTGCCAATCAATTTTTGAGCAAGATAATCAGCAAGACAGTGAAAAGAAACTTTTTAGCACCGATAATGCTCAAGGAATGGCAGCCAGAAAATCAGTAGGAATTGTTTTTTTTACAACAGAAACTGGGAAGGCCATTCCTTTAGGGGTTATAGCCCTTCACGGTAATGATTTTATTTTTCAATATCATCCATATGCACTCAATAGCCCAGAGATTCCACCGATTTCAGATATACTTCCCAAAAGAGCTGAAGCATATATAACCATAGGATTACATCCCTTCTTTGACAATCTTTTGGCGGAAGGACAATTTGCAGATCATCAGCGTGTAGCATTAGGGCAAGACCCTAAAAATGAAACAGAAACACTAGAGCAAAGATATTACCGCTTATTGATATTCGGAAGAGGTACTCCAGGAGCAGTTTCCATGGTGTACGCTTACCCAGATCCTAACATAACTAAAATTAATGACAGTGTACTAGCACATGCAAGCATAAGTGGCATACAGCAAGGTAAGTTGCTTGCCACAAGAGGAACAGATGGAAAACTACATCCCAATAAGCTGGGAGAAGATAGCACACATATCATAAAATTATACAGCGCAGAACTGGATGGCATTATTGAGAATGAATTTTTATCTTATATAGCAACCGGTATTTTATTACCTAACGACGATCCTGGAACTGCAGAAGCAGAATTAGACTATATTAACACCGCTAAGGGAAGGATGAAATGTCTTGCCATAAAGCGATTTGACAGAACAGACGAAGGGGGAAGAATACATGTTGAAGATTTTTCTCAGCTTATGGGTATTAATGAAAAGTTTGGTCCATACGCAAATATGGCCGACAAAGCATATGAGAAATTAGGAGATAATGGACCAAGACAGCTTTATTCGAGAATAGTTTGCCAATTCCTGTTGGGAAATACCGACAACCATTATAAAAATTTTTCCTTATTTAACAGAAACGGTGTATATACTTCGTTTACCCCCATGTTTGATTTAGTACAGAACGCAAATATCAAAGGAAGAAACAGTGAAATTGACATGCTCATTCCGTCCCTAAAACCGCATGGCAATTTCGTACCCACCTATAATCACCTTAATGCTAAAGTACTTTTAGAAATGGGGCATGATTTCGGCCTTACCACTCGAGAAATTGTAGATATTATTACTAATATACAACAAAATATCCCAGTGGCCAAGGTAGCTATTATGGAAATGGAATTTCCACTAGGTAGAAAAGAACTTTATGAAGAACTGCTTGATAAGGATATAGATAAAGGTGAAACAAGAAGAGAGATATTCTGTAGGAGAATGGATGAGAGAAATAAAAAGCTGTTTGGCGATTTAAAAGAAGAATTACAAAGACAAGCAAAAAAGAATTCTCCATGGTATAGACAGAGACTGCACTCACAGAATGCGGAAGGAAACCATATAGAAGATGTACTTAGGATTGATGAAAGTAGTGGCATAGATGGCCATACAATAAATATTACTTTGTTAGAGACAGAAATACGCGGTGGTATAGCAGCTGGAATAGCGGCGTTGGCCCCTCTATCAACAGTAAATGCTCACGAATACGAAAAAAGAAAATCTGCCATAGAAGCATCATTACAAAAACTTGAAGCGGTTCAAAATAGCGATGGCACCAGATCGTTAATCTATCATGATAAATCTGATACAGCCCTTAATATGTTACGTAAATATACTCGTTCATTTATAGATAAGAACCTCAATATACAAGATAGTCATACATTTACTGGCGGCTTCCCCTTTCCACCAAAACAAACTCCCGGTGTTCCAGATGGCAATAGAGTTTTAGGGGGCTAAGTTTTCTGTCCGACTGACGGCCTCATCCCTATATAATACTCCACCGTCTTTTTTAGCGCGGTGGTGAAGTCAATTTTCGGGTGCCAGTTGAGGATAGCTTCCGCTTTCTTGATGCTGGGGATGCGCCTGTCGACATCCTGATAACCTACGCCATAATACTCATCCGCCGTGGTCGTACGTATTTTCGTTTTGACATTGTTATATTCGGGATAAGACTTTACCGTCGCAAGCAAAGCTTCCGCCAGCTGCTTGATGGACGCTTCATTTTTCGGGCAACCGATATTGAGAATCTGCCCGTCCGCGCAGTTTTCCTTGTTCTCAATAATTTTCATCAGCGCATCGATGGCATCGTCGATATAGAGGAAACAGCGCTTCTGATCGCCGTCTCCCACTATCTGAATATCGCGGTCATGGAATATGTCGCTTAAGAACTGCGACACCACGCGGCTGCTCGTGCCCTTATTCGACCACACATTATCAAGCTTCGGCCCCATCCAGTTGAAGGGACGGAACAGCGTAAACTGCAGGTCGCCGCGCGCGCCATAGGCGTATATAACGCGATCCATCATCTGCTTGCTGCAGGAATAAATCCAGCGCTGCTTGTGGATGGGGCCTGTCACCAGGCGGCTTTCCTCTTCGTCGTAAGGCAGATCTTCGCTCATGCCATAGACTTCCGACGTGGAAGGAAAAACAAGGCGTTTCTGGTATTTCACGCAATCACGCACTACCGCGAGATTCGCTTCAAAATCCAGTTCGAATACGGCTATGGGGTTGCTTACATAGGTCGCAGGCGTTGCGATGGCCACGAGCGGCAGAACGACATCGCACTGTTTTACCTGATCCTCTATCCATGCGCGACTTTCGCGCATATCCGCCTGTATGAAACCAACATGTTTATGCGAGACCAGATTGCCTAACTTGTCTGTTGCTATATCAAGGGCGGAAATACGCCATTCCGGCCTGTTCTTTACGATATATTCGATAAGGTTACTGCCGATGAAGCCATTGGCGCCGAGTATGAGGATCTTCATTATCTGTCTTTACCTAAAATTGATTTGATTACATAGCGCGGACGCTGTCTCACTTCCAGATAAATCCGCCCTACATATTCGCCGATAATACCAAGCCCCGTAATGGCGACGCCGACAAGGAGGAACATGATGCCGAACAGGGTAAACAACCCTTCCGACTCCGGGCCGATGAATATGCGCCGCAGGGCCAGCACGATAACCAGCACGCCGCTTAAGACGGATAGAATCATACCTAATATGGTGAACATCTGCAGGGGCACGAGCGAAAAGCCCGTGAACAGGTCAAAATTATACCGGATAAGTTTGTAAAGATTATAATTTGATACCCCCCCATGACGCTCTTCGTGCGCGACCTCCACTTCTGCGGGATTATTGGCGAAATACTGCGCGAGGGCTGTGATAAAAGGGGTGCTCTCATTGCTTTCAACAATCAGGCGGATAATATTGCGGCGGTAGGCTCTCAGCATACAGCCCTGATCCTTCATCTCTATCTTGGTGATCCTGGCGCGTACCATATTGGACACTTTGGAGATAAATTTTCGATACGCGGAGTCCAGCCGCGTGCCGCGGTAACCTCCGACCACATCGTGGCCAGCCTCGATGAGCGCAAGCAATTTAGGAATTTCTTCCGGAGGATTCTGCAGATCGGCGTCAAGCGTTACGATGACTTCGCCCTGCGCCAGTTCAAACCCCGCCATAATTGCCGGATGCTGCCCGTAATTGCGGGCGAACTGGATGACCCTTATGACATCGGGACGGTTGGCGTGAAGGCGGTTCAATATCTCCTGCGAATTATCCCTGCTGCCATCATTGGTGAATATGACTTCGTATGTTTTGCCCAGCCCATCCAGAACCGGCAATAACCGTGAGCAAAGATGATCCAGATTAGCAGACTCATTATAAACCGGTATTACAACGCTGAGATACATATGCCTCCCTTACATGGACGATACAACATTACGGATAACTTTGACTACCCGGAAGAATTCGGAGTTTGTCATCGACGGGAACAACGGCAAGCTGCAGATGCGCGCTCCCACATGCTCGGCATGCGGAAAATCGCCTTCTTCGTAGCCGAAGGTTTCGCGGTAATAGGTAAAAAGGTGAGCGCTCACGTAATGCATGCCTATACCGATATTATGCTCTTTCATTTTTTCTATAAACGCGTCACGGCCCTCCACCAGAACGGTGAACAAATGCCATGCGTGCAGGTGGTTATACTCAGGAAGCGCAGGCAAAGACAAGTTCTTAATATTTCCCAGTTCATTATAGTATCTGTCCACCAGCGCCTTGCGTTTTTCTATGAATCCATCCAGCATGGGCAATTGCTGCAAGCCAATTGCAGCCTGTATATCCATCATATTATATTTAAATCCCGGAACGACGACATCATAATGCTGGCTTCCGGTTTTACTGAAGCGGTTGAATGCTTCCCGGTCAATGCCGTGAAAACGCAGCTGTTCAATCTGCTTCAGAACTTCTTGATCATCGGTAACAACAGCTCCGCCTTCGCCTGTCGTCATATTTTTATTAGGATGGAAACTCATGACCTGGATATCGCCAAAACTTCCTATTTTCCTGCCTTTATAAGACGCGCCAATCGCATGCGCGCAATCCTCAATGATGCGCAGGTTATATTTTTTCGCGAGGGAATAAATATTATCCAGATCGACTGGAAGCCCTGCAAAATGCACAGGCACTATGGCACGGGTTTTCTTAGTGATAGCCTCTTCAAGTAGCCTGACATCCATATTCCTTGTATTCGGATCAATATCCACCATAACCGGCCATGCGCCCGCCTGGACTATGGTATTAAGCGTTGCGACAAACGTCAGTGGAGTCGTTATCACCTGGTCGCCCGGCTTCAGGCCGATGGCCATCAGCGCAAGTTGCAGGCCAGCCGTTGCCGAAGAAACGCAGCGCACAGCCCGGCCGCCAAAATATTCCGATAGCATTTTTTCAAATTGCGCCACGCGTGGCCCCGTCGTAAGCCAGCCGGAGCGCAACACCGCCTCAACATCACGGTAAGTTTCTTCATTCAGGCAGGGACGGGCAAAAGGCAAAAAAGGTTCATCTGTCATTTTTTAGCTTCCGGCATATGATTCATAAACAATACGTTACGTCCTTGGCCTGCAAGCAAGTAAAGGTGCAAATCCTCAGGCTTCTTATCCTTTATAATCTGTTGGTATGTTTCATAATGCATGACGGCAAACATGTTCTTATCTCCCTTAAGCCAGCGTTTCCAGAAATCGTCCTCATCAAACATCCATGATTGGGTGGCTTCATGCCAAGCGCCGAACTCAAGCTCGGTCTTTTTCCAACTGACGAGCGAAATCTTCCTCTTCAGGTAAACAGGCAAATCCTGATAATATTCATCATAAGATACCACCTCGTCTCCCGGTTTGAGCATTGACGCAACTGTACTGGCAATGCTAAAAGTGGAATCCCTGTCATAATGCACGGCAACTCCATCTCCCATCTGCACAATCAGCGTCGCCACAATTATCAGCAATATTATAAGATGTCGCCTCTGCCCCTGTATATAGGTAACCAGTAGGCCGCCCATTGATATGATGGACAATATGGATAAATATCTAATTTCGTCTTTTGCCTTGCCGACCGCTTCCATAACTTTGCTATCTGCGTCGAAAATCTGAGGCAGCAATATGGGCGCGACCGCCATTGTAATCAACAGCACTACATTGACGAATAACCCGGTTTTAAAAAATTCCGCCGGCTTTTCCCGCCACGCATCCGCAAGATATCGCCCTATCAACACTGCAATAGGGGGGAAAATAGGCAGGATATACGGGATAAGCTTCGAATCGGAAAAGGAGAAAAACACGAAAATAAATGCAATCCATATCACAAGAAAAAGCTGGCGGCCGTCTCGCCTGCGTGTTTCCCAGAAACCACGCAATCCGGAATGAACAGACTGTACGGCAAAGCTCAACCAGGGAAACAACCCCGCCGCAAGGACGACTGCAAAGAACCAGTCAGGTTGGTAGCGTCCATGCGTCGTAGTCAGATAACGCTCAATATGCTCATGTACAAAATAAAAGTATGGAAACTCCGGATTACGTAAGGATACCAGAATATGCCAGGGAACGGCAATAAGCAGTAACAGCAATGTTCCGTTTATAAGGCGCATCTGGGTGAGGATTTTCCATTTCCCTATCAGCAGCAACCAGATAAAAACAATCGCTCCGGGCAATACTACGCCGATTAATCCTTTGGTAAGCACAGCGAATGCGGCGGCAACATACATGGCATATATTGCCGCCATGCGTTTTTTGCCATGCGGCGCGTAGGCGCCATAAAGGAACAGGGTCAGGGTCGCCACGAGGAACACGCTTACGGGCACGTCAACCAGCACAACCCGCGATAGCGCAAACATGTACAAAGTAGTTGCCAACACGCCTGTGCTGAGCCATCCGGCCAAAGAACCGTACAGAATATATCCTAAGGCATAGGTCAGGAGGCACAGAAGAACAGCAAATAAGGCGGTTGGAATGCGGGCAACGAAAGGATCTAGTCCAAGATATTTTGTCGTTGCCGCCTGAATCCAGTAAAAAAGCGGCGGTTTCTCAAAATATTTTACGTAATCAAGCCGGGGCGTCACATAATCGCCTGACTCGGCCATCTCACGGCCAATTTCTACATAGCGCGATTCACTCGGTACAGAATAGGGCCGATCGCCCAGCCCTATGAAAAACAGGGTCACAAGCAGCAGTGCCAGAACGGCCATACTTGCAACAGGTTTATTAAATACTGATTTGTATGAAGTAAAATTCATAGGGGGGTTATATAAAAGATTTCCGGAGTAATCTAGAAAGAAATTCTAAAATCAATACGAGTGAATATTAGACATGCCATAACATTATTGATAAAGTTGCCACCTATATGAAAGGTATACGCAAAAGATGAGAAATGTCTTCGATTATCCGGAACTTGGATTTGGGATTGGCCTGAGAGCGCAGCATTACGATACCATCCTGGAAGACCGCCCGAAGGATATTCAGTGGCTTGAGATAATCTCGGAAAACTTTATCGAAGCTCATAAAGGTTACTGGGAATTCCTGAGCGATTTGCGGCAGAGCTATCCCATCGTAATGCACGGGGTATCCTTATCCATAGGCTCCACCGATCCTTTAAACCTTGAGTACCTGGAAAAGCTCAGGGCATTGGCTAATTTCCTGCAACCGCCCTGGATTTCGGATCATCTGTGCTGGACAGGCGTGCACGGCAGGAATACACACGACCTGCTTCCCCTTCCCTATACGCAAGAAACGCTGCAGCATGTGATAGCGCGGATAAAGCGGGTACAGGATATTCTCGGCAGGAATATCGTGCTGGAGAACCCTTCAACGTATATTGAGTTTAACTCCTCCGACATCCCGGAATGGGAATTCCTTGCGCGCATGGCGGATGAAGCGGATTGCGGTTTTCTTCTTGACGTGAATAACGTCTATGTGAATGCATTCAATCATGGTTATGATGCGAAAGCCTATATTTCAGCTATTCCCGCCGGGCGCATCGCTCAGATACATCTCGCGGGACACAAAAATATGGGAACGCATATCATAGATACACATGATAATCACGTAACGGATGAGGTATGGAAGCTTTATGCCCATACCATCCAAAGCAAAGGCATGATCAGTACGATGATTGAATGGGATGATAACATCCCTGAGCTTTCCGTTATCCTTGCAGAGCTGGATAAGGCAAGAAACACGGCGCAATATCCGGAAAGCCTTGCCGCATGAGTTATACTGCCATTCTTGAACGCTTTCATGGCGCAATTCTTGACAATGACAGCGCCGCCGCTGAGCCGGATATAAAAAAGGGCGGGCGCATGTCTATTTACATAGAAGGGTATAGAATCCGCTTGCTGCAGGCTATCCGGAATGATTATCCTGGCCTGCTTGGCCTGCTTGGCGATGAGCGGTTTGATAAACTGGCCCTCGCCTTTATCGAGGCTAAACCGCCGGAGAGCTTTAATCTCGATCGTTACCCGCATGTATTCGCGCATTATCTCACTGGCGGGTTAATAGGGTTCGAATATGAAATTGCAATGCTGGAAAGCATGATTGCCAGGGTCTTTATGGAAGATGAAAGCGTACCGCTATCGTCTTCCGCAATGGAAGGCTTAACGTCTGAGGCGTTTGGCGACATAGTGTTAAAACCCCGTACAGCCTCACGCCTAGTGGCATTTGAATATCCAGTCAGTCAATGGTTTGATGTTGAGCGTGCAGGAAGCAAACCTGAAATTCCTTCTCCTAATAAAAGCTACCTTTATATTTACCGGCACAGGAATAACGTTCAGCGCTTTTCCCTGTCCGAAGCTGCTTTTCTTTTCCTTACGCAATTATTTTCAGGTTCAGCCATTGGCAATTCACTGGAACATGTGCTTGCCGCCCATCCACAATATGAGCAGGAAATTATTACCAATATTCAACTATGGTTTCCGGAATGGCTTAAAAAAGGCTTTTTCCGGATTGACACTTAATTGAATAAATATAAAGTTAATCTCCCAATAATTTAGAGGTTTAGCGCTACAGCATGGCAATCAATATTACTTTTCCCGACGGCAATTCACGGGAGTACGATTCAGACATTACCGGAGAAATCATAGCGGCCTCTATCAGCAAAAGCCTTGCGAAATCCGCGCTGGCAATAAAGATAAACGGCAAGTTACAGGATCTTTATCTTCCCATCCACGAGAATGCAAAAATTGAAATCGTCACCCCTCAGTCGCTGGAAGGGTTGGAAATTATCCGCCATGACGCGGCGCATCTCATGGCGGAGGCTGTAAAAGAGCTGTTTCCCGATACGCAGGTTACCATCGGCCCGGCGATAGAAAACGGTTTTTACTACGATTTTGCCCGTGACAAGCCCTTTTCCACGGAAGATCTGGACATCATCGAGAAACGCATGGTGGAAATCAGCAAGCGAGCGGAGCCGATACGCCGCGAAGAATGGAAACGCGATGACGCCGTGAAGTTTTTTGAAGGCATTGGCGAGCAATATAAAGCGGAGATTATCGCAAGTATTCCAGCGGACGAAAAAATAGGACTGTACCGGCAGGGTAATTTCATCGATCTCTGCCGTGGGCCGCATGCGCCTTCCACCGCGCATGTCAGAGCTTTCAAGCTAATGAAAGTAGCGGGAGCATACTGGCGCGGCGACAGCAGGAACGCCATGTTGCAAAGGATATACGGCACCGCATGGGCGGATGAAAAGCAGCTTAAAGCCTATCTTACCATGCTTGAAGAGGCCGAAAAGCGCGATCACCGCAAACTCGGGCGCGAGCTTGATCTCTTCCATATACAGGAAGAAGCGGTCGGGCAGGTGTTCTGGCACGATAAGGGCTGGACGCTCTACCGCACCATTGAAAATTATATACGCAGCAAAATCCGCAAGCGTGGTTACATAGAAGTGAAGACACCCATACTTGTAGACAGGATATTGTGGGAAGCTTCCGGCCACTGGGAAAAATTCCGCGAACACATGTTCACAGCGGAGTCTGAAGAACGCGTGCTTGCACTGAAGCCCATGAACTGCCCCTGTCATGTCCAGATATTCCGGCAGGGCATCAAAAGCTACCGCGATTTGCCGCTTCGCATGGCGGAATTCGGCACCTGCCACCGTAACGAGCCTTCTGGCGCGCTGCATGGCATCATGCGTGTGCGTGGCTTTACGCAAGACGACGCCCACATTTTCTGCACGGAAGACCAGATTACCTCCGAAACCATAGCCTTCTGCGAATTGCTGAAGGAAGTCTACAAGGATTTTGGGTTCAGTGAAATCAGCGTCAAGTTTTCCGACCGCCCTGCCAAACGGGCAGGAACGGATGCCATATGGGATAAGGCGGAAGGTGCGCTTAAATCGGCCGTGGAAGCCGCCGGATTACCTTATGCCATTAATCCCGGAGAAGGCGCATTCTATGGCCCAAAGCTTGAATTTGTACTGCGCGATGCCATAGGTCGTAACTGGCAATGCGGAACTCTGCAGGCTGATTTCGTATTACCGGAAAGGCTTGACGCCGAGTATGTGGGCGCGGATGGCAACAAACACCGCCCCGTGATGCTGCACCGGGCGATTCTTGGGTCACTTGAGCGTTTTATCGGCATACTCATAGAGGAATATGCAGGCAAGTTCCCTCTGTGGCTGGCGCCCGTACAGGTCATGGTCACCACCATTACCAATGAAGCGGATAATTATGCGCTGGAAGTGAAAGCAGAACTTGAAAAAGCAGGAATTCGCGTGCATACTGACTTGAGCAATAACAAGATCAATTATAAAATCCGCGAACATTCCAACGCGAAAATTCCTGTTATCATAGCTCTTGGCGCGCGCGAACAGGCTGAAAAGACTGTTTCCATACGCCGTATCGGTTCGGATAAGCAGGAAGTCATGCCCCTTGTGGAAGCAGTGAAATCGCTTTCCAGCGAAGCGCGGACGCCAATATGAGCTTGATATTGGCTCATTTATCCATTATTACCCATACCCATCTAAAAACAAATAAAGGAACCCTATGACGACCCAAAAAACACGTGGTGACGAACCCCGTATCAATCATGAGATAAAAAACGCTTCCATCCGTCTGATTGATGCAAGGGGAAACATGGTCGGCATTGTGTCCGTCAAGGAAGGCGTGAGGCTCGCGGAGGAAAGTGGCCTTGATTTGGTGGAAATCTCGCCGCATGCCGAGCCACCGGTATGCAAGGTGATGGATTACGGCAAATACAAATATGAAGCCCAGAAAAAAGCCGCCGACCAGCGCAAAAAGCAGAAAGTGGTCGTTATCAAGGAAATCAAGCTGCGTCCAACCATCGACAAGCATGATCTGGAAGTGAAGCTGCGCGCTGTGCATAAATTCATTGAGGAAGGCGACAAGGTCAAATTCACTCTGAAATTCCGTGGCCGTGAAATCGCCCACCAGGAAATAGGACGTAACCTGCTTGAACAGGTGCAGACGCAACTTGCAGACTCAGTGAAAGTCGAAGTCCCGCCGCGCATGGAAAGCCGCCAGCTTATCATGCTGGTTGCACCAAAATAAATAGCAGCTTAGGGTTTGCCTAAGTGTATTACCTATCTGGAACTTGCTGTGACGGATGAAATAGAACCCAGTCGTGCGCCGCTTATCAACCATCTTGTCGAGTTTAGGGCAAGACTGCTTAAAGCCTGCTGGGCTTTGATCGCCGGTT
The DNA here is from genome assembly GCA_964454545.1 of uncultured Rickettsiales bacterium. Lineage (GTDB taxonomy): Bacteria > Pseudomonadota > Alphaproteobacteria > Rickettsiales > JABCZZ01 > JABCZZ01. Next base: position 13,292 of record CAYVTI010000027.1, read on the forward strand.
TTTCCGTCAGTTATTATTTTTCCCAGAATATATATGAGTTTCTTGTAAGGCCGCTGGCCGCTTCCTACCCGGACAAGGAAACGCACCGTCTTATCTATACCGGGCTTACTGAGGCCTTCATAACCTATGTTCACCTGTCGCTGTTTGCCGGATTCTTTCTGGCTTTCCCAGTCATCGCCTACCAGCTTTATATGTTTCTTGCGCCGGGAATGTATAAAGTCGAGCGTAAAGTTCTGCTGCCTTACTTGCTAGTGTCGCCCCTGTTATTTTTCGCCGGGGCAGGGCTTGCCTATTATTACATATTCCCTCTCGCATGGAAGTTCTTCCTGAGCTTCGAGTCGCCGGGAAATAACGGCCTGCCCATCCAGCTCGAAGCCCGAGTAAGCGAATACCTGTCGTTGGTCACGCATGTGATTATCGCTTTCGGGCTGGCTTTTCAGCTGCCTGTCGTTCTTACGCTCATGGCGCGGGTCGGGATGATTACTTCTGCCACCCTTGTGCATGGGCGGCGCTACGCCGTGCTGATTATTGTGATTGTGGCTGCGTTTTTGACGCCACCCGACGTGCTGAGCCAGATCGGGCTTTCAATTCCGCTTTACCTGCTTTATGAAATAAGCATTTGGTTCTGTAGGCGGATAGAGAAGAATAAGAAAGAATAAAAATGACTTTTTACCCGTTATTGCGAACGATAGCGAAGCGATCCAGTTACTGTCATGCCAGCATAAGCTGGCATCCAGTTTCACTGATAGGCTGGATGCCACTTTCGTTGGCATGACAAGACTCTAGGAGATTATGTAATGCACGATATTAAATTCATCCGTGAAAATCCTGAAGCGTTTGACGAAGCAATGAAAAAGCGTGGGGTGGCACCTCAGGCGGAGACACTCATCAAGCTTGATGAGGAAAAGCGCGGATTACAGACACAATTGCAGGAACTGCAAAGCAGACGTAATCAGCTGGCCAAGGAAATCGGCATGGCCAAAGCCAAAGGCAGCGACGCCACCACCATTATGACCGAAGCCAAAATGGTGAACGAAAATATAACCACGCTTGAATCGCGCATGAACGAAGAAGATGCGCTTACTAAAGCCCTTGCCGCACTTCCCAACCTTCCCGCCGAAGATGTGCCCGTTGGCAAGGATGAAACGGCGAATAAAGAAATCCATAAAATCGGTGAAAAGCCCTCCTTCAGCTTTACGCCCAGGGAGCATTTCGAGCTTGGCGAAAAGCTTGGGCTTATGGATTTCGAACGCGCCGCCAAGATTTCCGGAGCCCGTTTTGTTATCCTCAAAGGCAAGCTGGCACGGCTGGAGCGGGCGCTCGCAAGCTTCATGCTGGATATACTGACAAAAAACTTTGGTTATACGGAAGTGATTCCACCGTTTCTCGTGCGCGACAACGCCGCCTTTGGCACCGGGCAGCTGCCTAAATTCGGCGAAGATCTCTTCCATACCACCACCGGGCACTGGCTGATCCCAACCGCCGAAGTGCCGCTGACTAATATGGTGAGCGACGAAATTCTGAATGATACGGCTCTGCCTCTACGCTACACCGCCTATACGCCCTGTTTCCGCTCAGAAGCAGGCTCGGCAGGCAAGGATACACGCGGCATGATCCGCCAGCACCAGTTCACCAAGGTGGAGATGGTGAGCATTGTGCACCCGGATAAATCAAATGAAGAGCATGAGCGCATGACTTCCTGCGCCGAGGAAATTCTCAAGCGCCTCGGCCTGCATTACCGTGTAATGCTGCTTTGCACCGGCGATATGGGTTTTTCATCTCAAAAGACCTATGACATTGAAGTCTGGCTGCCAGGACAGAATGCCTACCGCGAAATTTCCAGCTGCTCCAACTGCGGTGATTTCCAGGCACGGCGCATGAAAGCGCGTTTTCGTCCTAAAGACAGTAAAGGCACACAGTTCGTGCATACCCTCAATGGTTCCGGATTGCCCCTTGGCCGCACGATGGTTGCCATACTTGAAAACTATCAGCAGGAAAACGGAAGTATCGTAATTCCGGAGAAATTACGCCCTTATATGGGTGGTCTGGATATTATAGACTAACCCGCAGAATAACTTTCTTGAAATCCCCCGGCGGCTATGCCATAAATGCCAGCCTATTCCTACTAACAAAAAGGACCAATCCCATGAAAAGCATTGTTAAATATGTTTCTGCAATCGCCCTGATGTTTGCATTTCCTGCTTTTGCGCAAGATACATCTCATGATAAGGCAGCCTCTAAGAAGGATTATGTTATCCTGAAGGTAGGCGGTGATGACATCAAGAAGTCGGAAGTTGAACGCGTATGGAAGAGCATTTTCCCCGGTGACAACCCGCCGGATTTTGACACATTTGAAGAAAAGATTAAAGACAATGTGCTGCGCGGCATAGCCAGTGAACATATCGTCGAGAAGGAAGCCATGAAATCGGGCATACAGAACTCTGATGAGGTGAAGGCCCGCATTGCAGCCGCTGAAAAGCAGATTGTCATCCAGGAATTCCTTAAGCAGAAGGCGAAGGAACTGGTCACAGACAAGGAACTGAAAGCCGCCTATGACGAACGCACCAAGTCGCCTGAAGAGGAAATTCATGCACGCCATATCCTGGTGAAGACGGAAGAGGAAGCCAAGGATATAGCCAAGAAATTAAAAAATGGTGGGGATTTCGAGAAGATCGCCAAGGAGAAATCGGAAGATAAAGCCAGCGGCGCAAATGGCGGCGATCTCGGCTGGTTCACTGCCGACAAGATGGTGCCTGAATTTTCCAGAGTTGCCTTCTCCCTCAAGAAGGGTGAAATCTCCCAGCCTGTTAAGACCGATTTCGGCTGGCATGTAATCCAGGTTGAAGACCGTCGCAAATCCACTCCTCCGACCTTTGACCAGATGAAGGACCACCTGGCGCAGGAACTGGATAATAAAGCCATCGGCGATTACGTTAACAGCCTCATGAAGAGCGTAAAGGTCACCGTATATGATCCTTCCGGTAAAGCGAAGGAACTTCCAGCCGCTTCGCCTGCTGCGCCGGAACAAAAATAACTGATGGCTATCCCGTTATCTCCTCTTGCGCCCGCCTCATTCCCCGAATTGCCTGCAGTAAAGGGAGTGAGGCTGGCGGCAGCAGAATGCAACATCCGCTATAAAAACCGTCCAGACGTTCTTTTCGTAGAACTGGCTGAAGGCACGCATGCAGCCGGGGTATTTACTACCTCACAGACAGCCGCTGCTCCGGTTGACTGGTGCAGGAATGTGCTGAAATCCGGCAGAACGCGTGCGCTCGTCGTGAATTCTGGCAATGCCAACGCCTTCACGGGCAAGGCAGGCATGGAAGCCGTACTGAAGATCGCGCAATCTTCTGCCGCATGTATCGGCAACTGCCAGCCTGAGAACATATTCATAGCCTCCACCGGCGTCATAGGAGAGCCGCTGGCATATGAGAAAATCACCAACGCATTGCCAGAAATCAAATCAGGCCTGAGCGATACTGCATGGAATGAAGCTGCCCGCTCCATAATGACCACGGATACCTTCATGAAGGTTGCAACCGTTGCCACGGATATTGGCGGTGTCAGCATAACCATAAATGGATTTGCCAAAGGTTCCGGCATGATAGCGCCTAATATGGCTACGATGCTGGGGTTTGTTTTTACCGATGCCAGTATCCCACAGCCAATCCTGCAGGAATTGCTTGAACAGGCGAATAAAGTATCCTTTAGCTGCATTACTGTAGATGGTGACGCTTCCACAAATGATACCCTGCTTGCCTTTGCCACCGGAAAAGCGGATCATGTTGCTGTAAAATCCGCGAAAGATAAACATCTTGGACAGTTCAAGTCGGATTTTACGAAACTGCTCACAGATCTTGCTATCCAGATCGTAAAAGATGGCGAAGGCGCCCAGAAGTTTATTACCATAAGCATAAGCGGCGCTGAAAGTAACAATGCCGCTCATAATATTGCCATGACAGTGGCTAATTCCCCGCTGGTAAAAACTGCAATCGCGGGAGAGGATGCCAACTGGGGACGTATCGTGGGAGCCGTAGGCAGGGCCGGTGAAAAAGTCGTGCAGGAAAAAATTGAGATATCCATAGGCGGCGCCCTTGTTGCCAGAGATGGCGCGCGCGCGCCTGATTATAATGAGACACCTGTTATACGGCACATGAAAGGCAGGAATATTAATATAGAAGTGGAACTAGGGATTGGAAAAGGCTCGGCAACCGTTTATACTTGCGATCTGACGCATGGATACATTGATATAAACGGCAGTTACAGGAGCTAGAGCTATGGCCACTATATTTTTACTCATCGGTTCCAACCTGTTCATGACTTTCGCGTGGTACGGACATCTCAAATATCTGAATGATAAGCCATTAATCATAGCCATTGTAATCAGTTGGGGAATAGCGTTCATTGAATATGTCATGCAGGTACCAGCCAACCGCATCGGATATAAAATATTCAGCCTGGCACAGCTCAAAATAATCCAGGAAGTCATTACTATGATTGTCTTTGCCGTTTTCGCATATTTTTTTATGGGGAAGACATTGACCCTTAACTACTTGTATGCCTCACTTTGCATGATAGCAGCGGCGTATTTCATCTTTCAGGATTCGCCCGCAGGGCATTAATTATGAAGATTCTCTTTCTAGGAGATATAGTGGGTCGCAGCGGACGCGATGCAGTCTGCAGTTTTATCCCGCAGGCGCGTCAGAAATATGCCCTGGATTTTGTTGTCGTGAATGGAGAGAACGCCGCTGCCGGATTTGGCATCACGCCGGATATATGCGATGAATTTTTTAAAGCAGGCGTTGATGTCATAACCACGGGCAACCATATCTGGGATCAGAAGGAGATTGTGCCTCGACTGTCAAAGGACAACCGTTTGCTGCGTCCGCATAACTATCCGGAAAATACTCCCGGCACCGGCAGCCATGTCGCCATTAATAAAAAGGGACAAAGCTTGCTTGTCCTGCATCTGCAAGGCCAGATCTTTATGGCCGAGCACCTGCCATGCCCTTTTGCCTGCGCAGATAAAGCCCTAAAACAATATACGCTTGGCACCAGCGTTAACGCCATACTTGTTGACATTCATGCGGAAGCCAATTCAGAAAAGATGGCGCTCGGGCATTATCTGGATGGAAGAGTAAGCGCTGTCGCCGGCAGCCATACGCACGTCCCGACGGCGGACGCGCACATACTTCCTGGCGGCACTGCTTATCAAAGTGACACCGGGATGTGCGGCGATTATGATTCCGTCATAGGCATGGAGAAATCTTTGGTCATCAAGCGCTTTCTTACCAAGATACCCAAAATGCACAAACTGAACGTTGCCACAGGCGAGGCGACTGTCTGCGGCATTATCATCGAGACGGACGATAAGACAGGACTGGCAAAATCAACTGAAACCATAAGAAAAGGCGGAATATTAGGGGATTAGTCCGGAAACTCCTTAAAAACTTGAGCTAAAAATATAATCATGATAGCCAGTAATAGAAGTTTGTATAAGAAAAGGAGCAACCTGTGAGCCTGTCACGTTATCTTGTCCGTAAACCCATGGCGGCCATTCAGGAAGAAGCCATCAAAAGCGATTTAAAAAGAAGCCTAAATTCCCTCAATCTTGTCAGTCTTGGTATCGGATGCATCATCGGTGCCGGCATATTCGTCCTCACCGGACAGGCTGCCGCACAATATGCTGGGCCTGCCATCATGATTTCCTTCATACTTTCCGGCCTGGCATGCACTTTTGCAGGCCTGTGCTACGCAGAGCTGGCTTCCACCCTGCCCGTTTCCGGCAGCGCCTACACTTATGCTTATGCAACATTGGGAGAAGGTGTAGCCTGGGCGATGGGCTGGCTGCTCATTCTTGAATACGGGCTTGCATCCGCCACGGTCTCTGTCGGATGGTCGGGATATATCGTCAGCTTCCTTAAGGATTTCGGCATTATGATACCTCCTGAATTATCGCAACCGTATTTTGACATGCTACCCGATCCTGCGCGTCTTGGGGAAAAAGTGCTGACCGCCACCGGGCATTTCAATTTCCCGGCCTTTCTCGGCATTATGGGAGTGACAAGCCTGCTGGTGATAGGCGTAAGCGAGTCTGCGAAAGTGAATAACTTTATCGTCATGGTAAAGCTCACCGTGATACTGGCGTTCATTATCATCGGGGTGTTTTATGTGAATCCCGCCAACTGGCATCCCTTCATTCCGGATAATATTGGCCCCGGGCAGTATGGGTTCGAAGGTATCCTAAAAGGAGCCGGCGTTATTTTCTTTGCTTATATTGGATTTGAGTCCGTATCCACGGCAGCACAGGAAGCCCAGAATCCACAACGCGACATGCCTATAGGAATACTTGGTTCACTTATCATATGTACCGTGCTTTACATGATTGTGGCCGGTATCCTGACCGGTATAGTGCCCTATAAGGAACTTAACGTGCCCGACCCTATGGCAATCGCCATTGACAGGATCAGCATTCCCTGGCTCAATTTTACCATATCCGGGCATGAATTCCGTATCATGCCGATCATGATAAAGCTCGGCGCAGTCATGGGACTTAGCTCCGTCATGCTGGTGCTGGTATATTCGCAAACGCGCATATTCTATATGATGGGAAAGGACGGGCTTATCCCTCACCTTTTCTGCAAGCTGCACGACAAATTCAGAACCCCTTATATCAACACCATCATTGTCGGTACCGTTGTGGGCATTGCTGCGGGTCTTACTCCCATCAGCGTACTTGGCAACCTGGTCAGCATGGGAACGCTGTTTGCATTTTGCATCGTCTGCTTTAGTGTCATGTACCTGCGCTACTACCATCCGGAGATGCCACGCGCATTCAAAATACCGCTTATGCCTATCATCCCCCTGCTCGGCATCGCCGCGTGCGGTTATCTGATATACGGCATCGGCAAGGATATTTTCATGGCGTTGCGTTATTACTTCCTGCTTGGAGTTATCGTCTACCTGCTATACGGACAGTTCAACAGCAAGATCGGCAAAGAACTTAAAGTAAAGGCAGTGGCCGCAAAATAGCTATGACACAGCAGAAAGTCCGTATAGCCCCTTCTATATTATCCGCTGATTTTTCCAAACTGGGAGATGAAATCAGCGCCATCAGTATCGCTGGCGCTGATTACATACACATTGATGTCATGGATGGGCATTTCGTGCCAAACCTCACCATAGGACCGGGGGTTGTGAAAGCAATCAGGTCCTACAGCAGTCTCCCGTTTGACGTACATCTGATGATTTCCAACCCAGATCAATATATAAAGCAATTCGCAGATGCCGGCGCGGACATCATCACCGTTCATGAAGAAGCTTCCATACATCTGCACAGAACATTGCAAGCTATCAAGTCAACGGGTAAGCGGTGCGGTGTTTCCATAGTTCCCTCGACCCCCGCTTCGGTGCTGGAGCATGTCATGGACATGCTGGATCTTATTCTGGTCATGACGGTTAACCCGGGTTTTGGCGGGCAGGAATTCATTGCTTCCCAGCTCGATAAAATCAAAACCATCCGTGACATGATTGACAGGACAGGACGCACTATAGATCTGGAAGTGGATGGCGGCATCAATCCCGATATGGCAAAACGTGCAGTCATGGCAGGAGCCGATGTTCTGGTTGCCGGTGCCGCTATATTCAAGGGTAATTCTGAAGAATATCCTCAGCATATTGCTGCATTGCGTTAAATTTACAACA
>CAYVTI010000027.1:21005-30333 GCA_964454545.1 uncultured Rickettsiales bacterium
AGGATATAATACCTATAGTAGTAAATTAATAGTTATTGTTCTACTTTTATTATAGGTATAGGAGATCATTTATGACTAATACGATACTTGTCATCGAAGAAGAATCCGCAGAACGCTCTCTGCTCTGCAAGATAATGACGGAAAAGCTTTTATACCAGACGGTGGCTATAGAATATGGATCACAGATAGAGAGCCATCTCACAAACAACCGGAACGGAAGACCCGATATCATACTTCTTGATATATCCAGAATGAGCCAACCTAATGACAAAATCATGCGTATAAAGTCAGCAAATGTAACTATACCTATAGTTGTATTGATTAAGTACGGTGACTATGAAACGGCAGTATCAGCCATTAATGCAGGCGCGCATGATTTCTTAACGAAGCCTGTGGCAATGGAAAGAATGTATATTACTTTTCGTAACGCGATTATCTTCAGGGACTTATACAATGGATACGCAAAAAATATCATGCCCTTCTCACTCTTTGATGAAAACGGCAACATACGCAGGATATACGAACTTGAAAAAGAGGCCATTAGGCATGCTATGCAATATTACAACGGGCGCATGACCGAAGTTGCACGGCGGCTTGGCATAGGCAGGTCAACGCTCTACCGCAAGCTGAATAATGACAGGATGTCAGAAAACGTAGCTTAGGGTGCAGACTTTAATATACGATAAGCACCAGATCATCCTTATGGATGAGAGCGTTTCGTCCTTTGAACCCTAAGAGGCGTTCAATCTCGCTAATCTTGTGTCCCATGATTAAGGCAGCATCCGTACTGGAATAAGAGATTATTCCCCTGCCCAGTTCTTTATTCTGTGTATTCTTAACGATAACCGTATCCCCGCGCTCGAAATAACCGTCAATCTTCTTTACACCCGCAGGCAGCAGGCTTTTTCCAACCGCCAGAGCCTGCACCGCTCCATCATCAATTATAATGCTCCCACTGGGCACAATTGATCCCATAATCCAGTTCTTCCGCGCATTGACGGGCGTAGAAGAGGCGATAAACCATGTCCGGTTCCCAGGGTTTTCCAGCTCCCTTAGTGGATGCATAATCTTTCCGGCAGCAATAACCATATGGCATCCCGCCGCGAGGGCAATCCTGGCCGCATCAATTTTGGTTATCATCCCCCCTGATCCGACGGCAGATGTAGCAGCGCCTGCCATTACATCTATTTCGGGAGTAATCTGGCTTACCTTATCAATCAGTTTAGCGTTTTTATCCTTATGTGGATTACTGGTATAAAAGCCATCAATATCCGAAAATAATACCAGATAATCCGCGCTCACCATCTGGGCAACGCGCGCCGCAAGACGATCGTTATCCCCGAAACGCAGTTCTGCAGTCGCAACCGTATCATTCTCATTGATAACAGGAATAACCCCATTTTCCAGAAGCGTTTCAAGCGTACTGCGTGCATTTAGATAACGGCGGCGGTTCTCGCTGTCGTCGATGGTAAGGAGGATTTGCGCACAGAAAAAACCGTGCTCAAGCAGACTATCCCTCCATGCCTGCATAAGCAATGTCTGGCCGCAGGCAGCGGCAGCCTGTTTCTCCTCCAGCCTGAGCGGGCCGGAAGCAATGCCAAGGACTTTTTTGCCAAGCCCCACCGCGCCGGAGGATACGATAACCACCTGCGTCCCGTGCCTCCTGATATCCGCAATATCCTCAGCAATGCTGGAAAGCCAGACTTTACGCACATCGTTATCATCATTCATTAAAATCGAAGTTCCGATCTTGATGACGAGGCGTCTGGCTTTCCGGATATCTGTATGCACTATGAATTAGACCTCAAATGTAGCGTCAATTTCTACCGCCACGCCGAATGGCAGCTCGCTCACGCCAACCGCAAAGCGGGCATGCCTGCCGTTCTCGCCAAAAAGACCAACTGCAAGATCGGAAGCGCCATTGGCAACTTTGGGTTGATCGGTAAAACCAGCGGCGGAATTGACGAACACGCCAAGGCGAATAAGGCGCTTTACCTTGCCCAGATCACCTCCAAGTGCATTCCTGAGATGGGAAAGGATATTTAACAGACAGAGACGGGCGCATTCCTGCCCTTGCTCTATGCTGAATTCCTTACCTACCTTACCTGCAAACTGCGGCTTGCCATCGAGCATGGGTAACGTACCCGAGAAATACACAAGGTTCCCGGACTTCACATAAGGCACATAATTAGCCGCCGGCATCGTCACCGCAGGCAGGGAAAGGCCGAGCGAAGAAAGTTTTTCATCAACGGATACGGTTTTTTCTTTTATAGCGTTAGCAGTCATAAGCTTATCCTCAAAAATTAAACAATTAGGCGAACACCATAAAATAAAGAAATCAGAGATGCAAGGCGTGTTATTTTAACGAATTTGTCACAAATAATTAACTATTTACTAACAATCAGTGTGCTAAAGTTGGTTACTGGAGAGGGTCCGGTAAGTAATAGTACGGCATAATATGGTAATATCCATTATAAAAGGCCAGGGTTACATGACGGAAGACGAGTTCCGGGCCGAACTCCAGAATAAAAAGAATGTTTTTATCATATCCACTTCCGCTCCTGATAAAGTTAAAGAATATGGAGAATTGTTCGCCGGTCTGGAGATAAACGGTTTCTTCACGGGCAGTGGCGCACTCAATATGGTAGCGTCCAAGACTCCGGAAATGAACGGCCATTATATGGGTAATATAGGTGAGAAACAGAGGGCGCAGCTTGCGACATTAATTGAAAATGATAAAGTTATACGCGGCAGGCTCAGCGCCAATGTCTCTGATAGCCAGAATTTAAACGTCATTGGCATGACGGAAGATTCCGGATGCCATATATTCCCTAAAGAAACACACAAAACAACGGCATTCATCAAAGAGCTTAAAAACCAGGTAAAAAAGGAATTGGGAAAAGAAGACCAATGGCTGGTAGACGGATTGAAGGATAACGATTTTCCAGGGGCAAATCTGAAACCGATACAGGAACATCTTATGGGGGGCATCGACAGGTTGATGCATATCACTTATGATGTGGCAGATAAACTTGGGGTCCGCGAATTACGTTATATAAATACCGCTCACGTCTCATTCACCTTTCCCGAATGCTACCAGAAAAATGAGAAAGCAATCTTCTCAATAAAGGCGGAAGCTGGCGGCAAGCTTCTGAACCGGAAAGAATACAGGCAGCATGTACAGAATATCGATGCGCTTAACTACGATGCCGTCCAGATTCCGGATGGGCAGGCACAGGGAGAACAAAAGACATTATATGTTCTCAAAAGACTTGGCCTTTTTTCTAATGCCAAGGAAGCTCCCGAGGCATCGCATTATAAAACAGATATAATGAAATACTTAAGCCACCAAGTTGGAACTGAAGGAATTCAGGGTGATAATACAGACAGACGGGCAAATATTGGTTGGGTTTCTCCGGATACTCCGATTACCCATAAGGATCCTATTGCGGATTATGATGCCGTTGTGCTGCGGGCAAATAAGCTTCATAAAAAAGACGGCGAGTTATATTCAGATGAGAATTTAAGACTAGTGCTTCAGTTTGCAACTCTGGCAATCATCAATCCTCAACAGAAATATATTATTCTTGATAACCGGGATGCGGATGAAAACGGTAAGAGGCCTTTCGATGACATAATACAAATCTTCATAAATTCATCCATAAAGGAATACCGGGCTTTTGGAGAGCAGCCATTTCTTGTCGCCAACACGGATAGTGAACTGGAAAAACATTTGAAATTCGTAAAACGAGTTACACAGCGAGCGCCCAAAATCGGCAACCACATAGAAACAAAGCCTTTTGATCCGTTAAGCATAGACATGGTACCTGCAGACGGTAGATTCACCGTTTTCATCGCCGGCGGCCATAATAACAATTCAAAACGAGACCAGGAAGAAGCTAAGAAGCTAGGCTATATGTGTGCCCAGAACGGTTTCAGGATAATAACGGGCGCGGGCTGCATTGAAGGTTCTATGGGAGCGATACATACAGGATTTATCCAGTATCACCTCGACAGGATTGTATCGGAGCAAGAAGACCTGCCGGAATTCTTAAGAAGGAACCTGGACATCAAGGAATACAAAACTGAAGATGGAAGATATAATGCAGAAGCGCTTATAACAGCCAATCCTGCCCTGATAGACAAGCTGGCCGATAAGGGTTTTATCCCACGAGATATGTTTTACGGTTACAGCATGAAAAACCTGCTCAAGCTTGAAAGTGTGAGTGGCGAAGCACCTCCGGGTATTACTTATTTTGAATCAGGGAGCCTTGCCAACCGTATATATCACTGCCTGCAGGCAGGAACGAAAATCATCATGCCGGGCGGCCCGGGTACGGACGAAGAATTCGCGGAAGCCATACATGCCCATCTGGAAGCACGTAAAGCCGCCAATAACTATGCGGCCTTCAGCGACGGAACTGCCAAAGATGACGGACATATCATTGTATATAACCGCGATCATATATTTGATACTATCCTCATGCATTTCAACCTTATTGATAACAAAGGCAGAAGCACAAAAGCTGCCCGTGATAACCATGTGATAGTTATCAATTCCAGCAAGAAACTGCAGGAAGCCACTGGCGACAGAGCCAAAAACTGGCAGGGAGCAGTGGCTAACCCATCCATCAGCACAACCACAAAAAGGGCATAATTCTTACAAAAACGCTTCGTATTGTAATAAAATATTAATATTTTCGTGATACATTCAAAGACTCATACAACGAAGTCATTAAGGTAAAACACATATGGCAGATGTCCCGTTCTTTGATGCAGAAACCCAGGAAAGTCCGGCCCTATTGCCCGGATTTGATACGTCTGCATGGAACACGCTGGGCGACATCGTCAAAAACCGGACTACGTATTACAAAGAAGTTACAGATGAAATCGTTAACGGAAAGAAAGCCACCGTACCCATGAGGGGACAAGGCGGCAAATGGTACCACGAGCAGATAAGCACCATGTCAAAACATGGTTATATTCCACAAGCGCCTAATGTATATGTGCGCACGCCTGATATTCACCGCGTCATTGGATATAATCCCACATCGCATTATCTTGTACAGAACAAACGCGATATAAAAGAGGCTCTTAATCCTGAGATAAGAGATTATATCAGGATAGCCGGAACCGGCTTCGCCAACAAGAGTACTATTCTCCTGCGTGAAGCTAAGGAAAACAGCCTGCTTACCATTGCTCCATCGGGTGATTTGAACACGATGAAGGAAATGATCGATATCATAGATGCAAAAATCCGTGAGAACAGAAGAAACCTGGCGTATCCTCATGACCAAAGGCGATATCACGAAAGAGATTATCCTCTCGTAATAGAAAATTTAAAGGACGGTGATGCAAATCATTACTGGGACGGATTACTGCGTGGAATAAAGATACTGGATTATGACGACAATATTCGGGAAAACGGACACGACAGGAGAAATTATGTAAAGCTGAAGGATCTGGCGGCTATATATGGGATATATATTACTGAAAGCCGTGAGCAGACGCTGAAACTGGCAAACACGCTTGGAAAAGAGTCGTGGACTAAAAGCGACGAAGCGACCAGAAACCGAATGGAAAAAGTGCAGAAACAGGTATTGCCTATTGTGCCCGATAATTCCATCATATATGTGGCTACGGCGACAAGAAAGAAATTCGATCAGCTTGAGGAAATCTATAAAAAGCGTGGAGTTAATGTGCGTATACGGCCAATATACGAACTGACCGATACGTATGTGGGACCGGAAGAAGATACCAAAACCTATGAAGGTAATGTGGCAAAAAAAGTGGATGCCGCTATTGAGGCATGGGATACCATGGATATAAACACGCGCGGTGCGCGCTTGAAGAAGATTGCTAAAGATCGCGGCATAAAAGAAAGTGAAATAGAAAAACATATCTTTTTCCTGGGCGAAGATTCGGGTTTTGAATTCGATAAGCCAGGCGTTCTGCAAAACCATCGTTTTGATGATATAGAGGGCATCGACCCGCTAGCCAGGCATCCGGGCGTCGAAACAGGGCCGACCATCTTCGCAAAGCATGGCGTAGAAGAATTCTTCCGCAAGGCAGGGGAAGTGGTAAGCGAGAATGAGAGAGGGATTACCATGAGAAGTACCCTCGTACTTACGCCGCTCAAAGGCGATGAGTACGGGAAAAGAGCAAAATATATGGTTACAGCGGAAACAAAAGGTCATTTCATTACCAAACCAAGACCTGCAGATGGCGCTATAGAAATAGATAATTTCCTTGTGCCAGAAGGTGAGAAAGAGACCGAGGCGGAACTCATAAAACACGGCAGTGAATACACTATTAAGAAATACAATAAGGCACGCGCATGGGAAGCGCTTGCGCTCGAAACGGGCATCAAGCTGGACGGCAAAGGAATTCAGGACGATTATTCAAAAGATTTCGTTGCCGGCATCGTTATCGGGGAGAATCATGCATCTCGTACAACGGCCAGCAAACTTACATTAAAAGCACGTGATGATGGTTTCGGTGTCATAACTATCAATCCAAAGATCAATAAGGCGCAGGATTTACAAAACAATATTCTTGCGAAATCTGACGCCGTGGTACTGGCATTTGATCCCGAACGTGCACAGCAGGATTTCTGGCAGAATTTGTTTACATTCATGTCCATGGTTGTAGGCGAGCAGACGCATGACAAATATAAACTTTCAAAGCCACTGAAGCTTATCAATCCTAAAAACAGTGGTAAGGGAGCGTTTGACTATCTGGAAGACATGATAGAAGACTTTCATAAAGTGGGAACCATTCCTCAGGATCCGGCGACCCTGTATCAGTCAGTAAGCAGTGTAGAGCAGGCAATAGAACAGCTTGAGCAGGAACGCACGAAATATCGCCGCATGGAGATTCCGTCTTATGCAACGAAAAAGGAGGCCCATCCTCCCACTGGTGCCATTTCAAGAAAAGATTTTAATGTTGCCATATTCTGCTCTTCTGCCAGCAAGAATACAAAATATATCAAGGATGCCAATGATCTTGCGGAAGGTCTAATCAAGGCTGATTTCGGACTGGTATCAGGTGCAGGCCTTTATTCTTCGATGGGAGAAGTGACCAGACTGGCTGATGAATACCGGTAGACAGAAGAGGCAGCCCATCATTCCGGTTCCAATGTCCCGCACCTCATGCTTACCGAAGGCGACGCACGCGATAAAATCGATCAGTTCCTGCTTGCCCGTAATATATATGAGCGCATGGAATTCATGATGGATAATTCTGACGCCTTTGTCATCGCGCCGGGCGGCAGCGGTACGGTTCAGGAAATGTCGCTGCTGGCATTATTTAAGAAGCGAGCCACTGAAAATGAAAAAGATGAATACGCAAGACAGAAAATGGCCGGAAAGGATATTATCGTGCTTAATACGAAAATTCCGCTCAACGGAGCATCGCGCGGTTTTTATGACAAACTGGTGGATATTATCCCCAAGGAAGATTTTAAGAAACTGGGGATACATGTGGTCGAAACGCCTGATCAGGCAAATAAATTGTTGAAAGAGCTGCGCGACCGCAAACGTGGTGGCAAAGATCAGGAATCCGGCACAGAATCCACCCCTCATGTGTCCAGAATCAGCGAGAAAAGCGCGAATAACATAGCTTTGCATTGATTCTTGTATCCTTTTAAGGGTATATATGATGCCGAAACGACATGTAATTTCGGTAAAATATGAGTGATTTATTTAATTCAGGTAAGGCAAGAACAGTAAAAAACGAGACGTATACCGCACATGATATTGAGGTTTTAGAAGGACTTGAACCTGTGCGCCGACGTCCTGGCATGTATATCGGCGGTACCGATGAAAACGCCATGCATCACCTTGTAAGCGAAGTATTCGACAATGCGATGGATGAAGCCGTGGCCGGGCATGCCACCCGTATTGAGATAGAATTATTGAAAAACAACACGATTACCATCCGAGACAACGGACGCGGCATACCTGTCGACCCGCATCCCAAATTCCCTAAAAAATCAGCTCTGGAAGTCATATTCACCATGCTGCATTCAGGCGGAAAATTCAGTGGAAAATCCTATGAGACATCCGGTGGTTTACATGGGGTTGGTATTTCCGTCGTTAATGCGCTTTCGGATAAGCTGGAAGTAGAAGTGATACGCGATCGTACGGTTTACAGGCAGACTTATTCCCGCGGCTTACCCACCAGCAAGCTGGCCAAGGAGGGCAGCGTGCAGAACCGTAAAGGCACAAGCGTTACCTTTCATCCCGATGTCCAGATATTTGGAGAGAAGGCAAAGTTCCGACCAGAGAAACTCTACAAGCAGGCACGTTCAAAAGCCTATCTGTTCCGCGGCGTAGAAATACGCTGGAAATGCGATCCGTCTCTATTGTCGGAAGACAGTGAAACGCCTGTGGAAGATACTATCCACTTTCCAGGCGGACTCGAGGATTTCCTCGAAATCAACATAGCCGGACATACCACGCTCACAAACCAGCACTTTGTCGGCGAGGCTGATTTAGGGGGCAAGCAGGGACGCATAGAATGGGCCCTGGCATGGATAACTGATGATGAGGGAAGCTTCCGTTCTTATTGCAATACCATACATACCCCGGAAGGAGGAACGCACGAATCAGGCTTCCGCAGCGCCATCACGAAATCCATCAAGGCATATGGGGAGCGCATTGGTAATAAGAAAACCGCCCTGATAACCGGCGAAGACGTGTTTGTTGGCTCCGCCGCCATCATATCGTTATTCATACGCGATCCGCAGTTCCAGGGACAGACCAAGGAAAAGCTGGTTAGCGGCGAGGCAACGCGACTGGTAGAAAATGTTGTACGCGATCACTTCGACCATTGGCTTGCCGGTAATATTGAGGCAGCCAATAGCTTGATCAACTATATCATTACCCAGACCGAAGAGAGGCTGCGGCGTAAACAGGAAAAAGACATCGGGCGTAAAGCCGTAACCAGCAGGATACGCCTACCCGGTAAGCTTGCTGACTGCACGCGCAGCCATGGAAAAGGAACTGAAATATTTCTTGTGGAAGGTGATTCGGCAGGCGGCTCCGCCAAGCAAGCAAGGAACCGGGAGACTCAAGCCGTATTGCCACTACGTGGAAAAATCCTTAACGTGGCAAGCGCCACATCGGAGAAGATCAGGGCCAACCAGGAAATCGCCGACATGATTCTTGCACTGGGTTGCGGCACGGGCAGCCATTATAATGACTCCGATTTGCGTTATGAGCGCATCATCATCATGACTGATGCCGATGTAGACGGAGCACATATCGCTTCGCTGCTCATGACCTTCTTCTATCAGGAAATGCCTTCTCTTATCCGCCACGGCCAT
>CAYVTI010000028.1:0-794 GCA_964454545.1 uncultured Rickettsiales bacterium
ATTATAAAAATCACGATTATATATTTGACAAACACAAGTCTAGTGGTAGTATGAACTCATTGTAAAGCAATGAGGTTTATATGTCTATGTTGTCTGCGCCGCATTTCCATGATGAAGCTGAGGCTGTAAGGTTTTTGGAAGGCATTATCTGGGCTAATGGCATCATCTGCCCGAAGTGCGGAAGCAAAGCGGAACACTATCAGATTAAAGGGCAACGTCCCGGCCTGCGTTGCTGCAAATCTTGCCGTAAGCAGTTCACTGTGAAAGTGGGAACTGTGTTTGAAGATAGTCATGTGCCGTTGCGTAAATGGCTAATGGCTGCATATTTGCTTGCTTCCAGCAAGAAGGGTATGTCGAGTCACCAGATACACCGCGCATTAGGTGTGACCTATAAAACTGCTTGGTTTATGACGCATCGTTTACGTGAAGCAATGGCTCCTGGTGGTTCTTTGCCTCCTTTGGGTGGTGAAGGAAAGACTGTTGAAGCCGATGAAACCTATATCGGCAACAAAGGCAAGCAAAAGCCCGGTGCGCGTGGCTGGTCACACAAGGAAAAGGTGTTTTCTCTGGTGGAGCGTAAAGGGCATGTCCGTTCACAACATGTGCAGCGTGTAAATGCAAAGACGTTGCGTCCTATCATGCAAGAACAGATTGCAGCGGAAACCCGCCTTATTACTGATGAAGCAAGGCAATATATTTCCCTTGGCAAAGACTTTGCTGAACACCATAGCGTTAATCACAGCATTGGCGAATATGTGCGCGGCGATATTCATAGCAACACTGTTGAAAACTAC
>CAYVTI010000028.1:804-29748 GCA_964454545.1 uncultured Rickettsiales bacterium
TACTTTACCATCTACAAGCGCGGTATGACTGGTGTTTATCAGCATTGCAGCGCCAATCATTTAAAGCGTTATCTGGCTGAGTTTGATTTTCGCTACAATACCCGTGAAGGGCTGGAATATAATGACAGGCTACGCACCGAGAACCTACTTGTTGGTATCGTAGGTAAAAGGCTTACTTATCGGCGGATTGATTGCCAGAAAGCGATATAAGAAAGATGACTGATGAATCCTTATATAGAGATGAAGCGTCTGATATATACGAAGCGTTTGGACGTTTTATTAATAGGTATTCTAAAGTTGAAGAAATAATTCACGTTTTTTTCCGTTATTCATCTGGCATGTCAATTGACGCTGCACGTGTTATTAGCAGCGGTATGCGGGTGCAGGATATAATAGAGCGAATTAGAAAATTAAATGTGATACAAGAAAGATCGGAAGAATTCCGGCAACAGATAAATGATATTTTTTGCCAATTTGATACAATCGGAAAATTACGTCATAATTTAGTCCATAGGTCTGGAAATGCATCTAAAGACCTTTATATCACCACAAATCTCATCACATCAAAAGCGAATAACGAGTATGAGATGTTGTTAACAAAATTAAGTGATATTAAAAATGCTTCTAAGGATTTAAAAGTGATTCGCTTGAAATTGTTTTTTATTATGAATCCTGATCAACATTTTTTTCGTCAACACCCTGAGGAGTCTTACTCATCTTATACATGGCAATATAAACATCTTGTGCCAACGAAGTTGCGGAAACCACATTCTTCCATTCCTCAATTATCTGAGCACCAGCCGAAATCATCTCTGAAGTAATCTTTATGCTGTCTGTTTTCATATAGGAGCCTTATTATGCAAAAAGTTGAGACTGAGAAAGAGCGGTTTATCCGCGTTGCCCGTGAGCATGAATGTGACGAAACGGGTGAGGCGTTTATGAATGGGTTGAAAAACGCTCTTGATAAAAAGCCAACAACTCAGGAAAAAATCAAAAAACAGGCGAAAAAGAAGAAATAGCCGAAACGCTAAATATTGGCTTGTGTTTGTGAAGTATATAAACGTGATAAAAATACATAAAATCCCCAATGAACAACCCCTTCCTTTTCTTATTGCAATTTTATGTGATTAAATATAGGGCTGACCTTATTCTAAATAATTTTCTCTATTAATACAGCAGCATACACAGATAACTCAGTGATAAATTACCAATAAGAACTCTTAGAAATTTCAAATTGTAATGGAAAAAACAGGAATAACAAATAGAGTGAAATTATGTCCTCTTTCAGTGGATATAAATTATCATTCTATGCGGCTGCCTCTATCCTATGCTTCCGTTATTGGTGAGATCCATATACGGTTGCTTTCATGAAACATAATAAATCCTCGCCCAAGAAAGGCCAGCTTATTGCATCTACAGAAATCGAGTCGGTGAAGAATGAACATTTTTATATAGCCGGTATTGGTGCTTCTGCGGGGGGACTGGATGCCTTCAGCAAGTTGCTGGCAGCACTGCCGGAAGATGCCGGCATGGCTTATGTGCTGGTACAACACCTCGATCCTCAGCATAAAAGTGATTTAAGTAGTCTTTTGGCTAAAACCACCCGCTTACCTATTCTGGAAGCAACGCAGGGAATGAAAGTGCTGCGCAACCATATCTATGTTATCCCTCCCGATACCAGCCTGACCATCAAGAAAAGGATTTTGCAGCTTGCGCCCCGAAGCGATCTGCCCGCACCATATCTGACGATTGATCATTTCCTGCGTTCTCTGGCCGATGACCAGCAGGAACAAGCTATCGGCATCATTCTGTCAGGCACGGGAACAGATGGCACGCAGGGGTTAGAAGAGATCAAGGCGGTAGGTGGCATCACCTTCGCACAGGATGAAATCACTGCTCAGCAGGCCGGAATGCCTCAGAACGCAGTCCGCAGCGGATGCGTTGATTTTATTCTGTCGCCTCATGAAATTGCTCTTAAACTGAGCCAGATTAGAAAACATCCTCTTGTAGTTCTCCATGATAATTCCACAAAGAAGGCTCCGCTGACATCAGAAGAAGAGCATTACAAGAAAATTCTTGCCCTGCTGCGTGCTTCCACAGGAGTGGATTTTAGCGCCTACCGCGATACGACCATCAAGCGCCGCATTATGCGTCGTACAGTACTGCATACCAAGGATGGACTGGAAGAGTATGTCAAGCTGTTAGAGCAAAATCCTGCTGAAGTCGATGCGCTCTACCACGACCTGCTTATCAATGTTACGAGCTTCTTCCGCGATCCCGATGCATTTGAGATACTTAAGACCGAAGTATTTCCTGCCCTTATCAAAAATAAGAAATCGAATACGCTGATGCGTATTTGGGTACCGGGTTGTTCTACAGGACAGGAAGCCTATTCTCTGGCCATAGTATTGCTGGAGTACATGGATAAAGTCAATATACGCTTGGAGATTCAGATCTTCGCCACCGACTTAAGCGACCAGCATTCTTTACGTAAAGCACGGGAAGGAGTGTATCCGCAAAGTATCGAAGCGGAAGTCTCGCCTGAGCGCCTGCGCCGTTTCTTCACCAAGGAAGAGGATAATTACCGTATCAATAAAAGAATCCGGGAGATGTGTATTTTTGCCAAGCATAACGTGGCGGCTGATCCACCTTTTTCCCGTCTTGATTTAATCAGCTGCCGCAACCTGCTTATTTACTTGTCCCCGCTCTTACAGCGACGGGTCATTCCCACGTTCCATTATGCGTTGAATCCGGAAGGATTTCTGCTGCTGGGCGCTTCGGAAACCGTGGGCACATTCACGGATTTGTTTGCCGTAGCTGACCAGAAACACCGAATCTATAAGAAAAAAACTACTGCAGGACGGCAATACCAGCATTTCAATGCCGAGGATTTTAAGGCGCGCATGTCGCTGGATTTGCCAAAGATTCTGCCCGCCACTACGAGTGCGGACTGGCAACGGGAAGCAGAACGCATCATTTTAGGCAAATACGCTCCCGCCGGGCTTCTGGTGAATGATAATCTCGATATATTGCAATTCCATGGCCGTACCAGCCCCTATCTCGAACCCGCAGCGGGAGAGCCAAGTCACAACCTTTTGCGCATGACATGCGAAGGGCTCTTTCCGGTACTGCACAGCGCCATTGAAGAATGCCGCCGCCAGAATGTGGCTGTTCGCCGCCAGAATATACGTTTGCGAAAAAACGGAGAGACGCGAGAAGTGAATATTCAGGTTCTCCCCGTCAAATTGCGGGGTGCCAGCGAAAGCTGTTTCCTCATTCTCTTTGAAGAAATGAATGCGCATACCCCCGCCATGCAAGTGGAAAAGACGCCAGAGGATGAAAATGAGGTAACACAGCTGCGACAGGAACTGGCTTCCCTGCATGAATATCTTCAATCCGTCATTCAACAGAAGGACACGATCAATGAGGAAATGAAATCAGCCAATGAGGAAATCCTTTCGAGCAATGAAGAGCTGCAAAGCACCAACGAAGAGATAGAAACCGCCAAAGAGGAACTGCAGTCCGTCAATGAAGAGCTGAGCACGATCAACGAACAACTCCAGCAACGCAACCAGGAGCTGCAACGCCTTAACGACGATTTGGTTAACCTGCAGGTCAGTGCTGGCATCCCGATTATCGTCATCGGCTATGACCTGCAAATTCGCCGCCTTACACAGGCTGCGGTAAAAGTCTTAGATCTTTCTCCCAATCCAGCAGAAAATTCTATCGCTACCCTTAAACTGGCATTGGATGTACCCGACTTGGAACGGATTATCAAGAAAGCGGTCACCAATGTGCAGATACAAGAGCGCGAAATCCGCGATAAGTATGGTTTCTGGCATATGCTGCGCGTCCACCCTTACCGCACGATGGATAACAAGATCGACGGAGCAGTTATCACCACGATGGATATTAACGATATTAAAAACACCCAGAAACAGCTGATAGAAGAGCGCAATTATACGCAGGCTATTCTGGACACCGTTCGCGTTCCCTTGCTCGTTCTCAATGAAAAGCTTCAGGTGCAAATGGCTAATCCGGCTTTCTACAAAGTTTTTCTTGAGTCAGCAGAAACAACAGAAAACCGTATATTATACGATTTGGGAAACAGGCAATGGGATATTCCTGAACTGCGGCGCTTATTTGATGAATTGCTGCCTCAAAGAAAAATACTTAAGGACTATGAAGTACATCATAATTTCAAGTTTATCGGTCCTAAGGTTATGTTGCTTAACGCCTGTCAAATCGAAAACTCTCCTTTGCTGCTTCTCGCCATTGAGGATATAAGCGAGCGCAAAGCGCTGGAAACAGAACTGAAGCAATACAGCGTGCAGTTGTCTCGGATCAATAATCGGAAGAATGAGTTTCTGGCAATGCTGGCGCATGAACTGCGTAATCCTCTGGCTCCACTTTCCAATGCTCTAAACATCATACGAAATCCAGGTATAACTCCGGAAGTGGCAGCGCAAGCACACGAGATGATGCAGCGGCAACTTCAGCAAATGGTACGCCTGGTGGATGATCTGCTGGACATATCCCGCATTACCAGCGGCAAGATTGAATTGCAAAAGGAGCCGGTGGAACTAGCCCAGGTGATACATAGTGCTGCCGAAACCAGCCATTCGCTCATTAAAGAATCAGTGCATACGCTTGCCATAAAGTTACCTGAAGAACCGTTGTGGCTGGAAGCCGATGCAGCGCGCATGATTCAGATATTCAGCAATCTTCTTAACAACGCGGCCAAATACACGAAGAAAGGCGGACACATCCAGTTAAGCGCGCAGCACGAGGGCAATCAGGTAAGCGTGCGGATACAGGACAACGGTATCGGTATCTCTGCCGAGATGCTGCCGCACATCTTTGACATGTTCACGCAGGTTGACAGTTCACTGGAACGGGCACAAGGCGGTTTAGGCATTGGCCTGGCACTGGTGAAAACCCTGGTGGAACTGCATGGCGGAACCGTCAAGGCAACCAGCAAGGGTGTAGGGCATGGAGCAGAATTTATTGTGCAGCTGCCGCTGATTTTGCCGCTGCGTGGGAGAAAGAATATATCCTCCGAAAAGAAAGATGTTCCGCCTCTGGCCAAAACAAGTGTTAAGCGCGTACTGGTTGTGGATGATAATGAAGCTTCCGCAAAAACCATGGGATGGATGATAGAAATGCTTGGCCACGAGGTACGGATCGCCCATGATGGCGCTAACGCTATTACCATTGCCAAGAGTCTCTCTCCCGATATGGTATTGCTGGATATTGGTCTGCCAGGAATGAATGGTTATAAGATTTGCCGGGCTCTGCGACAAGAACCCGTATTGAAGAATACAAAGATCATAGCGCTCACGGGCTGGGGACAGAAGGAACACCGCCTGCGTTCCAAGAAAGCAGGGTTTGACTATCACATCGTTAAGCCATTGACTCCGGATATGTTGCAAGAACTGCTTAACTCGTTGGAGCAGAAAGAGACCAGGCAGTTAACTCCAGCCGAATAACACCATAACAGAAGGCATAAGATTCACGGTAACCCGCTCTAAATAATGGCATGAAGAACATTTGTTTCATTCCCGGAAGGAATGTCGCTATAACCAAAACATCCTGAAATGTTCAGTTCGAATCGTATCTAGAATCATGAGCCATTTATTATGGTATACCTGTGAATACAACACGTAAAGTATTGTAAAATTCCTGTTAACAGAAATCTTTCTTAAGCTAATGCTTGACATTAACAAGCCAACGGTTAGAAGTACAAGGACTAAACACATAAGTTAAGCAGGAAAGTGGCTTTAACTCATGGGATTAGACTTCGCTCAGTTCATAACTGACACGAATCGCGTCAACACCGTTGAAGAGGCCTTCAGCATTCTGGAAAAGAGTCTGGCCTCCTTGGGGTTTGACAGGGTTGTGTATTCCCTCATTACCGATCACCCTACCCTCAATCTGAGGCGCGGACACGGCATATTGCGCAACTATCCCGAAGATTGGATGAAATACTACTCCGCCAAAAATTATTTTGATGTGGATCCTGTCATTAAGCTCATCAAGCAGACATCCGGCCCCTTCTTATGGAACGACCTTCCCGCCCTGAAAAAAGGCCTGCAACAGGATGAAAACATCCTGATGGAAGAGGCAAAAGAAGCAAAATTGCTGGATGGCATAGGATTATCGCTAAGGGGGCAATACGGGGAAATCGTTGGCATGGGGGTCGCAAGCAGTAGCGGCGGCGCCGATTTGGACAAGGATACCGTATGCATGGTATACGCGCTCTGCTCGCAGTTCCATATCACCTACCGGGAAAAACAGGCACGATATGCGCCTGTCGTCATTGAATTATCTCACCGTGAAAAGGAAGTGCTTACATGGACGGCGGAAGGCAAAAGCAAAAGCGCCATAGCAGAAATACTGGCCATCAGCGATGAAACGGTCAAAACTTACATAAACAGGATATTCTACAAACTGGGGGTGAATTCCATACAGCTTGCGGTAGTAAAAGCGCTGGCGCTGGGCCTCATCTCTCCCGCCGTTCCCCAGAAATTTTACGTGCATGAGGAACTCGTGTCCCCCAAGTAGGGGACATTACAATCGTTCATTCTTGAATGATACTACTCATAATTCATGGAGAATTATGGGTGCTCACGTTATATCGATAGAAAATTCTCATGCATATGGCGGCGTCATGCCATCCATGCTCCGGCTGAGATATAAGGAATTCAAGGAACGCCAGAGCTACAATATCCCCACTTTCAAAGACATGGAATACGATACCTATGACACGCCGGCAACCGTGTATATCGTATGGCGCGATGATGACGGTGAAGTGCGGGGATGCTCACGCATGGCCCCCACGGATCGCGCTTATATGATCAAAGATCTGTGGCCTGATTTGGTAACCGAACTTCCCCTACCCAGCAACACAGCTATCTGGGAATCCTCACGGTTCTGCATCGATAGCTCCCTGCCCAGCCAGATGCGCCAGCAGGTAAAACTGGAAATTCTTCAGGCGAAAATCGAATATTCGCTTGCGATAGGCGTCATGGGCATGATCGGCATCATGCCGCCGCTCATATGGCGCGCCGTATTTATAAATTCCGGATGGCCCGTGGATCACATCGGCCCGGTGGCGGAGCTGAGCACGGGCGAAAAGGTTGTGGCAGGCTGGATTCATGTCAACCCGGGTATTCTTAACAGGCTGCGCAGCAAAACCGCTCTCTACGATTCACTGCTGGAATCGGACAAAATGGTGCTGCCCCTCCTGAAAAGAGTCGCCTGATGATGATAAGAATTAAGGACATGTGCATAGACACGCAGGCACCTTATGCCGAATGCCTGCAATATCTGTTAGCCGACGCAGAGCAAAAAGGATTTTATCACATTGCCGCTATTCTCAGGGACGCGCATGAGAAAATTAATGACTTTTATGATGAACTCCTAATCGTCGAGAACCAGAAAATCCAGTAGAACCAGATTCAAATCCATTCATGACAAACAGCATATCAACAAGACTGGCAAGCATTCACATCCTTATTCTGGACAACAGCATACAGGTGACAGCCCTCTTAAGAAACACGCTGCTGCAATCCGGGTTTACCAGTGTATTTACAGCCAATAACGGCTTCCAGGGTGTCAGAATTCTAAAAGAAGAAAGAATAAATCTTATCATCTCAGACTGGGAGCTAAAAGCGTCTCAGGAGGTAAAGTCCTCCGAAGATGATGCCTTCCTGCATGCGGATATCCTGCCTGCGACGGGCGTCGACTTTGTCAGAGGGCTCAGGCAGTCTCCGCATTCTCCCACAGCTTATGTTCCTGTCATTATGTTTACAAATGCTGCTGAGGGAGTACAGGCCGCCAGTGCACGTGATGCCGGGGTGGATGAAATATGCAGCAAGCCGATTCATGCGCGGCAATTCTATGAAAAAATGAATATGCTCTTTGAGAAACCGCGCATTTTTATCATGGCGGATACTTATAAAGGTCCCTGCCGCAGAGATAAAACTTTATCTCTCGTTCCCGGAAAAACAGAACGGCGGAAAAGGAAAATACAGATTGTGAAACATGACGAAAGTCATCAGGAGAAAATGCATATGAACCAAGAAACAGATGGCGACAATGTGACTTATGCTCATTACGAGCCAGAACCTGCGCTAAGAACCCTGATTGGCAAGTTTATCCATCTTTCGGATATCTTTACTCAAGAAAAAATAGACGCGTGCCAGAAACTGATAGATGATGCAAAAGCGCTGTTTTTTGAGATATCCCTTCCTGATATCGCCATCATCACTAACGATCTGATCAAGGGCAAATCGTCAAGCAATAACCGCCAGGAAATATGCAAGATCCTATTCCAGCCAGTCAGCAATATTAAAGGTCAGGCGGAGATCTTCGGATTTCCGCTGATTGCGCGTATCTGCAATTATCTTATAGAATATTGTGAAGAAAGTTATCATTCCCAAAACATGACGATGAAAGATATCTTCATTATCACTAAACTTGAAGAGGCCCTGTTGAGGGCGTTTCACCAGAAAATAGTCGACTCGGACGGCGCAATGGAAAAAGAGCTGGTATCGATAATCGAACAGGCAAGAAAACAATAAATCCGTAACCGTCACGTTTCCATAGCAGCCTCTGCTTAGAGAAATGCTCCGCTATGTTAGGTGGTTCAATGCGATGATAGCGGCGCTCCCATAGGACTTGCTAAAATCGCCCGCGACATAACCTCCCTCAAACATACGCAGGAATGCCAGTACCGGCATGCAGGAAATCCATGATCAAAACTAACTGCTTCTTTATTTCTTCCCTATTATAATATTGGCGGCGTTTGGTTTAAATTAGGATGCGCCCTAACTATGAATGCAGGCGCCGGAACAAGCTTATACGCCTGCCATAGTCCGTTCATTCCAATCACGGGTTAGCGAGGTGACTATCACATCTGCGATTACACATGTTCATCAGCATATAATAAACCAAGGGAGGTTTTATGAATATTACAAATACGAAGCTTTTTCTGTCTGTGGCAGCAGGAATACTGTTTTCAGCAGCTTATGCCTACGGTCAGGAGGCTCCTGACACGCGCGATGTGGTAAGAGATGTAAGAAATAATGTTGTCAAGACAACTTCCGGCAGCTGCGTGCGGACACGATGGGACATAGGCAGCGATCCCTGCGCTATGCAGGTGAAAGCGGAAACGCCGCACATCAAAAGGGCCCGGGAACTGGCAAAGGAAGAACGCACGGTTTACTTTGAGTTCAATAGCGCTGAGATTACTTCCCCCGAACAACAGAAGCTAAACAGCCTGGCGAAAGTACTCCGATCCGATGCCGAGGTCCGCGATGTACTCATCGTGGGATATGCCGATCGCATTGGCAGTGCAAGTTACAACAAACGTCTTTCGGAGCGGCGGGCGAAAAACGTGGAGCGCTACCTGCATGAACATGATTACCTGAATACCAAACTTGCCAAAGTACGTTGGCTGGGTAAAGCGGGATCTGTCACGCATTGCCCGTCCACCCTGAAACGCAAGGCGCTCATTGCCTGCTTGCGTAAAGACAGGCGCGTGGAGGTAGAAATCGAATATTACCCGCCAAATGCGACCGGCCAGTAGTACAAGAGCAATTTGACGTCCAGGAAGCAATTCAGTGAAGCGTAATGCCACCAGGCAGGAAACCTTTAGGATTATGCAGGTTACCTGCCTGTTGCATTATTTAATCCGGCATTTATAATACGCTACAGCTTTCTGGGGTATTATATGATGAATCCTTTAATCGACCTTATATTTACGATAATAAACCTGTATAATTTTGTGCTGTTCAGCTGGATGATCCTCAGCGCGCTCATCGCATTCAACATAGTGAACCGCTATCAGCCCGTTGTCCAGAAAGTAAACTACGCGCTTTTC
The DNA here is from genome assembly GCA_964454545.1 of uncultured Rickettsiales bacterium. Classification (GTDB taxonomy): domain Bacteria; phylum Pseudomonadota; class Alphaproteobacteria; order Rickettsiales; family JABCZZ01; genus JABCZZ01. Next base: position 10,691 of record CAYVTI010000028.1, read on the forward strand.
AAGCTTACCGATCCCCTGCTGCGCCCGATAAGGAAATACATGCCGGATCTGGGAGGGATAGATATCTCCCCCCTCATCCTTATCCTGATCTTCCATTTCGTTGAAAAGACCCTGCTTTATTATGCCGCCAGGTAAATAAAGAAGCGTTATTACTGCAGGGACTTTACCGCTTCAAGCACTTCTGCCGCATGGCCCTCGGGCTTCACCTTGTTCCATATGGCCGCGATTTTTCCTTTCGCATCTATCAGAAACGTCGTGCGCTCGATTCCCATGTATTTTTTGCCGTACATGCTTTTTTCCACCCATACGCCATAAAGCTGGCATACGCCCGCATCTTCGTCGGAAGCAAGGATAAACGGCAGGCAGAATTTTTCCTTGAACTTGTCGTGACTCTTTACGCTGTCTTTGGAAACGCCGATGATAACCGTGTCACTTTTTGTGTATTGCGGCATGAGATCGCGGAACTCTTTTGCTTCCACTGTACAACCCGGCGTGTCATCCTTGGGATAGAAATAGAGCACAACGTTTTTACCCTTGAGCCTGGAGAGCGCAACACTCCCCCCACCATCCGTCGGCATGTTGAAATCAGGCGCATGCTCACCCTTATTCAGTGCGTCATGTTTAACCGATATTGCTTCTTTTGTCATACCCTGTCTCCCCTTTTTTCACTTTGGTGAATCTATCCAGCCACTCTATTACTTCTTCGGGTGGCAGACTGGCAATAGGATTTTTCTGCACTATAGTAACGTCCTTGCCGCGCGGCGCGCAAAGCTGCGGGTTGGAATATTGGGAAAACAGCACCAGCGAAGGGCAGCCGGTACTTGCGATCAGATGCATCGGCCCGGTATCATTGCCTATGGCGCATATGGCATGACGGGCAATTTCAGCAAGTTCAAAGAAACTTGTCCTGCCCAGGAGATTGATAGCCTTATCGCATAAGGTTTCAATCGTGGAAATAACCGCCACTTCCGATCGGGTGCCAATCAGCAACGGCGTTATGCCATGACTGACGAGCCAGGCGCAGATTGTGCCGTAGTTATGCGCCGGCCAGCGCTTGCCCTGCCTGTGCTCCGATCCGCCTGCAATAATCAGCGCATAGCGCTCCGGCAGGTGGAAATGCCCTATGCCGGCCTTAAGCCAGCTTATATCGGGCGGTGGCATATCCGTAATACCCGCGATGGCCAGCTGCTGCCTCTGGCGCTCTACCGTATGCAGGGTAGTGCGTTCCGGCGTGTTATGGCGGTGCGAAGCCCCTTTTGCTGTTCCGACCCATTCCGGTTTCGGTTCGCGCATGAGGTAGAAATACCAGAAAGTGCGTTCTGAAGTCTGCAGATCATAAATGCGCGAGAAATGCCCGTTGCGGATTTTTTCAATGAGGGTGAAAAAGGAAAGGAAATTATAAAGCTTCGGGCGGCTGTCCACCCATATCTCGTCAAAATACCCGCTGGCACGCAACATCTTTTCATAAGGCGGCGTGGTAAGCAAGGTTATACGGTCGTTCCCGTGATGCCGCCTTATGGCCTGAAACGGGCCCGTGGCCAGGACTACATCGCCCAGCGCGCCGTGTTTTATCACCAGAATATTACTCATATTTACCTGATCAGTTCTTCGTAAACCCGCAAGGTTTTACTGCACATGCTCTGAGCGGAAAAATGCTCCCTGACATGCGCAATGGCATTATTGCTGATATAGGTTTTTTCTTCCTCGGTCATATGTAATACGCCTTCTATGACTTTTGACAAGTCTTCCGGATCACCCGGCTTCGCAAGCCAGCCCGTCTCCCCATGTATGATGGTCTCGCACGCGCCGCCATGACTGGTGGCGATCACCATGCGCCCCATCGCCTGCGCTTCGACCGGAACTCTCCCAAAAGCTTCCGGCTCGATGGACGGTGAAACCACGACTTCGGCCAGTGTATACGCCTCCGCCATAGCCGCCGTATTATCCGCGATGCGCACATTGCCTTCGAGACCGCGCCTTATGATTAAATGCTCTATTTCCTTCCGGTAGGAAGGATGCCCAAGATCGTCCCCTACAAGCAAGCAGAAAAAGTGCCTATGAGGAAGCCTGGCCAGCGCCTCGACAAGCACGTGCTGTCCCTTCCAGCGCGTGATGCGCCCCGGCATGAGGATGAGCGGTATATCATCCGGAACCCTCCACTTTGCAGCGAGGTCCACCATAGGCTGCTGCCTGACACGTTCCGGCGAGAATATGTCGGTATCCACGCCGCGGTGGATGATGCGTAACCGCGACGGATGCACCTTGTAATTATCTTTTATGTGTTGAGCGATAAAATTTGAAATGGCGATGACGCGATCTCCTTTGGTCATGACCGCATTATAATACTTTTTGAGCCTCGGTTCCAGCCCATACACACCATGAAAGGTGGTTACAAAGGCTGTATTCGTCCGTTTTGCCGCAAGCCATGCGCTCCACGCCGGGGCACGGGAACGGGCATGGACGATATCCACCTTGTAATGGTGGATGACCTTCTCAAGCGCCCTGGCGTTACGCCATATGATAAAGGGATTTTTCGATGCAAGCGGCAGCGTGATATGCTCCCCGCCGGCATAAATCAGGTTAGGAATCATGGAGCCTCCGGCGGAAACTACAAGCGCACGCCAGCCAGCCCTCACAATAGCGCCGGCTATTTCTATCGTTCCGCGTTCCACGCCGCCGGTACGCATTTGCGGCAATACCTGTAATATGACCGGTTGTTTCATAGACCCTGTAAACAAAGCTTTTCGGGCTTTTCCTGCATTGGATTTCGTCTACCCCACCGTAACAAATTGTGCAACGGTCTTTAAAGGTAAAAAAATGTTGGCAACTATAATAAGTTCCTGTTAGACAAATTCGTCACATATCGCTTATGTCAGCAGGTAAAATCCCCATGCCCACGTGGCGGAACTGGTAGACGCACAGGACTTAAAATCCTGAGTTGAGCAATCAGCGTGCCGGTTCGATTCCGGCCGTGGGCACCACACCCTTTGCCTTCACGGGCTTCGGGTGGCGCGGCCATCCACCCCGAATCTTTAGCGCAAGGGAACTGGTTTGGCAATATCCAGCCTGCTTTATTCGCTACATTATATCCTGCTAATTTTCCCAAAATAGTATGATACAGCAATTTTATCTTGCACCTCCTATTCCTGAGCCGCGGTATGTAAATACCATATATAAACCAGAAAAGGGGAATAATCATGCAAGCAGCTAGAAATCCGTTCATTAAATTCCTGTCCTTATGCGCTGTCATTGCTTTAATGGCTAATTGTTCAGTGTTTTCCGGCAAGGAGACAACAGGCGAATATGTGGATGACGCGACGCTCACGGCAAAGATAAAATCCGAGATTATGGCTGACAAGCCGCTGAAAGCCGATAATATGCGGATCAGCATAGAAACGATGGATGGCGTTGTTCAGCTGAGCGGTTTTGTTTCCTCAGAAAGAAACAAGGAAAGAGCTGAGCAGATTGTCAGAAACGTTAAAGGCGTCAAAACCGTCAAGAACAATATTATCGTAAAGAAAGGCCGTAAAGAAAAAGAAGAGGAAAACGAAGATTACGGCAATCAGAATAACCAGTAGCCATCCGCTAAAAGTAGCCTTTCACCCTGCCCTTTCCCCCACTGGGAGAAGGCCAGGGTGTAGGCAGATTAAAAAGCTATTCCGTCCTTTACGTCAGAAGCGACACGCATTTTGACAATGATATCAGGATCGGTGACCTCGCCGTTCTTTGCGGAATCGCCTTTCTTAATTTTATCCACGAACTCCATGCCGCTTACCACCTTGCCCCAAACGGTATACTGCCCGTCAAGGAAGCGCGAGTCCGCAAGCACGATGAAGAACTGGCTGTCCGCGCTATCCGGACTGCTGGCGCGCGCCATGGAAAGAATGCCGCGGACATGCGGCTCATTATTGAACTCAGCCTTAATATTCTGGCCGGAACCACCCATGCCGGTTCCCATAGGATCGCCCGTTTGCGCCATGAAGCCCTCAATTACTCGGTGAAACTTAAGGCCGTCATAGAATTTCTTCCTAACCAGTTCCTTGATACGCTTCACATGATTAGGGGCGAGATCGGGACGCATTTCAATCACCACGCGACCATATTTCAAATCAAGATAAAGCGTGTTGTCCATATCCGCAGCCACCGCTGCACTTTCGCCCACAAACACGCCCATCACCAAGGTTGCAAGCAACTTCAGTATACGCATAAAACTCCCTATTTAAATGAGCTAAACTTCTTCAATTTCTTCGGCAGTCTCATCCAGCGGCTTGCCGTCAAATTCCTTGAGCACATAGCCACGCCCCCATACGGTGTCGATGTAATTCTCACCTCCTGCTGCAATGGTCAACTTCTTGCGCAGCTTGCAGACGAATACATCGATAATTTTCAGTTCAGGCTCATCCACCCCGCCATAGAGATGGTTGAGGAACATTTCCTTGGTAAGCGTAGACCCCTTGCGCAGGCTGAGAAGTTCCAGGATGGAATATTCCTTGCTGGTCAGATGCAACGGCTTGCCGTCCACCTCAACGGAACGCGTATCAAGGTTGACCGAGAGCTTGCCGGTGCGAATAACCGAGTCGGAATGCCCTTTGGAACGACGCACAATCGCCTGGATACGTGCAATCAGCTCGCCTTTGTTGAAAGGCTTGGTCAGATAATCATCGGCGCCATACCCTAAGCCCTTAATCTTTTGATCGGGGCCGGAAAGACCGGAAAGAATAAGTATGGGAGTGGTAATCTTGGCCGCGCGGAAGCGCCTGAGCACTTCGTAGCCGTCAATATCCGGAAGCATCAAATCAAGGATTATGATGTCATAATCGTAAATTTTCCCTATCTCCAAACCCTCTTCTCCCAGCTCAGTCGTATCGCAAATAATGCCTTCCGATGCGAGAGAAAGTTCGATAGCTTTGGCGGTTGAGGGATCATCTTCTACGAGTAGAACGCGCATTTATGCTCTCCTAATATTAACTTTTTTAGTAAATATTAATAAGTAATAGTTAATATAAACATATTTTTAACGATTAAACAACTTTTAATCGTATTTTAAGCAAACTATTTCAAAGGCGTTGCCTATAAGCTATAATCTTGTACATATGCCACAGATGAGATCTGCCCGGTTCATGGTGTAAAAATGAAACTTGGTTACGCCTTCCCTAATAAGATCAATACATTGTCCGACTGCAAGCTCAATAGCGGCTTTGTCGCGCTCTAAAGGATTGTCATCCAGAGCGGCGAATTTTTCCTCAACTCTAGCGGGAATCGAGGTGCCGCACATGATGGAAAATTTCTTTATATGCGCAAAATGATTAATCGGTATTATTCCCGGAATAATAGGCATTCCGATACCCGCCTTCACCGCACGATCCCGCAGGCGCAGGTAAGTGGAATCATCAAAAAAATATTGGGTTATCGCCCGCCTTGCCCCCAATGATTCCTTGGCCTTCAGCACTTCAATGTCCTGCTCGAAACTGGCCGACTCAGGATGCTTTTCCGGAAACGCCGCAACGCTGAATTCGAAATTACCGACATTATGCCGCAACCCGCTTATCATATCAGTCGCGTAGGCATATCCGCCGGGATGCGGCGCATATTTCGTAGTTCCCTTTGGTGGATCGCCGCGCAACGCTACGATATGCCGTATACCTGCATCCCAGTGCTTTTTCGCCACCATGTTAATATCGCCAGCCGTCGCTCCCACGCAGGTCAAATGGGCGGCCACTTTCAATGTTGTCTTTTTCAGTACCTCTTTTGCGATCTGATGTGTATAATCGCGCGTGTTACCCCCTGCCCCGTAGGTAATGGATATAAAGAGAGGATTGAGCGGCTCAAGCTGCAGGATGGCCGACCACATTTTTTCTTCCATATCCGGTGTTTTTGGCGGGAAAAACTCAAATGACAGATCTAAAGGTTTTGACAAGCCTAATTCCTTTGATATAGGGGAAAATTTTTTCTACATTAGAAAATTACCATAATTATGCAATGGTCTTTTATGAATACGCGCAGGAAGCCGCATAAGGTCAGGGTTGGGGATGTGTATATCGGGGGAGATGCCCCGGTTGCCGTCCAGTCCATGACTAATACCGATACCGCGGACGTAAACGCCACGGTAAAGCAGGTGCTGGCGCTTGCAAATGCCGGTTCGGAGATTGTACGCGTGACGGTCAATAATGACGATGCGGCGAAAGCCGTACCGCATATCATCGAGAAGCTGCACAGGCAGAATTGCCATGTGCCTGTAGTCGGTGATTTCCATTATAACGGACACCGCCTGCTTACGAATTTTCCCGATTGCGCGGAAACGCTCGCGAAATACCGCATCAACCCCGGGAATGTCGGGTTCGCCGACAAGCGCGATACCCAGTTCGCGCAAATGGTGGAATGCGCAATTACGTACGGCAAGCCGGTGCGCATTGGCGTCAACTGGGGTAGTCTTGACAGCCAGGTCATTGCACGCATGATGGATGAGAATGCAAAACTGGCAGCACCCAGAAGCGCCGAAGAAGTATCGCGTTCGGCATTGATTTTCTCCGCCCTCTCCAGTGCAAAGCAGGCAGAAGAGATAGGCCTGCCCACTGACAGAATTGTCATTTCCTGCAAGGTCAGCCGCGTGCAGGATTTAATCCATGTATATCGCGAGCTGGCGCGACAATGCGATTATGCCCTGCACCTGGGGCTTACCGAAGCGGGCATGGGTAGCAAGGGAATTGTCGCCTCCACCGCGGCGATGGCAACGCTACTGCTGGAAGGCATTGGCGATACCATTCGCGTTTCGCTTACCCCGGAACCGAATGGCGATCGCACGCAGGAAGTCATCGTGGCACAGGAAATACTCCAGACCACAGGGCTTCGCTCCTTTACCCCAATGGTCACGGCCTGCCCGGGCTGCGGCCGCACCACCAGCACGTATTTCCAGGAGCTTGCTGGAAAGATCCAGTCCTTCCTGCGCGCGCAGATGCCGATCTGGAAAACACGTTATAAAGGCGTGGAAACCATGAATGTCGCCGTGATGGGCTGCATCGTCAACGGTCCCGGCGAAAGCAAGCACGCCAACATCGGCATCAGCCTGCCGGGCACCGGGGAGTCGCCGAGCGCCCCCGTATTTGTCGACGGAAAGAAAACGGCAACCTTGCGCGGTGACCGCATTGCCGAGGAATTCCAGCAGATGATTGTCGAGTATATTGAAAGCCGTTACGAAACGCTTCATTCAGTGAATTAGGCCTACGACCTAAATGACTTTCTTCACCAGTGGAACCGTTATCTCCCTGCGGTTTTCCAAACTCATTCTTTCTGCCCTTTCCACTACATCGCGCACGGCGGTGAATGAACGCTCCGCATGGTTCACGACATAATTTACAACGTCTTCGGAAACGCGAAGCTGGCGATCGGAAAAACATTTGGCGGTAAATACGCGCAGCAGGTTCTCATCCGGCTGCCCGATATGCGCCGCAGGCAACGCCATCAGGCGCGAGCGCAAGTCCGGCAGCGAAAATGGAAGCTGATTTGCAGATGCATTCGCCGTGAGCAGTAAATACTTCCCGCTGGTTTCGGCATAACGCAACAGATGAAACAGCGCAGCCTCATCTTTAATCGTCTCTATATCTTCAAACGCTGCATGCGTAGCCTTGCCCCATATTTCTTCCGACTCTTTTCTGCCAAGCATGGATTTATCCAGCATAACCCCGCCAGCCCTCGCAAGCCAGCGATGCGCAAGATGGGTTTTACCGCTGGAACGCTCTCCCGAAAGCAATGCAGATTGCGCATGATGATCATCCGGCCATATTTCAAGAAACCTCGCCGCTTCCGCGTTCGAATCTGAAATAATCAAATCTTCGGGAGCGTAACTGGCGCGCGCCGCCCATTCAAAAGCGAATTGCGGCATAAATTAAATACCCAGATAAAGAGAGCTATGCATGTAACGATCTATCGCAAAACGCACCAGCACTCCGATAACGGATGTCACCGGCACGGAAATAAGCACGCCGACAAAACCAAACAACGCCGCGCCGGAAAGCATGCCGAAAATGATCCATACGGGATGGAGGCCGACCTCGTTGCCCACAAGCCGCGGGGTAAGCAGGCTTCCCTCAATGAACATGCCACACAGATACACGGCGGCTATCACCAACAGGTGCGCAGTCACGCCGAACTGGAATAAAGCAACGATCATGCTGAGCGTAAAGCAGGCGGCGAAGCCTACAAACGGTATGAAAAGCAGAAACCCGCTCATGATGCCAAGCCCCAGGCCGAAATTAAGCCCCGCAAGGGAAAGCAGCACGCCGTAATAACTCGCCATGATCAGGCACACGTTCGTTTGCCCGCGGATGAAGCCCGACAGAGTGCGGTCAATCGCCCGGAGCTGCTCGCGTATGGTTTTCTCATGCTTGCGCGGCAGCAACTCGCGAAAACGTATCACCAGCCGATCCCAGTCGCGCAGGAGGTAGAATACGACAACAGGCGTAATGAAAATAAGCGAAACAATGTTAAGCGCCGCGAAACTCGAGCGCAGGACGTCGGAAAATACCTTCCCTGTCCATTCCACCAGCGTTCCGCCGAAATTACCCAGCGCATCCTTGACCGCCCCGGTTTTCTGCACATTCAGGCGGGAAAGATAGCTGCTGAATTCATAGCCATATTTGGCCTGCACCTGGCGCAGGTAATCCGGCAGGTTCTGCAGAAGACTGTCCAGCTGGTGCATGATGGGAGGAACAAGCACGATGAACAACACTATGACTATCGCAAAAAAGACAGTAGTAATCACCGCCGCTGATACGTTGCGCGAAAAATTCAGCACCCTCAGGCGTCGCACCGCCGGATCAAGAAAATAGGCGGCGAGTATGCCGACCACGAAGGGAAGCAGGATGCCCTTTATAAGGGAAAGAAAGTAGAAAAACAGGACAATCCCCACCGGCCAGAACAAAACCTGAAAGCGTGCAGGACTTCTCGGATGTACTGGCGGTGAGTTCATGTGCTGGATTTTACTGCGTGAAGATTAATCCCTGCGATCGCCGAAGAAACGCAGCATCTGGATGAACAGGTTGATAAAATCAAGGTACAGGCTCAAAGCGCCCATAATAGCCGCCTTGCTCATGTAAACCGCATTCCCCGCAGTCTGGTAATAGTAGGATTTTATCTTCTGGGTATCATACGCGGTAAGCGCGGTGAAAATCACCACGGCCAGTATGGATACGACAAATTGCAGTCCCGAACTCTGCATGAAGATGTTAACAAGGCTCGCGATAATGATGCCCCACAGTCCCATCATCATGAAGGAGCCCATGCCGGTAAGGTCACGCTTGGTGGCATACCCCCACATGCTCATCGAACCAAAGACAATCGCGGTGATGAAGAACGCCCGCACTATGCTCGCCCCCGTATAGATGAAAAAGAGCGAGGAGAGCGAAAGCCCCATGACGGCCGCATAAACCCAGAATATCCCCTGCAGCGCAGGCAGGCTCAGGCTATTGAGCCCCAGGCTCATCACAAGTATGAAGGCAAGCGGGGCAAGCGCCACCAGCCAGCCAAGCCCGGTCAGTCCGGGATGCGCGCCCTGAAGCATGTAAAGCGCGTTGGTAAGCGGCGCATAATTGGCGGCAAGATAGGCGGAAATGCCGGTGAGCGCCAGCGCGCTCGCCATATAGTTATAGACGCTCAGCATGTAGGAGCGCAGTCCCATGTCATAGGATGGCGCGGCTTCCCTCGTCGAAAACGACATCGGGTTGTTATCGTTGTAATTCATATTTTCCCTCCCTGGAAATAATAAGAGAATATTACTCTGGAAGGTAATATAGTCCTATAAATTCAGGGTTTCAATAGGGAAGAAAGAAGATGATCCGATAACACGATAATCCGATGATCCGTGCTTTCACGGATCATCGACTCATCTGATAATCGGTTATCGTTCTTCTTAAGCCGCTTCCAGCGCCGGTTTCTGGGCTTTGCGCCTTCATCGATGGAGCCATCTTACACTCTGGCTGTCTTAATATCAGCGCCAAAACCTCCCCCGAGGTCCATTCTGGCCAGGACGCCCGGGCCCCCGAGTTCCAGGTGGTAACCCGCTTTCAGGTTGTCCTCCGGGTAAGTCTTCCTCTCCATTAGGTGATGGTCTATCATTATCCACCCAGCCACCTGTTTCCTTTACGGGCGCAGCAGGCACCTGCCTACCGGTTGAATCTCTAACCAATAGCAGGCCGTTATGATCCTGGCTTGCCCCAAGCGCATCACTTGCAATTTCCGTTTCCTTATACCCTAAAGGTTCGTCTTGGTGACTGAATTTACCTATAATGGACACTATTCCATTATAGTTCTCGCGTTGTATCCTGACTGTATTGGATGGATGAATATCATTACTCAGAATTCTTGTATCAAGAAGAGGAATAGCAAAATAAATTTCCTTTGGACTCGCATTGGCCTTTAAACATTCTTCGGCAAGTACTCCTTTATATATGTTATATCTTTCGTCTAGCGCATTTATGATGTCTAATCGTGGCGAAATACCTTGCCGCAGGGGGGGGAATCCATTCCTCCTGCAGCCGCATGCCTATCAATAGCGTCCTCAACTGTTCCTTGTGCAAATTCAGCCCATGTACTTAAAGATGCGAGTGATGATGTACCTGAAACTAAAAAATGTGTATTATTGAAAGGAGCAACACTACGATCTGTTGGATTTTTTATAGTAACATAGGGAAATTTACTGTTATCAGAGGTAGAGCTTTCTTTATGTCTTACAATAGATTCTTTCCCATTTTCATCTCTTCCATATGTATCGGGTATAGCTAAAAGAGCCTCCATAGCCTCCCACACCCATAGCGCGTTGATTTCTCTTTGGCTAAGAGGTGTATTACAAAACTGATTTACCACCTTTACGGCTTGATCTGCAGCCACCGATATACGAGAGGCTAATTTTTCTACTTCGGACTCCATAACATAGCGTACCATAGTACAACTACACATTTAGGGATAATTTATGATCTTTTCTGATTATAAAGAATTATAGTTAACAAATTGTTAACCACAAACACAACAACCGCGCATAGATTATATGCGCGATTGAAATACTTGGTTTAAGATATATTTATGCCGCTTCAAGCGCCAGCTTCTTGGCTTTCGCAACCGCTTCGTCAATGGAGCCTACCATGTAGAAGGCCGATTCCGGCAGATCATCATATTTGCCGTCAACGATTTCACGGAAGCCGCGGATAGTGTCCTCGAGCTTCACGAGCTTGCCGGGCGAGCCGGTGAACACTTCGGCCACGTGGAACGGCTGCGACAGGAAGCGCTGGATTTTGCGCGCGCGCGCCACGGTAAGCTTGTCTTCTTCCGACAGTTCATCCATGCCGAGAATCGCGATGATATCCTGCAGCGACTTATAGGTCTGGAGAACCTTCTGCACGTCACGTGCGCACTGGTAATGTTCCTGGCCGATGATCTGCGGATCAAGCATGCGCGAGGTGGAATCGAGCGGATCCACCGCCGGATAAATGCCGAGCTCCGCGATCTGGCGCGAAAGTACGGTGGTTGCGTCCAAGTGGGCGAACGAAGTCGCCGGAGCGGGGTCGGTCAAGTCGTCGGCAGGTACGTAAATCGCCTGTACCGAAGTGATCGAACCTTTCTTGGTCGAGGTGATGCGTTCCTGCATCGAGCCCATGTCGGTCGCAAGCGTCGGCTGGTAACCTACCGCCGAAGGAATACGTCCGAGCAGCGCGGATACTTCCGAACCAGCCTGCGTGAAACGGAATACGTTATCAACGAAGAACAATACGTCCTGGCCTTCCTGATCACGGAAATATTCGGCAAGCGTAAGACCTGTAAGACCTACGCGGGCACGGGCTCCCGGGGGTTCGTTCATCTGGCCGTAAACAAGGGCCACTTTGGATTTGCTGGGGTCATCCAGGTTGATAACCTTGGACTCCATCATTTCGTGGTAAAGGTCGTTGCCTTCACGGGTACGCTCACCCACGCCTGCAAATACCGAGAAACCGCCGTGCGCCTTAGCGATGTTGTTGATAAGCTCCATGATGAGTACGGTTTTGCCTACGCCCGCACCGCCGAAGAGGCCGATCTTACCGCCTTTTGCGTAAGGGGCGAGCAGATCGATCACCTTGATGCCGGTGACAAGAATTTCATTTTCCGTCGACTGGTCGACGAAGGCCGGAGCTTCCGCATGAATCGGCGCTTTGCTTTTGGTGTTTACCGGGCCGCGTTCGTCAATCGGCTCGCCGATGACGTTGATAATACGCCCCAGCGTTTCCGGACCTACGGGAACGGAAATCGGCGCGCCGGTATCCACTACTTCCTGGCCGCGCACAAGACCGTCGGTCGAGTCCATCGCGATCGTGCGCACTTCGCCTTCGCCCAGATGCTGCGCCACTTCGAGCACCAGCGTCTTGCCTTCGTTCTGGGTATGCAGCGCGCTTAATATCGCGGGCAGATGCCCGCTTTCAAACTTTACGTCCACTACTGCCGCGATTACCTGTGTAATTATCCCGATATTTTTCTGCGCATTCATGTAAACAATCTCCTTTTGAATCTAGAATCTGGAATCTTGAAATTTAATTTATTTAATACCGCCATGTAACTTGCGAAGCATGTTGGCAACCTTCGTATATGTCTCTTCCCACTGGCTGAATTCAGAAGAAGTTATGTATCCTAAATCACGGCTATAGCGTAACCACATGCGACTTTCACCACATGAGCCAATCGACATGGAAATAAAACGCTTGAATTCCGGACGAGAGTAGGTCTGCTTAGAATATCCTTCTACCAAATTAGCACATAAAGATTTTGTAGCTCTCCTTAATTGGTCTGCCAGTGAAAATTGTTCAATCTTGGGAAAATTCAAGCTGCACTTGTGAATGGCTAAAGAGGCATCATAGGCAATCTGAAATACTCTCATATCTCCATAGTCATGCGCATACGGCGCTCTTTTTGCAGGCCTGCGCTTATTTTCTTTTACTTCCAGATTCCATATTCCATATTCCATATTACAGCGCTTCCGCCCCTGAAATAATTTCAATCAGTTCTTTGGTAATCGTCGCCTGGCGCGTGCGGTTGTATTTGAGCGTCAGCTTGCCGATCATCTCGCCCGCGTTTCTGGTCGCGTTATCCATTGCCGTCATGCGCGCGCCCTGTTCGGAAGCGGCGTTCTCAAGCAGCCCGCTGTAAATCTGTACCGCGATGTTGCGCGGCAGGAGTTCAGCAAGGATAACATCTTCTTCCGGTTCAAAGTCATACGGAACGTGGCCTGTGGCCTGTGATCTGTGGCCTGTATCTTTCTCACTGGCCACAGGCGACTGATCACTCGCCACTAATGGAATAATCTGCTGGAACGTCACCACCTGCGAGATGGCGGATTTGAAGCGGTTGAACACGATATGCACAACATCGATATGCACGCCTTCGAACTGTTTCAATACTTCACGCGCGACATGCTCGGCGTCCTTATAGGTAATCTGCTTGCGCCCGATTTCACTCAAACGCCCAACGATAACCCTGCCATAATCATGCTTGAGCAACTCATACGCTTTCTTGCCGACACAGAACAGCTTTACTTCCTTCCCGGCACTCCTGAGCTCGGCGACTTTCCGCTTGGCAGCGCGTGTAATCGAACTGTTGAATGCGCCGCACAGGCCACGATCTGAAGTCATCACCACGATAAGATGCGTATCAGACTTGCCGGTGCCGTTCATCAGCTTGTTGCTGCTGAACTTCGCCGAAGGGCTTGCGGCAACAGAAGCCACCACCATCGCCATCTTTTCGGCATAGGGACGCGCCGCTTCCGCGCGATCTTTTGCGCGACGCAGCTTCGCCGCCGATACCATCTTCATCGCCTTGGTGATCTTCTGGGTAGACTTGACCGATTTAATGCGGTTTTTAAGGTCTTTTAAGGAGGGCTTAGGGGCTAGGGATTAGGGACTAGGGTTAATTTTTCATTGAGTGTGGTTTGCGTTGCGCTCAGCATTTTACCAATTTCGCTGGAAAGAGCAAAAAGCCGTTGTTCTTCATTTTCATCTGTATAGTTGCACATTCTTGCAAGAGTTATTTGGGTTTCTAATTCCGCCAGCGAGCCTTTTGCAATGCCTAAAAAATGCAGATATTCCTTTGTGGAGTTGCGGCTATGGCCTTCAGCAATATTAGAAGGAACTGAGATAGCGCACCGGCGAATCTGCGCACTCAGACCATAGGCTTCGGTCTTGGGAAAGTCAGAAGATATAGTATATATTTCCTTAGTCAGTTCCATTGCTCTTTGCCAAACCACAAGTTGCCTGTAATGTATAGCCCTCAAAACCCTAATCCCTATTCCCTAGAACCTCTTGAGTACTTCTTCAATCATCGCCTTCATCTTGGCTTCAATGGCATCCGTGAGTTTCTGCTCTTTGGTGATTTCAGCCAGCAATGCCTTCTCGGTGCGGGCCTGCAGCAGCAGCGCATTCTCGAATTCGCCGATTTTGCCGACCGGGAGTTTATCCAGATAGCCTTTCACACCGGCGTAAATGACCAGCACTTCTTCCGCCGTCTGCAGCGGGGAATACTGCGCCTGCTTGAGCAGCTCGGTCAGGCGCTGGCCGCGCGCCAACAGCTTCTGGGTCGCAGCATCGAGGTCGGAGCCGAACTGGGCGAACGCTTCCATTTCGCGGTACTGTGCAAGATCCAGCTTAATCGTACCGGCCACCTGCTTCATCGCCTTGATCTGCGCCGCCGATCCTACGCGGGATACGGAAAGGCCGACGTTCACCGCCGGACGCACGCCTTTATAAAAAAGTTCGGTTTCCAGGAATATCTGGCCGTCAGTAATTGAAATTACGTTGGTCGGAATGTAAGCGGACACGTCACCGGCCTGGGTTTCAATAACCGGAAGCGCCGTGAGAGACCCCGCGCCTTTGTCATCCGACATTTTAGCGGCGCGTTCCAGGAGGCGCGAGTGCACGTAGAATACGTCGCCGGGATATGCTTCGCGTCCGGGCGGACGGCGCAGCAGCAGCGACATCTGGCGATAAGCCACCGCCTGCTTGGAAAGATCATCGTAAATGATGAGCGCATGCATGCCGTTGTTGCGGAAGAACTCGCCCATTGCGCAACCTGCGTAAGGTGCGAGATACTGCAGCGGCGCGGGTTCGGAAGCGGTTGCGGCAACCACGATGGAATATTCCAGCGCGCCCGCTTCTTCGAGTTTCTTCACCACCTGCGCAACAGTGGAACGCTTCTGGCCGATGCACACATAGATGCAGTAAAGCTTCTTGCTTTCGTCATTACCGGCATTAACCGCTTTCTGGTTCAGGATGGTATCGATGGCAATCGCGGTCTTTCCGGTCTGGCGGTCGCCGATGATAAGCTCGCGCTGGCCGCGGCCGATGGGAATGAGCGCGTCAATCGCCTTGATGCCGGTGGACATCGGCTCATGCACCGATTTACGGTACACGATGCCCGGCGCTTTTACTTCCACGCGGGTGCGGGTCATGTTCTTTAAGGGGCCTTTGCCGTCAATCGGGTTGCCGAGCGCATCCACCACGCGGCCGAGCAGGCCTTTGCCCACAGGCACGTCCACGATGTCGCCGGTACGTTTTACGATATCGCCTTCTTTTACTTCACGGTCAGAGCCAAAAATCACCACGCCCACGTTATCGGATGCCAAGTTAAGCGCCATCCCTTTGACTCCGCCGGGAAATTCGACCATTTCACCTGCCTGTACGTTTTCAAGGCCGTAAATCGTGGCAATGCCGTCCCCAACCGAAACTACCTGCCCGATTTCCGAAAGCTCTGCGCCGGAATCGAACGACGCGATCTGTTTCTTCAGAATATCCGATATTTCCGACGGGCGAATTTCCATGTCAAATAGCTCCTAAAATCCTAGTATTTTGTTGGTAATATTTTTCCGCGCACCTGTTATCACAGCCATTCCCAAAGCGCAAGCACTTATAGAATAAAATCGCAAGGCAGATTTCCAAAAGAGATACAGTGGCTTACTCCTGAAAAATTTTAATCCGGTAGCAAGCCAATGGGCAGCATGTATCTCAAGCTATTGATAATGGACTAATTCTACTATGTAAGAATACTTGTGTACATGTCCGGAGGAACAGGTAAAAGTCCTTTTTTTATCTGCCACCACGCTTAATGTCACGCCGCTTAGAAGTGCCATGCTGCTCAAAAATTTCGGGATCTATTCCATGTTGTTTCCACACTACATTGCGGACAAAATTCTCGGCAATGCGTTCGTGTTCATCGGCCATCCTCACCCCCTCACCCTCAGGCAACATTTTTTTACTTTCCAACTGCTGGTAGAAATTTTCCAGTCTGGTCATATATAGCCCAGGATTAGCCTCCCTCATTCCTTTCATACTGTATTTCATTTCTTCCATCATAAGCCTAAATGTATCATCAAGACTTTGACGCATCTCATCAGTAATGCCTTTTTTTCTGCCTGTACCAATAAGCTGTTGCTCTAACATATAAATGCGCCCTTCTATCAGCGCATTACGTTCTTCAAGATATGCCGACGTATCATACGATGGAACATCATTTGCTTCCCGTGCCAATTGTGATGCTACCCAGCTATCTACTCCTTCTCTGGCCGCCTTTTGATCGTTATTATATTCTTCTATTGCTTTTGCGCTTGGCAGGCTGGGATATTGAGAAAAGAATGTGCTTATTTGACTTGGATCTGACACGTATACAACCTGTTTTCCGCTTCCCAGCCCAACAGAGCGCATTAATCCCAATTTCTCCTCCAATCCCCCATTTTCCCCGCTTCTCCCGTGTTATTTACTTTGTACAATAGCGCACGCTCATTGCTTACATACGCACCCTGCACTGTACCGAATTCCCACTTTCCCGCCATGGAATCTAATAGAGAGGTATCACGCATAAACAAAACCTCTAAAAATGTGATTAAAAATCTCCAAATTTTTTATGATAAAAAACTCCTTGTATTTATGATGCCAGCGATTTAATAATTAGCTGGCAACTTTATGTGGCAATAATATGAAGCCTGATGAAGAGCTTAAAAAAGCATCGAATGCTGTGGACAAAGCCTGGAAGCAATTAAAGGCACACCATACCCATTACAACGAAACCGCCTATGATAATGCTTATGACCGGTGGAAAAAGCTTGGGTACCGCCGTCCTGGCGTAGGAAGACGTCCCGGCGGGGAGACGGATGCCTTAACCAGTACCAAACGGGCACACGCAACACGCGAACGGCAAAGGAGCTCTGCACTTAAATGGGAGAAAATTGCCGCGTTCGTCCAGCAGTTGAGAGCCGATGTCAGGAAGCATGACCAGAGCCAGATTTCCGATTACGTGAAGAGCCTGATTAACGATACCGAGATCATATTGCATGACCTTGAGGTTATTCACGCCCAGCCGGATGCAGATATCATCGTCATAAGCTGCCGCAGCGAAGATCAGGCAATACTCGCTTTCATAGAGAAAGCGGATATCGAGCATTATTTCGACGATGTCCTGGGCATCGCCAAGGAACTCAGCCACAAGGAGGCTAACCGGGTGGTGGACAATAACATGAAGCTGATCGCCGGGATTATCTCCGCCAAATACGAACGCGGCGAATATCGCCCCTACCTGCGCTTCGGCCAGACCTTCCCCCGGGTGGATATTGCCTTCAGGGACCTGAAAAGACTTAGCGAAAGACTTCCCCCCGTCACGCCGGAAAGCCAGAAGGCGTATCTGATTTAGCGCTTGATATCACTGCGCCATACGCTAATAAGGACAGGTATGAAAAAATGGCTTCCGTTTTTTTTACTTGTCATCCTTCCTGCATCAGCTCCTGCATTTGAGGCAGATGACGAATGGACCGCCTGTGAAAGCAATGATGAGTGCATTATCGTTTACGGCAACTGCGGCATTGAATGGGCAGCAAATAAGGACTCTGCCGATATCAGCCGCAGAAGCATCCCCGAACCAGCGCTTCCCTGCAAAAAGCCCATTGAGTTCCATTCGGATAATACGGTAGCCAGATGCACAGACGGCAAATGCGCCCTCTTCCCTCCCGGCAAATATGTCGGAAGCAAAGTGGATGTAGAGCAGTAAAAGCTGAAGCGGTAAAAGCAATATATCGTCATTCCTGCGAAGGCAGGAATCCAGTCTTACTACTTTCTGGATGCCAGCTTTCGCTGGGATGACAATATTTATAAGGAGGTTACATGGTTGATAAAAAAAGATGGGCAGCTCTGTTATGCGCCTACTTCATAAGAAACTTAGCTTCATTTCGTGAATTAAAAAAGAAGCAAGAAGAAGGAATTATACCACAAAGCAGCTACAGGTTTTGGTACTCAACTTATGGCAACTGTATAGATATGTGTATTTTAGAATGGTGTAAATTATTTGGCGGAAAAAATGAAGAGCATTATTGGGAAAAAGTAACAAACAAACCGTTAGATTTTCTTTTACAGAAGCTCAGTATAACCCAAGACGAATGGGATAAATATGTGAAAGAAATGCGCCAGCAGCGGGATACATTTGTTGCACATCAGGATCAAGAAAATGAAATGTATATACCTCACATGGACTTAGCATATAAATCTGTTTGTCTTTATTATGAACATATCTTTCCCCATGTAAAAAACACAGACAATATTCCAAATGACATGGTTGCTTTTTATAAAGACTGTCAAAATGAAGTTTCAGAAATCTTTCATGTTTTTCAATTAAGTCCTGTCACATAATAAGTTATTACGTGGATGCATAGTGGAGCAATCCAGAAATCTTCAATGAAGATAAAGCGCGGTCAGTAGACCGCGCGAGCCGTCAGCGTGGCGCGTACGCCACCGCGCCATGCGAAAATCAGGAGATTTTCGCGGGCGCATTGAAAAAGAATCCCAACAAAAAAGCCCCAGCGTTTCCACTGGGGCTTTTTCGCGTTGTTTAAACGTTAAAAAATGTGAAAGAGCATTTAGGCACAGGTGACAACGTAACGGATGTGTAAGAATACGAGAAATAAACCGCGGCGTAATTGCCACTGACGTTAATACTTCTCATCCTTAGAAAGGAGGTAATCCAGCCGCAGGTTCCCCTACGGCTACCTTGTTACGACTTCACCCCAGTCATTG
>CAYVTI010000029.1:0-27963 GCA_964454545.1 uncultured Rickettsiales bacterium
ACAGCGGCAACGGCTTATGCTAGCACCAATTGTTACGACAACAACAATGCAAGCGGCGCTACCCAGCAATATTCCCTGAAGAATGCTATTCTGCAGAACTGCGCTATATCGCTTAGATTCCAGCAGTAATTTACTGCATTTCTTCCGCCAGCTTTTTGCGCATTGCAATGCGCTCTGATTCAGGCAAAGGAACAAGCCCCTCGTTCACCAGATACCCTTCATCGCCGATGGCAGCTTCACTCATGAACTCACTGACATATTCCTTTACACCGGAAATGGCGGGCAGCTTGATGTAAAAATAAAGCGGGCGGGAGATGGGATATATGCCATTCTGTATGGACTCAAATGTCGGGCTGCTGCCGTCAATGACACTGCCCTGAATTTTACCGGTATTCTGCTCCAGGAAACTATAGCCCATAATGCCCAGTGAAGCCGGATCACTGATAATCTTCTGCGTTATCAGGTTTCCATTCTCACCTGCCTCGATAAACCTGCCATCTTCACGCAGCATCCTACATGTCCGCTCCCGTTCATCCCTATCTGACACCATTTTTTCCAGTTCCTTTACTTCCGCACAACCTTTCTTCATAGCCAGCTCTATGAATGTATCGTAAGTACCGGATACCGGCGGCGTTCCATATACCTTTATCGGTAAATCGGGTAACGTGGAATCTATCTGGTTCCACCTGCCGTAATAATTATCCACCAATTTCCCGTCCCTGGGAACATAGCGGGCAAGAGCCAGAAATAATTGTTTCCTCGTTAACCTGAAAAGAGGGCTTTTTACCGAGTTTGCAATAGTGATGCCGTCAAAGCCGAACTTTGCTTCGACTATTCCAGTTATTCCTTTATCCGAACACTGCCTCTTTTCGCTTTGCAACATGGCGCGGGAAGCATCTATTATATATGGATAATACTTCCCAATCCCCCCACAGAACAGCTTGAAGCCCGCGCCAGTCCCGGTAGCTTCCACCACGGGTGTCCTGAAATCCCCCGCTTTTCCAAAATGTTCTGCGACACTGGCCGCAAAAGGATATACGGTGGAAGACCCGACTATGCGTATTTGTTCACTCGCATATGATTCATGGTATAATGAAATTAATATAATGATTATAAATGTAACGCGGAATTTCATAAATGGGGTGCGGGCCTAGGAATTCGTTGCAGTAAACTTACAGAATATTTATGCTTGCCGGAATGAACCTATAAATAACAACAGGTAAATTACATGAAAAATCCAAAGCTGCAAGGTTTTACACTGGTGGAAATGTCGATAGTCCTGTTAATCATCGCAGCCATTATAGGCAGTACGATACTTGGGCGGTCATTAATCACCAATTCCAGATTGCAGACTGTCATTACCGACCTGGACAGTTATACCAATGCGGTTACTAATTTTCAGCAGGCCTACCAAGGGTTGCCCGGAGATTTTACTAACGCCCAAACAGTATGGGGAACAGACAGCGTCGGCTGCCCGGCGGGCGGAGGAACGTCAGGCACATGCAAGGGTGACGGTAACGGGCAGATTACCAATGCCAATTCTGCGGGGCAGGTTGGAGAAAGTTATCTATTCTGGCAACATCTCTATAAAGCAGGGATGTTTTCTCAAAACCTCAGTAACCAATCCGCCGCCGCCGGGGCAGACGCTGCCGTAATCGGGACTAATGTTCCTGCAGGAAGTATACGAGGAAGCGGTTTCTCCGTCCACTGGCTGGGTAAAATATCTAATGGCGATGCCAACTATTTCAGCACAGGAAGCGCAACGCCCTATCTTTACGGTAATGTGTTTTATTTTGGCGCTGCAAGCACTAGTAATGTTACTTACAATCCCATACTTCCCGCCGATCAGGCAGCTGCAATAGACTCCAAAATAGATGACGGACTTCCCGGAACCGGAAAAGTAAGGACATTTATCAATGGTTCCACTATTGCTCCAAGCTGCGCAACTGCCGGCAGTTACACCGCCGCTACCTATAATGTGAGCGTTTCAGGCAACAACTGTTCCCTGATACTCGTAATGGGATTTTGATGGGAGTGAAACGCAACCCGTTTTACCAACCCTTAAAACAATGGCGGATTATCATTATTGCCGGGCGTGATCTTGTGCCCGCTATAGAGGAGGCATTTTCCGACACGGCACTCGCCGTGCTGAGCTTCGAAACAGCGGAAGACAGCCCTATCTGGCGTGTGGAGATTCTTACCGATACCCTGCCTGAAAGCTCTTCCATTGAATCCCGCCTTGTGCTTGTAGCAGGAATCGCGAGCACCCATACACCCCATTATGAAATCCGGGAACTGGAAACAAAAGACTGGGTACGAGAGGTGGAACTTGGTTTTCCTCCATTGAATATCGGCAGGTTTTACGTGCATGGCTCCCATATCAGAGAGACGCCACCGCATGGCAAAATACCATTAACCATAAATGCAGGCGTGGCTTTTGGCAGCGGCGAACATGCGACAACCAGCGGCTGCCTGCTTGCGCTTGGGCTGCTTGCTAAACGCCGCCGCTTTTCCAATCCGCTCGATATGGGGTGCGGATCCGGAATTCTTGCGCTTGCAATGGCCAAACTCTGGCGTGTGCCTGTAATAGGAATCGACATTGATCCAGTATCGATAAACGTGGCCAGGGAAAATGCTTACAACAACCGCGTCCATACGCTCACAGAATTCGCCGCCGGAGACGGCTACAATACGAAACTGGCAAAGCGGAAGGCTCCTTATGACCTGATTACCGCAAACATATTGGCGCGGCCACTGGTCAGAATGGCTCCTGCCCTCGCGCATTTTCTTACCGATAATGGGATAGCGATTCTTTCAGGGTTACTTGCCAAGCAGGAACGTATGGTTTTATCCGCACACCGCGCACAAGGCTTGAAGCTCCTTGCCCGCATCTGCCAGAACGGATGGAATACGTTGATTTTAAAAGCCTGAATAACTCACGCTTAAGAATATGACAAGCAAGAGCAGCGTCAGGATGATATATCCGGATTTTACATCAGGAATGCCCTTTGAGCGCCACCGGTTTATAAGCAATATAAGGCCGAGATAGAAGAACATGAACAGGGCTGCAAGCTCCCGGTGCTGCAGCGCGTAATCCATGTTTTCAGAATACCCTGAGAAACCGGCCAGAGTCATGAAACATAGGAACGACATCACGCCACCGGCAAACACAATCATAAATACCAGTATTTCCGCTATTATAGTGTCCCAGAAACATTTAAGAGGTGCCGGTTCGCCGCACTTCGTGCATGGCGTATGCCTTATGTAGCAAAACATGCCCAGCCTTCCCCGGCCCGTGTGCTTGCGCCCCAGGATACTGCACATTTCACGATGCCTGTCGCACAGGAGTTCCTCACCACATACCCTGCAGGAACCATAAACTTCCGGAGCGGTATATGTAGCTTTATTGCACTTCGGGCATATTTCAGCCGCCTTGCTTATCAGATTGCCGCAATGCCTGCAGGTTGTCTTATTCATTCAGCGTTCTTATATTAAGACACCATTTGCACAAGTTTCTGATTGACCGTATCCAGTATCTGGGCACGGTGATACTGGCCTGAAGTCACCGCGGGATTATGATCCATCGGAAAGAAATTCGGCAAGGATTCTTGCGGAACAGAAGGCTGGATCGGAGTGTTATCCATCACATCAGCTACAAGCGGCGTTGAAGCGTCAGGAGCAGTAAGCGAGGACGCGGCGTTTACTATATGGCCTGCCATATCCGTGCCTGTTGCCTGCTGAACTGCCGTATCGGCAACCGTAGAAGCGACTGATAATATCCCGCCTCCGAACGCCAACCCATAAAGCGTATCGCCTGCGAGCTTGGACGCCGTGGATATAGGTTCATTGGAAGCCGCCCTGAACATACCTGAAACCAGAGGAATATGCTGCAACGGATTTACCGCATCAAGAACATCCTTGAAAGATAGGCCGCCAACAGCGGGAACAGACGAATTACCCGGTGCGAGCGGTACAGGCTGGACCTGCTGATCAGGAGCAGTAATATTATTTATTGCAGCCATAATTACGCCAATATATGAAGTGAGACCATAATAACATGGGGTATTATATTACGCAAGGAATTACGTTGTCTCTTCGACTAACATATTGATTAGTCTTGCCCTTGCGGAAGGAGAAGGAATATTGCGCTGCGTAAAGATCCGCTCATGGATGAAATAGCCGCACAGCCGCATGCCTTCCCTGATTTCACCCGCGCTTACCTTATGATCCTCTTCAGGCGCAGAATGAAGAAAGGCCGGCAGCCGGAGCAGTTTATCATGATAAGGCTTTCCGGCTTCCCTGTTCACAGCGCGGCCAGACCTGGGAGATACATAAACAAGATCATCTTTCCGCCCGGTCGCGGCGCAGCGTTCAAGATCAATCCCGAATCCGGAGCAGACGAGCAGGTTGAACTCCAGTTTCACATATTCCGCGAGATAATCGCCCTCATTGCACAGCGAATCGATAAGCGCTTCGAGACAGGCATATATAACCGGCTGTTTCTCGCGCTCCGCGAGAATATTTTCCACCATGCCGACCGCTGAATTCATGACGGCCAGTTTTGTGGGGTCGTCCATGATTATCGCGGCCACAGGCCGCATCAGCTCGCAACTGATATTGCCGAGATGCTCATGCAGGCGCGCCTGCCAGTTTGCAGAAACGATATTTCCCCTCTGGTACAATCCGCGTTTTGATTTGCTGAAAGCCCAGCGGTCAACGCCTTTATAAAAGCCATGCTTAGGGGTCATGAGCCCGATGATCGCTGAATTTTCACCCAGCTTGCGTGACGACAGGATAATCGCCGTATCTGACCATTTCATTCTCGATTATATCCCATTCCTGTAATTACCCGTCATTGCCGCCTTCGCGGCAGCGACAGGCATAATGTATTTCTTGCAAAGCGATAAACAGGTCATTTCTTATATTCCAAACCCGCTGCGGCAAAGCTTTTCGGATCATCCTTCCACTTCGCATCCAGCTTGACAAACAGAAAAAGATGCACATCCGCATCCAGCAGCAGGCCAATCTTGCGCCGGGCACTGCTGCCTATGGCTTTCAGCATCGACCCTGATTTACCCAGTATTATCTTTTTATGGCTTTCACGCTCAAGGATAATCACCTGGTTTATCCTGATCACCCGCCTGCCCTTGACGGTTTTTTCTTCCCATTTCTCCGTCTCGACCGCAAGTCCGTATGGCAGTTCCTCATGCAGCTTGAGGAAACACTGCTCGCGAGTTATCTCCGCCGCAAGCGTGCGTTCCGGAACGTCGGTTATTTCATCTTCCGGGTAAAGCCACCCGGCTTCCGGCATGAGCGGCGCCAGATACCGCATGACATCCTCAATCCTGTCGCCGCGCTTTGCCGAAACCATGAAACTGCGCCTGAAATCAAACAGATCGTAAAGCTCCCTGGCAAGCGGGGGCAGTCGTGATTTATCCACCACATCAATTTTGTTCAGCACCAGGACAACCGGCTTTTTATATTTGCCTAATGACGCGGCAATCCGTTTTGTATCATCGTCAAGGCCGCGTTTGGCATCGACCAGCAGAATGACTGCATCGCATTCCTCAATGACGTCCCATGCGGCGTCCACCATAGCTTTCTCAAATTTCGGCTTGGCCTCGAATATCCCCGGAGTATCCATAAAAATAATCTGCGTATCCTCATGGATAGCGATGCCACGAATACTCCCCCTTGTTGTCTGCGGGCGCGGGGTCACGATGGAAATCTTGCTGCAGATAAGGGAATTTAACAGGGTCGATTTACCGGCATTGGGCGCGCCTATGATGGCAACATAACCACATTTTGTCATGCGCCGCTCAGCGTTTCGACGAACTTACCGAGGCCCGTCTGGCGTGCAAGCTTGAGCCGTTCGGATGTAAGTATCGCCATCACATTGGCGATGGTTTTTTCCAGATCGTCATTGATAAGCACATAGTCATATTCCTGCCAGTGGCTGATCTCTGAAACGGCCTTCGCCATGCGGTTGGCTACCACCTCATTACTGTCCTGCGCGCGGGTGCGCAGGCGGCGCTCCAGCTCCTGCAGGGACGGCGGAAGGATGAACACGCTGACCAGATCGGCGCGGCTCTTCTGCGCCAGCTGGCGAGTTCCCTGCCAGTCAATGTCAAACAGAACATCCCTCCCCCTGGCCAGATTCTCATATACATGCGCCGCCGGGGTGCCGTAATGGCGGTCGAACACTGTCGCATGCTCAAGCAGTTCATTCCGGATGATCATTTCAGCATAGCGTTCCCGGGTGATAAAGTGATAGTCGCGGCCGTCGATTTCATTGCTGCGGCGCGCGCGGGTGGTAACGGATATGGAAAGCACAAGTTCCCTATCCATCTCCAGCATGCGCCGTGAAATGGTGGTCTTTCCTGCACCGGACGGCGAAGACAGCACGAACATCAGGCCGCGGCGTGTATCAGGTGAGGATTTCATATCATCTTCATATAATTGGCGGGTAGCTTAGGCAAGCATAATAAAGCTTTATTGTCTTAATCTGTGCCCCAGAACGGGCTGCACGCGCTTAAATATCCCGCTGGAATAGATGTAGCCCATGTTTTCACCGCTCATGAGAAAGTATCCGGCCAGTTCTTCCGCCGCCGCCCTCCCCATAGGAAAGATTAACAAAGTAGTAACTATTTCTTGCTAGAATAATGCGGCTATTAGTTGATAAATCTGTTATTTTATGCCTCCTCAGCACGCCACTGGATTGGTACAACCATTAAGAGCTTTTGCCGATGATTACCTGAGATCGAGTAATCATATTAATTCAGCAATAATACGTGAAACAATCAGACAAAATCCATATCACTTCAGACCGCTTATAGCTCAAGCACTGGTAAGTATTATGGATGAACAAGAGCGATGCGCACAGCTAGGCATTACTCTCCTTCCAGACAATCTTTTTGCACAAGAACAAGATTCTATTGAAAGAACATGGGCATCGCTGGATATGTCAGGACTCCGTTTCTTTTTAACAAATTACCAAACGGAAAAATCGGCATATAAACAGGGATACACCCCTCAGCCTGAGGGCTATTATACAGAATTTGAGAATCGCCAGCATAGTAATATTAACAGAATAGCGCCATACGCCCATGCGGTTTTAGCAGAGATAGAAGCTCTTGCAGCCTATTTAAGTACTCATAACAATCCAGTTACTGCCATGATTAGAAGAACCATTGCAGACAGGCCTTCTATATTCAGGAAACATATTACCCCTACGGCAACAGAAATAGATCTCTTGGCTTTCCATGTTGAAAGGAAGCCAGAGAGCGAAAGGAGTGATGATGAAAAGGCAATCTTATCTACTCACACATATCTCTGTAGTGTCTGGCGACAACTGGATAAGACAGGTTTTCATGAATTTGCTTGTCAGCAAGCTATCGTTAAAGAAAAAATCGCCAAAATGGAATTCCTTCCATTTCAACTTTTAGAAGAATTAAAATCCAGGGGGTTACCATCAAATCCCAAAGATGCGGTAAATATTTTTGGCATCGCCGGAGTAAGAAAAGAGTGCGAAGACATATTGAATTTAGAAAGGCTGAAATATGAACAGACACTTGCTCAAAACCACGTCGCAGGCAGAACATTACTCGGATTCTGGCAGGCAGTAGAGGCCTACGCTGCATACTGGCACGCATGCGAGGCTACATCATATCATAGGAATAAGACCCCATATGATATATGGTGGAGTAAATATTCACAACAAGAACAAGAACTACGACTCGGCAGTCAAGAGGAGGAAACACGAGCACAAAAGATCGCTGAAATGGAAGCCGTGATGATTATTGAGTCCAAATATAAACTGACTCCTAAAGAAGTTGAAAGAATAGTCAAATCTGCCAGACAAAGTGAGAAAACCTGGGGAGTATCGACTGGTTATCTTCCAAACAGTAATGCCGCAATATTTAATACACTCATGCATAATGAGGATTACATACGGCAAATCACTAACGAAGGAGTACGGCGAGGGATGTACAAGACTATAGGCTCCGATCCATCGCTTCCTAGGCTCGATCGTAAAGTAAGTGATAAAATACTTACAGTAATTGCAGCTACAAGAGAACATTCCTTTGAAGCAATTGGAATAGTTGCTGAAAGAGCTAACAGAGCTTTGGATGATGGATTTCCAATAGTCTTGCAGGGAGAGCAAATACAGTTCATTATGCGTATTAAAGACAGGTTTTACAGTATATCTCTGTCTGAGGTAGAAAGAATATTAGGAATAGAAGGCCATCGAGGTCTGGCACTACAAAGACTAGAAAAGATCGCCATTAGTCCCCAACCAACACAGGCATTATTGCCTCAAAAACAGAACATTACGCCGCCTCTTCCTTAATCGCCTTTGCCTTGGGCGAAAGTTGGATATGCAGTTCGCGCAGCTGTTTTTCCTCGACGAACGCCGGAGCCTGCATCATGAGATCCTCGGCCTTCTGGTTCATCGGGAAGGCGATCACTTCACGGATATTGGGCTCATCCGCAAGCAGCATCACCATGCGGTCAACACCCGGGGCTAATCCACCGTGCGGCGGCGCGCCGAACTTGAATGCATTAATCATCGCACCGAAGCGGCTGTCCACAGTTTCCTTGCCGTAGCCGGCAATCTCAAATGCCTTGTACATGATATCCGGACGGTGGTTACGGATTGCACCACTGGAAAGCTCAATACCGTTGCACACAATGTCATACTGGTAAGCCATGATGGAAAGCAGCTTCTGCCTGTCATTGCCTGCGGCCTTGAGCGCATCCATACCGCCCTGCGGCATGGAGAATGGGTTATGGCTGAAGATGATTTTCTTTTCCTCTTCGTCCCATTCGTAATACGGGAAATCCACCACCCAGCAGAATTTATAACAATCCTTTTCCAGCAGATCGAGTTCTTCACCCAGTTTGTTGCGCACCTGCCCTGCCAGCTTGGAAGCAGTCAATTCTTCACCGGAAGCAAAGAACACCGAGTCACCATTTACAAGACCCGCGGTCTTTTTCAACTCTTCCAGTTTTTCCGGCGTCAGGAATTTGGCAATCGGGCTCTTGGGAGTGCCGTCTGCGCCAAACGTAATATAAGCAAGCCCGGCAGCGCCGAGGGACTGCGCATAGGCGATCATCTTATCAAAGAAGCTGCGTGGCTGCTCGGAGGTTTTCGGCGCAGGAATAGCACGTATAACACCGCCGCCTTCCAGCACTTTATTGAATATACCAAATCCTGAACCCTTGAATACTTCACCCGCGTCGCTGATTTTGATCGGGTTGCGCAGATCCGGCTTGTCGCTGCCAAATTCCAGCATCGCCTGTTTATACGGAATGCGCGGGAACGGATAGTCCGTCACCTTCTTCTTCGAAAACTCCTTGAACACGCCATGCAACACTGGCTCAATGGCCGCAAACACATCGTCCTGCGTAACAAAGCTCATTTCAATATCGAGCTGGTAGAATTCCCCCGGCGAACGGTCCGCGCGCGCATCCTCATCGCGGAAGCAGGGCGCAATCTGGAAATAACGGTCAAAGCCAGCCACCATCAGCAGCTGCTTGAACATCTGTGGCGCCTGCGGCAGCGCGTAGAACTTGCCCGGATGGATACGGCTTGGAACGAGATAATCCCGCGCGCCTTCCGGCGAGCTTGCGGTAAGGATGGGGGTCTGGAATTCATTAAACCCCTGCTCCGTCATGCGGCGGCGCAGGCTCGATATCACCTGCGAACGCAGCAATATATTCTTATGCAGCTTCTCACGGCGCAGGTCGAGAAAGCGGTAAGTCAGGCGCGTATCTTCGGGATAATCAGCATCGGAATTGACCTGCAACGGCAACACCTCTGCGGGGGATTCGAGCAGATAGGATTCTACCCCTATTTCAATTTCACCCGTGGCGATTTCCTTGTTCACCGTCTCGGGAGTACGCTTAAGTACCTTGCCCGTTACGGTAATGACGCTCTCATAACGTTCCGCCGTAAGCGAATCAAACACACCCTTGCCGTTTTCCGAATTAGCCACCAGCTGGGTAACGCCGTAATGGTCGCGCAGGTCGATAAACAGCAGGTGCCCGTGGTCGCGCTTGCGGTGTATCCACCCGGAAAGTTTTACGGTTTCTCCGACGTTTGCCGCCCTAAGCGCGGCACAGGTATGGCTTCTGAACTGGTGCATGGTCTTTCTATCGTTTATTTTTGGGGATGTATAATCGATAGCAGGCAATGAAACAAGCGTAATTCTCATAACTTAGCCTAGACATTGCAGCACAGATAGGCTATAAGCCCGAAAAGTCTAAAGGTATGACACTGTTACCAAAGATTTTATATATGCCTGCGACACAGGATATTTTTGTAATGGCTAGGAAGACAACACAGAGCGTAGCGGAGTCTACGGTCAAGTTGTCTGACACCGCCATTACAAAAATAGCCGTGTCCCTTCGGGTTGCATTCCCGTAGGCCCCCGCGGCGTTACAAGGCTTGCAGATATGAATAACTATCTGTCGCGCCTTGTGCCTTGCGGATTACCTACGGGAATGCAACGCAGATACATAAAACCTTTGGTAACAGTGTCTAATATGGAATTTGTTGATGCCCTGACGTTTGATGACGTCCTCCTGAAACCTAACGCTTCCTCTGTCCTGCCCAACGAAGCTGATACCACTACCCGCCTGACCCGCAAGATAAAACTGGGCATTCCGCTCATCTCCGCCGCCATGGATACGGTAACGGAAAGCGCCCTTGCCATCGCGATGGCGCAGAACGGCGGCATCGGCTGCATTCACAAGAACCTTTCCGTGAAGGCGCAGGCCGACGAAGTGCGCAAGGTAAAGAAATTTGAATCCGGCATGGTAATCAATCCGGTGACCATTCATCCCGATGCCACCCTGTCACAGGCGCTCAACCTGATGAAGGAAAACCGCATTTCCGGCATTCCTGTCGTGGAGCCAAAGAGCGGAAAGCTGGTCGGGATTCTTACTAACCGCGACGTGCGCTTTGCATCCAATCCCAGGCAGCCGGTGCGCGAACTCATGACTAAGAAGCTGGTGACGGTGCGCGAAGGCGTAGACCGCACGGAGGCCAAGAAACTGCTCCACCAGCACCGTATAGAAAAACTGCTGGTCGTGGACGGGAAATTTCGCTGCATCGGCCTGATCACAGTCAAGGACATAGAAAAAGCCCGCCTGTTCCCGATGGCATCCAAGGACTCCCTTGGCCGCCTGAGAGTGGCAGCCGCCGTCGGCACCGGACAAGACGGTATGGCACGCGCCGAAGCGCTTATTGATGCGGAAGTCGATGCCGTCATCGTCGATACCGCCCACGGCCATTCCAAAGGCGTACTGGACACGGTGAAAGCAATAAAATCACGCTTTAAAGACGATGTGCAGGTCATCGCTGGGAATATTGCCACGAAGGAAGGCGCAGAAGCTTTAATCAAGGCAGGCGCGGATGCGGTAAAAGTGGGCATAGGCCCAGGCTCCATCTGCACCACGCGCATTGTTGCGGGTGTCGGCGTGCCACAGCTTTCCGCTATCATGGATGTGTATGGCATCGCGAGAAAACATTCCGTTCCCGTCATCGCTGATGGCGGCATCAAATATTCAGGCGATCTGGCCAAGGCAATCGCCGCCGGGGCCGATTGCGCCATGCTCGGCTCGCTGTTCGCAGGCGCGGAGGAAGCGCCTGGAGAAGTCGTCCTGTATCAGGGCAGATCGTATAAAGCCTATCGCGGTATGGGTTCCGTAGGGGCCATGGCGCGCGGCTCCGCCGACCGTTATTTTCAACAGGAAATAAGTGACAGCTTGAAATTAGTACCCGAAGGGGTGGAAGGCCGGGTACCCTTCAAAGGCCCGGTGTCCGGCGTCATCCACCAGCTGGTTGGCGGGTTGAAGTCGGCGATGGGCTACACCGGAAACGCCACCATTGAGGAGCTGCAGGCCAACCGCGAGTTCGTTCGCATCACTAACGCGGGACTTTCCGAATCCCACGCGCATGATATCATCATAACGCATGAAGCGCCTAATTACAGGCGCGAAGGATAAACTTCCCCTCTTAACAAAATAGCGGAAGTGCTTTAAGATAGAAGACATCGACGCATTATGCTGCGAAAATATTTCAGCCGCCGAAACTACTCTTGCTGCCCGTCATATACCGCTTATCCAGCGGCGGAAGCCATTCCATGAGCATGTTGCGGAGCGCCGCTTTACGTAAGGGTTTGGTGAGATAATCGTTCATACCCGACTCGAGGCATCTTTCCCTGTCCCCTTTCATGGCGTTCGCGGTAAGCGCGATGACAGGCGTATTGGGTATCTCGCCCTGCTCTTTCATCCGGCGCAGAATGGAACTTGCCTCAAAACCATCCATCTCCGGCATCTGGCAGTCCATCAGGATGAGATCGAAAATACGTTTCCTGACAATCTCGACAGCTTCCTCACCACTGCATACTGCCGTAGGACGGCAGGAAAAATTTTCCAGCAGCTTGACGCCCAGATCGCGGTTCGGCCTGTTGTCTTCCACCAGCAATATCTCTGCGTTCTTAAGGAACGTATTATCCTCCACCTGCTTTTGCGTATCCTGCCTGCGGAAAGCAGCTACAGGCGTAAGCATGCTAAGTATTTTTCCGGTCTTTTCCGCCGCGAATATGGTCTCCAGTATGCTGACGAGCTGCGCTTTCCTTACCGGCTTGGTGAGATAGGCATCGCATCCGCTGCTTGCGAATATCTGCGCGTATCCCTTTTCCGCGAGCGCCGTCACCATGACGATATGCATCTGAGGGCACAGTTCCTTCGCGCGCTTTGTAAAGGCATCGCTTTCCATCTCGGGCATGAGATAATCCGTGACCAGCAGATCATATGGCATCCCATTTCCTCTGGCATCTGACAACATTCCAAGCGCTGTCCTGAAATTATCCGTACCTGCGGAAACTATCCCAACGCTCGCCAGCTGCTCCGCTAATATTTTCCGGCTAGGAGCTATGTCGTCGACGATAAGCGCCTTCTTTCCTTCCAGCAGGCGTCCGGAAGACTTCTCTGTCTCATCTTCCCGGTTATCCCGATCCAGTTTCAGATTCACAGTAAAGCTGAATGTCGATCCTTTACCATATACGCTCTCGGCAGTCACTTCTCCCTCCATCATCCTTGCAAGCTGCCTGCAGATGGATAGCCCAAGGCCGGTGCCGCCGAACTTGCGGGTGGTGGAGGCATCCGCCTGGGTGAATTTATCGAAAATCATGCTCAGCTTATTGGCCGGGATGCCGATGCCTGTATCCTCCACGGAAATCTTTATCTTCACCGTATCTTCGGGCACAGCTTCACCAAGCCGCTGCGCTGATATCAGAATATACCCTTCCTGCGTAAACTTGATCGCATTATTAATCAGGTTAGCGAGAATCTGCCTGACGCGTATGACATCGCCAATGACGTGGCGCGGCATCCCGGCAGCAAAGTGCGTGAGCAGCTCCAGCTGTCTCTCTTTCTCCCTGGCTTTCGGCGCAAACAGCTCGATCGTGTCTTCTATAGCCGCCTGCAGGTCGAAAGGGATGGGATCCAGTTCCAGCTTGCCGGATTCGATCTTGGAGAAATCCAGCATGTCATTGATAAGCTCAAGCATAGTCTCGCCGGAACTGAGTATGGTATGGATATTATTCTCCTGCTGCAATGTCAGTTCCGTTTCCAGAACCAGCTCCGCCATCCCGATCATGCTGTTGAGCGGCGTGCGCATCTCATGGCTCATATTGGCGAGAAAATCACTCTTCGCCCTGTTCGCCGCTTCCGCTGCCTCTTTCGCATGCAGCAAATCAATGCTGCGCGCCTGCAGCTGGTTGCTGGTATATAAAAGCTCCAAGGTACGCTCGCGCACAGTCTGCTCGGTACGCACATTCTGCCCTATCAAGTGGAACAGAAACGCTCCCGTCATGCCCGTGAGCGCCAGGCATGTGGCCATGACAATCCACGGAGCAACGGTATTCGCTTTCTTGATGTATTCGCTGGTGGGAACGAACACTACTTTCCACTGCCGTGAAAACAGGTGAATGGTTTCGGCGTAAGAAAACGCGGCGGTGTTGCGAATCATCTCCGAGTTCGTCACCTTGTGATAAAGAAATGCCTTGCTCATGAACTCATTGGGCTTGCCATAGAACATCCGCTCCGTTCCATCACGATGGACATCGAAAATATATTCCATGGAGCCGCTAAAGCCTTCATAATTTCTTATAGTATCAAAGCGGGTCCCTGGATCGAGCAAGGCAACAATCGCCTCCTGCGCCTTCCCATTCTGCACGAGGGGAAAGATGATGGCGATCTTGCTGCTCTTTTCTGTGCCGTCAGGCAGCATAACTGGGCGCGTTGCCTCCGGCTTTTTAGCAATAATGCTTTTGACAATTTCCATCCGCAGCAGCGCGTGCCTGAGCAAAGCATCCGGATCGCTTCCCCGCGTAACGGCGGAAACAACCCTGGTATTCCTAGGCGCTTCATCGTCCAGCTTCACCAGATAAATACCGTTGAAAACATCACGTTCGATCGTGTGATTCACCAGAGTATGAAACAGGCTTTCCTCGGATACGGGATCGGCTGTGCTAAGGAATCTGGAGAGCTTCTCGACCTCATTGACATTAAGCGACAGCCAGTCCTTGAACATGTTAACCTGGAGCCTGCTGTCGCTTCTAAATTCTTTTTCCAGCTCCTTCGTATTCATGTTGAGCATCAGCACGAACATGAAAATGGCCACGATCACCCCTAAGAAGATGATAATAGTCGGAAGCTTGTACTTATTGATTTCGTCCTGGTATTGATTCAGCAATTTCCTGGACGAAACTATATCAGAAAGATGTGCAGTATCTGGCGACATGGCATATACCTCTATCCATTGCCTGCATTATTCTCTTTGTTTTCTTTTTCTTCTAGCATTTTCATATGATCAAATGCCCGCAACACTTTAGGAACAACAGGAAGGATAAGTATAGCCGATGCTATGGAGACTGCGGCAGTTATCGCTTTTACTATAGCCTCAACCCAATATATGCCTACCCAAATGGTCCAGATTTCAAACACATGCGTCGTGCCGCACATAAAAATAAACGCGGAGAACATCGCAATTACCCACTTATAAGGGATATTCCTGCGCTTGCGTATGATATAGAGCAGCGTCAGCGGAATAGAGTAATAGGCGACGACAATAGTAACATCAGAAATCACCTGCAGCCATAAAAGCCCCGGCCGCCAGAGGATGCAATCTCCGTGCGGCATGAAAGTTTCCGATGATATCAGCTCCCAAAACGACATTGTCATCCTTTTAATTATTAATGACAGGTTCCGGCTGCATAAACAGATACAGTGAATATAATAACCTTTTTCCTGAAAAATATGAACAATTTTATTTCTTCATTCTCATATAGGAAGCAATTTATATGATTTTTAAATAAATCCCCTGTATAAATTAATTAGACCTTGGGGTGCAGTGGTGGTAAAATTATTCATTAATATAAGTATATGGATACAGTGGATGCAGTTTTCGCGGGATAGTTAGAACAATTCATCAGGCGCTTCGTAAAATTTTATATAGATACGCGAAAAATAAATTCTGTTAATTAAGATTCATTTCTCAGGTAATGGCAATGAATTTAGGAACCGCAACTCAAAATACAGGTTTTTCTTCCTCAGAGAAGGAATTGAACGCTTCTCTGGCATTCCAGCTGGAGAGAGCGAAGGAAGAGTTGGAACTTATCAGTTATGTATCGTCGCATGATCTGCAGGCGCCATTGCGCGCCATTCTGGCATCCTGCGAAACGCTGGAAAAGAATGCGGCCATCGCTTCCGACAAGGAGGCAAAAGCCGACTTGCAGAAGATCACGCGCCAGACCGGGAAGATGAGAACCCTGATGCAGGGACTGCTCGATTATCTGCGGCTGGAGACCTTCGGTCCCACGCGTTCCATGCTTGACATGAATGAAATCGTGGCGGCGGCCATGACCATCCTTGAGGAAAATATCCGCGCTACCGGCGCTAAAATCGTCTACGGCTCCCTGCCACAGTTTTACGGCCACAGAGGGAGGATGACGCGTCTTTTTGTCAGCCTGCTTGACAACGCGCTGAAATTCCGCAGTCAGCAGCAACCGGAAATCACGATATCGGCAAGCGCAAACGGCAGGGAGCTGGAATTCCAGGTTGAGGATAACGGCATCGGCATAGACGAGGAATACCACGACATTATTTTCACCCTCTTCCAGCGCCTTCATACGGAGGAAGAATATCCAGGATATGGCATAGGACTTGCTTTGAGCCGCAAGATTGTCGAATCCCACGGAGGCAGGATGTGGATGGAGTCCGTTCCAGGAAAAGGCAGCCGTTTCCGCTTTACGTTACCGGCTGCGAAAATGTGATATTGAAGGAGGTGCTATGAAACCCGGCATGCAGAGAAAAGAACAGATTGAACCCGCGGACATAAACGTCCTGCTGATTGAAGACTCGCTGGAAGACGGCGTGGCCATTACCAAGGTGCTGTTCGAGAATGAAATGTTCTATTACTTCAGGGTGATCAGGAAATACACGCTGGAAGGCGGGCTTGAGTTGCTCAAGAATGATAATTTCGATGTCGTGCTGCTTGATCTCGGCCTGCCGGACGCAAGGGAACTCAAGGCCGTAAAGGAAATACACCGCTTGTATCCCGACGTCCCGATCGTAATCCTGAGCGGTTATTCGAACATTACCCTGATTCAGGAGGCGCTGCAGAGCGGCGCGCAGGAATTCCTCGTCAAAGGCGAATCAAGCGCGGCCGTCATACGGCAAAGCATCTACCAGGCGATTGCACGCAAGAAAATAGAGACATCCTACCAGAAGGGGGAGAAGATATGATCGACTATAGCAAAAGCATCCGGAGGGCTTACCGCCCCGAACTGGTCATACTGATCGTGGAGGATCACATGCTGTTCACCAAGGATGTGAAACACGCCCTGCCGGAGCATGCGGTCGTGTTCGCGCGCAGCATCGAGGAAGCGAGAATGCTTTACAATGAGCACCTCCCCGACGTCACGTTCCTCGATATCGACCTGCCGGACGGCAGCGGACTTGACCTGCTCGATTTCATCCGCGTGCAGGATCCGGACGCTTACGTAGTCATGCTGACCGGGAGCAAGGTGGAGTCGGATGTCGTCATTTCGCGGCAGCGCGGCGCGCGCGGCTATATCATCAAGCCGTTCACACGCTCCAAGATTGAAAAATACATCACGGAATATCTGGAATTCCGGGAAAGCCAGATCAAGTCGTTCCTGGCGGAAACGGAGAAACATCGCAATGCCCAGATCATCAATCTCTCCAACGACAATATCGTGAAGTAGCCGTTTGCACTCTGACTTCCTCATCATCGGTGGCGGGATTATCGGGCTTGCTGCCGCATATAAGCTCAAAAACAAAATTCCCGGTGCCTCCATCATCATCATAGAAAAAGAAGCGGATGTCGGCCAGCATGCGAGCGGGCGCAACAGTGGCGTGCTGCATGCCGGGTTCTATTACAGCGCGGATTCGCTTAAAGCACGCTTCTGCCGCGATGGCAACCGCATGATGCATGCCTATTGCGACGAGCACGGCATCCGGGTGAACCGCTGCCGCAAGCTTGTGGTCGCATGCGACGCAGAGGAAGTAGAAGGATTGCGCGAGCTGAAACGGCGCGGCGATGCGAACGGCGTGCCGGTGGAGCTTATCAGCGCGCAAGAGGCGGAAGCAATCGAGCCGCATGTGCGCACGCATGAAGTCGCGTTGCTCTCACCCACCACTTCCACCGTGAACCCGCGTGAGATATGCGCCCACCTGCGTGATAAACTTATCGCAATGGGCGTGCAGATTCATACGCGCTGCACATACCAGAAGCGCATCAGCGGCAACCGCATCCTGGCAGGCGATGAAACCTATGAAGCGAAAACGCTCATCAACTGCGCCGGGCTTTACGCGGTGGACATTGCACGGGATTTCGGCTTCGCGCCGGATTACGCCATCCTGCCGTTCAAGGGCGTGTATCTTGACTATACATATAATGACAGGCCGCTGAGCACGCTCATCTACGGCGTGCCGGACATGAGGAAGCCCTTCCTTGGCGTGCAGTTTGCCATCGGCGCGGAGGGCAACATCCGCATCGGCCCGACAGCCATCCCGGCATTCTGGCGCGAGAACTATCGCGGGCTTTCCCGTTTCAGGCTGAATGAGGCAATGGAAATTCTCTACTGGCAGTCGGTGTTGTTCATCACCAATTCGTTCCACTTCCGCGACTTCGCGCTGGAGGAGATGAAGAAATACAGCAAACGCCATCTGCTCCGGCATGCCTTCCGCATGGTGAAGGATATGCAGGATATCGCCCGGCCAGAAAGATGGGCATGGGGCAGAACCGGCATCCGCGCACAGTTGCTTAATAAGAAAACGCTGCAGTTGGTACAAGACTTCGTGGTCGAAAGCGATGCGCATTCCCTGCATGTACTGAATGCCGTCTCTCCCGCATTCACCTCCAGCTTCGCCTTCGCCGAATGGCTGGTGGAAAGATGGAGGCAATAGCTACGTATTGCTATTTACCACCCGGCCGCTCGCTGACAAACTTATGCAGGACGCTTGCTACCAAGGTCTGATAAGGCAGGCCTTCTTCCGTTTCTTTTTAATTCTTATTGTTGCTGCCTATACAACGCCAACGCAGTACTCCCGCTTATAAACACAACCTCCACTCCGCAGAAAATCATCAGGCCGTGAGCCGCGACATCCGTAAATCCATAGCTATGCAGGCCAACGCTGAGCAGGTTCACCCCGACCCACGCGAGCGCAACGACAACGGTGATAAACGCCATCCCTGAGGCAAATCCTATTTCATGCAGCTGCCCGCTGATACGCGCATGCAGCATCCAGATAAGCCACAACACAATCCATAGCGCGCCGTTTTCCTTCGGGTCCCAACCCCAGAACCTGCCCCAGGACTGATCCGCCCAGATACCTCCCAGCATGGTGCCAATGGCGGTAAAAAGCAGCGCCACGAGCGCCACATTATGCAGGCGGCGCTGCAGGCTGGCGCGTTCGGAAACCGTCATCTTGCCGAATGCCTGCCGGATGAGGTACATATGCGCTATCGCCCCCGCTATGAGGGAAGAGGCATATCCGGTCGTGATGCAGACCACGTGCGTGCCAAGCCAGAAATTGGTGTTAAGCACCGCAACCAGCACTTCAAGCGTGTCACTGTCGGCAGCAAATACATTCGCGGCGGCTATCAGAAGGCTTGCGATAACTCCGCTGATAAGCAGGCTCTCGCCGCCTTTCTTTTTATGCTCAAGCCACAGGCCGAAACAGGCGGAAACGAAGCTCACGAAAATCATTGATTCATAGAGTGTGCTGACGGGCGGGCGCAGGAGTATCATCATGCGCATCAGGATTCCCATTCCATGAATAGCGGCGTTGACAAATATAATCACATATGCGGCATTATATAGTAATTCTCCCGCTGTCATGCCAGCGAAAGCTGGCATCCAGTAATTAATCCAAGATTGGAGACCAGATAACACCGTTCTCCTGCCAGTACTCTCAGTATTGGGAAGAACTGGCTTCTGGTATGACAGACGTGATGTAATTAACAACGTAATAGCTGCAAGAAACGTTCCTATGATATACCCTACGAGGCTTATTCTTAAAGGATCAAACGCATTATAAATGACTTCGAGCGACAACGCGAAAGGCCGGACGCTTGCCGGATTATCCCCCTTATCGCGCAGCTTCTGTGACAAAGCATTCCACGTGGCTGCATCATTACCGTTATAGGCTTTCGCAAACGCCTGCCAATCCTCGAATAACTTCCTGCTTGCGGGAGATCCCTCACCCTTTACGATCACCGCCCACGGCGAAAGCCATTCCTCCATGCCTTCCCACGAGGGAGGAATAACGCGTACTAATGTCGTGCGACTGTAGAGCGCATCAAGCACGCTCAGGCGATAGGAAATCCTGGCGTTTTTCTGTTCTTCCGGTGAGTATTGCTCAATCCTGTCGCCCTTTTCCTTCACAGTTTTGCGAAGCGCCGTATCAATCGCATACCGGTCTTTAAGCAGATCCATATAGTTTGCATCCTGATGGTCATGCATGGGCAGCAGCAGGGTAAACGCTCCCGTTATTTCGGCAAAATCATTAATGTTCATATAGAGCCGGAGCATCTCCTGCTCCTCCGCCGTAAGCTGCTTTTTGTCTTTGATCACCAGCGACTTCATCAGGTCTTTCTGCTCTCCCATGACCGCCGCTATTTCAACAAAACTATAGAGCTGATCGGAACGCTCCGGCAATGTCAGGATACGGGCGACCTCGTTGGATCGCACCAGGAAAATGTTTTTCTGCACCGCCTCCCCCGGATTGAACATGGCGGAAGCCAGCCACTGTATCGCGGATTCTTTCGGCAACGATTTCGCGCCATATATTTTTCTGAGGGAAATACGGGCAAAACTATCGAGCGGCTTTATACGGCCTTCATGCAGGATAGGAATGCGCGCAAAGTCGGAATAGCTAAAATCGCCGCGTTCGCCTGCAAAAAGTATATGAGGCCATAACAGAAATAATAACGCTATCCATCTCATGCCGCTTTCCTCCGCAGCAGGAAAGTCGTCACCAGATGGATGACGAGGCCGACGCAAAGCGAGGAGATTGCCAGGTAGGGAAATATCTCGCCTGAATTTTTTACAACTGCCAGCACGGTAAAGAGCTTGCCGTCCTGCTCTGCGAACGAGGACTGATACAACGTATAGCCCCGGTAACGCAGCGGCTGGTTCATCTCTATAACTGTTTTCCACTTGAGCGCCCCGTCAATTACCTCGACTTCCGACTGGTAGCTACGTGCCATATCCGTGCCGGGATAGTCTGATTTGGTGAATTTAATCAGGCGCAGGTCGAAAGGTATGTCGCGCTCGGCTTGCCTTATAAATACCTGGTACCTGTCTTTTCCAACCGAAAATTCCGGCTGCTTATTGAGCGCCTGCGAGGTAAGATAAGTGCCTTTGGCCTTTCCGGCATTGCCTGCCACTTCAAAAACGACGCCTGATTGGTTTTTTGCATCCTCCCTTTCCGGCGTAAGAGCGCTTATTGCAAATCTCGCCGCCATGTCATGCACCGCAGGATCGGAATTACCATGCATTTCCATATTGCAATTAAAGCAATAACTCAGGATACGGACTGAGAATGGCATGCGCGCATCGGTTATGCCCTTGCCCGCAGACAGTTCGGTATAAGGAATTTTCTGAAGCAATTCGCCGTTCTTCAGGATCGCCAGTTCCCGATCATGGTAGTCCGACACTACATGGCTGGCCTCGTTGTCGCCCAGCACGAGATAGCCTTCCTCCCGACTGATGGCGGTTATAAGGCCGCCAGCCAGCAGAACCAGCACGCTGGCATGCGCGATGATAATGCCGATATGGTGCTTCCTGAGCGGCGATTTCAGGATCAGCTTTGCGCACAGGGCAAGCGCAATCAGGCCGATGGCCGCATAGGCTCCCGGCAGCGGAATAATCCCGACCCGGAATATAAAGGAGCCGAAGAACAGTTTCTGCGACTGGTAAAGCCCGATATAGCGCTGGGAGACCGTCCCCATAACCAGCATCAGCATCAGCCATGGCAGGGCGTAAAATAGAAGCGACGGCTTCGTAAGGATATCAGCTAGCAGGCGGATTTCTGCGATTATTCGGGTCATGACATGATTTCAGTTTAACAAAGCGTAGCATTACTATAGAAGAGGCTGCTATTAAAGAACTAAAAAACAGGATGCACACGTCCACTATGGAATTCCTAGACAATATAACTTCGCTTACCAGGCAATATGATCTTTTTATCCTTGATCTCTGGGGTGTTATTCATGACGGCCAGAACCTTTACCCTGGTGTCAGGGATTGCCTCGAACATCTGAGGAAACACAAAAAAAAGATTATATTTCTCTCCAACGCCCCGCGCCGCGCAGATACCGTCGCTACGGCTTTGCTGCGCATGGGCGTTACCGATGCGCTTTATGATAAAATAGTGACCTCCGGTGAAGTGTTCTATCAGTCCCTTGCGCATCCTGAAAAATCGATTTTCCGCCCCGGCGGCAGAA
The DNA here is from genome assembly GCA_964454545.1 of uncultured Rickettsiales bacterium. Lineage (GTDB taxonomy): Bacteria > Pseudomonadota > Alphaproteobacteria > Rickettsiales > JABCZZ01 > JABCZZ01. The sequence goes on from CAYVTI010000029.1 coordinate 22,049, forward strand.
ATTACATATATATGGGCCTCGAAAGGGACAGAAACATACTGGAAGGCTCGCATTATCAGGAAGTTAAGCATCCGGATGTCGCCAGTTTTCTGCTGCTTTCCCATTCCTATCACGACCACCAGCCGATGAAGGAACTGGTGCCGCTCCTGCAGGGCTGTATAAAAAACAGATTGCCTGCCCTCTGCATCAATCCTGATAAGGAAATAGTAAGGTTAAGCGGCGAGCATGTCTATTGCGCTGGATTCCTCGCAGAGGAATACCGTCTCATGGGCGGTGAGGTGTTTTATTTCGGTAAACCCCATAGCGCTGTTTATGTTGCCTGCCTGGAGAATTATCAGGAAATAGATAAAAAGCGCATCGTCGCTGTGGGCGACAGTCTGGCTAACGACATAGCGGGCGCTAACGATGCCGGAATTACAAGCGTGCTCGTAACTGGTGGGATTCTGCAAAATGCCGTTGGCACGCCTGCTTCAGTCGACTACAAAGACAAGCTCATAAAAATACTAAATGATGCGCCGGCAAAGCCGGATTTTATAATCCCGGATTTCAGATGTGTTTGAAGTTTTTTGGTTTTTCTTGCTCTTAATCGTCGCTTGCAGGTATAAAAAAGTATGGATACTATTCTGGAACACACGGTATTTCTATTTATTACCGCGATTCTTGTCGCACTTCTCGCGCGCCGCCTCCACCTGCCCTACACAGTTGGGCTGGTGCTGACAGGAATAGCCCTCAGTATAACGCATGCGTATGTGGGAATAGCTCTGACACGGGAATTTATTTTCGACGTTATTCTTCCTCCATTGCTTTTTGAAGCTACGCTTAATATTCACTGGAAAGAATTGAAAAAAGATTCACTGCCCATTATGTTGCTTGCCGTGCTCGGCGTTATGATTTCCGCCCTGTTCGTAACAGGGGCTATTATTTTGCTTCTGGGATGGCAATGGCAGCCTGCGTTAATATTTGGCGTGCTGATCGCCGCCACCGATCCGGTGGCCGTCATCGCAATGTTCAAGGATAATCACGTAAAAGGACGCCTGCGCCTGCTTGTGGAAAGCGAAAGTCTCTTTAATGACGGAGTTGCGGCGGTGTTATTTGCGATTGTTCTCTCCTGCGTGCAATCCAACGGGCACATTCCGGCAGGACCAGCCCTGCAGTCGCTGGCCTATACGGTACTAGGGGGTGTATTAGCTGGAACCATATGCGCGGGATTTGCGATATTCATCGCTGGGCACACCGCAGAGCATCTTATAGAGACCGCTTTGACCACAGCAACCGCCTATGGCGCCTTCATACTCGCTGAGCACTTGCATGTTTCCGGGGTTCTGGCAACGGTCACTACTGGATTACTTATGGGAAATCTGGGTATCTTATGCGAAGATTCCACTAATTCACTGTCAGGGAAAGGACGTGCTTTCATTATTGATTTCTGGGAGTTCGTTGCATTTCTTGCGAACTCACTCATTTTTCTTCTCATTGGGCTGCGCGTAGCAACCATACCGTTTTCAGTATTAGGCGTGGGAGCATTATCCATCATCATAATCATGGTCGTCGTAGGAAGGGCACTTACGGTTTATCCGCTCTGCATGCCATTGCTGAAAAGCAAATGGGCGATTCCATTGCGATACCAGCACATCCTATGGTGGGGCGGGCTAAGAGGCGCCCTTGGGCTGGCGCTGGCCCTGTCATTGCCGGATTCGCTGCCCATGCATGATGAAATCATCATTGCCACTTTTGGAGTCGTCGCTTTTTCTGTAATCGTACAGGGCCTGAGCATGCCATTCCTGCTCAGGCGCCTTAAATGTAATGGCTAGAGGATAACTATTATGCAAATGACACAATCACATAATCCATTCCTGGCCATCGTCATGGCGACCAACCGCCCCGCGCAGGTGAACGCCTTCTTTGAAAACCTGCGTGTCACTGCCGAAGATCAGTCTTCCTTCGAAGTGCTCATCCGTGCCGACGAGGGAGATGAAGCTACCATTGACGCCATCATGCGGCAAAAGGAATTATCGCAGTTCCGCATACATCTTCTGGTCGAAAAGAACCAGAAAGGCACGTTCATGCTGCATCATGCCTATAACCGCCTTACCAAGGAGTCGGCTTCCTCCAGCGTTTATTTCTTCTGGAACCTTACGGACGAGATCCGCATTCATACGCAGGGCTGGGATCGCATACTGAAAAGCTACGTCAAACTTTATCCCGACGATCTGTTCCGCCTCAAGCCCACTCTCAATAATATCAACAACTATTACAACTTCTCCGAATGCCTTCCCCTGCCTGACAATTATTCATTGTTCACGCGCCGCTGGATGGAATTAGTGGACGGATGGGGCGACTACTGGGGCACCGACAGCTGGCATCAATGCATAGACTGGTATCTCGGACAGTGCCGCATTCCCGCCGTGCCGCATGCCGTTTTCCGCTCCGTGCCGATCTTTTCAATTGCGCTTGATGGACAAGGCTCCGGCGAAGTCTTGTCAGCTGGACAAAGTGCGGAACGCAGGAAAATGATGGCAAAGCAAAGTTTCAAAATTCTGATGTCGTTCGAGGCAAGGGAGAATTTCAACCGGCTGGCAAAACGCATGCATGCACATTATATCGCTAAAAATCATGGACTTAATTCATATATCATCCGGGAAGATCGCAGCGCCAAAAGAATGATTGTCATAGCTCCCGATAACCGAGTCATTGACGTGCTTGGCTGGAACCTAAGATTTGATCCTTTTAAAAATTGGCTGGTAACAATGGCCTTCCGCCACCTCAATGAAAAAACGGCATCTCTTGTTGTAGAAGGGACAAAACGTATAGCCAGCAGGAGCAAGAATGTCGCGCTTGCAATTATACGGCTTATGAAGCGCACCCTGAAGGCTCTCGCCGGAGCCCTGAAACAGCCGCCTGGAATCCAGGATAAGAAGGCAGGCGATCCGGAACCGGTTCAGATAACCGAATACCATTTTCACGAAGGGGAAAATAAATTCTTTCCTTCCGATTATGAAGCGATTAGAAAACGTATAGACGCTCTCTAAGACAGGAAGGATACCCCCGCTATGTTCAACGAAACGCACGCGATCCTAAAGGAATTCCCTCAGTACAAGGAACGTATCCATGACCTGAAGGCGAAAGATGCGCATTTCGCAAAGCTACTGGAAAATTATGATGCGGTGGATAAAGAGCTTTTCCGCATAGAGAACGAAGAGGAAACTCCCTCCAATACCTATACGGAGAACCTGAAGAAAAAACGCCTCAAGCTGAAGGACGAATTATTCGCCATTATCAGCAGGCACGCCGCCTGATCAGAAGTGGAACCGCGCAGTTAATTCGATATTGTTGGCCCCGAGGCCATCGCTTCTGTTAATACCGGCGTTATCAGTTGCGTCCTGATTATCGCTGCCTACATAGCGGTAACCTATCGCCCATGTAACATTAGGCATAAAATAATCGGTTGTAAAATTGAGCCCCGCCATGAACTGGTAGGCAAACGCGTCACCATGAATATTGTAATCACCGGCGCGATTATGTTCACCCAGATGAAGCGTGGCATCGCCGATACCCGCTCCAACATAGGGAGACAGATTCCAGGGCAGAGACGAACCAAGATCAAAATCGTAGTAAAGATTGGCCATATAGGTGAAATAATGGCTGTCGGAAACGTCATGGAATCCGCCCTCGACTTCCCCCCGGAAATTGCCGGCGTTATTCATCATGAACTTACGCCCAAATGCGATATCACCGCCACCACCCGTACCGCCACCGTCCGTATTAGTCAGCCAGGTCACATCCCCGCTGATACCCCAATACCACTCCTTGTCCAGCCGCCAGTCATAGGCAAACGCGGCATGGCTTAACAGCACGGACAGAAGAAATACACCCAGTAAATATCTTAACTGTTTAAGCGGCATAGTATTCCCCGATTAAAAATGACCGATACTCAGGAAGATATAGAGAAAGCAGTTAAAAATATATGCGCCAAACGCCGATATCTGTTAATAAGCTATAACTGATATTTGGTGGCTCGGGGGTGATTTGAACACCCGACCAAGGGATTATGATTCCCCTGCTCTACCACTGAGCTACCGAGCCTCTATAATGGAGCTATTTCGTATAGGTTCCGCTCCCCAAGCTGTCAAGCACAGTTTTCCAGCCTGCACCCTGCAGGGCTTTTGCTACAGCGGATAAAAACGCCTGCTTTACAAGAAATTATACAATGCCCTCGGCATAATGCATCGCCACCCTGATACGGCATTTCACCGCCGGTGAGACGATCCCGGAAACCATCGATATTATCCATCTGCAGATATAGGGAATTATCCCGCAATACTGATTGTATTTATACGGGAACAAAAGGGCCTGCCTTTATCAAAAATCGTACAATAATCAGCTTTATAGGCAGAAATATGGTGCCGAAACGGGTCGTTTCTGATATGATAAGGCGCGTAAGTCAGGTGTGTAATGAGTCGTATGTTATGAGACAGTATTTACTTATAATTTCTTATCTTATTCTTATTCCCCTCCAGTGCTCAGCCCAGCAGATCATCAAATTCAACGTACAATCCGGAACGGGCTTTTTTGTCAACCGGCATGATATCATCACCAACGCCCATGTCATAGACGGCTGCAAGGATGTTGTTGTGAAAGGCGCCATACCCGAGCATGAAGCCACGGTGAAATTCATCGACAAGGAACATGATCTGGCCGTGATTGAAACGAACATGCCGCCGCCGCAATTCGCCCCGTTGCGCTATAATATAGACGACCTGAAAACCGGCGATAAGGTCATGGTGATTGGCTATCCGGGCGAAGCCGGCGCGCGCGGAGAATACAAAGTGGCGGAGGCGCGGGTAGAAGACATAAAATTCAACAACGCTGACAACAGCAAATGGCTTTATATTACGGACGTAGTCGAGCACGGCAATTCCGGCGGTCCTGTGTTCGACATGAGTGGGAACGTGATCGGGGTCGTGGTTGCCAAAGCCGTGATAACCACCTCCAACGTGGAAACGCACCAGGTGATTAAACAGCAGACTGCCGGGGTCGTCATCACGCTTAAAACGCTTCAACAGTTTATGTTCAGCAATGGGATATTTTCTGAGCTGGTAGGGTCTGGCGTTATTTTCGCTGATAGTTATATTGAACAACGCGCAAGAGACTATATAGTGAACGTACAGTGCCGTATCAGAGTATCTAGCAATGCTGAATTTCCAGAAGATTAAATCCTGCGTAAGCAATAAATGGTTAATAAATATTTTGCTTGGCGTAATCCTCTTTGCCGTGGCATGCACGGTGACATTGTTCACGTGGGTTGCAACCGGCCCGCGCTCCATCAATTCACTCACTCCCTATATTGAATCAGCGCTCAGTCCCCCCTCCGGCGCCTACAAGGTGAAGATAGAAAGTTCTGAAATCGCATGGGACGGCTGGAGCCACCCGGTAAATGTAAAAGCAAAGAACATAGAAATCATCAATGACAAAGGCTTGGTTATTTCCTACTTCCCGGAAATAATGGTCGATATTTATCTATACAAGCTGGCGCTCGGCAAGATTGAAATAAAATCGCTGGAGCTGATTCATCCCAATGTCACGCTGATACAAAACAGTGACGGAAACATTCTGCTCGGCTCAGGAGATCACGGTGCGCAGTCCGAAAGCTCCTTTTCTTCCGTATTGGGCCTTCTGACATCAGACGATAACCCTATTCCCTTGCGCCACATGCGATCCCTTATCATCAAGCACGCCAACCTGACGGTTAAGAACCAGCTGTCCGGCATCATTCTCCAATCCCCGGATGCTTCACTGGAAGTAAAACGCAGGCACGGAATCCTTATCGGCACATTTTCCATGCCGCTCGCTTTTGACAATAATACGGGCAGCATATTTGCGGATCTCAGCATGAACATGCATAGTAAGACCATAGA
>CAYVTI010000030.1:0-1374 GCA_964454545.1 uncultured Rickettsiales bacterium
TCTTCCTCGCTGCTATCGTCGCGTTCTGGTTATAATTTATGAGTCCTAACCCTAGTCCCCCTGAACGTCTGCTTTTAGATGGCCAGTATCGTCTGGCTTAAGGGTAATTTTCCCACCTATAAGGGCGCTAATCTTGTTGCGTATCTGGTTTACTTCTATCTGGGATACATTTTCCAGATCGTTGACCATCTTCTGAAAGCGATCAACGGCGCGTGGCAGCAAAGTGGTTATATTGTCTGTTTTATCGCCATTGGCTTCCAACTAACGCCTTATGAATACATCATTAAATGCTGGCAAAAACAGCCAGAACGTTTTAAAATTAATCCAACCCATCACAAAGTGGGACTAAACAGCTAGGCGTGTGCTCAGAAAATACAACGGCATCCCAAAACAAAACTTCCACTTGTTCATCAAGGAGTGTGAGTTTAGATTCAACTACGGAACACCTAAACAACAGATGAAAACTCTAACCAAATGGGCTAAGCTCAATACCTAATCTACGACAGCCCCTTAGAAAAATGTAGCATTGCTTTCCAATAATTGCCCCTGTAATTTTAACAACGGCCAGGATGTTGAGGCTTTGGGGAACCGCCAGCGGAGGGCGGAGGCTGGCCAGTTGAACCATCCGAAGAATTACCCATCTGCCATCCATCGGGCATAATCTGCCGGACGGCGTCTAATATTCTCGAGCTCAAACCCAGATCTTCCTGTGGAGAAACAAGGCACTTCACTTCTGCAATGTCTATGCCCAAGGGATTTCCTATGATGTAACCGCTTGCGCCGGTGACAGCCTGCCAGCTTCCCAAGGAACAACGCAGATCATGTATGCGTATACCTGTTGAACAGGTCATCGATCCGCTTGTCTTCCGACTCCTGATTCTGAACATATGTGCATATAAAAACTGCTATTCCAAGTAAATAGCAGTTCTTATAGCTGTTTATAAACGAATTAATTAGTCGTCTTTATCTGCCGTTTTACGGGCCAGTTTACGGGTACGGCGTACTGCTTCAGCAGCGCGGCGGACGCGTTTTTCGGAGGGTTTCTCAAAATGGCGGCGCATCTTCATTTCACGGAAAATGCCTTCGCGCTGCATCTTCTTCTTAAGAGCGCGCAGTGCCTGATCGATATTATTATCGCGGACAACAACTTCTACCATTCCATTACCTCCTGTTCTATGGCGAGGCACCGCTTATAGGCCAAAAACCTAAGCTTGTCGAGGGATTATTTACATGTTTTTAGGGGATTATTGAAGAGGGCTTAATAAACACCCCTGCTGCAAGCTCCGGGGAATGCAACACGGAAAGATCGAAACAGTGTCTCCCTACGCTGAGGCTTCGGGTGGCAAGCCATCTGAGCCTGATACCCGAAGCCTC
>CAYVTI010000030.1:1384-23482 GCA_964454545.1 uncultured Rickettsiales bacterium
CGAGCGAAGCGCGCTCGCAGAAAATCGAGAACCTCGGAATTCTCGGCCATAACCGACTCACGCGATGGCGCTGTCGCCTGGTGGGCGATGACGGACTCGAACCGCCGACCCTCTCGGTGTAAACGAGATGCTCTACCAACTGAGCTAATCACCCATTACTCTATATATGTGTGGAAAATATCCGGGGAAAATCTCTACCAAATATTTACGCCGTTTCTGTATAAACAAAAACGGCGTAATTTCAACAATCTTCTTTAAAAAAAGATTAAGCAGCTTTTCTCTTAGCGGCTTTGTTAACCTGTTCCTTAAGCTGCTTGCCAGCACGGAATTTCGGTTGTTTGGAAGCAGCGATCTTGATAGTTGCGCCGGTGCGCGGATTGCGGCCTTCGGTAGCTTTACGCTGTACTACCTGAAAGGTGCCAAAGCCAACGAGCCTGATTTCGTCCCCGGATGCAAGCGCCTTTGCAACAACGTGGATGAACGCATCAAGGGTTTCAGCAGCTTTTGCTTTGCTGAGATCGGTGGCTTCTGCAATTGCAGCAACTAATTCATTTTTGTTCATGGCAAACTCCGTTAAGTTTATTTTGTTTTTGGTTCGTATACTACTGAGAAACCGCTTCCGAGTAGTGTCTACGCGTCCAACTCAAGCACTCTTTTATGTGATTGTAAACAACATTTTATGGTTAACCGGCAAAAAAATGAGGATTTTGTTCATTTTTTAGCGGACTCTGTCTTCCGCCGCAACAATGGATCTGCCTGTAACACGCAGAAATCATAGGGTTTGTAAGACACCCTTTATATTTACATTGCGTATAATTATGGCCGCTTTTAACAATATGAATATAGGGTTATTATGTGTATACTCATATGCAGTAAGATAATAAACAGTGCAGCGGTGCGAAGAAAAAATGAAACCGAATAACAATCTGAAGCAGGTGTTCACATGAATGAAACCATGCAGCAATGGCGGGATACGCTATCAGACTATTATATGCAGATAGGGCGTCTGGATTCTCTTTCTATGTTATTGTTATGCGCTGCCATATTCATGCCGCTCGCTCTTATTTTTCCAGGGAACCGCGCGCAACCGCTTTTCCATAAAGGTATGGCTGCGAATGCCTTATACTGGTTCTGCGCCGGGCCGCTTATATATGCCCCGATGGGAAAGCTCATTGGAAATGCAGTAGCAAGCCTGCTAATCCTTACGGGCGTTTATTCCCTATATACCATTCATCATGTCAGGGATGGATTGCCCCCGGTTGCTGATCTGCCGGTGGTTCTGCAGGCGTTCATCATACTGCTGGTCATGGACTGCATACAGTACTGGACGCACCGCATGTTCCACACGATGAAGTTCTGGAAGTTCCACGCCATCCACCATTCGCCTGTTAATGTCGACTGGCTGACGGCGGTCAGGTTCCATCCGGTGAATCTTATCATTCATTCGACCTGCGTATATGCGATAGTGTTTTTTATCGGGTTCAGTCCTGAAGCGTGGGCGGTGCTCGCGCCGTTCAATGCGATATATTCCCCGCTGGTGCATGCCAATCTCAATTGGACATACGGTCCGTTCCGCTATTTGCTGGCAAGTCCTGTATTTCACCGCTGGCATCACACCCATATCAATGAAGGCGGCAATAAGAATTTCGCTCCGACATTTCCATTTCTCGATATATTGTTTGGTACCTATTATGATCCTAGGGATGCGCGTCCGACGGTTTTCGGCACGCCACATGATCCGATATCGGAAAATATTCTCGACCAGCTTGCCTATCCGTTCCGTAAGAAGACCCCAAAGGTAACAGAAAGCATAACAGGAGATAATTATGGTCAAGTTTGAAATCAAAGTGAAGGATCTCATGCATTATGTGGAGATCACGCTTGATAACGCTTCGGTGCGTACGGAGTCTGCTGCTGCCAGGTATTGGCGCGGCAATATCACCATGACCAATCCTATGCCATCGGTCGGCGGGATGCTGAAGTCCGCTATCACCGGCAACAAGATATTCCGCCCGGTTTTTACCGGCACGGGCGTCATACAGCTTGCGCCGCGTTTTCATGAATTCGTGGAGATTGACCTCAAGGGCAATAAGGTCGTGCTTGAGAAGGGAGCCTACTGGGCGTCCGACATGGGAGTGGAAGTAGATGCGTTCGTGAATAACCTGTCCGCCGGGCTTTTTTCCGGTGAGGGATTTATCCAGACGGCAGTTTCCGGAACAGGTGTTGTAATAGCATGCTCGCCAGGCCCCATAGAAGTAGTCGATCTCAAGAACGAGAAGCTTGTGCTGGACGGGGCCTATGCAGTGGCACGCAGCAGCGGGTTAAGCTATTCCGTGCAGAAATCCACCCGCTCCATCTTCGGGACGGTTTCTTCAGGCGAGGGACTCGTGCAGGTCATAGAGGGGACGGGAAGAGTTTACCTTTCCAGCATACCCAACCATTCCGTTGCGCTGGAGCAGGTCATAGTGAACGGGATTCTTGCAGTGCTGGCGCCAAAGCAGCAGTAGGTTCAGTGGCGAGGTGCGGGGGAGATTCTCTATAGTCATTTCAGCCAACGAACATACACTCCGCCATTGCGAGCGAAGCAATCCGGAAATAGGGAAATCATACAACCAATCGCGATTTGTAATTCTATAAAAAGCTACGGAATAGGATTACAGTTCCAATATCTTCTTCGCCCTCTCGCAATCTTCAGAAATCTGCTTCTTAAGCGCTTCTATCCCCTCAAACTTCTTCTCCGACCTGATATAGCCTATGAATTGCACTTCCATATGTTTGCCGTATATGTCCTCATTCCAGTCGAATATATGCACTTCCAGCTGGAACCGTTCTCCGCCAAATGTCGGACGGATGCCTAAATTAGCAACGCCATCCGCCGTTTTTCCGCGCACGTTCACCTTTACCGCATACACGCCTCTCGCAGGCGTAAAGATACGTCCCGGCAGGAGGTTCGCGGTCGGAAACCCAAGCTGCCGCCCGCGCTTGTCGCCAGAACGCACGATGGCCGTCATACTGTAAGGCTTGCCCAGCAGGCCGGACACTTCGTCCACTGCCCCCCGTACAAGCAATTCGCGCACGCGTGTGGACGAGCAGCGGCCATCGCCTGCCATCACCTGCCCGCACACGGTATAGCCAAAACCTTTAGCAGCAGCCATCTTCTGCATGTATTCCACATTGCCTTCGCGGTTATGGCCGAAGATAAAATCATTGCCGGTTATCACATGTGAAACATGCAGCTGAGAAAGTAAAATGTCGTCTATAAACTGTTCAGCAGTAGTTTTTGCAAAATCACGCGTAAACCGGATAACCCGCAGGAAGTCCACGCCCATTTCCTTTAAACGGTGCGCCTTCTCATGAAAAGGAATAATGCGCAGCACGGGAAGATCCGGCTTGAATACCCGCCGGGGATTTGGCTCAAATGTCAGCACCGCCGCCTTCCTGCCAGTCCGCCTCGCAATGGATATCGCTTTACCGATAACCACCTGATGCCCCAGATGCAGGCCGTCAAAATTGCCAAGCGCAATAACGGAGCCATAACAATCTTCCGGGATGCGTGATTTGTCACGAATGATGAGCATAAAGATGTTGTAGGTTACAGGTTGTAACGTTGCAGGTAATAAGCCCGCAACCGACAACTTGCAACCTGTAACTTATTCTTCCCTCTCCGGCACCTTGACAAGCGCTTCCCCGTCGATGACCACCGTATCCTTAACAAAACATACTGTTGTCAGGGCAACCCGCCGCTTTTCCGGAATAAGCTCGCGTATGGTCGCAACCGCATACACCGTGTCGTTGACACGCACGGGAGCGGTGAATTTTAGGGTCTGGCTCATGTATATACACCCCGGCCCTGGGAGCTTGGTGCCGATGACGGTGGAAATCAGACTGGCCGTGAGCATGCCGTGCACAATAATGCCATGAAAAGCCGTTTTCTTCGCATATTCCTCGTTCAGATGCATGGGGTTCGTATCGCCGGACACGCCGGAGAAATTGCGCAAATCCGTCTCAGTGATGGTACGGCTGTAGGTGGCAGACATCCCGACTTTCAAATCCTCAAACCGGTAGCCATTCAGATCAAAATGCGGCATAAGATTTTTCTTTATTTATGGGTAATTTTCAATATTGTATCGCAAGGTTGAATATAAAAACAATTATAAAATAAATTACAAGGCAATATGCTCGATAGTTTACGTGAATCCACGCATGGAGTTTTTGGTAAAATACTTCTTACCCTGTTGGTGATAAGTTTTGGCGTATGGGGTATTGGGGATATATTCCACGTTGGCGGCGGCCCGGGTTCGGTCGCTATCGTCGGCAAGAAACCCATATCTTTGCAGGAGTACAGCCGTGCGTTGCGCGCAAGGCAGGAAGAACTGCAGCAAAGGCTTGGCAGGGCATATGACAAGGACCTGATAAAAAACTTCCACCTGGGCGCAATCGTTGTCAACCAACTCATAAACGACCGCCTTATCGATAATGAAACCAGCGCGCTCGGGATAGAAGTAGGCAACGAAGATATCGTGAACATGATAAGCAAAAACACCGCTTTTCAGAAAAACGGTAAATTCGACAAGGAAACCTACCTTGCCATATTGAAGAGTAATGGCATCGCCGAACAGCGTTATGTCAAGGACCTGCGCGAGGAGACCGTATCGAAACTGCTTATCGGCATCCTGGGTGCGAATGTCGTTATTTCTAATAATCTCGCGCAGGCCATCTATGCAGCGCGCGAAGAGAAACGCGCGCTTAATATAATGGCCATATCGCCTTCAGAGGTAAAGCAGGCACCTGCGCCAACGGAGCAGGAAATAAAAGCGTATTATGATGCCCATAGCAAGTCCTACCTGACGTCGGAATACCGCGATATAAGCTATGTAATTTTCAGCCTTGCGGACATACAGTCGAAAATACAGGTTCCGGACGAGGACATAAAGCAACTCTACAATGATCGCGTGCAGGATTACACGAGACCGGAACGCTATCAGCTGGAACATCTGGTTTTCGAGAAAGAGCAGGACGCAGCGAAGGCCTATGACGAGATTGCGCACGGCAAGCATTTCAACGATATCGCGAAAACCGCCAATATCACGAATAAGGACAAAACCTCCCTGGGACTGGTAGGCAGGCAGGATTTGCCGAAAGAAGACGCCGCAGAAGTATTCAGGCTGAAAGAAGGCGAGACTTCAAAACCACTTTCGTCTGATTTCGGATGGCATATTTTCCACGTGGATAAGATAGTTCCGCAGTCTTCCACGCCGTTGTCTGAAGTGCGTGCCGACATTGTCAAAGAACTGAAGGCTGCCAAAGCATCTGACACCCTCACCCGCCTTACCAACCAGATGGAAGACGATATGGCGGGCGGCGTTTCATTTGACAACGCAGCGGGAAAGGCGGGAGCTAAAATTTTCACCGTCAGGCAGGTTGCCCGTGATGGAAAGCTGGCCGACGGCAAGAAAGCCGCGGTAGCTTATGACAATATAATCGATACCGGTTTTTCCTATAACGAAAAAGAGCATTCGCAGGTCGTTCAGGCATCGGACGGTTCCTATTTCATCGTCCATGTTGACAGCGTTACGCCTCAGAATGTCCGCCCGCTCGCAGAAGTCAAGGATAGCATTATTTCCGCGCTTAAGGCCCAGAAAAACGAAGAATTGCTGAAAAAGGCAGCGGATGACGCCGCCACAAAACTGCGCGAAGGCAAGAAGCCGGAAATCCAGCCTGTCAGCGTTGCCGGAGGAAATATAAAGCGTGACGGCATGACGACGGAAGACGGCAAGATAAAACTTCCAAACGGCCTTGTGGCGGAACTTTTTTTCATCGCGCCGCATCAATATACCCATGCCTATAAAGCCGAGAACGGAGATTACTTAATCGCATCGCTTGATAACATCATCCCGGCTCCGGCCAAGCCTGATCCCTCTGTCATAAAAGAGATAAGCGGCAATCTCAAAGCGTCACTTGAACATGAGATCATGAGCGATTATCTGGCATACCTGCGCGGCAAATATCCGGTATCGGTTAATGAGTCTCTCTTATCCGGCGCTAAAGACGACAGTGGTGGCGAATGATGCAATGCCAGCTCGAGCCTGATTTCAAGAGCTTTGAAAATAAATTCAGCCGTAATATCCCGCAGCTTGTAAGCGCCACCCTGATGGCGGACCTGGATACTCCGGTTTCCACGATGCTCAGGCTGCATAAGGGCAATGAGCCGTGTTTCCTCCTGGAATCGGTGCAGGGCGGGGAAACGCTCGGCAGGTATTCCATCATCGGGCTAAAGCCGGATCTCCTGTGGAGATGCAGGGGAACGCAGGCGGAAATAAACTGTAAAGGCACGCTGGCTGACAAGGACTTTTCGCCGGTAAAGGAAAACAGCCTCGAGGCGCTCAAGTCGCTGCTGCGCGATTGCCACATAGATATCCCCGATCATCTCCCACCCATGGCAGCAGGACTTGCAGGATATATGGGTTACGACATGGTGCGGCTCATGGAAAATCTTCCTCATAAAAAACCCGATAATATCGGCCTGCCGGATGCCTTTTTCATGCGCCCGCGCGTCATGATTGTTTTCGACTCCGTAAAAAGCGTGCTCCATATCGTCAGCCCCCTATGGAAAGATCATGGCTTCAATAATGCAGAATCCGCCTATGCAGCTATAAAAGAGCTGATAGAGTCCGCCGCTGCGCAGTTGCAGAAACCAATCAGGACGGCAGCGCCAAAGACACAGCCTGAACCTTTGTCCTTTATATCCAATACCAGCCGCGAGGAATACCACCGGATGGTCTTGCGCGCCAAGGAATACATAAAAGCGGGTGATATTTTCCAGGTCGTGCCATCACAGCGCTTCCATTCGCCGTTCTCACTGCCGCCTTTTTCGCTTTACCGATCGCTTCGCCATCTGAATCCTTCGCCTTTTCTTTTCTTCCTGGGACTGGGAAACTTTTCCATCATTGGCTCAAGCCCTGAAATCCTCGTGCGCCTGCGCGACAATACCGTAACAATCCGCCCCATAGCCGGAACCCGCAAGCGCGGCGCCAATAAAGCGGAGGACAAAGCGCTGGCCGAAGACCTGCTTTCCGATCCGAAGGAAATTTCTGAGCATCTCATGCTGCTCGATCTGGGGCGCAATGATGTCGGGCGCGTGGCCAAAACCGGGACCGTCAAGGTCACCGAGAAAATGTTCATTGAAAACTATTCGCACGTCATGCATATCGTGTCGAATGTGGAAGGTGAGATTGATCCGGAATATGATGCGATTGACGCTCTCATCGCAGGTTTTCCCGCAGGCACAGTAAGCGGCGCGCCGAAAATCCGCGCCATGGAGATTATAGATGAACTGGAAAAAGAGCGGCGCAGTTTTTACGGAGGCTGCGCGGGCTATTTCTCGGCAAACGGCTCCATGGACACCTGCATCACTCTGCGCACCTGCCTCATCAAGGATGGGACGATCTACGCGCAGGCTGGCGGCGGCGTGGTCGCAGACAGTGATCCCGAAATGGAATACCAGGAGTCCTGCAACAAGGCGAAAGCCATTATGCGCGCAGCGCAGGAAGCATGGAGGTTCGCATGATTTTCCTGCTCGATAACTATGACAGCTTCACCTACAACCTGCTGCATTATCTTGGCGAGCTCGGCGAGGAAGTGGTGGTAAAGCGCAACGATGCCTTGAGCGCGGCCGATGTGCTTGCGATGAAACCGGAAGGAATTGTGATTTCGCCGGGTCCCGGCACACCGGATGAATCCGGTATTGTACTGGACCTCATCACGCAGGCCGCCGGACAAATTCCATTACTCGGCGTCTGCCTCGGCCATCAGGCGATAGGACAAGCATTTGGAGGAAAAGTGGTACGCGCTTCCTACCCCATGCATGGCAAAGTAAGCGCGATAAGGCATACAGGGAAAAGCGTATTCAAAGGTCTCCCAACCCCGTTCAACGCCACGCGCTACCATTCGCTCATCGTGGAAAAATCCTCGTTGCCTGACTGCCTTGAAATCACCGCCGAGACCGAGGATGGCATCATCATGGGATTACGCCATAAAACATTGGAAGTCCACGGAGTGCAGTTCCATCCCGAAAGCATCGCTTCAGAATATGGTCACGAACTGCTCAGGAATTTTGTCGCGCCGCGATGAGCCGCCTATTCGACGTAAGGGTTTTTATTCTTCTTTAAAATGAACCTCACGGGCACGCCCGGCATGTTAAAAACATCACGCAGGCTGTTCACGAGATAACGCTGGTAGCTTTCGGAGAGTTTGTCTGCCTTACTCACGAACAGGGCAAAGGTAGGCGGGCGGGTTTTGACCTGTGTCATATAACGTATCTTGATGCGCCTGCCGTTCACGATAGGCGGAGAATGGCGGACAAGCGCTTCTTCCAGCCAGTGGTTAAGCTTATTGGTCGATATGCGGACATTCCATGTTTCGTACGCTGCAAAAACCGCGCTCATGAGCTTGTCGATATGAGTGCCGCGCTCGGCGGAGACCGGCTGCACGGTCACGCCTTTTATCTGAGGCATCACATCTTCAAGGCGTTCATGCAGATCGATAAGATATTTCTGCTTATTGGCCACCTTATCCCATTTGTTCACCGCAACGACTATAGCCCTGCCCTCTTTCTCGATATGGTCAGCAATAGTCAGATCCTGCTTCTCAAGCGCAGTTTCGGCATCAAGCATGAGAATAACGACATTGGCATACTGTATGCTGCGGCGACTATCATCCACCGCCAGCTTTTCCACCTTGCCATACACATTGCCGCTCTTGCGTATCCCCGCAGTATCCACCAGCTTCAGCGCCCTGCCTTCATATTCCAGATCGACCGCAATCGAATCGCGGGTGATGCCAGCTTCAGCCCCGGTAAGCACGCGCTCATACCCCAAGAGGCGGTTAAACAAGGTAGACTTACCCGCATTGGGACGCCCCACAATGGCGATATTGATCGCATCATGGTCATGGTGCGGGTTACCAGTTATAAGCTGTATTTCTTCTTTTTCCGGCTTGCCATTTTCTTCAAATGGAGCAATGGCATTATACAGATCGGCCATGCCTTCGCCATGTTCAGCGGAAATCGCTACTGGCTCGCCAAGACCAAGCGAATAGGCTTCGGCATAGGCATCCTTCGCCTTGCCGCCTTCGCATTTATTGATAACCAGTATCACCGGTTTGCCGCTCTTCCTGATTTTTTGGGCAAAATAGCGATCATCAGGCGTAATCCCCGCCCTGCCATCCACCAGCAGCAAGGCCACGTCCGCATTCTCAAGCGCGCGTTCCGACTGGGCGCTCATCCTTGCGGCAAGCGAGTCTTTCTGCGCATGTTCAAGCCCCGCGGTATCAAATACGCTGAATTCCATAGGCCCGATGCTGCCCTTGCCTTCGCGCCAGTCACGCGTGACCCCGGGCATATCGTCAACGAGCGCGAAGCGCGTGCCCGTAAGACGGTTATACAGAGTTGATTTTCCGACATTAGGACGGCCAAGTATGGCTATGGTAAGCGGCATGTTGTTAGCAATTAGTTATTTGTTGTAGGTTTATACTAACCACCAGCAACTAACAACTAATAGATTATGTGCAGTCTTGCGTCCGTGGTCAACAGATATACGCGCCCTCCGGCAATAACAGGCGGGTAGGTGATATCTTCAGGAATATCGATTTTTGATATAACGGAACCGTCTTTCGGAGCAATCTCCAGCATTTCTCCAACTGCATTGGCTACGAGTAATTCGCCGTTTGCCATGACAGGGCCAAACCAGAAATAGGGATTCTTACGTTTTTTCTCATTTTCATAGCGCTGCAGCTGCTTCACCCACTTGACACGCCCATCGGCAGCGTAGAGGCAGGCAAGCTGGCTGTCCGTTGAGATGATATAGACGAAATCACCCGCCAGCCACGGCGTGTTAAGGGAAGATATATCCTGTTCCCACAGACGCCTCCCGTTCTGCAGTGAGAATGCTGCGGTAAATCCGCTGCTACCCGCTATGTAAACAATATCATCCCTGATGATAGGATTTCCTCCTATGCCCGAGAAACCGAACGTCGCAGAGTTGCGCCGCGGCTTCAGCAAGGAATCGCTCCAGATTTCCTGCCCAGTCGCGGTATCAAGCGCATGCACCTGCCCGGAAGAATAGGGAGCAAGGACGATGGAGCCGGAAACCGCCGCAGAGATGGAGGAAAGATAACCGGCATTCTCATTGATGCCGCGATGGCCCCAGAGCTGCGTGCCCTTTTCAGCGTCGAGAGCAAAAAGCTGGTTGTCCACCGATATGACATATACCTTGCCATCAAGCACTTTCGGCGCCGCGCGCAGGGGCACGCCCATGGACTGCTGCCATATCTGCTTGCCGGTTGCGGCATCAAGAGCAAAAACCCTGCCGCGCCCTGTAGTCACATAGAGTCTCCCGCTGTCAAACGCCAGCCCGCCGCCCAGTATATCCGGTTTATGCTTGGCAACTACCGCTTTACTCTTCCATTTTATCTTATCTATGTCCGCGGCATCATGAGCCGTGATATATCCTTTCGCATCCATAGCAAACGCTGTATCGCCAGCTACAACCGGCTGCGAATAGAGTGGCTCGTCCCACGTATCGCCGTCACCAATATGTACCCTATTCTGGTGCTTGAACCCGGTAATCTGAAGATTACCCTCCATACCCTGCGGGCTTCCTCCAGCTTCGCGCCAGTTTTCATTCACTTTCAGTCCAGGAACGGTTACGTTGATATCCGCAAGCGATTCGTCAGGCTTAATAGTCGAGCTATCGCTCAAAACATCAATGCGCTTTCCCTCTACCTTAGGTTTGTCGCTATCATCGCTGCCGCCCAGCCATGCGGGCAGACTGTCGCAGGAGGTAAGCGACAATGCCATAAGCATTAATATGCAGGCAGCCTTTAACTTCATTTCTTATCCTCGCCCATATTGTCAAGCAGCTCCATAGCCCGGTGATGCTCCTCCATAGAAAGTGCCGGATTTGCAGCGACATTTTCCAACAGTTTGCGCGCTTCCTTATCCTTGCCATGCTTATGCAGTTCAACCGCCTTTAATTCATCCGCGATGGAAGCGAATGGACGTTCCTTGCCTGTACCATCTTTGATAACCGCAGACGGATTAATATTCGATTCTATAATATTCGCGTTAAGCATGGCCAGATCGCGCAGCGCTGCGTCGTTACCTTTATCGCTCGCGATCTCCTCATAAACGGTTTTCGCCTTTTCAAAGTTGCCTGATTTTATAAGAACTTCCGTATATTGCAGCTTGGCAAGCGCGGGAAGAGTTTGCCCTTTGGCAATCAAATCCTCGATCTTCTTCTGTGCCTCCGGATACTTATTGGCGTCTATGAGATCCTGAATCTGCAATACGACGCTGGTCTGACGCACATTCACATCATGCCGGTGGTTTCTCCAGATGGCAGAGGCTGCCGTAACAAGCACGATGGCAACGCAGGCTGCTATAACCAGCCTCCCGTATTTGCGCAGGAATTTTTCCACATTGTCAATCCTGAGCGCCTCGTCTATCTCCTGAAATATGCTTGTATCTTCAACCATAACTCTCACTCCTACTCCCATTCAATTGTGCCGGGAGGCTTGCTGGTAATATCATATACAATCCTGTTAATGCCGCGCACCTCATTTATAATACGGGTGGACACCTGCGCAAGGAAACCGTGATCAAAATGGAAAAAGTCAGCCGTCATTCCATCGCTTGATGTCACCGCCCTGAGCGCGCATGCATATTCATACGTCCTAGCGTCACCCATGACGCCTACGGTTTTGACAGGCAACAGGACCGCGAATGCCTGCCATATCCTGTCATAAAGTCCCGCCTTGCGTATCTCTTCAATATAAATCGTATCCGCTTTGCGAAGAAGCGCAAGTTTTTCCTCCGTAATCTCGCCAGGTATGCGTATGGCAAGCCCAGGCCCTGGAAACGGATGGCGGCCAATCATATCCTCAGGCATCCCCAGTTCAAGCCCCAGCCTGCGCACCTCGTCCTTGAACAGTTCACGCACCGGCTCGACCAGCGCCATTTTCATCCGTTCCGGCAACCCGCCCACATTGTGGTGGGACTTTATCGTCGTGGACGGCCCTCCGGTAAAGGAAACCGATTCTATGACATCCGGATAGAGCGTTCCCTGCGCAAGAAAATCCGCTCCCCCTGCAATCGCGGCTTCATGCTCGAATACCTCGATGAAAGTCTCGCCGATGATTTTGCGTTTTCTCTCCGGATCGGTGATCCCTTTCAGGCGCTCAAGGAACAGGAGGCGCGCATCCACATACAGCAGCGGGATATGGAAGTGCGACGCAAATAATTCTTTCACCTGTGCTCCCTCATTGGCACGCAACAGGCCGGTATCAATAAATATGCATTTTACCTGATCGCCTATCGCCTTGTGCAGCAGGGCAGCGACTACGGACGAATCTACACCGCCACTTACCCCGCATATCACTTTCTTACTGCCAACCTGTCTGCGGATCTTCTGCACTGCCTGTGCGGAAAACGATTCCATACTCCAGTCGCCCTTGCAACCTGCTATAGCGTGGGTAAAATTCCTGAGCAGGCGCGCGCCGTCCGGCGTGTGGGCCACTTCCGGATGGAACTGAAACCCGTATATCCTGCGCGCCTCATCCGCTATGGCGGCAAAAGGGGCAGAATACGTTGACGCAATCACTTTAAATCCTTTGGGAATAGCGGTGATATTATCGCCGTGGCTCATCCACACCTGATAGGATTGGCCTTTTTCCCATACGGCTCTGAACAAGGGGCTGTCGGATTTGATATCCACTTCCGCACGGCCGAATTCTCGTTCATCCGATATTTCCACCTTGCCGCCAAATTGCTGGCACAACAGCTGTTCGCCGTAACAGATGCCCAGCACCGGCACATTGAGATTAAAAACGATGTCCGGCGCTTTGGGCGCAAAATTCGCATGCACCGAGGCAGGCCCGCCGGATAAAATGATACCTTTAGGCTCGAATTCACGGATTTTGCTCGCCGCCGCCGTGCAGGGAAGAATCTCGGCATATACACCGCTTTCACGTACCCGGCGCGCAATCAGCTGGGTAAACTGCGAACCAAAGTCTAGTATGAGAATGCGATCGGCCATTTTCTGTTCTTTATGTATCCGGTTGCATTTCTTGCATAAGGAACATGATTAGGCAATGATATTTTTCATTTCATAAATCAGCTCATGCGCCTCTTTAGGGGTCAGGTTGTCCGGTTCCACATCCGCAAGCAATTCTTCAAGCGGAGACACAGGTTGAGCGGATATTTCAGTGGCAGGCGCGGCCAATGGCTTAAAGAGCGGCATATCATCGGACAGTTTCCCTGCAATCTGCACCCCCTGCGTCTGCTCCAGCGTATGAAGAATGGCGGTGGCGCGTTTCAGCACACTGTCCGGCAATCCGGCAAGTTTCGCCACATGGATGCCATAAGAGCGATCGGCAGTACCTTTCGTCACCTCATGCAGGAATACGACATTACCCTTCCATTCCTTGACTTTCATGGTACGGCAGGCAAGCGATGGCAGGGTGGCGGCGAGCGCTGTCATCTCATGGTAATGGGTGGCGAACAGAGTACGGCACTTTACCTGATTATGCAGGTATTCCACCACCGCCCAGGCGATGGACAGCCCGTCAAACGTCGCTGTCCCGCGTCCTATCTCATCCAGTATCACGAGCGAATTCTGGGTCGCCTGGCCGAGAATGGCCGCTGTCTCCACCATTTCCACCATGAAGGTCGAACGTCCGCGCGCCAGATCGTCCGCCGCACCTACACGGCTAAACAGTTTATCCACGACGCCGATATACGCACTTTCAGCCGGAACGAAGGAGCCAATCTGCGCCAGTATTGCAATCAGCGCATTCTGCCGCAGAAATGTGCTTTTACCGGCCATATTGGGCCCGGTCAGGAGCCATAGGCTGTGTCCTTCTCCCAAATCGCAGTCATTGCCGATGAACTGCCCCTGCCCTGCTTTCCTTAACCCATCTTCGACCACCGGATGCCTGCCGCCGCGAATATCGAACGTCCGCGAGTTATCAATTTTGGGACGGGTATAACGTTTTTCCACCGCAAGTTCGGCAAGCCCCGCAGCAACATCAAGCGCCGCAAGTGCACGCGCCAGGGCAGAAACCGCCACCGATTTTTCCTTTACACCGGCCACAAGCGAGTCAAATATTTCCAGCTCAAGCCTGATGGCGCGCTCCGCCGCTTCACTGATTTTGCGCTCCAGTTCCCCAAGCTCTGCCGTCGTATATCTTAAGGAATTGGCAAGCGACTGGCGGTGGATAAAAATCTCTGTGATCTTCTTCTGGTGCAGCGGCGTGATCTCAGCGTAATATCCAAGCACATTATTGTAACGTATCTTCAAACCCGCAATGCCGGTGTCCTGCTGGTAACGGCTTTCAAGCGCCGCGATAAGCCGCTTGCTTTCATCCCGCAGCATTCTGAATTCATCAAGCGGCGGCGAATACCCATCGCGCACGAAATTGCCGTCACGCGCAAGAATGGGCACGTCCTGCCTGAGTGAGGCCTGCAACTTCTGCAGAAGTTCTTCGTTCCCGTGCGTTGCGCTCAGGTGGTGGACAATTTCCGAAGGCAGATTATTTTCGGCCAGAAATTCCCTGCGTATATGTTCCGCCACTTCAAGCCCGTTCCGGATGGAGAGGAGATCGCGGGGACTGCCGCGCCCAAGGCATATGCGTGACAACGCACGCTCCATATCAGGGCATTGTTTGAGTAGTGCACGCAAATTCCTACGCTTTTCAGGAGATATCACAAAATATTCCACCTGCTCAAGACGCGAATAAATAGCCTGCGGTATCGTCAGTGGCGCAGAAAGATAGGCAGCCAGCATGCGCGCGCCAGCGCCCATCATGGTCCGGTCAATCACCGAAAGAAGGCTGCCGCTGCGCCCGCCGGAGAGCGTATTCACAAGCTCAAGATTACGGCGGGTCGCGGGATCAATCGCCATGACCGTACCCAGCGATTGCTTACGCGGCTGCTCAAGCCGGGGCAGTACAGAAATCTGCGTCAGGATAATATATTCAATCAACGCTCCGCAGGCGGAAGTGTCGGCACGCGATAAATCCCCGATAACGTCAAGCGCTGCAAGCTGATAGTATTCTTTCAGGCTGCGCTCGCCTTTGAGGGGATCGAAAAACACCGTAGGCTGCACGCTGGCCAGGTTTTTCCACTCCTGCCAGAATTCATAACCTATCAACTCTCCTGCCAGCACATCGCTGACAATGATTTCGCGCGGATTGATCCGCGCAATTTCGGCAGAGAGTAAGGCAAAAGTCGGATTGCTCAGGTAAAACTCTCCCGTTGAAAGTTCAAGCCAAGCCAATGCATACTCACTGCCGTTCTTCGCTATGGAACAGAGGTAATTCGACTGGCGCGCATCGAGCAGTGTATCTTCGGTAATGGTGCCGGGCGTTACGATCCTTACCACTTCGCGCCGCATGACGGCTTTATACCCGCGTTTCTTAGCTTCTGCGGCGTCTTCCATCTGTTCGCAGATGGCCACCCTGCAGCCACTGGCGATTAATGCCTCAAGATACCCATCGGCGCTGTGCGCAGGAACGCCGCACATAGGCACATCTTCGCCGTTGTGCTTGCCGCGCTTCGTCAGGGCAATTCCAAGAATGGCGGAGGCTTTCACCGCATCTTCAAAAAATAACTCGTAAAAATCGCCCATGCGGTAAAACAGAAGGCAGTCGGGATGTTCCGCTTTGCTCTTCATATATTGCTGCATCGCAGGAGTGATAGTGGCCTGAACAATGTTATGCTGCGGCGCAGCAATTTCAATCTTTTTACTTGAATTTACCTCGTCGGTATGGAAGTAAGATAGTTCATTCTTAGTTTTCATAAAATTGCGGGTTATGGGTATGGAGTTGCGCTAAAACTAGTTCATAAATGCGCAATTCGCAACCCGGATCGCTTACAGGAAGAATATGGGGAAAGAAAAAGATTCGATAACCGATAAAGACGCTCTGGATTTTCATGCTTCAGGCAAACCCGGAAAGATAGAATTGGCGCCGACCAAGCCGCTCATGACCCAGCGCGACCTGTCTCTTGCTTATTCTCCCGGCGTCGCGGTTCCGTGTCTTGAAATTGAGAAAGATCCCACCAAGGCATATGACTATACCTCCAAAGGCAATTTCGTCGCGGTCATATCAAACGGGACCGCGGTGCTTGGGCTTGGCAATCTCGGCGCGCTGGCTTCCAAGCCGGTTATGGAAGGCAAGGCCGTACTGTTCAAGCGTTTCGCCGATATTGACGCTATTGATATTGAAGTCAGCACTACCGATGTCGATGAATTCGTCAACTGTGTAAAGTATCTCGGCGCCACATGGGGCGGGATAAATCTTGAAGATATCGCAGCCCCGGAATGTTTTATTATCGAGCAGAAGCTGCGTGAGCTTATGGATATCCCGGTTTTCCACGACGACCAGCATGGTACCGCGATCATATGCGCTGCAGGCCTTATAAATGCCTCCCACCTGACCGGAAGAAAGTTCTCCGACATGAAAGTCGTGGTCAACGGGGCGGGTTCCGCAGGCATCGCATGCCTTGAGCTGATCAAGAAAATGGGCGTTAAAGATGAAAACGCCTTTCTCTGCGATAAATCCGGTATTATTTACCAGGGCCGCACCGACAGAACCATGAACCAGTGGAAATCGGCACATGCTATCAAAACCAACAAACGCTCGCTCGTGGATGCCATGAAGGGAGCCGATGTGTTTCTGGGGCTTTCCGTAAAAGACGCAGTGACCAGGGAGATGGTCCGATCCATGGCCAAGAATCCCATCATATTTACGATGGCAAATCCCGATCCGGAAATCCGCCCGGAAGACGTGCTTGAAGTGCGTAAGGACGCCATCATAGCGACAGGACGCTCTGACTACCCCAACCAGGTTAACAATGTCATGGGTTTCCCCTACATATTCCGCGGCGCGCTCGATGTCCGCGCTTCCGAAATCAACGACGAGATGAAAATAGCCGCCGCTGAAGCGCTTGCCCAGCTTGCGCGCGAAGAAGTGCCGGAGGAAGTTTCCGCAGCATATTCGGGCAGGAAAATGGAATTTGGCAAAGAATACATTATTCCTACCCCTTTTGATCCCCGCCTGATTACCACCATTCCAATCGCAGTTGCAAAGGCGGCGATGAAAACCAAGGTAGCGCGCAAGCCGATTACGGACCTGGATACTTATCGCATGGAGCTTGCCGCAAGGCGCGATCCGACAGCAGGACGCATGAACCTGATATTCGGCAAGCTCAAGAACAATCCGCAGCGGATCATATTTTCCGAAGGAGAAGACGAGAGGGTCATACGCGCTGCTACGCAATGGCTGGATCACGGCTATGGAACACCTATCCTTGTCGGCCGGGTTGAAAAGATCAAAGAGAGCATGCGGCGCATGGGAATAAAAAATGCTCAGTTCGAGATAGTCAACGCTTCGCTCATCAAGGATCTTGAACCCTATATTGATTATGCCTATGGCCGCCTGCAGCGCAAGGGCTTCCTGCGCCGCGACTGCGCAAGGGTGATAAAGAATGACCGCAATATATTTTCCGCCACCATGCTTGCGCTCGGTCATGGTGATGCGCTCATCACTGGTGTCACCCGCAATTACAACATCTGCATGCAGGATATAAGGCGTATCATCCCCAATAAAGAAAACCAGCTTGTCTTCGGCATGACGATCATGATTGCCAAGGGAAGGACCGTTTTCATTTCAGATACAACCCTGCATGAACTGCCAACCGCTGAAGAACTTACGCAGATAGCGGTTATGACGGCGGAAAAAGCCCGCCAGATGGGACACGATCCGCGTGTTGCCTTCCTTTCATTTTCGACCTTCGGCAACCCGATGCGCGAGAAGGCACAGCGCGTGCGCGACGCCATCACCATTATGGACGGCCTTGACGTCAATTTTGAATATGACGGAGAAATGTCCGCAGACGTAGCGCTTAACAAGGATCTCATGGCACTTTATCCGTTCTCAAGGCTGTCTGCCCCGGCAAACGTGCTAATCATGCCTGCCCTGCATTCGGCTCATATTTCCTCCAAAATGCTGCAGGAACTTGGCGACGGCGTCACCATCGGTCCCATTATCGTTGGCCTGGACAGGCCTGCGCAGATTGCCCAGATGAACTCGACCGTATCTGATATCATCAATCTGGCCGCCATAGCTGCCGTTGATGCGATAGAAGCAAAGGCCGGGCAGGTAAGGAAGACTACCAGCAAGAAGGCCAGCGGCACTAAGGGCAAGAAGGTCGCCAGGAAGAATTAATACTTTCCTTGCAGGCTTTAGTTTCCATGAAATATTTGCCGCAACGCATATTAACCATTGGATTTAACAATAGTTAATTATGATATCTTTCACAAAAGCTTAATACTACCTTAATAAAACTTTCACAATTACATGCTAACTTATTTTCATGTAAGCGGATTTTTTTCCTGCATAACCAACACAGGAGATTTTATGATAAAATACAGCATCTTGAATGAATCCCAGAAGACATTGGTGGATCTCAGCATAGCGACAGACATCGGCCATATTATCGGCAAGTCCTCAGAACTCCCCAGTTTTATAGCCAGTGAAACCTATATAGAAAATGAGAAAGAAAAGTACAGCGCGCGCATCAAAGAGCTGGAGTCCGCAAAAGAAGAATTATTCCTGAAAGCCAAGGAAAAAGGCATCAATACGGATAACCCGCAGGAATATATCGATCGGGCAGTAAAAATTGTCAGGAAAATGAACCTGCTAAACCCTAACCAGCCGGCAATCGTTTACCAGAACCACAAAGCTGCCAACGCCGTATACCAGGAAAATCATTCTGCATAATAAGAAGCTATGCCAGATTTATTCCCGCTGCTGGCTGCGCCGGAATAACCACTTTTTCCGCCTCATTAGAAGCGACCGGATAGGCGCAGTAATCCGCAGCGTAGTAGGCAGCAGGACGATGATTGCCGCTTAAGCCCAAACCTCCGAATGGCAGGTTGCCGCTGGAGCCGGTAGTCGGCCTGTTCCAGTTCACCACCCCTGCCCTTATCTTCTTCAGGAACAATTCATAATGCTCACGCTTGTCGGTAAATATCCCGGAGGAGAGCCCGTACTGCGTATTGTTCGCCTCCACTATAGCCGCATCCATATCCGGCACGCGGATTACCTGCAATAACGGCCCAAACCACTCGGCGTCCTCGCGGTTCTTCACAGCAGTGACATCAATCAGCGCGGGGGAGATGAACGGCAGGCTTTCATGCTGCCGCTTCATTTCCACGAGTGCTTTTCCGCCTTTCTTTACAAGATCAGCCTGCGCGGCAAGCAGCCTTTCAGCTTCCCTATTGGTAATAAGCGGTCCCATATAGGCTTCCGGTTTATCCTGATAGCTGCCGACCTTTATGGTTTTTACCATCTTAACAAGCGTATCCATATAGGCATCATTTCCTGCTCCCTGCGGCACTATCAGCCTGCGGGCGCAGGTGCAGCGCTGGCCGGAAGTCATATAGGCCGACTGGACGGTCCAGTAGGCAGCGGCCTTCACATCGGAAACCTCATGCACAACAAGGGGATTATTTCCGCCCAGTTCAAGCGCAAGAATTTTATGCGGCGTTTCGGCAAATTGCCTGCCCAGTATCTTTCCCGTAGCGCTGCTGCCGGTAAAGAACAAGCCATCCAGCCCCGGATGCGCCGAAAGCCATTTGCCGGTATCGCGTTCACCCTGCACCAGATTGACAACACCGGCAGGCATTCCCGACTTATCCCAGCATTCCATGATCTTTTCACTGATAAGCGGCGTCAGTTCGCTTGGTTTCATTATTACCGTATTACCCGCAAGCAATGCCGGCATGATATGTCCGTTGGGCAGGTGTGCCGGGAAATTATAAGGCCCGTATACCGCAACCACTCCATGCGGCTTATGGCGCAATGCGGTTTCAAATCCCTGCGCATCGGTAAACTTCTCTCCTGTGCGCTCCAGATACGCCTGAAGGGTAAAATGCAGCTTGCCTATCATGCCGCCAATTTCCGCACGCGAGTCCCACAATACCTTGCCGGTTTCTTGTGAAAGAATTTCCGTGAGTTCTTCCTTACGGCTTTCAACGACAGCCTGAAAGCTTTTTAATGCCGCCAGCCTCTCATCCAGCGTTTTCCACGCCCAGTCATAAAACGCGTTTCGCGCCGCAGTAACCGCAGCGTCAATATCCTCCTGCGTGGCGGAATTTCCCTGCCATAACACTTCACCGCTAGCAGGATTGCTCGAATTAAAAACGCTGCCCTTACCCGCTCTCCATTTCCCATTTATATACAACTTTCCGCTATAAGACATAACGCACCATATCTCCCACTTTTACATTTATTGCTTCTGCCGCCTCGGGCGTGATGACGACACCACCCTCTTCCTTTTCCAGCCCCCCCCTCGTTACCATAAAATCCGCAAGACGGGTATTACAAATAATATATGGCCCTGATATTATATTACGAACGGCAACGATCTTATCCTCCGTGCTTTTACGCACCGTTTTTATGCTTTCACGCTTCGCCTGTATGGTGGGGCCTGCATCGAACAGATCCACATACCCTTCATAGTTGAACCCTTCGGACTGCAACATGTGCAAAGCCGGCTTTGATGCTTCAAACGGGATTCCAATTACCTCCTGAGCTGCCTGCGGCAGAAGATTTACATAAATAGGGTATTTCGGCATCAGATCGGCGATGAATTGCCCCCCTTGCGTAGCGTATATGTAATCCGCCTTCTTAAATTCCATTTTAAAGAAATGACGAGCAAGATTGTCGTAGAAAGGCGAATTGCCATCCCTATCCTGTACGCCGCGTATTTCAGAGATCACCATATCGGAAAAAAGACGCCTGAATTCCGCAATCATCACAAACCGGCAACGCGACAGGAACCGGCCCATTCCATCCTTGCGGTAATCCGGATGTAGAAAAAGGGATCCGACCTCGCTGGCGCCGGTATAATCGTTGACCATATGCAGGACATGCTGCATGGAATAAGTGTCCACACTTGAAGATGCCTGTGAAATGGTGGAAAGCTTATAGGAATAAAACGGCCTGCTTAGTCCTACATGGGCCACAATCCCGGTAGTCCCCACCAGCCGATTTTTACCCAGGTCTTCCAGGACAAACAGGAAACTCTCTTCCTTAGGACGTGCCGGACTCCCGGCAAAACTGCGCACGGAATTCTGTATTTTCTCGCGCAGCACGTCGGCATCCTGCGGCAGGGACGACATGCCGATGCCTGCAATTTTGGCCAGCGCCATAATCTCTTTATGATCTTCTATGCGTGCAGCTCTTACCCTGATATTCATAATGCCATGTCTATTTTGTCCATAATAATTGTTCCGCTTGCTCCATCTGTTTAGGAGGCATGAGTTTGTTTTTATTCAGATAATCGTAGCTGGTTTCTCCCTCGCTGTCACTATAATGAATATTGGCGCCGTGAGCGATCAATGCCTGGATAATTTCCGGCGTGCCATACCACGCCGCATACATCAGAGCCGTCCGGCCTTCCGCACCAAGGAATAAATTATCTTTGCCACACTGCTCAGTACCATACGTCATTAAATTAATATCCGCATTATGCAAGAGCAACAGTCCTATTACGTCTTTGCTGCGGTACTGGACCGCATACATCAGGGGAGTTTTGCCGAAACTGTTCTGGGCGTTCACTTTAGCTCCGTGCTCGATCAGGAACTCCGCGACATCCGGACGTTTTACCGCCTGCATGAGCGGCGTATCCATCCTCTGCTCATACCCGCCTTCAACAGGGGCCCCATCAGCTACAAGCTTCTTTATGCTGCTTAGCGGATAGTTATTGACTATCGCCAGCCTCAAAAAATATCCGAGGCTGTTTTTATCTTTGCCCGGCATCACATTTGACCACCCCTTCAGGTAAGAATCCAGGTCACTTAAATCCAGAGAGCCTGTCGCATATTTGGTGACGGACGATTCATCCGTGCTCCCCAGATAGCTCCTGACCAGGTGGAGCATGTAATATTCCGCCACCTTCCGCGCCTTATCTTCAGGCCAATCAAGATTCCTCACATAATATTCCTTCAGCCCTTCCTGAGCCTCAACGCGCAGCAT
>CAYVTI010000030.1:23492-27339 GCA_964454545.1 uncultured Rickettsiales bacterium
ATGTGCAAGCTGCGGTCCCCGGGGATTGAATACGATGCTCTCATCAAATTCATCGAATGCCTTTGCCGTATTACTGTCCACATCCCCATCGTATAAAATCATCAGCTCGTCCAGCTTTCCTAAACGGGAACGGGTATACTTGATACCTCCTTCGCAGGTAGTGTCGCCCTGCATATGAATTAGCTGTTCAATATATTCGGACAATCCGGAAATCTGTTTCATCTGATCTGCGGCATCGCACAACGGGGTAAAATTGTCCCTGCCGCCCCCCAGACAGGAACCGAATAACTCATATGCCTTTTTGGGAGCCTTCATAAAGAAACGGCAAGAAAATTCCCTGAGCACCGCTTCATCTTCCACCTGCCCGATTTCATATACATCTCTGCAATCCTTATCGCTCAAATATGCGATCATATTATCCACCTTCCGATCGGTAAGAGGCGCGGAAATATCAGGGCGCTCCACCAGCACGAGGCGGCTTTTATATTTAAATTTCAGGCAATCGAGCCTTTTTTCCCTTTTGATGCCATGCGTGATATCCGGGTTAGAAAGGATGCACTCCTCCTTTATATTCTTAAGCCACACATTCTGTTCATTGGCCATCTTTTCCAGTTTGGCTTCATAATTGGGATCTTTCTGCCCGCTGCGCTTGATTTTTTCAAAGGCAGCCGATAACCGCGCATTCAGATTCGCCAGATACTGATCGCGACAGACAAGGTTTTCTATTTCCCCTTCCCTTTTACCGCAATCAATCCCGGTGCTTACATGAGACGCGGCAAACGTATTTACTGAAACGGAGAAAAACACAAGCGATAATAATACAATAACGCCGACAGATTTTTTCATGTAGGAATATTTTCTTGGATATATTAAGGATATACACTTCATATATAGGAAAATTATCCCGCAAGTCACTATTATTGTGGTTATTTAAGAAGCCAATGAATAACAAAAGATTTTCTGCTCTGGTACTTACGTTATTCCCGGAAATGTTTCCGGGGCCTCTCGGATATTCCCTTGCCGGTAAAGCCCTGCAAAACGGAATCTGGCATCTGGATACCATCCACATCCGGGATTTCGCCACGGACAGGCATAAAACGGTGGATGACACGCCTTATGGAGGCGGCGCAGGCATGGTAATGCGGCCTGACATACTGGATCGGGCCATAAAAGAGGCAAAGAACAGGAAGCCGGGCGCTACCCCGATATACTTTACTCCACGGGGAATGCCTTTTACCCAGAGAACCGCGCAGGAACTGTCACAGAGAGAGCTTATTCTCGTATGCGGCAGGTTCGAGGGGGTGGACGAGCGGGTATTGGAAGCGCATAAGCCGATTGAAATCAGCATCGGTGATTATGTGCTATCCGGCGGGGAAATGGCCGCTTTTGCGCTGCTCGATGCCTGCGTGCGCCTGCTGCCGGGAGTGATGGGGGACATGGGATCGGCCCATGAGGAAAGTTTTGCCTTAGCAGGTGATTTTGCTGGACTAATTGAATATCCTCATTATACTAGACCCTCGGTCTGGGAAGGCTGGGCGGTACCAGAGGTATTACTATCCGGGAACCACGAAAACATACGTAGCTGGCGTTTAAATCAGGCAGAGAACTTGACAAAAGCCTTAAGACCTGATTTATGGGCAGGCTACACAAAGAAAGATGATAGGGACTGATTTATGAACAGCTTGCAGAAACTCGAACAGGAATACACCGCAAAACTTGCTGAAGGCAAGAAAATCCCTGATTTCGCCGCTGGCGACACTATTTGCGTCAACGTAAAGATCGTTGAAGGCGAAAATGAACGTATTCAGGCGTTTGAAGGCGTCTGCATTGCACGCAAGAACGCAGGCCTCAATTCATCCTTTACCGTCCGCAAAATTAGCCACGGTGAAGGCGTTGAGCGTATTTTCCCACTCTATTCACCGCGCGTTGACAGCATCGAAGTTGTCCGTCACGGCAACGTGCGCCGCGCAAAACTCTACTACCTGCGTGGCCTGACCGGCAAAGCTGCCCGAATTAAGGAAAAGAAGCGTGAGCTTCTGGCTGCCGAAACAGGTGGCGAAATTACTGCGGAAGAACAGCAATAGGTGCTAGGTTCTAGGGACTAGGTTCTTGAATAGTTTAATTCTGCTAGCCTCTAGAACCTAGCACCTAGAACCCAGAACCTGTTATGAAAACCCTCTACGATAAAATCTTTGAATCCCATGTAGTCAACAGGTCCGATGACGGCACCTGTATCCTTTACATCGACTGCCACCTCATCCACGAGGTCACCAGCCCGCAGGCGTTTGAAGGCTTGCGCGTATCCCACCGCAAGGTGCGCCGCCCGGATGCCACGTTTGCCGTGGCGGATCATAACGTCCCCACCACGCCCGACCGCAAGCAGGGTATCAAGGAACCTACCGCCCGTATTCAGGTGCAGACGCTGGAAGACAACTGCCGTGAAGCAGGCATTACCTATTTCAAGATGGACGATAAACGCCAGGGCATCGTGCACATTGTCGGCCCTGAGCAGGGGCTCACCCAGCCGGGCATGACGATTGTCTGTGGCGACTCCCACACTGCCACCCATGGCGCGTTCGGCGCACTGGCATTTGGCATCGGCACCAGCGAAGTGGAGCATGTGCTTGCCACTCAGACGCTCATCCAGAAACATGCCAAGAACATGCTCGTACGTGTGGATGGAAAACTTCCTGTAGGTGTCACTGCCAAAGACATCGTGCTTGCCGTCATTGGTAAAATCGGTACAGCAGGCGGCACGGGCTACGTCATCGAATATGCTGGCGAAGCTATCAAAGGTCTTTCGATGGAAGGCCGCATGACCATCTGCAATATGTCGATTGAAGCTGGTGCGCGCGCTGGGTTGATTGCGCCGGATGAAACTACGTTTGCTTATATCAAAGGCCGCCCCCATGCTCCGCAGGGCGCAGACTGGGATAAGGCTGTAGCTTACTGGAAAACACTCGTTTCTGATGCGGGTGCAAAATACGATACCACTGTTGTGCTGAATGCAGCTAAAATCGAGCCGCAGGTCACATGGGGCACCAGCCCGCAGGACGTATTGCCCATCACTGGCAGCGTACCTGATCCCAAACAGGAAAAAGATGAAGGCCGCCGCAGAAGCATAGAGCGCGCGCTTGACTATATGGGCCTTGCTGCCGGAACCAGACTTACCGAAGTGCCGATTGATAAAGTATTCATCGGCTCCTGTACCAATGGCCGCATTGAGGATTTCCGTGAAGCAGCAAAAATCGCCAAAGGCCACCATGTCGCAAGCAATGTGAAGCTTGCTATGATCGTGCCCGGTTCCGGCCTTGTGAAGGAGCAGGCGGAAAAAGAAGGGCTCGACAAGATTTTCATCGAAGCGGGATTTGAATGGCGCGAACCGGGGTGCTCCATGTGCCTCGCCATGAACGCCGACAAGCTTTCACCGGGTGAGCGCTGCGCCTCCACCTCTAACCGTAACTTTGAAGGTCGCCAGGGCCGCGGCGGCCGTACGCACCTGATGAGCCCAGCTATGGCCGCTGCTGCTGCGATTACGGGGAAGTTGGCGGATGTGAGGAAATTCTAAAATGTCCGATCATTCTCCAAATAATAAGTTATCTGAAGAGGAGAGGGAGATATTATTGGCTCTTTTGGATAACCATTCTGAGAATTTAGAATTTACGAAAAACCGTAATTACAATTTACTGATATTCTACTCGGCTATATGCGCTTTTCTTATGCATGAACGCTTTATGAATAATTTCATATGCTTCTTGCTAATCGTAGGCATGGGTTTTTCCATATATAATATTCTTTATAATGGTCGAGCCATCAACCAAAGAAGAGATTCCGTTGAAAAAATACT
>CAYVTI010000031.1:0-5529 GCA_964454545.1 uncultured Rickettsiales bacterium
TCACCACGCCCAGCAACTTGGCGCCATAGTCGCTCAGCACCGACAGCATGCGTCCGGTTACCTTGCTCAATTCTTCGACCGCCTTATCGAGATACTCTTCCAGATAATGATTGCTGAACCTGCGGACGATACCGCGGATAAATATATCGTGGTCCGACATCCTGGCGCTTTTTCCTTCATGGACGATCGTAATATACACTTCATTGACAAACTTGTTTTCCCAATCGTTCTTGTCATTCCAGAAATGGTTAAGGTATCCGGAAAAGTCCCGTTTATATTCGCCATCGCTTTTCAGATTCTTTTTACGCCTTATGGTGTGAATCCAGATAGCATATCGGGTAGAATCGACATGCCTTGCAACCGCTTCACGGATCTTTGCACGCAGGTTGGAATCTTCTTCCGCGCTCTCTATGTTTTCATGTACGAAGCCGGTAATTTTTATGGTTTGCAGTGCCTCGCCATTCTTAGTGACTACGGTGTTACTGTTCCAGTGACAGGCGTAAGGGACAAAATCCTTTTCATTCACATCATCCGCGATATCGCGCAGCTCTTCGAGATTTTCAGGTTTGGATTTCAGTTTGAACAGTGACATGTGCGCCTACATTACTCTTTCCAACGTCCTGAAGCAATTCTGATGTGCCATAACGCCCTGGGGAGAAGGGCTTAAAATCTCTCCTTCCCCCGTTTCCGGGGGAAGGAGAACGACGTGCCGATCAATCGTATCAGCGCAACTTTTAGCGGCTGACTTGGCCGGTGCTACATGTATTGCTGTCGGAAGAAATGGCATCTACGATAGTGCCGGCGCCAAACACGAGCGCGATACCGATTGCAACGATGAGCGCCATACCCCATGATATCTTACCCATCAGGGCGCCGACGCCGACCGCAATCACCGCAACGGTCGCCACCGCCTTGCCGGTCGGGCCGTTAAGCAAGGACACCAGGTTGCAGAACACCTGTTCGATTGCGTTACTGCCGGCAAACGCGCTGTCCGGCAACAAGGAAACGCAGATACCCACGGCAAAAAGCAATGTCAAATTCCAACACAGATCAATCATACCCTGCGCCGATTTCACTTGTACATTATTCATAAAAACCCCTTCTGTAAAAAGTTGATAATATCCTGAGAAAACCTCAGATGATACTGTTATAACATAGTAGAGTTACAACTTAATGACAGTTTTAGCATTTGGCCAGATTTAACACAATATTCACAGCATTGGAAAATGCAGATTTTTTCAAGCCGTTGCATATCTACTGCGCGTAGGGTTATTGCATAACAAATTGATAAACAATAACTATATAAAACATTTCTATTATGCGAAAAACCATTCCGCTATTTATCCATCCATTCAATTTGACTTTTTTCATTTGACAAACACGAAATTACAGCCATTGAAAATTTCCCAAGCGCGCAGGATATAAGATCCTTTCCGCAATCATGAAAATCATAACATGGCCTGCATAAATCAGCAGTGTATTCCGGGCTATCCACCGCAAGGAATTATTTACAGAATCGGGAAGATGGAAAGGCAGAAAGAGAAGAAAGTCCTTGTCTTTCTTCCGTGCGGGCCGGCTTTCCTCCAGGCGAAAGTTGTGCATGAGTATGACAGCGCATGCCATGAAAGCAAACATGATAATAGTATTCAAGGCATTAAACCCGAAAGAAAAATACTGGATAACGCAATGCGCCGCGACCGCAGCATACAGGAACAGGACAGCCTCTGATGAGTCGGGTTTCTGCTTCTGGAGATACCCGCTCATGGCAAACAGAAAGGCGATAGTGCTGTAATCAATCCATATAAAAAGCGGGAACCAGACGAGGCATATGATAAAACTCGCACACAGAAAACCAGGTGTAATCTGGAAACGGACAACATAAGACATCATTAACCGTATCAAGGCTATCGTAAACAATATATTGACAGGTATTATATGGTGATGAGTGATTGCGGCGCATATCACTATCAACACCGCCAGGGCAAGCAACTCGTATTTTGTTTTCCATGTGCACGAATATCCCACAAGGAATAAGAAAAGCGGAAAGGCCATCCGTCCTATGGCACGCAGCCACTCAGCATCCGGCCAGAAATAGACTCCGAGGTGATCGGCAACCATCGCAAGAAGCGCACACAGCTTCATAATATCATAACTGTTCATCCGGCCATAAACGGAAGCGCTTTTGAACATATATTTAATCAACACGTTTATACATATCGTATCCCAGATGCTCCGCTGTCTTTTGCGCAGCATACGGAGTCACAATGGCGCCCGCATAGCTATAATGCCGCCATTCCTCCTCAAATTCAGGAGATGCTTTCAGATAAGCAACCAGATCGACATATCTGTGCACGCTGTAGAACAGCTCGGTATCTTCGACAAATATGATTTCCGGCCTGTTATGCTTCATATCTTCCGCGAGCGCATGAGTGACATAATTGGTAATCCATTTATTCCTTTGCGCAAACCCGGGACTGGAAACAAAGAATTTAGGCAGCATCCACAAATGATTGAAGCGCGTTTCCCACCTTGCTCCAGTCACATCGCTGAAATGCGCCCATGTGGCAACTTCATTTGAAATAGTTCCGAATGATCCCGGCATCTTTCCACCATTGACTGCTCTTATATCTTCAATAAACTTCTTCGCCGTATCGCACTCGAAATAATCCCCACAGGCTGCACTCAAGGCATAAAAGCTCGTCGCAAGGGCGACTGCCATATTCACGCAGAGGTTTATCGTGCACGCCCGCATGCCGAACAGAAACTGCTTATGATCTTCCCCCTGACTTAGGCGTTCTTCGCGGAGATATGCAAATTCCCACAGCACGAACCCGGTAACCATCAGGATAATGCTCCTGAGCAGGCTCCACGTATAGCCCCAGCCATTATTGGTATATATGTAAAGAATAAAGAAAGGGCAGAGTTCCAAAAGATACAAAATGTCTTTTCTGTAAGGCGAGACATAACGCAACCGGAAGTCGGCGAAAGTCACAGAAAAGGTCAGTAATATGATAGACGCATGAAAGGCGTTGCCCCAGTTTTCATTGATTACCCCGTACGTTGCCATTGCCATAGGGATCACCGTCGTGATGTATTCCGGAGTAAAATAAAAGACTGACGCAATATAGAGCGCGCCCAATGTATATATTATGATGTTTTCCATGCTCCAAAGGATGGCCGCTGAGCGCTCCCTCATGAGATAGATAAGCTGGATCCCGGTAAAAATGATGATGCACTGGGGCTTGATGCAGAAACCTATGCCTCCCATCACGCCAGTCATGACCTGGATGCGCTTAGGCACCTGTGCAGCCGGGATCGATGGCATCCAGCGCAACAGGTAAGGGAAGGCCAGAACCAGGAAAAGATGTTCGCGGTCCATGAAGTAAAGCGGGATAGTATAGGAAATGAATACGGATAATACCAGCAGGCAGAATTCTGCCTGCTTTTTCTTATCGGATGCAAAACAGGAATGAAATTTTATCAATTGGAGTGAAACGAATGTCGTAAAAGCAATCGCAATAACCCCGAGCAGGGTCAGATATTGGTAATGCCTGAGTCCGCCTACATGAATGGAAAGATAAACAGGCAGGGCATAAATATAATAGATGAGGGGAGGGTTTACTTCAAAGATATCGACATAAAGCTTTTTGCCATCCAGCCATTTATGCGCTGCGAATAACAGCCAGGATTTGCCTGCATCTCCTGCGATGAAATGAAAACATGTCAGCCACGATAGCGACAGCAAGCCGTAGATAAAAACAATCCTGTTAATTCTTCCCCGATCAACCTTCATCAGTTAAAGCCCTGTCTGTATTCCGCTATCGCAAGCTCACTCTATCCTTCTATAAATCCAGTAGCCGCTATGCTCTGTTTTCTTTTTCGGGGCAGGAATTTCCTCCACCCTCATCACATAACGGTAATGCTTCCACTCATCCTTGAAACGCGGAACCACGCTTAAATACTGCGCCAGATCCACGTATTTGCGCACGCTGTAGAAACTATCCGTATTGCTGACAAAAACCAGCTGCGGTTTGTACCTGCCAAGATCCTCCGCATAGGCATTGCCCACATAATCGATGATCCATTTATTTCGTTGCGCGAATTCGGGGCTGGAAACAAAGAATTTAGGCAGCATCCATAAATGATTGAAGCGGGTTTCCCATCTGGGCCCCAACCGGTAGAGCGAAGACCACAGGCTGAAATCTATGGTAATCGTGCCAAACGATTCCAGCGGTTTTCCGGCGTTTGCATAGGTTATATCCTTCATCAACTGCTTTTCATCATCGCATCCCGCGCAGGAAAAGAACGTTAATAGCCCGCCTATAAGAATAAACGCGACATTCCCCACAAGATTGATAATGCATGCCCGTTCACCAAACAGGAGAGGCCTGAATGGCAGTCCGGCGTCCTGATGCTGCTTTTTAAGATACATAAAATCCCACAGCACGAAGCCAGTGATTATAAAAATAAGGCTAATCAGCGGATTCCATGTGTAACCCCATCCGTTATTGGACAAAGCATAAGCCATGAACGGCACGCACAGTGTAAGCAGATAAAATATATCCTTCCGGTAAGGCGATCGATAACGCAGCCGGAAATCCACAAACGTTATCGCAAAGGCAAACAGGGCGATAAGGGCAAAGCCCGTTCCCGGCCTGCGGTTGATGGCCGGATAGGTCGGCAGCGCCATCGGCACGATGAGCGTGATATACTCGTGAGCAAAATGCCAGACCGACCATACATAGAGGGACATAATGGCGTAAATCACGAGATTCTCGATGCTGGCAAGGATGAAAAACGACCGCCGCCATAAAAAATAAATGATTTGAATCCCCGCAAATACCACAAGGCAATGCGGCTTGATGCAAAAACCGATGCCCGCCATGACGCCTATGATCACTTTCAGCCTTGTCGGCACGGCCGATGCCGGAATCGAAGGCATGTGCCGGAATATATAAGGCAGTACGAGAACCAGGAAAATATGCTCGCGATCAAAGAAATAAAGCGGGCTGGTAATGCCGAGCAGCACCAGAGGCAGCAAGAAACAGAATTCCACCTGCTTCCTTGTATCGGGGGCATAGACAGGATGCAGTTTTATCAGCTGAAGTGAAACAAAGGTGGAAAGTCCAATTGCAGCTATTCCAAGCAGTACCAGATAATAATGATCCGGCAATATGCCAAGATGCAGATGGAGATATTCAGGAATGGAATAAATCCAGATAATCAGCGGCGGGCTTATCTCGATGATATCCGCATACAACCTCTTGCCGTCCAGCCACTTACGCGCGGCCGCCAGCAGCCACACCTTGTCGCCCGCATAGCCGGTAAATAATTGTATATAGGTGATTACGGACAGGGATAATACGGTGAGGACAAGAAGAATTTTATCGTTTCTGGATAGGCTGTAAAGGGACCGCTTGAGCGTCATAACGGTTTTACCACTGCCATAATAACAATCACTATCATTACCAACGTCACTGATTCATTGATTATCCGATAGAACCTTGCCGATTTGTGATTACGTCCCTG
>CAYVTI010000031.1:5629-27110 GCA_964454545.1 uncultured Rickettsiales bacterium
TTGCATGATAGACATAAAGCCGGGGCAGGTAAAGCATCCCCGCCATCCAGGCGATGACAGAAATAATATGCAGCGCTTTGACCCAAAGATACATAGTCTCACCCACTTCTTACATTCGGCCCGTCTTCGCTTCACTGCGTTCAGCTATGCCGGACACTGCTTCGGCCTAACGATCTATGCGCGGCTGCGCCACGCGTAGCCTGTATGGGCGAAGCGTGGTGCCGCTTGTGTGATTTGAACACACGACCTACCGCTTACAAGGCGGTTGCTCTACCCCTGAGCTAAAGCGGCGGCATCCTTGATGCAATAAACAAACTTTTGCGTATTACGCAAGCATTTTAGCATATGCCGCCGGTTTATCTCAGCACCGTCTCCTTGAAATATACCTCGGAAACGAACCTCCTGCCCTTCTCGCCACGTTTCAGCTGGATGATGATATTGATGACGTTTTCCACATACTCCTTGATCTGCTCACGGGTGATGCCAAGCCCGGCCTGCATGATCATCAGGATAAGCTGTTCGATGGCAAGCGTGGGATTGTCGGCATGCAGGGTGGAAATAGAACCGGGATGGCCCGTATTGACCGCACGTAAATAGCTGAAGGCTTCCTTTCCGCGCAACTCGCCCACCATGATGCGATCCGGGCGCAGGCGCAGGCAGGCCTCTATCAAATCCTGCGTAGTAACCTGGGCGCGTCCCTGCCCTCCCTTGGATGCAAGCAGGTGCACATGGTTGGGGATATGATCGACGTTGATTTCCCGCGCATCCTCGCAGGTGATAATGCGTTCTGAAAGCGGTATGGACTTAAGCACCGCGTTAAGGAATGTGGTTTTACCGGTAGAGGTCCCTCCGCTTATGATGATATTTTTCTTACCTACGACCGCAGTATGTATAAAATCCTTTATCCGTCCTTCGTCCAGCAGCTGGCGCAATTCCTTATCCAGCGGATCCTCCGTTTTTTTTATAACGGTGGAATCAAAGGCGCCCATCTCGGCATAGGCGTTAAGATCCATGTTGAGGACGGTCTGCTTGCGTATGGAAAAGGCCACCGTACTGTTCTCGCAAGCGGGCGGAAAAACAATCTGCACACGGTAGCCTTCTGGCAAATTAGCGGAAAGCAAGGGGTTTTCCTCACTTATTTTCTGCTCGGTAGATTGCGCCACCAGCCGGGCCAGGCCCTTCAGATGCTCCAGATCAAACTCGGGTATGTCATAGCGGTGCATATCGCCATACACTTCCACCCAGGCTTCCTTGGGACGGTTTATGGAAACCTCACTCACCCCTTTCTGTTCAAATATGCCTTTGAGTGGCCTGAGATACGTCTCAAGAGCAACAATGCTCATGGTATAATGCTCGCTGCACCAATTCCGCCGGATGGAAACACTATATCTTTATTGACAAAGATATTGATAACCTGCCCCTGATCGATATTGATGGACGGCTGTATGTTTGCCGTGCTGTTTACAATCGTCTGGCCAACACTGCCGATGTTTTGCACCGCCGTCTGCATAGCAGTCGCCGTCGGAGAAGACACGGTAGTATATCCGTTAGGACCGCTCGTCGTGGTCTGCTGCTGGTTGCCGAAAAGCGCATCTCCTATCGCCGCAACCCCCACATCCAGCGCGCTCGTCAGAAGCGCCGTCGAGAACGCCTCGAAATATTTATTATCGACGTCACCTGCCATGCCTGCGCGGCCAAGCGCTTCCACACCCGGCGAATTTATGGCA
Source organism: uncultured Rickettsiales bacterium (assembly GCA_964454545.1). Taxonomy (GTDB): domain Bacteria; phylum Pseudomonadota; class Alphaproteobacteria; order Rickettsiales; family JABCZZ01; genus JABCZZ01. Next base: position 7,357 of record CAYVTI010000031.1, read on the forward strand.
ACATCCACGCCATCTGGGCGCACGACGCGCGTCCAGATAATAAATACACGCGCCTGCCCACGCCTTACGGACGAATTGTAGGTTCCAATCAACCGCGAACCTTTCGGGATCAGTATGGCTCTTCCGGATTCGGCATAAGTATCGTGGCTTACGATAGCCCGTATCGTGCCCGGCAGGGTAGAATCTATTGCCGACTCCAGAACGGCCTGGATAAGCTTGCCCTGAACAATGGTCCGGTTAAGGTTTTTTACCTGTGTCGCCTCTACCGTCTCAGCGGAAGAATCCTCCACACTCTGCGCAAAAGCGCTATTAGGATCGCTGGAAGCGGATGATTTCTTTTTCTTTTCCTCAGACGAAGAGGCCAGACTCTTTCCTGATATCATGGGCGAATGAATCCTGGCTTTCAGCTGTTCGTTGGTAGGACCTGACTGGGCGCTAATCTGCGGGGGAGGAGGCGTCATCGTCGGAGGCGGAGGGGGAGGCTGGACGGGTGGGGCCACAGGCGGCGGAGCATTAAATGCGGCAGGCGCGGGAAGCATGTTCTCTGAAATATTATTATGGGTCGCTGGCGCGACAGGCTGCGGTTTATGTTTTTCAAGGGGTTTTTCCGATTTCGAGCCAAAAAACAGGGATTTGATTACTATTGCGATAAACACCAGGGCCAGAACCACGACAACAACAATCTTTCCCGGCGCAGCAGCGACCGCGGGCCTGCCGGTATCGAGCGTCTCTTCCGCTCCCCCTTCATGCTCCCCAGGTTCGCCTGGAGGAAATTCGTTATTATGCTCTTGATCCATTTATTCCCCTGTACACTCCATAGCAACTAATTGTGAGCCAGCCTTTCATTATACACGGTCACCTTGTATTCATCCTGCCGAATGCCAAATCGCGAAGACACGGCGTTGACCACCCAGTATTCCCCGTTATTAGAGGATGGAACAAGATTTTCCTTTCCGCTATCGTCGATGACGGAAACAGTCGGGGCCGCATTCCCTATGGTACGCAGCTTGAAGTAAGTGGACTTTCCATCGTCAAATACTTTAAGCGGAGCGATCTCGTCATTGCCGGTGAATGTGTAATCATAGTTATATGCCACCTTGTCTGCAGGTGCGCTGGCAGGCATGACAGAGACAGGCTCCGCCTTCATCCCATCCGAATATTGCGCCGCTGAATTTTTCTTGTCCCCCGGATAGAAGAACCTCACAACGTAAACCAGCTCTTCGTTGGGCGTTACCGGCGCAGGGACGGAGACAAGATCAAACTGATAGGCATGCTTGTTGGTTATCACCGTCATGTTGGTGCGGGCATTAGCAAGCAGAGCCCGGATAAAAAGGCGCCTGCCCGAAGGCATCACCTGAAATGGAACGCGATCACCAAGCGATAGGGTTTCAACTTCCTCATTCTGCCCGAATTCTATATTGGACTGGTATCCATAATGGGTCACGACGTTGAAAACATCGTTTTCACTATACACGAAAGTTTTTATGCGGCTGTCAGTGGCGACAGGAACGGGGGCGCCGGCAGCAAAGGCCGGAAGGGAATGGGCAAGGCAGCCAACAATGAATACGGAGAAAAACAGAATTGAAAAACCTGACGGAGCGACATGCAAAGCATTGTTTCTCTGTCTTGGAATCCCCATATTTATACCCATAAATAACCCTAAATTCCTGTTTATGGCATTACACTGTCGTCATCCACGCGATAGCTCGTAACCTGAAACCCCATAGGATTTAAATAACGATCTTCCAGCGATAATTCAAGCTCAACATATTTGAATTCTATTAATATCAGCTTCTGTGACACTTTGGTCTGGGAGTTTCTGGTCCTTTCCACAACCTGCGCTTTCACCAGATATCTTAAAATATCTGTACTGGTTTTGCCCTCCTTGCGCTTATCGAGCAACTTGATGCTGGCAATATGTATCTCCCTTGAGCCAGTAGATCCAAGCCTCATCCCCGGACTATCGGGATTGCTGAGCGCAATCTCCTGCTGGTACTGGACGAATACGGGCTGTTCAGACAAAATATGCACCAGGGCATAATTATAATAGTTCCTGTCCGGAGCACCAAGGAACGACTCCCGCGCACGGCAATACTGGACGACAAAATACTGGTTAACCGCCTCATTCCCGGTAATTTCGCGAGATTTCACCGGATCGACCACCTGGGTGACGCCGGTCTTCTGATCCACCTGAATGACAAACGGCTCTACGGTCTTAAGGGGCGCGAGCTGGGAGACAGAAAATGTCGCAACCAGAGAAAGGACCAAAGCAAACAAGGCGATAAGGGCGAGGAAATTTCTCTGAACCGATACGAACTCATAACGGTCATTGTACCAGCTTTTCTTTTCAACTACCGGAATATCTTTTTTATTGCCTGCCACTTTTGCAACTACCTATCCTTAATATTTAGCGCACCACTCCCTTTACACCCTACAACAGAATGTCCGGATCATCCGTTGTTTTCGCCTGAGCGGCGAAGATTGGTGGCAATCTCATGCGCCTTTTCCGCGCTCGGTATATCCACCATTATCTGGTGATTGAACCCGTATTCGGTTTCCATTTTCTTGCGCACTTCGTCCGAGGGCTCGCCTTCGCCAGCCTCTATGATCACTCCAAAATCTTCGGGATAAAAGGTGCCGCTCTTTTGCGCCGCCATGAAAGACTCGAGCCTGTCGGCCCGCACCGCCACATAAGCGTATATGGAATTGCCATCGGGATTTTCACCGCGCACCAGAAGAATGCATACGGTTTTTTCAGCGATGATCTGCTCGGAAATGGACAGTTTTGTCAAGATTGCAACCCCATTCTTTTCATTTTTCGCACTTGAAGATAAAACAATGATTTATACCAGTCAAGCAACAAAAGCTGCCGGAGGAGACGGTATTGTGACAAAATTGCCTTCTGGACTTCCGGGGCGATATCGTTAAGATTTGTTGGCATATGGCAATTCCTGAATCCATCGCCGCCAGTGATGCATTGGCAATTCCGGCGGACGGCCAAGCCCATGCAGGCGCCGGAAAGCTCCCTGACTATATTCCCGCCCTGGACGGATTCCGCGCCATCGCCATTTTACTGGTCGTATTCTCCCATGCCGGAATGGGGGCAGAAAAATGGTTTCCCGGCATGTTGGGGGTTGTTTGTTTTTTTGTCATCAGCGGCTTTCTTATCACACGCCAGATAATTGCGGAAATAGAGCAGACCCGTCATTTCAACATACCCATGTTCTATATGCGGCGCATATTGCGCCTGCTGCCCACGATCCTGCTGTACCTTTTTCTGTTTACCCCCGTCCTGCGCCATCTCGGCGCTTCTATCACGACAGCGCACATCGCAAGCGGCATATTATATATGGCCAATTACTATCATATATTCATCGGTTATCCGCCTTACAATCCAATGCCGATCCTGTGGTCTCTGTCCGTAGAGGAACACTATTATATAGTATTCCCCTTCCTCATGCTTGCTTTCCGCCAGGACATGAAAGCCGCCCTGCCGCTGCTCATAAGCCTGCTGTTTGCCGCACTTGCTTGGCGCGCAGCCCTGTACAATCTCTGTCACGGACAGACGCTTCCGGTATGTGGCGTTAACGAAAAAGCGCGCATGCACGGCACGGACGCGATATTTGACTGCATCATCTACGGAGCAGCCGCAGCGTTCGCCCTGCGCTACCATTACCGGGAAATCCGCTCTATGCTTATCCATAAAAAAGCGTTTGCAGCAGCCATTATTTTGCTGATCTTCAGCCTGATTTTGCGTAATCCTCTGTTCCGCGACACCTTACGCTATAGCATGCAGTCGGCATGCTGTGCGGTGATAATCCTCAATGTGATTCACGGCAATCCTGCCCGGCTGGAAAGATGGCTCAGCCACCCCTGGATGGTGTTCACCGGCAGGATATCCTACGCGCTATACCTGATGCATTTTGGCGTGCTTGTCACTCTGGAAGCTGCCTGGGGCAAACAATATTTTGACAGTCCCATAGAGAGTTCGCTATATCTCATCCTGTCGTTTCTTATAGCCGCCTGTTCCTATTTTCTGGTAGAAAAACCCATGATCACGGTGCGAAAGAAATTTTTCCACTCCTCCACGGCAGGTGTAAAATGACGACAGACTCGCGTGGGCGCAAGAGATCCACGGATAGGATAAGGGCCGCCAACCTGCTCGCCCAGCCCGACCTGCAGCTTACCGAAGCTGCGCTGCTTAACGAACTGAATTCCCTGCGCAAGGATATCGTGGAAATAAAAAACTTACTGACGCATAGAAAATGAAAATCAGCGTATTCGGATTAGGGTATGTAGGCGCAGTATCTGCAGCATGCCTTGCCGAATTGGGGCACGAAGTTACCGGCGTTGATATCTCGCGACAGATTATCGATAATTACAATTCAGGCGCCATGCGCTTCGCTGAAGCGGGGCTGGCGGAACTTACGGCAAAGCATATGCAATCAGGCCGTTTGAAAGTCACTTCCGACGACAGGATGGCGGTGCTCGGCAGCGCAGCCTCCATGATATGCGTAGGCACGCCAAGCAGGGACGGCGGCGATACGGATTATTCCTCGCTTGAGAAAGTATGCGAAAGCGTAGGAAAAACTCTCTCCGGAAAAAAAGGCTTTTATGCCGTGATTGTGCGCTCAACTGTTTTTCCGGGCACGCTGCGAAATCTTGTCATTCCATTACTGGAACGCATAAGCGGCAAAAAAGCAGGGAAAGATTTCGGCGTATGCCACAACCCTGAATTCCTGCGCGAAGGCAGCGCGATTGATGATTTCCGCCACCCTTCAAGAACGGTCATCGGCGCAACCGACGAACGCTGCGGCGATATAGCACAGAAGATATATGAGTCGCTGCCCGCGGAGGTGATACGCTGTTCCGTGGAAACAAGCGAGATGGTGAAATATACCGACAATGCATGGCATGCCGCAAAGGTAGTTTTTGCCAACGAGACCGGAGCGCTATGCAAATCCCTCGGCATAGATAGCCACGCCGTCATGGATATATTCTGCAGGGATACCAAGCTTAACCTTTCGCCAAGCTACCTGAAACCCGGCTTTGCTTTCGGCGGTTCCTGCCTGCCCAAGGACCTGCGCGCGCTCAATTACCACGCAAGGCAATCCGGAATAAAAACTCCGCTGCTTGACTCGCTACTTGCCTCCAACCGTGGACATATCCGGTCGGGCCTCGATCTCATCCTTGCTGCAAAGAAGAAGTCCATCGGTTTCCTGGGACTGAGTTTCAAGGCCGGAACGGATGACCTGCGCGAAAGCCCCCTGACGGAACTGGTACGCCAGCTGCTTGAAAAAGGATATGACGTAAAAATATACGACAGCCATGTCAATATCTCAGCTCTTTCCGATGCAAATCGTGATTACATGCTCCGCATCCTGCCCGGCATTGAACGGCTACTGGTAAATACTATTGATGAAGCGCTCAGGGATTCCGAAGTGCTGGTCATAGGAAACAGAATGCCAGAGATCGCATCGGTCGCAAAACGGCTGCGTCCCGGACAAACAGTGATCGATTTCGTGCGTGTCCGTGCCATTGAAGAAGCGCACCCCGATTATCACGGGATATGCTGGTAAACACCATGTCCGATCCGTATTATTACATCGAATTCATACAAATCGACAACCAGGTGAAGGTAACGGCCATAGACCCGGAGACGGGACAGGAAGCCTCGACCATCTGCCCGGGTTCCACCAGCCGCAAGGACATGTCAAACCTGGCGATAAAAAAACTGCGATACATACTGAAGAAACCAGGAAATGAATAAGCGCGTTCTTATCATTGTGCAGAACCTGCCTGTGCCTTTTGACCGCAGGGTCTGGCAGGAGGCAGTGACGCTCAAGGAGAACGGCTATCTGGTCAGCGTCATATGTCCCAAAGGCAGGAATTTCAGCACATCGTATGAATGCATGCGCGGCATACATATTTACCGTTATCCTCCCCTGCTTGAAGCAAAAAGCGCGCTGGGATATTTCGCGGAATACGCATGGGCCTTGCTCTGCCAGTTCCATCTGGCGGTCAGAATTTATTTCGTGCATGGGTTTGCCGTTATTCACGCCTGCAACCCGCCGGACACTATTTTTCTCATCGGAGGACTCTTTAAATTTCTTCTCGGTAAAAAATTCATCTTCGATCACCACGACATCAACCCCGAGTTATATGAAGCCAAATTCGGCAGGCGCGGTTTTTTCCATAGGACATTGCTCCTGTGCGAGCAGCTTACCTTCCGCCTCGCCGATATTTCCATCGCCACGAATAACAGTTACCAGGAAATCGCTGTCGAACGCGGACGCATGAAACCTGAGAATGTATTCGTCGTGCGCTCCGGACCGGACCTTGAGCGTATGCAGATAATGGAACCTGTGCCTGCGCTCAAGCATGGGAAACAATATCTCGTTGGTTATGTCGGCGTCATGGGAAAGCAGGAAGGGATAGAATACCTGCTTGCGGCGGCATGTCATATCGTCCGCGATTTAAAACGCACGGACATCCACTTTACCCTGGTGGGTGACGGAACGGAGCTCATGCATCTTAAAAATATTGCGGCATCTAAGCATATTTCCGCGTTCATTAATTTTACCGGCAGAATTCCGGATAACGATTTGCTTGCCATTCTCAGTACTGCCGATGTCTGCGTAAATCCAGACGAAGTCAATCCGATGAATGACAAATCCACCATGAATAAGATCATGGAATATATGGCGCTCGGAAAACCCATCGTTCAGTTTGATGTCACGGAAGGAAAATTTTCCGCGCAAGACGCCTCTCTTTACGCAAAACCTAATGATGCTGCGGATTTTGCCGCGAAGATCATAGAGCTTATCGACGATCCTGAGAAACGCGCCACGATGGGCGGCATCGGCAGGGCAAGGATTGAGAACGAACTCGCATGGAAATACGAAGTTCCGAAACTGCTGGCCGCTTACGGCAAATTATTTGCCGGGGACAGCTTATACGAAAAATACGCCTGGTGCTTTCACCGGCTTGGAGCGATGTCGCCACCGGAGATACTTCACCGCGTTATCGAGCAGGTTAAACGTAAAATCGACTGCTACCATCCCTCTCTTCCAGGCGAAAAAGATCACGGCGGCTTACCCGTGATTCCGTTGCTACGCGAGAAGCTGAAGGCATGGCAGGCTCCGCAACCGCTCCTTCTGCAATGGGAAAATTTACGCGAACAGGCTTATGCAGGAAATTTTTTTCTGCTGGGGCAAACGTGGCCGCAATGTGGCGCGCATGAAAAATGGCATCTCGATCCGGTAACCGGAAAATCCTGGCCAGCGAACCGGTACTGCTTCGTTATCAACTTCCGCCACCAGAATAAATACGGCGACGTAAAATATGTCTGGGAGATGAACCGCCTGCAATACCTGCAGCCGCTTGCCGCCCTCGCGTTCATGCAGAATGACGGAAAACTTGCCACCTTCTGCGCAAATGAAATAGAGAGCTGGATCGACCGCAATCCGCCCTATCTTGGCATCAACTGGGCATCTGGTATCGAGCTGGCGCTGCGCGTTATCAGCATCATGATTGTTATGACTCTCCTCACGGAACATATCACGGCGGCACAACGCATAAAAATCTGGAAAACGATCGAAGCGCATGCCTTATGGATCGAGCGTTACCCTTCCCGGTACAGCTCCGCCAATAATCACAAGGCTGCGGAAGGGCTGGGGCTTTTTCTGATCGGCGCGCTGTGCCCTGCCCTTGCCCGCGCCGGACACTGGAAGAAACAAGGTTGGAAAATGCTCTGCGAATCGGCGCATGACCTGATATTGCCGGACGGCACAGGCGCGGAGCAGGCTATCTCCTACACAGCGTTTATTCTGGATATTCTGATGTTCGGAAAACGTATTGCAGAAACATCTGTGAGGGCACATGGAGAAACGCAAGTGACGTCCCCTTACAAGAAAAATCTCATTCCTGATTATTACTCTGGACGACTCGCGCTTTGCAGCGAGTACCTGCGCTGGTGCACCGACATGAACGGCACCTATCCGCGCATAGGTGATGACGACGAGGGAAAAGTGCTGGAAGAACATCTCGGTCAAATAATTCTGGACACTCCCCTCACCCCTGCCCCACCCTCCGGAATGAAAACATTTCCAGACGGCGGGCACACTCTCTGGCGCTACAACACGAACGGAAAAGAGATACTGCTTGCAATGGATCACGGGGCGCTCGGCTATTCCTCCATCGCCGCGCACGGGCATGCCGACAGTCTTGCGATCTGGTTGCATATCGACGGACAGCCAGTACTGGTGGATGCAGGCACGTACCTTTATCATTCGGGCGGCGAGTGGAGAACCTATTTCCGCGGCACCGCAGCGCACAATACTTTATGCGTGGAGAAGACCGACTCCAGCACGATGGCGGGACACTTCAACTGGTCACACAAGGCGCATGCGGAACTGATAAAGAACACATGCGAGAACGGCTTCTGGAAAGTGGAAGCGGAACATGACGGCTATAAAAGGACGTTCGGGACGATACACCGCCGCGCGCTACAGGTCATGCCCGGACGCGGGTTTGAAGTGCAGGATGTTTTGCTCGGCGGCAAGATACTCTACGCGGAAATCGGCTTCCTTATTCACCCCGCCCTTGAAATTGAACGGCATGGCGATTCCATCTACATAAAAAAAGGCAAAAACATATTCCTGCGCATATCCCACAAAAGCCCGCTTTCCTTCTCTCTGGAAAACGCGTGGCACTCGCCGCGTTTTGGCGAAAAGGAAAAAGCCTCGCGGATTGTATTTTCCGGTTTTCTTCAGCCTGAACAGAAAGCCGTTACCTCTTTTTACTATTAACCTTAGTTTTGGATAAGGTATCGGATAAGTCATTGGGGATTATGCCTTGTCACGCCAGATTACGCTGGCATGACAAGGAAAAACAAATACTTATTCCTTTCCTTATCCAAAACTGAGGTTATTAGCGATTACATCTGCTATCATCTTCAAGGATTTTTCCACGGCAGCCATCCGGATGTCATCCCGGCCGCCGCCGAAATGGCACCGTTCAACCAGCGGCGCATTTTCCCTATATGCAACCGCTATGTAAACCAGGCCGACCGGCTTTTCCTTCGTGCCGCCGTCAGGGCCGGCAATCCCGGTGATGGCAAGGCTTGCATCGGCATTGCTGTGCGTGAGCGCGCCTCTTGCCATAGCCTCTGCGACCTCGCTGCTGACCGCCCCGTGCTTTTCCAGAATGCCCTTTGACACGCCGAGCAGATCTTCCTTGGCCTGATTGGAGTAGGTCACAAACCCGCGCTCAAATACGGAGGAGGATCCCGGAATCTCCGTAAGGAGAGCCGAGACAAGCCCGCCGGTGCATGATTCCGCGGTAGCAACCATGATGCCCTGCCGCCAGCAATCTTCCAGCAACCGCCGGGCGTTATCCGTTAAGTGCTTTGCAAAGCCGCTCACGCATCTTCCGCCACTTTCTGCGGCTCTTTTGCGTCCAACCGGGCTTTTTTTGCCCTGCCGCGAGAAGGTTTATCATCCGGCTTGCTCTTGATCAACTTGCCCTTCACCGGATCCCATATGTATTTGTTCACGATGGTCTTGGTGCCGGTGGTCACGATATCGCCATTAGCGAGCTGCAGCACGTCGAACCCGGTCTTAAGCGCCTCATTGATGAGCGCTGACGACTGCCGCAGATAGGAAGGACTCGACATATAGCTGAGCGCCACCTCTTCTTCCGGGCGGCGTTTTTTGAGAGTCGCTTCCCCGTAGAGCCCGAATTTTTTCAGCAAATCCTTTTCCTGTGCCACCGCATTCTCCGCCTATTAACTTACACCGGCAAATATAGCTATATTAAGTGCTTGTGAGTCAGTTCCGATCTTGACCTTCCCAAAAGCGCAATGCCTTAATTACTTGCCCAGATTTTTTCCAAGTAGTGTTTTCTAGTCCACAACAGTAAATTATTCAATGACATTCTGACCTGACAACAACCCAGCTTTTGCGCGGGTTTGAACATTATCCGCAGAAACTCTGCTCAACTATAACTGAAACAATAATCCAAAATCAAGCTACTATATTTTTTTATTTGTACTCTCTGGTGAGTGCAACGTAATTGTTACTTGAGATGGGGATAAAATCGATTTCTTCCTGAGACATGTTGCGCAAATAGCGCGCCGGATTGCCAGCCCAGATCTGGCCCTTTGGAATCCGCTTGTTCGGCGTCACCAGAGCGCCTGCCGCCACCCATGCGCCGCTTTCCACGACAGCGCCGTCCATAATGGTCGAACGCATGCCGACAAAGCAATTGTCTTCCAGCGTGCAGGCGTGAAGCAGCACGCTATGGCCGATGGTAACCCCGCTTCCGATGCGCGTGGGCCCCGTCTGCCGCGTCACGTGGATGACGGTACCATCCTGGATGTTGGTGCGCTCGCCGATACGGATGATGTTGACGTCGCCGCGTATCACGCAGCCGAACCAGACATTGCTCTCGCTGCCGATATGGACGTCGCCGATAACCACCGCGCCTTCGGCGATGAAAGCATCCTTGGCTACCGTGGGTGATATGTTCCTGTATGGCCTGATCATGGAAAGACTGCCGTATGGTTAAGCGCGCTCCTTTCCGGGAAGCCGTACATCAGGTTCATGTTCTGTATGGCCTGCCCGGAAGCGCCTTTTACCAGGTTATCAATGACAGATACGATGATTGCCCTGCCCGGCGTCCGATCCCTGAACAATCCGATGAGGCACATATTAGTGCCACGCACCATATGGGTCGACGGCGTTATTCCCGGCGCGGCTATTTTTACGAAATATTCGCCCGCATAAGCCTCTTTCATCACGGCAGACAGATCATCGAGCGTCTTACCCTTAGCAAGCGTGACATAAATAGTCGATAGGATGCCGCGGTTCATCGCGACAAGATGCGGCGTGAAGCTGACTGTCACCGGTTTGCCTGCCGCCAGCGTGAGTCCCTGCTCGATCTCCGGCGCATGACGGTGCGCGCCGATGCTATAGGCATTGATACCGTCATTGATCTCAGTATAAAGCGTAGCCTGTTTCGCCGCGCGCCCGGCGCCGGTCACCCCGGATTTGGAATCAATGATAATGGAATCATGCCCTATCAGCCCTGCGTTCAGAAGCGGTATAAGCGGCAGCTGCGCCGATGTCGGGTAACAGCCGGGGTTGGCGATGAGCCGCGCCTGTCTTATCTTATCGCGATTAAGCTCCGTAAGCCCATACACTGCTTCTTTCTGCAGTTCCGGAGCGAAATGCTCATGGCCATACCACTCGGCATAGGTACGGATATCCGCAAGGCGGAAGTCCGCCGACAGATCGATCACTTTCACATGATGCGGGATGGCGGCCACCACTTTCTGGGTCGCGCCGTGCGGCAAGCAGCAGAACACAATATCCACTTCGCCGTAATCGACATCTGAAAGCGGCGCCAGCGCGGGCAGCTCCGCGAAATCAAGATGCGGATACACTTCGCGCATAGGCTTGCCGGCCTGGCTGTCGGCAGTAAGATATCTTATGTCCGCATGCGGGTGCAGGAGCAGAAACCTGAGAAGTTCAGCTCCGGTATATCCGCTGGCGCCAAGGATTGCGATGCGTTTTTTCATTGCATCTCTGTAGGACGGATAATGGCTTATTGCAAGGGATTACTTTTTCCGGAATGCGTCCAGCGCAATGACTTTCGAGCTTTCCTTTGCCTCGCCGTCGCCAGGAACGGCGTCATCGGCCTGCGCGTCCTCGTATAGTTTCGGGGCGTCCGCCGAGTCTTCCTGCACATGATTGAATTTCAGCCCGAAGCGCGTGCTCGGATCGGAAAATCCGGTGAGCGCGGAAAACGGGATAACGAGCCTTTCCGGAATATTGCTGAAACTGAGCGACACGAAGAATTTGTCTTCTTCCACCTTCAGATCCCAGAACTGGTGCTGCAATACGATAGTGATCTCCTTGGGATATTTGCCGCGCAGCATATCCGACATTTCGATGCCCTGAGCGTCCGTCCGGTAGGATATGAAGAAATGGTGCTGGCCATGCAGCCCGGAACGCTCAACCTGCCGCAATATATCGCGCACCGCGCCACGCATGGCGCCATCGATAAACGCGGCATAGTCTATGGTATCATAAGGCATCAATAACATCTTCCCTTTATAACTTTCACACGGGGAGTTTCTGTTGCCCGGCACTCCCCAAGCCGCGTTACATGCTAGAGCATGCGCCCGCCCAATTAGGCAGCGGCGCGTGCTTCTACGACAGCATTGTCGTTAGCTGCAACAAATGCCGAATTATCGTTGGCATTTGAATGTTTGATCCTTTACGGCGGTATCATGCCGGGCAAAAACTACATCTTTATTGCGCCCGTCGAGCCTAATTCGTCCCCATTCTGGTATCAGAAGCCCGAAACCGGAAATCCGGATATTCTGGTTTCTGGCTTCTGAAGCCTGGTTTCTGATATGGTGGAGACGCCGGGTTCCGCCCCCGGGTCCGAATCGCCTATTCCATGCAATTATTTATCGCCATAGCTGTTTCCAGCAATATGATTATATACGCATCTGCAGCAAAAGGAAAGCGCTATTAGAGGCAGTGGCGAGAGTTTAATGGTTATAGAGTTGAGCGCTTTTTCTTTACTCAGCTCTAATCATTCGCCACTTAAAAAACCATCCAGCTTCCCCGCCGCTTCCAGCGCATACAGATCGTCACAGCCGCCAATATGGTTGCCGTTGATAAAGATTTGCGGAACTGTTTTCCGCCCCCCGCTCTTTGCAAGCATTTCCTTCATGGAAGCAGGGTTCTGCGTAATATCGATTTCCTGGAACCGGGACTGCCCCTTGCGCTTAAGCAAATTCTTCGCCCGGACACAATAGGGGCACACGGGAGTGGTGTATATAATGATGTCGGCCATGATCAATAATCATAGAAGGGAATGAGCGTTCTGTCATCTTTCAAATTATCAAGTAAAAATATCTGTGTGCATGGAGGAGCTTTATGCGGCCCGCGCGAAGGGGGCGATCTATGCTTGTCCCTTAACAAAAAGATTTTCACTTGTATTTAGCCGTTTTTGCCATACATATAAGGAGTGGTTCCTGAATTGCACAAGGTAGGGTGACATGGCGGACGGCAAACATCATAACGCGTTTGCGACGAAACTTGTCGTCCTGTTCATCATACTGCTTGTATTGCTCGTTCCCCTCTATGGCTCCCTGATAGGAGTGGTGTTCTGGAATTACGGCGCGGCTTACGCCAAGGTTGCCTTCCATCAGCCGCGTTATCTGTGGCAGCTTCTTCAGTATTTCTTTAACTACTGGCTGTCCTGGCACGCCAATCCCAAATTCCCGGCGGAATTTTCGATCAAGCTCTTTGCGCCGCCTTCCATGTCGCTCTTTTTCAGCCTGATGCTGCTTTACATGATGCGCGCGCCGCTGATTGACTTCCGCCCGTTCAAGAAAAAAGAATCGCTGCATGGCGACGCCCACTGGGCGACCGAATCGGAAATCAGGCAGGCCAAGCTGCGCGCCAGAAGAGGCTTGCTGCTCGGGCGCACTGGCCTGAACAAATACCTCATAGCGGACGACTTCCAGCACGTGCTGCTGTTTGCGCCAACCGGCTCCGGTAAAGGCGTGGGCTTCGTGCTTCCCAACCTGGTGTTCTGGGAAGGCTCGCTTATCTGTCATGACATCAAGGGCGAAAACCACGAACTGACCAGCGGTTTCCGCCAGCAGAAACTGAAACAACGGGTATTCTTCTGGAATCCGGCAGACCCGGAAGGCGTTACCCATTGCTACAATCCGCTGGACTGGATCTCAAGCAAGCCCGGCCAGATGGTCGATGACGTGCAGAAAATATGCAACCTGATCCTTCCCGAGCAGGAATTCTGGCAGAACGAAGCGCGCTCGCTGCTGCTGGGCGTCATCCTTTACCTCTATGCGGTACCCGAAAAGCCCTGCTCGTTCGGCGAAGTGGTGCGCACCATGCGAAGCGACGACGTGGTCTATAGCCTCGCCGTGGTGCTCGATACCATCGGTAAGAAAATCCATCCGGTATCCTACATGAACATCGCCGCCTTCCTGCAGAAGGCCGACAAGGAAAGATCGGGCGTTGTCTCGACGCTCAACTCCGGCCTCGAACTCTGGGCCAACCCGCTTATTGACACCGCGACTGCGACCAGCGACTTCGATCTGCAGCAAATGAAGCGCCATCTCACGTCGGTCTATTGCGCGGTAACGCCGGACAACCTGCAACGCCTGGAGCCGCTGCTCAAGGTGTTCTACCAGCAGGCAACCGACTTCCTGACCCGCAAGATGCCGGGCAAGGACGAGCCGCACGGCGTGCTTTTCATGATGGACGAGTTTCCGACGCTCGGCGAAATGAAGCAATTCCAGAGCGGCATCGCCTATTTCCGCGGATACCGCGTGAAGCTGTTCCTCATCGTGCAAGATACGCAGCAATTGAAAGGTATCTACGAAGACGCCGGCATGAACTCGTTCCTCTCCAACTCCTATTACCGCGTCACGTTCGCGGCCAACAACATCGAAACCGCAAAGCTGATATCCGAGCTTGTCGGCAATAAGACCGTGAAGCAGTACTCGAAGAACATACCGAAATTCCTCGATTTCGATCCGAAATCGCGCACCATGAATGAATCCGAAGTGCAGCGAGCGTTGCTCCTGCCGCAGGAAGTCATCACCCTGCCCCGTGATGAGCAGATTATTCTTATTGAAGCAACCGCCCCCATAAAAACCAAGAAAATCTTCTATTACCAGGATCCGTTCTTCACCAAACGCGTGTACGATCCGAAAAATTCCAAAAAAAGCGGCCCGCCGACCGCTTTCGTGCCTACCCAGGAACCTTACGATCCGCGCAAGCACAGGAAAGCCGCTCCCAAGCAGCCGGACAAACCGGCGTCCGACTCTTCCTCAACGCAAGTGGCTGAAAAACCTGCGGGTTCTGCTCCGGCTGAAGCTTGAGCATATGGCGCAAACTTAAATCAAATATGCCGTAAATACATTTAAATAAGTACTTTTTGATAAACCGGATTTTTTGTCCTATAATCTAGAAATCCTATCCCTCCGTAGAAGGGCGCATGATGTCAGTAAGAAAAACAAATATCATTCATTCAAATGATGGCGGCCTGACCATATTATGGGCATTCATGCTGCCTGTTATCATTGGCTTTATAGGAATTGGGGTGGAAACTTCCCTGTGGTATTCGCAGAAGGGAGATTTGCAATCGGCTACGGACGCCGCGTCCATTGTCACCGCATATGCCATCGGCAGCGGCGCGAATCTTAACACCGCCGCAACCAACGAAATGGCCCGCAATGGATACGGCGCAAATGCGCATCTTACCCTTACCGTCAATCACCCTCCCCTCACAGGCGCTTATACGGGAAACAGCAATGCCGTTGAAGTCATCGTCTCTGAACCGGAGAACGCGCTCTTTTCCGCTGTGCTGGGCCTCGCACAGGTTAATCTTAAGACACGTGCGGTGTCCCTTTTTACCCCCTCCACCAATGGCGGCGGCTGTGTCATGGCGCTTAACCAGCTGCAGATTGATACCATTGACATTAACGGCAACGTAACTCTCAACATGCCGGGCTGCACGATGATCGACAATTCCAATGCGTCAAGCGCGGTATATATAGGTGGAAGCAGCACGGTCACGGTTAACAACGTTTACACGGCAGGCGGCATAAGCGTGAATGGAAACGCCGTATTGAACCATACTATCTCCAATGTCACCAGCGGCTCAGAAGTCCCGGATCCGTTCAGCGGCCTTCCCATGCCTTCAATCGGCAGCTGCGCTCAGAATAATTTCAGCGCTGGCAGCGGAAACACGACGATGATCCCCGGAGTTTACTGCGGCAATACCAAATTCAACGCGCAATCCAATGTTACCATGACTTCCGGTACGTATATCATTAACGGCGGATCGTTTAGCATTGACGGACAGGCGGCCGTTTCAGGCAGCGGTGTGACCATCATCCTCACCAATAACGCGACAATTACCGTAAACGGCGGGGCAAATGTAACCCTGTCCGCACCGACGAGCGGCACCTATGCCGGAATCCTTTTTTACGGTGACCGCGCCAGTGCCAATAATAACAATGATTTTACCGGCGGCGCCACCATGAATCTCACCGGCATCATTTACATGCCGAGCGAAACGGTAAATTTCAATGGCAACGCTACTACCGGGGGAACCTGTACCAGGATAGTTTCCTATGCAGTGAATTTTAAGGGAACCTCCTATATATCGCCGACCTGTCCCGCAGGCTATCCCGGAATTCCTGTGCCAACAACCACCGGCAGCGTTAAATTAGAGGAATAGGTATGCTATCTAAACTACGCAAAGACCAGCAGGGTGTCGTTGCCATAGAAATGGCGTTTTTCCTGCTTGCATTTTCTTTTATGGTCATCGGAGTCATTAATTTCGGGCTTATAGTCAGCGCTTCCGTACAGTTAAGCGAAGCCCTGCGCACGGGAGAGCAATTCGCCCTTTTCCAGCCTTCCAACACCAGCGGCATTACCCAGACGGTGCAGAACGCAACAAGCCTGCCTTCGCAGAATGTGTCTTCTACAGCCACCACTTTCTGCGAATGCAACGGGCTATCGGCATCCTGCCAGAGCTCATGCAATGGCACAATGGCAACTTATGTCACGGTTACGGCCGCATATAGCGTGCCGTTAATCATTAGCTACCCGGGCCTGTCCAATCCGTATCCTCTCAACAAATCCGTTTCCGTGCGGGTACAATGATGATGCGCTACATCCGAAAATCCGAATCCGGCACTTCAACCATAGAATTTGCGCTTGTTGCACCGATTTTTTTTATGATGATATTCGGCGTCATTGATATGGGACGGGCCTACTGGCTCATATCCTCCATGGAATACGCCGTAGAGGGCGCCGGGCGGTATGTCATGATTAATACTTCGGCTACCAGCTCTCAGGTCACTTCGCAGGCAAAAGCCAACCTGTATGCCATCGATCCGAACTCTGTTACATTCACCACTTCCACCTCCACATCGGGAGGCGTAAACTATATGACCATATCTGCGCAGGCATCATTCAATTTTCTGCCCAGCCACATATTTAATTATGGCACTATAAATCTTACCAGGCAGGCAACAGTGCCTCTTCTGCCATAATTTTCCGTTGACCTGCATTATTCCGGGAGTGACAATCGCCCCGTTTTAGGTTATGCAATGGGCAGAAGCACTATTAACGTGAAGGTAACCCTATGAAAATCACGCGCAAAATTAAGGAAATCCTGAGCTGGTACGAAAGCGACACTCCGGGAACCAAGGCAAGCCTTGCAAGCCTGCTCATGCATGGCAAGCTGGGCGGTACCGGCAGAATGGTTATCCTGCCCGTCGATCAGGGATTTGAACACGGCCCGGCGCGCAGCTTCGCCGCCAACCCGGACGCCTACGATCCGCATTATCATTTTGAGCTTGCGATTGAAGCGGGGCTTAATGCCTATGCCGCGCCGCTCGGCATGCTGGAGCTCGGCGCCGACACCTTTGCCGGTGCCATACCGCTTATCCTCAAGGTAAACTCCTCCAATTCCCTCACGTCCAAGGATCAAGCTCCCAACCAGGCGGTGACCGCTTCGGTCAAGGACGCGCTGAGGCTCGGCTGCAAGGCTATCGGCTTCACCATTTATCCCGGTTCGCACGATCTGAACGACATGATTGAAGAAATCCGCGAGATGACTTTGGAAGCGAAATCCTACGGTCTCGTTTCCGTAGTATGGTCTTACCCGCGCGGCGGCTTCATCAGCAAGCACGGGGAAACCGCTGTGGATATCTGCGCCTATGCCGCGCATATCGCCGCACTCATCGGCGCGCATATCATCAAGGTCAAGCCGCCGACTGAGTTCCTCGAATTACCGGAAGCGAAGAAAGTCTACGAAAAAGAGAAGATAGACGTCGCCACCCTGACCAAACGCATTGCCCACGTGAAGCAGACGACTTTTGGCGGCAAGCGCATCGTCATTTTCTCCGGCGGCAACGCCAAAGGACTCGAGGATGTGTACAATGAATGCCGCGCTATCCGCGACGGCGGCGGAAACGGCTCCATCATCGGGCGCAATACCTTCCAGCGCCCAAAGGCCGAGGCGCTCGACATGCTTGCAAAGATCATAGCGATTTATAAGGGAGAATCGTAAGGTTCTAGGTACTTGGTTCTAGGTTCCAGAAATTGAAAAATTTCTTCACTAGCACCTGGTATCTGACACCTAGCGCCTACTATGCTCAAAACCCGGATCATTCCCTGCCTTGACGTGAAAAACGGACGTGTCGTCAAGGGAGTAAACTTCGTGGAGCTTAAGGACGCAGGCGACCCGGTCGAACAGGCAAAGCTGTATGACAGGCAAGGTGCGGATGAACTTTGCTTTCTTGACATCTCCGCCTCAAGCGACAACCGCTCCATTCTTTACGACGCAGTGCAAAACGTCGCTGAACAGTGCTTCATGCCGCTCACCGTCGGCGGCGGCGTGCGTACGCTGGATGATATAAGGAAACTCCTGCTTGCCGGGGCGGACAAGGTATCCATCAATACGGAAGCCGTGCGCAATCCGGAATTCGTCCGTGAGGCGGCGGAGAAATTCGGCGAACAGTGCATTGTCGTGGCCATAGACGCAAAGTCCGTCGCACCGGACAGATTCGAGGTATTCACCCACGGCGGGCGCAACGCGACGGGCATTGACGCCGTGGAATGGGCAAGGCGCATGGCTTCATCCGGCGCCGGGGAAATACTGCTTACCTCGATGGATCGTGACGGCACGAAACAGGGATTTAACATTCCGCTCACCCGCGCAATGGCGGATGCGGTGGCGGTACCCGTTATCGCCTCCGGCGGCGTCGGCGCACTGGAGCATCTGGTGGAAGGCGTGCGCGACGGCCATGCGAGCGCCGTGCTTGCCGCATCGATTTTCCATTATGGCACCTATACCATCGCGCAGGCGAAATCGGCGCTGCGGAATGCAGGTATTGCCGTAAGAGAATAAACCGCCTTGTGGCAAGACGTGGAGTATTTTAGCAGAGCCGTATTATTTCTTCAGCAGATCGCGGATTTCCGTCAGAAGCGTCTGATCGAGGGTGAGCTTTGGCGCTGCTTCTTCCTTGCGCTTTAGCTTGTTGATGGCTTTTATGAACATGAAAATCACGACCGCGATGATGGCGAAATCAAACACGCTCTGGAGGAACCTGCCATAATAAAGCAACACCGCTGGCCTGCCGCCTTCGGCAGCTTTAAGCGTAAGCGCGAAATTGGAGAAATCGATTCCGCCGATAAGTAGCCCGAGCGGCGGCATGATAACGTCCGCAACGAGGGAGGAAACTATCTTGCCGAACGCCGCGCCGATAATGACGCCGACCGCCAAATCGATCGCGTTGCCCTTGACGGCGAATTCCCTGAATTCCTTAAGGATGCTCATACAAAGCCTCTTCTTAACTACCGCACCTTCCAGTTGCCGTCAGGCCCCTGATAATGGCTGCCCGGTTCAAGCCCGTTGATAATCTGGACCGCGGCCAGCTTCGCCACCACATCGACCGGCTGGCCGTTCTGTTTGGAAATACGCTCATATTCCTGCAGGCGCTTGGCATTGACATCCGCCGCCAGCGCGTTCACTTCCGGCGATGGCTTGAACGCCACCACGTAGCCATCCAGTTTTTCGCCCACCAGCCCGGAACTGCGCGCCTGATGCAGGTCAAGCGCAAATGCCGGCAGGCTGATGAGGGCAATGATAGCCGCCAGAACAGATAAAAGATTCATTCTCATATT
>CAYVTI010000032.1:0-26268 GCA_964454545.1 uncultured Rickettsiales bacterium
AGTAAGGGGAGGTTTTTATGGGTTTATTCGGGGCATTATTCGCAGGCGTGTCGGGTTTGGATTCACAATCCAACAAAATCGGCATTATTTCTAACAATATCTCGAATGTAAACACGGTCGGTTTCAAGCAAGGGCAAGCGGCATTTGATACGTTAGTAGTTCCCTCTGGCACGACCACCTTCTCGCCCGGCGGCGTTATCGGCAGCGCCCAGAGCCTTATCAGCCAGCAGGGCCTTATTCAGGCTACTTCCTCGCCGACGGACGTCGCCATCACCGGCAACGGTTTCTTCGCGGTGAACAGCAAGTCGGATGGCAGCGGCAGCCTGCTGCTGAGCCGCGCCGGTTCCTTCACGCAGGACTCAAGCGGTAATTTCGTCAACGCGAACGGTTTCTTCCTGCAGGGTATCCCGGTTACCACCCCGGCGACGTCGGTCAACACTAACAACCTGAAAACGGTGAACGTGAATCAGAGCGCAACTGGAAGCGCCAGCGCCACAAGCGCAATAACGATCGGCGCGAATTTTAACGCTGCCCAGTCGGTGCTGCTCGGCTCGGGCGCTACCGGCACCATGCAGTCCACCAACGGGACCAGCCCCATCAACGTTGGCCTGAGCGGCAGCCAGATCATTGCCGGTGCTGATCTTTCCGGTCCCGGAACTCTGGTACGTGGCACTAGTGCTATTAACATCATAAGTGGTACTAATCCCCTGACTATGGATACATTTACTTACGGCGGGTATACGATCGGCCGTGACGTTACTTCTACTATCAACGGCGTAGCAACGGCTGGTGATGGTGATGGTTCTAGTTCTACTCTAATACCATTAGATACTGAGCTTGCTGTTGCGGGCGCTAATATAACCAATACCAATGGCACAGGTAATATCGTAGTGACAGTTGCACATGCTGCTGATTACGTTGTTGGCCAGCATATCAGCATTACTGGAGCTTCAGCCATTGGCCCAATATCAGCAGCTAACATTAATGGAGAACATGCAGTCACCGCCGTCAATGTTGGCGCTGGTACAGTTACCTTTGCACAAGCAACTATTGGCACCGGGGGAACCAGCGCTACGGCTTTCAATGTTGCTAACCGCACCTATCCTTTCACCGGTAATATTCTGAACGCCACTTCAGCAACATCTGATTTCTTAAACAGTGGGGCAAATCCTCTGACCAGCAGTAACTTTTCTCCCACTTCCATAAAATTCAGCATAACCGTAGGCGGTAGTAGTTCACCTGTGACTCTTACCTATTCCGCTACGCCTGACCCGACTAGCGGAACATTCAATAACCTGTCGACCCTTGCGGCGGCCATAAGCAACCAGTCCGGCTTGACAGCGCGGGTGGTAAATAACCGCCTTTATGTCAGCGCCACTGATGCCACGCAGTCAGTAACTTTTGTTAATGGCGATGCTCTGGGCACTAGCGGATTGCCTGGCATTGATTGGGTACAGGAACTGGATTTGAAGAATCAGTCGGCTTCAACAAAAACGTTCAATTCCTTGTCTGGCCTTGCCGCACAGATTAACCTTGCTGACCCGACCAATTTGATTGCAAAAGTCAATAACCCGAATACTACTGCCACTATCTCTATTAATGAAGCCAACCCAAAACAGACTGTGCAGATTAATGATGTGGTGGCTAGCAGCGTACTCAAAGAATTAGGATTCACTAATCTCACTCTTGTCGGCGGGTTTAACAGCACCGGCCTGCTTCCTGTACAATATGATTCCACTACTGCCAACCATGATATGTCGTCAGGTGCGGTTACTCCCCAGTTCAGTCATGATATTACCATATTTGACGCTCAGGGTAATTCCCACACCATAGCCATGAACGTGGTCAAGATTGCCACCAATACCTGGGCTATCGAGCTCACTGCCGTCCCGGCGACGGATGTTGCCTCTTCAATTGTCGGCAATAACTTTCCAAACGGCGATGGCCAGATTGCTGCCGGAACGGTTACTTTCAGCGGGACCGGGGCATTAACGAACGTCTCCGGCAATCTGTCGGGTTCCATACCGATAAACTGGAAAAACGGCGCGTCCCCGAGCA
This sequence comes from uncultured Rickettsiales bacterium, assembly GCA_964454545.1. GTDB lineage: Bacteria > Pseudomonadota > Alphaproteobacteria > Rickettsiales > JABCZZ01 > JABCZZ01. The sequence goes on from CAYVTI010000032.1 coordinate 2,059, forward strand.
GTATCACCGTTAATCTGGGGGTAGGGCAGCCTACTGGTCTTACCCAGTCCGCCGCGCCTTACAATGTATCTACTGCCAGCCAGAACGGCTCGCCCATCGGTCAGCTGACCGGGGTGTCGATAGATGCCAACGGTTTCGTCATTGAAACTTTCAGTAACGGCCAGACCAAACAAGTATTCCAGGTGCCGCTTGCAAGCGTGAGCAACCCGGACGGATTGCAGGGCGTCTCGGGCGATGCCTTCCAGCAGACTCTTGCATCTGGTCAGGTAAACCTGAATCCTGCAGGTTCAGGCGGTACGGGAACGATTACCCCGTCATCGCTCGAGCAGTCGAACGTCGACCTTTCGACCCAGCTCACCAACCTCATCGTGGCGCAGCAGGCATATGGCGCGAACGCCAAGCTGCTTACCGTCTCTTCCCAGCTCCTGCAGCAGCTTGACCAGATTATCCAGTAAGCTTTAGTGCACCTTTAAGGGGCGCAGTCTCAACTGCGCTCCTTTTTTTTCTTGTATTTGCGGCATGTTTTGCTATTTTGCCCGCCTTGCGACTCCGCACGCACTCGTAGCTCAACTGGATAGAGCATCAGACTACGAATCTGGAGGTTGGGAGTTCAAGTCTCTCCGAGTGCGCCATATTTTCAATAGTTTACCTCCCAGCTATTGGCTGGCCTTACATGCCAGGTCCATATAAGGATAAAGGCCGTTGCAATTCCGCTATATACAGCCGTTTCAGCATCAGATGAGGAATAAGAGCGCACTTTTAATGTAGACAACTAAAAACGCTTATTTTATAACCCGAAGCTCTTTATACCCGCCTTTAAATGCCCAGATAGCTCAGTTGGTAGAGCAAGGGACTGAAAATCCCTGTGTCGCTGGTTCGATTCCGGCTCTGGGCACCAGCATATGCGTAGGTTGTAATTACATTAACCGCCTGCCAGGTAGCTATGGAAGCCAGAAACGAAGGGAAGTCCGGTTTCGTGTTTGCGCAAAAGGCCAGGCTTGCAGAGGGCTGGGCGCGCAACGTCCGGATTGAAATTGGCGCTGATGGCGCTATCATCGCCATAGAGAAAAACGCGCAATACCGGCCTGATCAGGATGGAGATGCAATACCCGTGCTGATACCGGCGATGCCGGGCGTGCATTCCCACCTTCACCAGCGTGCCACTATAGTAGGCCATGCGGAAAAACTCGATCCGGCGCAACCGGAAAACACGTTCTGGGAATGGCGCGATCAGATGTATGGCGGCATGAAGAACATCACGCCGGAACAATTCGCGGCGATAGCGAAAAAACTATATGCGGATTACCTGCGCGCAGGCTACTCCGCCGTGGGAGAATTCCATTACATTCTCAATCAGGGGGAAAAAGAAGGCTACAAGCCTTATCCCGATCCCAATAGGCTGGCTGGGATTGCGATTGACGCTGCAAAGGCAGTGGGAATAGGCATCACCATGATGCCTGCGCTATACCGGTATGGCAATTTCGGGGAGAAAGCGTTTACCCGGCCGGAGCAGCAGCGGTTTTACAGCGAAACGGAAAGCTATCTGGGAAACGTGGAATCCCTGATGGATACATATAAAGGAGAACCCAACGTCAACATCGGCATTGCGCTGCATTCGCTGCGCGCGGTGTCTGAGAAGGACCTGGAGCAGGTATTCAGCACGGACTGGGTGGTGAAGGGACATTTTCCAATCCATATGCATATTGCGGAACAGGCAAAGGAAGTGGCGGATTGCGTTGCGCATAGCCGCAGGACTCCCGTGGAGCTGCTTTACGATTTTCTGGGAGAGAAAGTGCCCGGCTTTGATGTATCGCGCCTGGTGCTGATTCATGCGACGCATATGACGGAAGCAGAGACCAGACGAGTGGCTGACGCGGGATCGGTCATCTGCTTCTGCCCGACGACGGAAGCCAATCTGGGGGACGGCATACTGCCCCATACGCAAGCTTATATCCGGTGGGGCGGAAAACTGTCCATAGGACCGGATCAGAACGGAGTCATTAATCCTTTCCAGGAACTATACCTGCTGGATGCGGAAAACCGGTTGCTGCATCGGAAAAGAATCGCCACAGGGTTAAGCGGGGATGAACTATGGGAGCGCGCCGCGCAGGGCGGCGCGCAGGCTATAGGGATGAACGCGGGCGTGGCGGCGGTGGGCATGAGAGCGGATTTCGTCACGCTTGACCCAGAAGCCATCACCAATTTCTCCTCCCTTGCGGATGACAGGATACTCGATGCCGCAATACTGAATCCTGCTCAGGATTATCCTGTGGAAAATGTCATGGTGCTGGGAAAATGGGTGGTCAGGAAAGGAGTGTTGCAGGCTCCGGATGGGGCTGGCATATCGGAAGCGTATGAAACCGCTCTGGCGGAAATTCATGCAAGGCGGCCCGCACAGCCCAAAACGCAATAAAAATGTCACAAATTCTTGTCATAAAATGTTCACTGCCGTTTCGGGACGGGAAATGGTAGAATTCTGGTAAGTGTGATAGAAAGCACTTGGAGTGTTGTATGGATCGGAACATTGTAATTGACAGTCCGGGAACAAAACAAGGAAATGGCGCGCAGGCAGAAGTTATTTCAGGCATACGGCCAGGTTTGCCCAAATACATAGAAGTTCCCCTCGTTTATGTCCTGTCTCATAATTGCGGTCAGAAGGTATCTTTGTTTATAGATGAAATGACAAAGGCGGAAGAATCCGGCATACCGCAAACACAGCAACAGACACAGGAAGAAATAGCGGATGGCTTCGATGATTTTTCCAACAGATGTGCGACCATTGCCGGAATTATAAAGCAGCAGGAAAAAATGAGCAAAGCTATTTGCTTACCTTTCGGCGGAGTCGAGCCTATATTGGTGACTTTCCTAAGTCAATGTTCTGTACCGGAATTACAGCTTGTTAAGGAGTCCGCTTTGCTGAATGCGGAAGACAAGCTTTTTCTGCTCGAAAATCCAGATGTGATTGACAAGATTCTGGATGGATCTGTTCTGGAATCGGAAGCCGTACGGGAAGAAATGCTGGAGATAATCGCCACAGCGAAACACGTCGATCCTGTTCAGAGATTATTCACGGATGCATGCAAGTGTGTCATCAGAATCAAGGGCATTGAATGGTGTGAATGCACTCCTGACGATCTGGACGGCCATGCGCATCCCATGAAAACGCCCGGTACTGAACCGGCAACGCGGGAAGAAGCTTAACCTCCGCCAGAAACGATCCTTGTAATATATTGATAATAAAAGTCTAATAGTTGTCACAAAAACTTCACGGACAACTACATTATAAAATGGTAAATTTATCCTATGACTTTGTGATTACGAGGTTATTATGAATATAGCGACGAAAGATCCAGCAATGGCTGATAGTCAGATGGGGGAATTAGCAGCAAGAATAACTGGACCTGTTATTGGGGCTCTTTCTCCTGAGGAAGAAATCGAAATTATCGCGTTTCGTGCGGTTGCTGGAATATATAATAGGAAAGCTGGAGAGATAGCCCAAAAAAAAACCGGGAATGAAGCCCGAAGTCTCCCATTTGCTGAATTAAAGCGAGAAGCCGCTGAAAAAATACTTCAGAACTTTGGCGAAGAGAAGAAGTGTCCTAACCAGGAAGCCTCCTTATTCTCTGAAGATGGAACAGCGAACGGATCACAGGAAGTAAATGCTAATGCCCAAACGGCTGCAAGAGCAAGCACCAATTATTACGCCCAATTACTGGGGCTGGATGCAGATGCTTATGAGCCGGATTTTATAGATGCATCTGCAGACCTTGTTAAGACAGTAGTTAAGATGAATATAAATCAGGCAGACAAAGTAGAGTTGATACGGCTCGCTCTGGCAGAGCCGGACATGGTGGTAGAAATAATGAATGAAATCTATCGGGAAAATGGGATGGGACTACATGTACATGACTTGATTGAGAGATTGAAGAAGGAAGAACACAAGAAAGCAGAGGAGTTTGCTAAGACTGTGGGTGATGTTGATATTATGCAACCTGCAGCTATTGTCTCTCGGGGAGTCAGTACAGAAGGATATACTGATCCTGCTCTCAAGGGACTCGGAGAAATTTACGAATGTATTAGCCATATTAAAGGGATTAAAGTAATTGATGGCATTAGAAATGGAGTCACAGGATCGACTCCATATGGCATAAATGTACATCCCGATTCCACACCCGGATCAATACGGTTGGTTAAACAAACTACCGCTGATTTTAGAGCAGAAAGAGATTATTATGGCTAATTGATGTTTAGGTAGAATATAGTTATTTTTGTCATAAAAACTTCACAGACGGATTTATCGGAAAATGCTAAATTTACCCTATAGCTCTGAACATATGAGACTGTTATGGCAATGGAAATAGGGCTTCCTCCTGAAGAAATAGCTGATCAGCGGAATGCGATCGTCGCCCCGCTTGCTTCCAATGTGGTGAAGGAGCTGAATGAAGTGATTATCGGTTATGCCCATTTCATTCATGAGAACAATATTCACCCGGAACAGCTTGATTTAAGCAGGCTGATTCCTGACAGTTACAGGAAACTCAACGAGCAGGCGCGCAGGAAGAAAGAATTATTCAAAGGTCTTGCCACCTATGATCCTGCACTCAGTAATCCCAATACCAATACATATGCCGATGAAGAATCCGTAGCTGCCCCGCAGGCGCAGACGCGCGACTATTGCGATACAACACTATATGACACGCCATATTATAATGCGAATGTCGTCAGAGTGCCAACAGTGCAGCTGGGCGCGAAGGAAGAAGCTTTTCTCCAGCTGTCCTCCAATATTTTACGGCAGGTAAGAAATCTCACCCTGACGCTTGATGACAGGGCGGCATTGATGGAGCTTGCGCTTATCCGTCCCGAACTTGCCCAGGACGTGCTCAATAACGAGGAACTGGGATGCGGCGGACAAAGCGTGCGCGAACTGATCGACAAGGTACTGGCGGAGGAGGCAGCGGCACGGGCTGAAAGGGAAAGAAGCGTCAAGGCGATGACCCCGGATGTCATGCCTGGGCTGTTGCAGGAAGTCGCAGATGAAGATCCGTGCCATCTTTCTTCTTCCTCCGTTGCTACGGCAAAGGCGATAGGCAAACAGGCGCTCCATCTGAATTTGGAAGAATATATGAGGTTCATGAAAGAAGGGCCGCCGAAGAACTAGTCCGGTCTTATAACCATCGTCGTCTTTTCATCCGCCTTTGCCAGAATCTCCCGCATATCAGCAAGTGAAACCGCGACGCAGCCAAGCGTCGGCGGATAATCCGGCTTTGCGATATGGAAGAATATGGCGCTGCCTTTGCCGGGAATCCTGTCCGTGTCGTTGAACCCGATAGGCACGATGAGGTCGTAGCTATGGTCTTCACGCCACAGGTTTTCATGCGAAGCGGAAAACGGCAATTTCACGTGCAGGTTATAGTCGGGATGTGCGGGATCGTCGCACCAGCCGTCATCCTGCCGTATGGTTTTAAGGGGAAGTTTTGTTGCAGGCGGTATAGCTATGCGATCGGCCCTGTACCAGCACTCGCGTAAGGAGAAGCTGCCGACAGGTGTTTTCATCGCGCCTTCCTTGGGCGTAGTGGTGAAACCGTTTCTGCCGATGGCGCATTTATAGCTCTTGCCTGAGAATCTCAGTTCGTTTGCGCTTATGACTTCGATCGTGTTCATATATGCTTTGTCTCCAGCCACAGGTAAAGCGATCCGAATATTAATGCCCGAAATGGCGCTTGCGCGTCCTTCATGATAGCCCGCAGCGCATCGTGAATGCTATCACACGCCGTGACATTGGCAATGGGCTTGGCGATCTGGGAGATCTGCCCTGCGCTGTAACTCTTCGGTTCCGATTTCACCGTCACGCTATAGATATTCTTCACAAGGTTTTTAAATGGCGTCAGCATGGAGACGACATCCTTGCCTGAAGTCGTGCCGAAGATAAGGTATAGCGGTTTATCGCTCCAGAAATGCCCTGCGAACAAACTGATCGCTTGTGCCGCCGCCATGTTATGGCCGCCGTCGAACCAGAGCTCGCATTCCAGCGGCAGCAAGCTGCAATGCATGCGTTCCAGGCGGCCTTTCCACCTGGCCTGCATGAGGCCGCGAATCACATGTTCCTGTTCAACGTTAAAGTCATGCAGCAGGCCGAGCGCGGCGATGGCATTTCCCGCATTGACAATCTGGTGCGCGCCGAGCAGCGAAGGCAGGGGAAGCTTTACTTCCCCATGCGTGTCGGCGAATATCATGCCTTCCGCGGTTCTTTTTGTCAGCCAGTGCCTGCCATAGGCATATAGCGGAGCATTGAGTTCATGTGCCTTTTCTTCTATAACCTGCCCGCTTTCGGGATGCTGGTAACTCACTACGCATGGAACGCCGGGCTTCAGTATTCCCGCTTCAAATGCCGCGATGGAAGGCAGGGTGTTTCCCATATATTCCATGTGATCGTAGGAGACGGTTGTAAGCACGGTTAGCAGCGGATTGTCTACAATGTTGGTGGCATCCACCGCGCCGCCAAGCCCCATTTCCATAAGCAGTATGTCTGCCGGATGATTGGCGAAAGCCAGTATGGCGGCGGCTGTGGTGGCGTCAAAAAATCCGACTTCCATCCCTTCGCTGGCCATGCGCGCGCTTTCAAGAGCCTCGTATAGTGTAGTATCGTCAATCTCGCTGCCTGCGAGTGTGATCCGTTCGTTGAAACGCTCGATGTGAGGGGAGGTGTAGGTGTGGACTTTATAGCCCGCGGCTTCCAGCATAGAGCGCAGGAAAGCAATGGTGGAGCCTTTTCCCTTCGTGCCCCCCACATGCACAAGCGGCGGCAGGCGCAATTCGGGATGGCCAAGCCTGCCAAGAAGTTTTCTGGTGCGTTCCGAGGGAGTGCCTTTCGGCTCATGGCCAAGCGGCTTGGGCCAGTGGGGCATGTGCAGAAGGTAAGGGTTCATAGGGCGAAAGGGAATAGGGGCGAAGAATCCAAGAAATACCCTAATTCCCTATTCCCTGAGTCCCTTACTTCTGGAATTCAAATTCGATTTCCACGCGGCGGTCTTTTGCCATGCAGGCGATCTTCTTCTTGCGGCTTTTAACCTTGGCGCAGTCCACTACCGGGTCTGCTTTGCCAAGGCCGCGCAGGCCAAGCACATTGACGTCGATGGCGATCTTCTTGTCGAGATACGCTTTAACGGCGTCGGCACGCGCAACGGAGAGTTTGTTGTTGTATTCGTCCCCGCCGATTTCATCCGTGTAACCTACGATGTTAACCTTAGTGACTCTCGGGGAACTCTTAACGGCATTGGCGATTGCATCAAGCTTGCGCTTGGAGTCCGCAGTCAGGGCGGACTTGTTAAAATCAAAATAGATCGTCAACTGCTCGCGGGCGAGTCTGCTTACCGCCTGTATGCCCTGATGCCTGTGCGGCGCTATCTGTGCCTGTACCGGAGCCGGAGCCTGCTCCACGCATGGGTTGGAGGAGGAGTTCCACTTCGTCTGCACGCAGGTGCCAAACCTCTCATTGCGCACGGGCTGCTTGCCCGGACCCACGACTATGTCCTGATCCGCCACAGCCAGAGAGGCGCTGGTCAGGCCGATAGCCAGCGTGCAAAGCATAATAGACCTTTTTATATTTGTCTGCATAGGTTACTCCGAGTACAATGTTAATTCCAAAAGACGCGGAATGATATAAATTTGTTATAGGGCCGTCAAGAATAAAAGCCTCTTCAACTGCAGACATATGGAATGGAAAATCAGTAAAGAATTGGTGGATTACGCCCACGCCGTCGCAGTGATGGAAGAGCGTATTCAGGACATAAGGGATGGCAGGCAGGACGAACTTGTCTGGCTGCTGGAACATCCTCCGCTTTATACGGCTGGCACAAGCGCGAAGGAAAGCGATCTGATAAACGGCAACAGGTTTCCTGTCTATAAGACCGGGCGCGGGGGACAATATACCTATCATGGGCCTGGACAACGCGTGGCCTATGTTATGCTCGATCTCAAAAAGCGCACTCCGGATGTGAAGCTGTTTGTGAAAAACCTAGAGCAATGGATAATAGATACGCTCGCGGAATTCGGGGTAAAAGGTGAAGTGCGTGATGGCAGGGTAGGGGTCTGGGTTCAAGAATCTGGCAGTGAAAAGCCAGGGATTGGCGTGGGCACGCGGAGGAATATAAAAAGCGCTGCCGAATCAAAGATTGCGGCTGTCGGCATTCGTATAAGACGGTGGGTTACGTATCACGGCATATCCATTAATATTTCCCCGGACTTAAGTCATTATAGCGGAATTATTCCCTGCGGAATAAGGGATTACGGGATAACTTCACTGCAAGGGATTGGCATAGAAACGACTATGGATAAATTTGATAAACAGCTGATAAAATCATTTCATAAGATTTTTTAAGTGTTATAAACTCCATAAATATTGTATAAATGCTCTATGAAACCGATAGACGATAACAATTCTGATACTCCCTATATCCCTAAGCTGGTTGAAAAAGACTCGGGTCTCAGGGCAAGCAATGTTGGCAAGAGTTATGCAAAGAAACCGGCGGTAAGGGATGTGACCTTGAGCGTCCAGCGCGGGGAAGCGGTCGGGCTGCTTGGGCCGAACGGCGCCGGGAAAACCACCTGCTTTTATATGGTCACCGGGTTGATCCAGCCGGATTATGGCACCATTCATCTGGATGGCAATGATATCACTTCCCTTCCAATGTACCGCCGGGCGAGATTGGGTATTGGCTATCTTCCCCAGGAGTCCTCCATATTCCGCGGCCTTTCTGTGGAACAGAACATCATGGCGGTGCTTGAGGTAAGCGAAAAGGAGCCGGAAAAGCGTCATATCATCCTGGACGAACTGCTGGGCGAATTTTCCATCACCCACCTGCGCCATGTGCCTGCGATGGCGCTCTCGGGCGGTGAGCGCCGCCGTGTTGAAATCGCTCGCGCGCTGGCTTCGACCCCATCATTCATACTGCTTGACGAACCGCTCGCCGGTATCGATCCCATCGCGGTATCTGAAATACGCATGCTGGTTTCGCATCTGAAGGATCGCGGCATCGGCGTGCTGATTACCGATCACAACGTGCGTGAGACCCTGGAGATTATCGACCGTGCCTACATCATGCATGACGGTGCTGTGCTTATGGAAGGCACACCGAAGGAAATTGTGGATGATGACGAAGTGCGCCGCGTGTATCTTGGCGAAAGATTCAGTTTGTAAAGTCTGCACCCGGGAATTATGTCCGCCATTGCTCCGAGATTAGAACTAAGGCAAAGCCAGACGCTCACTATGACGCAGCAGTTGCAGCAGTCGATAAAACTGCTGCAGATGTCGTCGCTGGAGGTTGCCGAATTTGTCGAACAGGAGCTGGAACGCAATCCTCTCCTTGCTGCGGAAGAGGAAGAGCCAGAGAAAACGGAGGAAAGCAAGCAGGAAGAGGGTAAGGAAGAAACGGGTGGTGAAGCGGAACAAGGCGCCTCTTATGAGGAAGAGGATAATAGGGATTACGGTGAAAGCGGTTTCGACAGTGAGCAATACGAGCCGCGCATAAAGACCCGTGACAGCAATTGGGAAGAAGGCCAGGGATTCGAATCGTTCGCTGCCAGCGAAAAGACATTGCGGGAGTTCCTTCTGGAACAGCTTAACCTTGTCGTGACCGATCCGGTAAAGCGCATTATCGGGCAACACCTGATCGATCTGGTCGATGAATCCGGTTATATAAAGGAAGATACGGGCAGCATCACTTCGCTGCTTGACTGTCCGGACGGTCTTATTGAAGAGACATTTTCCATTCTGCAGAGTTTTGAGCCTTCAGGCGTTTGTGCGCGTAATCTGTCGGAATGCCTTGCCATCCAGCTGCGTGACAAGAATCGTCTCGATCCGGCAATGGCGACGCTTCTTTGCAATCTCGATCTGGTCGCAAAGAACGATGTCAAGGATTTGAGTCGGATATGCGGGGTGGACGAAGATGACATCAGGGAAATGTGCGCGGAGATACGCGCGCTCAACCCGCGCCCGGCGATGGGATTCCAGCATGAGGAGGTGCATGCGGTCATACCGGATGTTTTTCTGCGCAGCAGCGGCGATATGTGGCATGTCGAGCTGAACAGCGCCGTGCTGCCGCGCGTTCTGGTGAACCGCCGCTATTATGCGCGGATTTACGGCAAGACACATGATAAGAAAGAGAAGAAATACCTTTCCGAACAGCTCGCATCCGCTAACTGGCTGGTGAAAGCGCTCGACAGCAGGGCGCAGACCATCCTGAAAGTGGCAACCGAGATAGTGAAGCAACAGGATAATTTCTTCCGCTACGGCATAAAATACCTGCGCCCGCTGACGCTGAAGGAAGTCGCTGACGCAGTGGAATTGCACGAGAGCACGGTGAGCCGCGTCACCAATAACAAATTCATCAGCACACTGCGCGGCACTTATGAATTCAAATACTTCTTTAATGCATCCATTCAGAGCAGTGGCGGCGGGGAAGGCTATTCCAACAAGAGCGTGCAGTATATCATTAAGGAACTGATTGCCCAGGAACAACCGGGCGCCATATTATCCGACGATGCCATTATGGAGAAACTGAAAGAACGCGGGATAGAGCTTGCGCGGCGCACCGTCGCAAAATACCGCGAATTGATGAAAATTCCATCCTCTTCCGTGCGCAAGAAACAGAAGCAGAATACCAGCCATAAATCTTAGAACGGCGATATGATATCTATTGCCTGACTGCCCCAGCGGCGCTGCTGCACATCCATATTCTGGCCGCGTCCGCCGTAAGTGATGCGCGCTTCGGCCACCTGTGTCGAGTCGATCGTGTTGGTGGAATCGATGTCCTGCGGCCTCACGACTCCCTTGATGGACACTTCACGGATGTCGTAATTCATCAGGAATTCCTGCTTGCCGTTGATGACGAAATTTCCATTGGGCAGGATTTGCGTAATCATGGCGGCTACCTGTGTCTGCACTGTTTCCTTGCGTTTTGCGGTCACGTTGCCCTGGTGATTATTGCTTCCGGTTACGCTTGCCAGACTGGCCGGATTAGGTGATTCCGGCAGAACTTTCAGTTTCTTCTGCAAACCGAAGAATGCCGGGGCAGCTATGTTTTCCGCTGTAGTGCGGGTGCTGGTCGTGTTGTTGTCGAATTCGGCCTGATCGGTGATGTTTATCTTGACGCGCAGTATGTCGCCTACGCGCGCCGCGCGGCCATCGCGGAAGAAGGTGCGTGCTCCCGGCTGCCAGAGAGAGTTGGCTTGTGGTTTCGGCGGCGGCGGCGATTCCGGCAGTGGCCAGGTGATCGGTTTGTAATCCGTTTGTGCCGTCGGGTCTTTCACCTTGTCGAGCGGTGGCGGCTTGCCGATGCCTTCAAGTTTGTCGAACAGGGATTGGCAGCCGGTCAGGAGCAATAGAGAAGTGATAATCACAGCTGCAAGTTGCAGGTTACAAGCCGCAGGCTTAACAGCTTGCAACATGTAACTTGCGACTTGCGACTTATTCTTCACATGGCCTCCGCCGAGCTGTTTTCCGGAGAGGATACGCGGACGCTGTCGCTGCTTTCCACCACACCGCTTATAATGGATTTGCTGGCCAGGTTCTTCACGCGGATGACATCGCCTTTTGCGCCGCTATCCATTGCTTCCCCCAGCGTTTTGATTTCAAGGTTGTTTGATTTATATATCATGGTCACATGCGCGCCTTTTTGCAAAATGGCCGGATTTGCGATTTCATCCTGCCGGATGGGGCGGCCCTGAGATATGATGCGTTTCGGCGATTTGCCGATGAGTTCTTTTACATCCGTTATGATGTTCTTGCGAATATGCCTTGCCGCTTCCTTGGAATAGTCGATATCGTTCGCGTTAATCACTTCCCCTTCGCGCACCTGGCGCTTGAGGACAGGGACGATAGCCAACGCTTCATAGCCCCCTGATAATGTAACCGGCGGGAGATTCCTGCCGGGGGCACTGAAAAGCAATATCGCTTTCCAGCGCTCATGTTCCTTGTCGAGATTGAGATCGTTCACTTCAGCCCGAATATCGCCTTCCGCGCTTGCAAGTTCATCCTCGCTCCTCACCCCGGTGATGTTCAGCTTTATGCCTGCGCCTGCGCCTGCTTTAACCAATGCATCAGCGACGACGGTGCCGGCATTGCTGCCGGTGAACACATGGAGATTGTCTGCAAATACATATTTTACAGGAAATGAGATGACCGACACCAGTACCAAAAAAACTTTAAATCTGCTTTTCATAATAAGACCTTTTAACCAGGTCGTTTTTCTAACTCAACATGATAAATTGTACAACTGTCTTATCCATACATTATCCTACCTGCGACAGGGTCTGCATCATCTGATCCGATGCCGTGATGACTTTTGTGTTCATTTCATAGGCGCGCTGTGCGGTAATAAGGCTGGTTATTTCGCTTACCGGATTTACGTTCGAGTTTTCAAGGAAACCCTGCTGTATCGTGCCTACTCCGTCAATGCCCGGCGTTCCGATGACAGGCGATCCGGAGGCTTGTGTTTCGGCGTACAGGTTGCTTCCCGTCGCCTGAAGGCCGTTCTCATTGATAAATGTGGCAAGCTGGAGCTGCCCCAGGTTGCTGGGATTGACCTGATTGGGTATGGTGGCTTCCACCACGCCGGATGTGTTTATGTTTATCGAAGTGGCATCTGGCGGTATGGTAATATTAGGGGTTAGGGGATAACCGTCTGCCGTCACGATTTCACCCGTAGGGGAAAGCTGGAAAGTACCGTCACGCGTGTAGGCGGTGCTTCCGTCCGGCAGGGTAATCTGGAAATATCCGCGACCGCTTATCGAAAGATCCAGCGGCCCGGATGTCGAAGCCGGCACGCCCTGGCTCAGGTCACGGCGGATAGAGGAAAGCTGCACGCCGAGACCCAGCTGTATGCCCGTGGGAATGATGGTGCCGGTATCGCTTGACGTCGCGCCTACGCGCCGCAGATTCTGGTATAACAGATCGCGGAATTCAGGAAGCTGGCGCTTATATCCGGTGGTGCTGACGTTGGCGAGGTTATTGGAAATGACATCAACGCTCGTCTGCTGCGCCTGTAAGCCACTTGCCGCTATATCTAACGAAAGAAACATTCAGAAATCCCTTAAAAATTATGCATATACCTTTGCCAGCGTGTCAGAAGCCTTGCGTGAAAGTGAATTGATAGTATCCATGTAATTGGCGGTACTGCTCAGGCTGCGTGAAACGTAAAGCATATGCGTCAGCGCCAGAACCGGCTTTACGTTTGAGCTTTCCAGCATGCCGTTTGCGATTGTATAATCATCGGCAGGTTTCGGAGCGGCATCGGATTTATACAGATTATTCCCGACCTTTTCCATCAGCTGTTCATTGTCGAACTGCACTACTTTCAGACGTGACCGTTCACTGTTGTCGACGACGATGGTTCCATCATTGCGGATTTCCACCACCTTGTCCGTCGGGTCAAACGTAATATTCTGATTGGTTTCATCTAGCACCGGATACCCTTCGGGAGTAACGAGTATGCCTATGGCATTGGTCTTGAAATTGCCATTGCGCGTGTAGCGGGGACCCAGGGGAGTCTGGACAACGAAATAGCCTCTTCCCTGTATCGCTGCATCCAGCGGGCTTCCTGTCGCCTGCAGCGTGCCCTGTTCCGTGTTACGGTAAGTCGCCATGTCATTTGCATACGCGACTTTGCCCTCTGCGGCGTTATTGCTGTTTACAAGATAATCGCTGAACAGCAGGCTTTCGCTATTATATCCCGTAGTGGTAATATTAGCCAGATTATTCGCCGTGACTTCCATATCGCGGAGGATGCCTATCTCCTTCGACAGCGCTATGTATATATTGGTATCCATGATCTATCCTTACTGAGACTAGTCATGAGCACGCAATTATTGTGCCATATCTTTACTGCATATTTATATCGCCAATATCTGAGGAATTATAAGGCTGCGGCAATAGTTGTTGCATTTATGCACAGGAGAGCGTGCAGCCTTTATTACCTGCGCTAGGAATTTTTTACCTAGTGATGCTATCGTAAATTTCTTGCGCGATCTCTTTTGGATTCACAGCTTTTGTGATCGGCCGTCCGATCACCAGGTAATCTGCTCCCTTGCCGATGGCTTCCGCCGGTGTGAGAGTCCGCTTCTGATCGTCATTCTTGCTGTTCGCAGGCCGTATGCCGGGCACTACGAGAGCGAAATCATTTCCGCACTGTTTGCGCAGCGCCCCGATTTCATAGGGGGAGCACACGACGCCGTCCAGACGGCAGCTTTGCGCCAGATCGGCGAGCCTTGCCACTTCTTCATTCAGTTCGCTTTTTATTCCAATCATATGAAGATCCGCCTGATCGAGGCTGGTGAGCACTGTAACTCCGATAATGAGCGGACGGGCCTTGCCGGTAAGATACGCCACTTCCATGGATGCATCAATCGCAGCCTGCAGCATGGCGCGGCCTCCGGACGTGTGCACGGTCATCATGAATGTGTTGATGCCCGCGGTGGCTTTGATGGCTTTGGCGACGGTATTAGGGATGTCGTGGAATTTGAGGTCAAGGAAGACTGGCATATTATGGTGCGCGAGTTGAGCTACTCCACTTGCCCCGTTGGCCGTAAAGAATTCCAGCCCCAGCTTTATTGCGCCTATGCTGTTTTGTATGTTTCCTATCAGACGATCCGCTTCTTCAATATCGGTCGTATCTATGGCGCAGATGATGGGGTTTTTCATGGTGCCTGATTGATTAGCTGTTTATTTCAATGCCCAGATAATGTATCTTATCACAGAATTGTCAATATTACTATTACCTACACCTTATGCGGATATTAATAGTCACGGGACTGTCCGGCGCCGGCAAATCGGTCGCGCTTAAGACACTGGAGGATATAGGCTGCGAAGCTATGGATAATGTTCCCCTGTCGCTTATTCCCTCACTGGCGTCATCGGGGTATGGGGATGGGGAAGCCCGTATCCTTGCCATTGGCGAAGATGTCCGCAGTCGCGATTTTTCCCTTTCCCATTTTCAGGACATGATAACGGAGCTTCGTGCACGCAACCATAAGGTTGAAGTCATATTCCTGGACTGCGATGATCAGGTGCTGCAGAGGCGTTTCAGCGAAACCCGCCGCAAGCATCCTATGGCCCTTGATCGCCCGGTCATGGACGGGATCATTTATGAACGCGAGTTGTTTGGAAATCTGCGCGACATTGCGGATGTGACTTTTGATACCAGCGAATGGACCAGTGGAGATCTGCGCAATGCCATCCGCGAGTATTACGGCAATTCCAACCGCGCCTTGTCGTTGTTCATCGCCTCTTTTTCCTTCAAGCGCGGCGTGCCGCGCGACGCCGACATGGTGTTCGACGTAAGGTTCCTGCGTAATCCTTTTTATGACGATGGCTTGCGGGAAATGACAGGTTTTGACCCGCCCGTGGCGGCATTCATTGAAGCGGACCCGGACGAAAAGCACTTCTTTGCAAACCTGATACAATTGATTACGCCGCTGCTGCCGCGCTACCTCCAGGAAGGCAAGAGTTACCTTACCATTGCCATAGGGTGTACGGGGGGACGGCACCGCTCGGTATTCGTCAGTGAAAAGCTCGCTGGATTTTTACGAAAGAAGGAGTATAAGGTGAGCGTTCGTCACCGTGATCTGGACGTAAATGTGAAGAGGTAAATGCTCATGATCGGAATAGTGGTTGTGTCGCATGGCAAACTGGCGCAGGATTTTATTTCTGCCGCCGAGCATGTCGTAGGAAAGCAGACGCATATAAAGGCGATATGCATCGAGCCGGATGACGATGTGGAGAAAAGGCGCATGGATATTATAGAGGCCGCGAAAGAAGTCGATACGGGTGGTGGCGTGGTAATCCTGACCGACATGTTCGGCGGCACTCCGTCGAATCTTGCCATATCCATTATGGGAACCGTGCCGGTCGAAGTGATTGCCGGAGTGAACCTGCCTTTGCTCGTGAAGCTTGCCAGCATACGATCGACCGTGCCGCTTAATGAAGCGATTATGATGGCACAGGAAGCGGGCCGCAAATATATCAACGTGGCGAGCAATCTTCTGTTCAAAGAGACCAAGGTAAAAAATGCCGGAAACGCCTGAGACGGAAGTCCGCGTAAAAATTTTGAATCGAAAAGGTCTGCATGCGCGCGCTGCCGCGAAATTCGTCAAGACGGCGGGATTATTCGATGCGAATTTTATGGTGGCGAAAGTCTCTGGGGCAGGAATCATAGATGAAGCGGAAGTCGCGCAGGTTTCAGGCAGTTCCATATTGGGGTTGATGATGCTGGGCGCTGAGTATAACTCAACGCTGCGGCTGCGGGTAAGAGGCGCTCAGGCGAAAGAAGCGGTCGACGCCATCTGCAGGCTGATAGGGGATAAATTCGGCGAGGAATGATTACAGGCTCATCCCCAGTATGCCCGCAAGCTCTTCATAACCTTTTGCGAGTTCGCTCGGTTCGTTCTTCTTCTGCCTTAGGAAATTTTCTATCGCCGGATAAATCTGTATGGCGCGGTCAATTTCCGGATCCGTGCCTTTGCGGTAAGCGCCAAGTCTTATCATTTCCGCCATGTTCTCATAGGTTGATATGAGCTGGCGTGCGGCCATGACCAATTGGTTTTCCTTTTCCGTATTACAGTCCGGCATGGTGCGCGAAACGCTTCTCAGTATGTTGATTGCCGGAAACCTGCCGCGTTCTGCAATCGAGCGTTCCAGTATGATATGCCCGTCTATGATGGCGCGCACGGCGTCTGCAATCGGCTCATTGTGATCGTCGCCTTCGACCAGCACGCTGAACATCCCGGTGATGGAGCCCTGTTCGGCGTTTCCCGGTCCCGCGCGTTCCAGCACCTTCGGCAATTCGGAAAACACCGTCGGCGTATAACCCTTGGTGGTAGGGGGCTCGCCTGCGGACAGGCCTATTTCCCTTTGTGCCGTGGCGAAGCGGGTTATTGAGTCCATGATGCAGAGCACATTCTTTCCTTGATCGCGGAAATACTCGGCGACGCACATGGTGAAATAGGCCGACTGGCGGCGCAACAGCGCCGATTCGCTGGAGGTCGCGACGACGACAACCGAGCGCTTCAGCCCTTCCTCGCCCAGATCGTCTTCGATGAATTCCTGCACCTCGCGTCCGCGTTCCCCCACCAGTCCAATGATGTTGACGTCAGCCTGAGAATAACGCGCGAGCATGGACATGAGTACGGATTTCCCCACCCCGGAACCTGCGAATATGCCCATGCGCTGCCCGCGGCAGCAGGTTGTGAATGTATTGATAGCCCGGATGCCCATGTCGATTTTGCCGCGCACGCGCTGGCGAGTATGGGCAGGGGGGGGCTCCCCATGTAACTTATAGGGCTTCTTCCCCATAGGGACTGCGCCTTTGCTGTCCATCGCCTGACCCAGCGGATTGATGACACGCCCAAGCCATGAATCGTCCGGATAGACTACTGACTCCGAACCAAGGAACACCACTTTTGCCCCAAGCCCGATGCCCTCCAGCCCGCCAAACGGCATGAGCAGGGCACGGTCTTCGCGGAAGCCAACGACCTCGCATATAATCTTCGGGATGACGCCATGAAGGGGTGCCAGGCCTTCAATCTGGCAGCGTGCGCCAACGCTCAGGATTTTCTCTATGCCGGAGCATTCCACAAGTAATCCCTTGATCGAAAGAACGCGGCCTACCATATTATAGGAAGGCATGTGTTCAATTTCAGATAAGGTATTTTCAAGCATGATGGTATCTCAGTTTGATTCCTGGTGAAAATATCCCATTTCATCCATTTTCTGCGAAAGGCGCTGATAAGTTTCCCAGAGTTTCTGCGAACCTTCGGCGATATGCTGGTTCTTAATTAACGCCTGTTCGCGGGTTACCGCAAGCGTTTTCCACGATCCGCCATCATTGGCGAGATTGCTCAGGAATGGCTGGAAACGGTCTATCGCACGCGCAAATTTTGCTTCCGGCGTTTTTCCTTCGGCGAATTCTTTCCATAGTAATGTGAATTCATCTTTTATGTCATCCGGCAGCGATGCGAAAAGCGCCTCAACCGCCTCCTGCTCCGAATGCGTATTCTGCTGGCGTTTTGCGTCATATAAATGAACATCACCGGTTTCTATTTCTCCCAGATCGTGTAGCGCAAGCATCTTAATTACCCGGTCAGTTTTTAAGGGAGCATTGGAATAACGCTGCAGGACCAGCGCCATCATGATCAGGTGCCAGGAATGCTCAGCGGTATTTTCCTGCCGGTGTATTTTAATGACGCTGGTTTTACGCAGGACTTTTTTCAGCGCATCGATTTTCAGGATAAATTCAAGGCATGCACGAAGTTCATGATCTTGCAGAAGTTCTAATATCGGCGCGATATCGGTCATCATTTCAGTAAATCTTGCTATCTGGCGCGGAATTTGTCTATATATATTAACCTGGGAATAACAAAAAACATTATCGTTATTATGAACGAAACTGAAATACTCAAGGAGTTTACCGACGCAGGGGCGATATTGAAAGGACATTTCATCCTTTCCTCAGGATTGCGCAGCGACACCTACCTGCAATGCGCCCGCGTGCTGATGGATGCAAAACGCGCCGACAGGTTATGTTCCGCGCTTGCCGGTAAGATAAAGAAAAATCTGCTGGGTATGAAGTTCGATCTGGTGGTTGCCCCAGCGATGGGTGGCGTCGTGGTTGGCTATGAAATGGGCCGTCAGCTTGGCATACCCTCGATATTCTGCGAACGTGAGAATGGCATGTTTACCTTGCGGCGTGGTTTTTCTATCGAAAAGGGCAGCAAGGTGCTGCTTGTGGAAGATGTGGTGACGACGGCGAAATCATCGCTTGAAACGATGGAATGCATAAAGGCAAATGGTGGCGAGGTGGTGGCGGAAGCGTCGCTTGTTGACAGAGGGGAAGGGGCGAAGAACCTCCCATTTCCACTGATTTCGCTGCTCAAGCTGAGCGTGCCGACCTACCAGCCGGATGCGCTTCCAGAACATTTGCAGAATATTCCGGCGGTTAAGCCGGGAAGCAGGTTTCTGAAAGGAGGATAAGAAAGTGTCCAAGAAGAAGTATCTCTTTTATTTATTATCCTTACCTATTCTGCTTTTCAGTGGAGCGTTTTCCTCTGTGGGAGCGAATAATCCAGTATGGGTATCCTCTGAGAAACCTGACGCAGTAATTATTGTAAAACCCGAAGCAAGCTATGATAAAGAAGGCGGGCATTGCTATATTTATCCTTACTATACAGTAATTACAGAGGATAAGCCGGGTTCGGTTGGGTCAGATATTTATGTATTTGCCAGAACGCAAGCTGATAGAGATTTGCCTGCCCATTGTAATTTTTCAAAAGATAACGCGCTGGTTGTCAAAAAGAATGTATGGGCTGAATATTTCGCTGGAATTTATAAAGATTATTTTTTTGTGGACTCTGGGACAGGCACTCGGAGAAACTTAAGTCTCTATAGCATAGCCAAAAAATCTGAAGAGAAGTGGTTTCTTAGTTATGATGGTACAAGTAGCAGATTCAGGATTGAACATGATAATCTCATTAATACCGATCATCACCTAAGTGAACAGGAAGTATTGCACACACTTTCCAAAGTTCCTGTCTGTCCTCCCAGGGTTCCTGAACAGACAGAGGCAAAAGGCTATCATGAAGAAATTCGTGGAACCTACATGCTTAATCTGAAAGACTGGTCAAAGAAAATTACAGATGTAAAGTGCGAAATTGTTTATGAGGAATAATTAGGTTATACTTACTCCGCAATCACCGTCCTTGCGAGCGTGAACACGTAAACATCGCGTGCGCCTGCGTCATGCAATGCGCGTGCGCAGGCATTGAGGGTTGCGCCGGTGGTCATGACATCATCCACCAGCATCACGGATTTGCCTTTTATGAAAGCGCGCTTGTTTTCCGCTACGCGGAATGCGCCGCGCATGTTATCTTCGCGTTGCTTGCGCGTGAGGCCGGATTGGGGCGGGGTGGCACGTATGCGCCGTAGCGTGTCGGGTAATACCGGGAGCCTGAGATATTCCGCCAACGCATGCGCGAGAAGCGTTGCCTGGTTGTAACGGCGCGAAATCAGGCGCAGGTAATGCAGCGGCACCGGGACGATGGCTTGCACCCTGTCCTCATAATGGCCTGCGATGCGCGCGATCCATTCGCCGAATACCGGCGCGAGCTGGGTCTTGTCGAGATATTTGAATGCAAGTATCTGGCCTTTGCTGGCCTCGTCATACCGGAATAGCGCCCGTGCCTGGGCATAGGCGGGTTTATGTTCCATGCAGCGCCCGCACAGCGCTTTCTCGCCAATGTTAAATTCAAAAGGCAGCCCGCAGGCATGGCAGAACGGTTCGGAGATAAAATGCATGTCCTGCCAGCAGGCGGTGCATAATGCGCCGTGACTGCCTACAAATTCACCGCAAGCGGCGCAGCGTGCAGGAAACAGGGTATTCACAATGGCGCCCATGATAGGTTTTGCTTTTGCGAAATGTTGGCTTAGTATCTGCATTTTAGGGATTGTAATAGGAACATGGATAACAGCAAGATTTTTAACCGTAGCCTTTTACGCATGCGCCGCAAACGCGCTGCCGCAGCATGGGGAAAACATAATTTCCTTAAGGTGGAAGCGGCGGCGAGGCTTGCCGATTGCCTGGCGGATATGGTCCGCGCCTTTCCCCTTGCGCTTGATCTCGGTTGCCACGAAGGCGAGCTTGCGGAAATGATGGAAAACGGAAGCAGAGTCATCCGGTGCGATGTCGCGGAAACGATGCGCCCGCAGGTGGTGTGCGACGAAGAGGGGGTGCCCTTTGCCGCGGATACATTCGATCTGGTGGCAAGCGCCCTTTCCCTGCATCATGTGAACGACCTGCCGGGCTGCCTGATACAGATACGCGATATCCTCAAGCCGGACGGATTGTTCATCGCCATCCTGCCGGGCGCGAATACCCTTAAGGAACTGCGCAGTTCCGTGACCGGTGCATCGGTCACGCATGGTTTTCCGCTCAGTCCCCGTGTCTCTCCGTTTGTGGAAGTGCGCGATGCCGGCGCTCTTATGCAACGCGCCGGTTTTGCCCTGCCGGTGATTAACAGTGAAACGATCACGGTCAGATATGACAGCGTGGAGAGGCTCATGAAAGACCTGCGCGGGATGGGCGAAAGCAATGTGCTTAACGCACAGATGAAGGGACTGACTTCTCCTGTTCACATGGCCGCCATTCAGGAATACTATCGCTCAAACTTTTCTGCGGATGACGGCACGGTAACCGCTACGTTTGAATTCATCACCATGACAGGCTGGAAACCGCATCCTTCCCAGCAGAAAGCATCACAGCGGGGCAGCGGTAAGGTTAATCTTAAGCAGGTATTGAGTGGCCAGAGTTGAGAGTTTTGAGCAAGCACTTGCCACTCAACTCTCAACTCTTTCATACTGCAGCAGCATTATCTTGGTATTGCCGTATTTGCGCTCATCGAAAATGCTGTAATTTGCTGGCGGGATCAAAGTTTCCTTGTGTGAAAGCTCCACCACCGCTATGGCGTCTTTTTCCAACCATCCCTGCTCATCAAGGCTTGCAAGCGACTTGACGGCAAGGCCACTGTTATAAGGCGGATCAAGAAATGCCAGGCCGCACCTCCTGCGCGCAGGTGGCAGGGAAGTGGAGTCGCTGCGGATAAGGCTTGCATTTTCTTCTTCGCGCAGATGCTGGATATTCATTCTGGCAAGAGCAATCGATTCAGCGGATTCATCAACGAAGGTAACATGCTTCGCTCCCCGGGAAAGGGCCTCAAGCCCCAGTGCTCCGGTGCCGCAAAACAAGTCGATGACCGATTTGTCTACCATCGGCGAAGTGCCGTATTCGCCGAACTGGCCATGTGACAATATGTTGAAAACCGCTTCGCGTGTACGGCTGCCGGTGGGACGTATGGTTTGGTTTTTCTTGGTTTCGATCCTTTTGCCGCGGTGCTTGCCAGCTATGATATTAAGCATTTATAAATCCACGTTCTTAATAAGCGTCGATTCCCTACTTACCAGCCTGATGATAAAATATCTATAATTTCATTCTTGTTGACTTACATGAAATATTTGCTAGATTGCTGCCGGTGTTAGTTTTAGACTAACGTGAGTGGGCCGTGTCCTGCAGCCTTACCCAACGCAAATAATCAAATCTAAACACTTTCTTTCTATCACAATTTTCCTTTTTTATACGAGATTTCCCATATGCGTTTACAAGAATTGAAGCGTAAATCGCCCGACGAGCTGCTTACGCTTGCCGAAACCTACCAGATTGAAAATGCCGGCTCTATGCTGAAGCAGGACATCATTTTCGCCATACTCAAGAAAGTGGCGGAAACCACTCCCATCATCGGGGAAGGTGTCATCGAACTGTTGCAGGACGGTTTCGGATTCCTTCGCTCGCCGGAAGCAAACTACCTTGCCGGTCCGGACGACATCTATGTTTCGCCGAGCCAGGTCCGCCGTTTCGGGCTGCGTACCGGCGATACGGTGGAAGGCGAAATCCGCGCGCCCAAGGACGGCGAACGTTATTTCTCCCTGCTCAAGGTGAACACTATCAACTTCGACCCGCCGGATTTCATCCGCCATAAAATAAATTTCGACAACCTCACTCCGCTCTATCCGGACAAAAAGCTCCAGATGGAGAACGAGAGAAACCCGAACAAGAACGACCTGAGCACGCGCGTTATTGATATCGTAGCGCCGCTGGGTAAAGGCCAGCGCGGCCTTATCGTCGCTCCGCCGCGTACCGGCAAGACGGTGATACTGCAGAACATCGCGCATTCCATCACCGCCAACCACCCGGAATGCTTCCTCATCGTATTGCTGATCGACGAACGTCCGGAAGAAGTGACCGATATGCAGAGAACGGTAAAAGGCGAAGTGGTCAGTTCCACGTTCGACGAACCGGCATCGCGTCACGTCCAGCTGGCGGAGATGGTGATTGAAAAAGCCAAACGCCTCGTCGAGCATAAGAAAGACGTGGTGATACTGCTCGACTCGATTACCCGTCTCGCGCGCGCCTATAACACTGTTATCCCGTCATCCGGCAAGGTACTGACCGGCGGTGTGGATGCTAACGCGCTGCAACGCCCGAAACGCTTCTTCGGTGCCGCGCGCAACATTGAGCAAGGCGGATCGCTTACCATCATTGCGACGGCGCTCATTGATACCGGTTCGCGCATGGACGAAGTCATATTCGAGGAATTCAAGGGGACCGGCAACTCCGAGTTGGTGCTTGATCGCAAACTTGCCGACAAACGTACCTTTCCGGCAATTGATATCACCAAGTCTGGCACGCGTAAGGAAGACCTGCTCTATGACAAGGGCACACTCACCAAGGTGTGGGTGCTGCGTCGCATTCTCAACCCGATGGGGGTCATGGACGGCATGGAATTCCTGCTGGATAAACTCAAGGACGCCAAGACTAACGAAGATTTCTTCGATCGGATGAACAAGTAGACAGCGCCTCTAAGAACCTTTCAAGGTTTTTGCAATAGGTAAGATGCTATCTTTCAACAAAGAGTTGGAGGATGGTATGTCAAAAGGATATCCAGGCGATATAAGCTGGGAGCAGTTTGTCAGCATTTTGCCTATACTTGAATCTTTCCGGAAGAAGACGAAGCCACCGGACGGTGGATTTATGCGAAGTATCCACCCAGTTGCTCTTTTCTCCTGTTTCAGCGGCAAAGTTGCTACAAAATAGCAAAGAGTGCTAGAAAATCAGTGCATGAGAAAACAAGGCTATCCTTAATAAAAGGGGCTGGCAATGTGCGAACCCCAAGTTACTTGGCACAGCTTCTGTCTATATTTTCTATCTACATTAAGGCAGATGTTTTTAAACCTCAGTATTTACTATTTCTTTACCTTTCTCTCCTATTATAAAGACAGAGTAGCAACCTATCTCTGATAGTTATAAAATGCAGGATTCTTCTGGTAGTATTCTATTAAGGCTTATCGTTGGTAACGCGCCTAACGCAGGCAAGCTAATAGAGGAATATCATGCCTACAATGGCGGGGAGATAGATGAGGGAAAAGAATCGGAAGACTTAAAAAGATTGTTGAAGAAAATAGGAACCGTCGAGGTTGTGCTTGAAATTGAGGGGGTGGATTGGTGGGTACAAGAGAATAAGTTGCCGAAGTTGGAAGTGGAATTTTTCGATAAGCTGGGGCGCTTGCTTGGTACTGCCCCAGAAGATGTGAACAGATTGAAAGCAGCCATCGCA